>NZ_PPQH01000018.1 GCF_002902385.1 Staphylococcus intermedius NCTC 11048 | reverse complement strand
GTAATTCAGCAAGTCTATTTCTAATCATTTTTTATTACCTCACTTAAAGATTTATATTCTTATATTCGTATAAATTAAAAAATAAGTCAATGAATAATAAACAAACGCACAAGAAAGTTGTCGTTTTTGTTGACGTATGTTCTACTTTGTGTTTTTATATAATTATCAAATGCACAGGAAAGTTGTCATTAGGGAAGGATTATTGTTATGAATATTCAAAGTAAAATCACTGAGCATAAGATGATATTGCTGAAAAAGGGTCTATCAGTAACAGACTATGCGAAAAATTTAGATATTAATATTTCTTATGCAAATCAAATAATTAACGGGAAAAGAAGCCCCTCGCCTAAGCTAGCTAAAAAAATGGCCGAATTTTTGGGGGTCGATATTGAAAAAATATTTATTTTAAGTGTGGTGAACAACTATGACGCAACTACTAAGCAATGAAGCCAGTCAGCACCTTGTAACTGAGATTGTGAGGATTGCAGAAGCAGTGGCATTAGAGAGGGCAAGACAGAATCAAAAGCGGTATCTTAATCAAAAAGAAGTGATGGAGGAATTTCAATGTACCCACCGTGATATAACACGATGGGAGATAGCCGGACTGAAAAAATTTAGGAAAGGTAAAAGCTGGATTTATGACAGACGAGACATTGAACAGGTATTGGAGAGCTTAAAGCAATAGTAAATCAACAACGCCCGCATGCGAGAGAGAGTCAAACAGTACCATGTTTTTTAGTCTTTAAAAGGTGGTGAGACCATGAGAGTAAAACGTATTGCATTGATGCTTTTGATTGCGTATTTCTTATTTACCACATTCGACTTTCATATAGCAGGCGCATTGTATATGTTCAGTGCCATTGTCGTGGTGTTAGAAGCGGAATATAAAGCTGTAACACAACAGGAGGGATAACAAGTGATTAAACAAATTTTTAACAAGAAAGAAATACGATTTGTCGAAAAAGACGGAGAGTATTGGGCGGTAGCTAGTGATGTAGCAAAGATTCTAGGGTTTAGAGACGCATTTAATGCTACAAAAAACTTACCCGAACATGTAAGAGGTACTCTTAAAGGTAGTACCACATCAGGTAAGAAGAAAGCTAGAAAATTTCAAGATTATACAGTAATCAATGAAAAAGGTATCTATCGCCTTGTAATGAGGTCTAACAAGCCCGAAGCATTGGACTTTCAAGATTGGATTTGTGATGTACTTGTTGAGTTACGACAAGCAACCGGTCTTAAAGGTTTTGAAGTGTTCCGCATGTTAGATAAGCAAAAACAAAAAGAAGCTATGGACAACTTGAAGAATGGCATTGAGGGCATTTCTCGAAATGATTATTTGAAAGCACAAACAATCAGTAACAAAGCGGTATCGAATGTATTTGGCTTTGCAAAGATGCTTAAAAAGCAAGATATGACAAGGGAAATGTTGGAATTAAGACAACAAATATTAGATGAAACTGTAGAGTTCATGATTTTTGTTAATAAATATAATCTTAATTTATCTATAAGTGACCATATTTATAACAAGTACACCAATAATCAGAAATTAGCATAGCCCTTGTGATGATGCTTGGAGCGGAATACAAAGCAGTAGCACATAAGTAAGGAGTGAATATAAATGGGATTGAGTCAGAGAAAGCATTTATACAAAGTGGTCAAAGTAATGGAAAAGGCCATTGTTGTGAAAAGTACTACAAGTTTTTATGAGCAGGCACTCAAGATGATTCATAAAGAGCTATTCAAAATTGTGTCCTATTTAAAGTTTGACAGTGAAGAATACGGAATCATTAATGAAGTTGTATGTACATTATATGATGTTATGAACGAAACGAAAGACATATACCATTACAACATTATAGATGACAAAGGTGAGCATAAGCATACAACAGACCGCAAAGGTCACATCATTGGAATACTGGAATGGGCATTGGACTATATTGTAGGAAATATTGAAGTGGAGGAATAGAAAATGAATTGGGAAATTAGAAATCTATTTAGTGAAATTGAAATAGTTAAAGAGAAAATCAATGATGCAGTTACTTCTTTTGGATGGTTTGAAGATGAATATTTTATACATGAACCTAGTCACGTGTTGAGTATGAACGAAGTGAAAATACATGGCTATAAATATCATGAACACCGTATTCAAATTGCGCAGTTATGCGACTTAATGCACATATATATTGAGCGACTCGACAAGCAAATTCAAGAGTTTAAAGAAATAGAAAAAGCGTCATCAGCGAAGTTTGGCGACAGAACTGATAACGCAAAAATAAACAATAATCGATAGAAAGGATTATCTATATGAATTATATCAAATATGAGATAAAAAACGATACTGAAAAGATAAAAATACAGCACTATAACAATTTAAGTGCAGATAGTTTTGAAAAAGAATATCACTTTTGTTGGAGCGAGTTTCTTAATTGGTTGAGCGTGAAGCGGATTGACCCTACTAACAAATATGCAAGGGGGTTAATGCTATGCGGTGAAGTGAAAACGGGTGAAAATGATAACGTCATTAAGCGTCGTAACAATGATAATGTGGTCAACAGAAACATGTTGGTGATTGATTATGATGAATTAGACAGTTCAATTGATTTTATCCAAACGATTTATGACCGTATCGGCAAACTTTCATACTGTATTTATTCAACTTACAACCACACACCCGAGAAACCACGTTATCGGCTCGTTATACCACTTTCAAGGCCGTTAGATAGTAAGTGTTACAAAAATGCTATTGCATTGTTTGGTGAGCATATAGGGCTTAAATACGATGAATCTTCAAAGGTTGCGTCACAAGTTCAAGCGTTGCCAGTTGTTAAGGATAAAGATAGCGAATTTATTTTTAAGGTGAACGATGCCCTCATACTTGATACAGATGAATTGTTGAAGAATGTTGACATTCAGAAAGATAAAGGGGGTACCGCTTCACCATTCAGAAAAAGAGACCCTTCACATTGGGAATCTATCGCAATGGGTGTGGGTGCAGGTGAACGTAATATCGTACTTACACAGCTCATTGGCTATCTGTTGCGCCGATATGTCGAGCCTAGTCTTGTATATGGGTTGGCGTATGGTTGGGCTAAGCAATGCACACCACCGATTGGAGATAAGGAGATTACAAAGACGTTTAAAAGTATTTATACAAAGCACACAAGAAAGGAGTGATTAAATGGCCGAGCTTCCTAATGACGTTATAGAGGTCATCAACAAAGAAGCACCTGCCGACATTATACCGACCAATTATAAAGTTGGCGACAATGGTTGGCTATATAAGGAAGTCGAGAAAGGTAAGGGAGATAATGTAAAAGTGATACCGGTGTTAATCACTTCAACAACGCCATACATTACCAAGAAATATAAAGACATTGAAACAGGTGAATTCACATATCAACTCAAGTTCAATAGTGCTGAAAAAGAAAACAAGCATACAGTATTGGCACGTGATTTAGCAGACGCTACACACATTATTAATTTGGCTGACAGGGGGTTTGATGTGAACACGACCAACCGTGTGGATTTAGTTAATTATATCAGCATGTATATGCGACTTAATCCATTGCCGATAACAAGAATTGTCACGCGTTTAGGTCATGTAGACCGATACTTTATTCACCCTTTAATTAAAGATGTTGAGCTAGCTATTTATGAACAAGGATACAAAAATATCGCAAAGGAATTTAAAACAAAAGGCACACTACAAGATTATGCGCAAAATGTATTTACTATTGTTTCAAACTCATACCCTGCCATGATGTTATTGTATGCGTCTTGTGGCTCGATACTATTGCATGATTTTGATGTCGAACCTTTTATCATTGATTTAAGCGGAGCAAGCTCACGAGGTAAAACAACAGCGTTAAAGGTCGCTAGCAGTGTGTGGGGAACATCTAATCTTATCGGTGAATGGAATACCACAAGGGTGAATATAGAACGTAAGTCCGCATTCTTGAACAGTTTTCCATTGCTATTAGATGATTCAAGAAAAGCCAACCCCTATATGTTACCTGATGTGATTTATCAATTTAGTGGTGGTCGTGAAAAAGGGCGTGGTAATAAGTCGAGTATAGACGTTGAACGGACATGGCAAAATATTATGATATCAACAGGTGAGACATCACTAGCAGATAATGGTAATGAAAAAGCTGGTATTGGTGCTAGAGTCATTACCTTGCAAGATAATCCGTTCAATAGTGATGTATCATTCACTGACTTATATAAGGGCATAAACAGCCAGTACGGGACGTTAGGTATAGCATTCATGAAACAATACCATGCAGATAAAGAGGCTTACTATCGTTCATTTAAAAGTCATGAGAAGCGTTTCATTGAAAAAGCAGAAAACAACGAAATTATGGCACGTATTGGACGTAATTTTGCTTTGTTACAAGTAACTGGTGAAATTATCAACGACATTGATGGTTTTGAACACGACCCCTATATCACGATAGACCAAGCATATAACAGCATGCTAGACACCAACAGGAATATTGATAAGCCTAAACAGTTGTTGGAGGAACTCTTACAGTATTTAGACGCTAACAGAAACAGCATTGAGGGTGATGGCTACCATGACGTAAGTTCAGGTGATGTTAAGGCTATATATAAACGTAATTTCTTATTGATAATGGGTGAAACATTAAAGCAATTTTTAGGTCACGAACTTCATAGCATTACAAAACAATGGAATGAACGTGGCTACCTAGTCACTGATAAAGAAAAGTTGACCAAAAGAGTAGGCCATAAAGGTAAAAAGCCACGAGGGTACGCAATTAAAAATACAATTATAAATGAATTGGATTATGACTTTAGTCAATACCATTCTGATTATGAAGATATATAGGTATGGTTCCCTGAGTTCCCTATCGGTTCCCTGTAAAATTTAATAATAGGGAACCGTACAAATACAGTCATATCAATGGCTTTAGGCTATTAGTTCCCTAAGTTCCCTATAATTTATAAACATATACCTATATAGAAAGTTACACATTTACTATATAGCTTTTATATACGTATATATAGGCTCGAAAAAAAACAGGGAACTTGGGGAACCATTTGGGTGAATCTATTGGGAGAGTAAGAGAGAAGCGGTTCCCGATGTGATTTAATGACAGGGAACTAAGAGGGAACCAACAGGGAACTACACATACAGTTATGCGATAAAAACACGAGGCTTTATGTTACAAAACTATCAAATATTAAAATAAGGAAGTGACAAAATGGGAGAAATAACAGAAAAGGTGCAAGAATTACCAGATGAACACCGCCAAGTACTCAATGTGATAATTAATGCACCGAACAAATATATTACTAAAGAAAAAATGCTTAATCAATTAGGATATGAAAAGACTTCAAGTAATGAACGTTGGATACGTCGCATTATAAGTGAATTGTCGACAATTTACGCTTATCCGATTGGTTGCAACTATTCATCTGACCGTAGAGGGTACTACATGATTACGACGCAGGAGGAAAAAGCGCAGGCAATCAAAAGTTTAACACGGTTAATTGAGGGCAGTATAAGACGGCGTGAAGCGGTTGAAAAACTAGTGATAAAAAAATAGGGCGCTTTGTTCTCCGCTTCTCCCCCACCAAAATATTTTTAAATGGATTAAAACTTTGGGAAACGGGGCAGGGGAATCTTCTCCCCACATTTATTGTGAATTTTTCATGTATGACCCCCTCCAATACCAAAACGGTACTTTGTTTTCAAATTATCATAAAAAAGGGTGAGCTAGTGAAACTGAAAAGAATTAATAAAACGCTTATTTATCGTGTGGCCAAAATAACAGAGTGGCAGCTACTCACTGACTTCAATCCTTTTTATGTAAGTGAGAAAATAGACGACATTAACGAATATATAGAATCAATGTACCACCTCAACACCTCAGTGGTTCATTATGATTCTACACATGGTATCTCACCCGCTTCATATCCTATCGATAAGCTAGCAGAACATATCATAGAACAAAAAGAGGCATTGAAGCGGTACAAGAGAAAGACCAGCCCGATGATTGCAATGTTTAATAAAGTGATTGCCACATACAGTCTTGAAGATAGAAAGCAAATCATTAAATATATGCGCACAGGAAGCAAATACAAAGCGTGTGGTGCGATTCAGAGGTTACAGGAAGATTTGTACCCGATTTATTATAAGTGGCGTGTAGCGTGCCAGAATAGGCGAAAATTGAAACGATTGGAAGATAGACGAACACGTGCCAGCAAGATTAAGCAATATAGTCATTAAGATATTACAAGTGTATTTATGGATACGCTTATTGTAGTCATAATATAAGTTTATGTGTGCTCTTTCCGTATTGTACGGTTAGAGCTTTTTTATTTGATTGGCTCGAATTTGAGCATATTAACTTATACGGTTATACATAGTGGTGAGACACAAGAGCTGACAGAGCGAATCGTTAAGTCAGGTCAATAATAAGCAAGATAAAAGGGGTCGGTAAAATACAGATAGCATAATTCTGTACCTACTCAAAAATGAGTATCTCCAGTGTTATTTTACTACAAACTACTACATATCTGTCAGAGCTTTATAAACGCCGATAGAAGCACGATAACGTAAAAAGGATAAATATACCATTATATTTTATTTAGATGCCTAAAATGGACGTGATTTAAACGAATTTGAAAGGTTTGGAGCAAATATAATATGTGTAGGTTGGTACTCAGTAATATGTGACTGTTGAAGAATGATGAAGCGGTAGAGTTTATGAGGGGTGAAGCTCTTTAAAATATTAAGAAATACTAAGGTCTCAAGGTAGTAAGGGGGGAACGATTCGTTCCGTCGTGTTTCGTGACGATAGACAATCCAAAATTGGATAGTCAAAAAAGACTAACCAATTCATTTCTACCCGATGCACTAAGTTGGTGCATTCTCAGAACGCAATTTCACGTTTTGCTACATACCAGCACATTTAATATTCTTTAATTTTGAGATGATTTAAAAAGTATGCTTTAAACAGGCAAAAGTAATAAACATGATGATTGAGATGCAAATAACCTATAAGCAGACTGCTAAACAATTAAAGTTTACAAAACCCAAATTTGGGGGCTGCAAAATTACACAACTCAAATTTGAGCCCTGACCTAAGTACCCTAATTGAGTACGCAGAATTCAATTTTAAGGCGTGTAAAAGTGTATGGTCAAAAAAGGGCGCGTACTATTATCCTAAAATGCCTAACAGCTAATATAAGCAACACACATATTTACCTACGTGGTCAATTTGGCTACACAGGTGACAGCATACTGTTAGATAAGTGAATATGTGTTTAAAAATAACAAGGTTATACAAAGGTATGGTGACAATATACGTTGGATAAGTGGTTGCATATTAAGTACAAAGTCAAAAAAGACTACATATTTTGGTTTCTTAATAGTCGGAAATGAATATAGAGTTATTCAAAAATGAGCAATAGCTTTTTATTACAGCAAAGTGGGCCTTGAATTGGGGCGTCCTTTGTTATTCCCCACATTTGGGGGAAATAAAAAACACACAGCGTATTTTTATGGCAAGTTAAAACGTGCTGGCGAATGTTTACCGTTTCAAAATAGTGAGTTCTAAACTATCATTCCCAACATAATGGGAAAGGGATAGAAAGCCTCAAGGTGGTTTGTATAAGGTGATGGGGGCGTAAATCACGACGTCATGCGTAGGCTACACCAACCATATTGCTATTGTGTCAATGTGGATATTAAATAAAGGGAAATATTTAAGAAAATGAGTGTGCGCCGTTCTATCCGGTTATTCACCTCACGCCTGTCATTTTATGCGGGGGTCTGTGAGTTACCTACCACACTTGGACAAGTAGACAAAAGTGTCTTGTTGTGATTGTTAAGATATGCGATGTATTCACAAGCGAAACCCTAGCAAAACTTAGCATAAAAAATGCATAATAAAAGAGTATCTCTTAAAGCGATACCCTGAAAATTATCACACGTGCGGACGTTTTTTGAATACGTTTTGAATACGTTATTTTTTAAATGATGGTACTTAATAGCATTAATCAGTTTATAAAAACAGCGATATATCAAGGTTTATAATACGTTGAAAACTGTTGAAAATATCATTCTTCACTCTGCTACGCCATTGGTTGTCGTAATGGATACGATAAATATTTTTTGATGGATTCATCACAAAACATTAGCAAAAACGATGTATTTCATATATCATTTTAAGGAGAATGATGTGAATAGAGGTCGGTTGTATTGTTAAAACGATTAAAAGAAAAAACAAATGACGAAAAAATGCGTCATCATATGAATAAACGGATTAACTTTATATTTGCAATCATTATTTTTGCATTTGTTGCGATTGTATTAAGGCTCGGTTATTTACAAATCGCTCAAGGTTCACAATATAATCAAATGATACGGGAAAGCGAAAATGTGACTGTAAATGAATCTGTGCCAAGAGGACGGATTTTAGATAGAAACGGCAATGTGATTGTAGACAACGCATCAAAAAAATCCATTACATATACGCGTGGTAAAAATACAAATCAACAAGAAATACTTAACACAGCGAAGAATCTCTCAAAATTAATTAAAATGGATACAAGTAAAATCACTGAGCGCGATAAAAAGGACTTTTGGATTCTAAAACATCCAGATGAAGCAAAAGATTTAATGAAAAAAGAACAGCAACTGTATGAAAATGGCGATATCTCTCAAGAAGACTATGACCAACAGTTGCTTACAAAAATATCCGATCAACAACTCGACAGTCTATCTAAAAAAGACCTACAAATATTGGCGATTTATCGTGAAATGATGCAAGGTTCGACATTAAGTCCAAGAACGATTAAAAAAGATAAAGTGACGGATGAAGAATACGCATCAGTTTCTCAAAAATTGGCGGATTTACCCGGAATTAATACGGAGATGGATTGGGATAGAAAATATCCGTACGGTCATACATTAAGAGGTATTTTAGGTAGTGTATCGACACCAGAAGAAGGTTTACCGAAAGAACTGACTGACGATTATCTTTCAAAAGGCTATTCACGAAATGATCGTGTCGGCAAAAGTTACCTCGAATTACAATATGAAAATGTGCTGCGTGGTAAAAAGAAAGAAATGCGCTATACAACAGATAAGTCTGGTGCAATTATTGATTCGGAAGTTGTAAACGAAGGTTCTCGTGGGGACGATTTAGTGCTCACAATTGATATTAAACTTCAACAAAAAGCAGAAGAATACCTAGAATCACAAATCAAAAAGTTGCGTTCTGAAGGTGCACAGGATATGGATTCCGCAATGATGGTCGTACAAGATCCTAAAAACGGCGATATATTAGCGATGGTCGGTAAAAAGATTGAAAAAGACGGTACATTAACTGACTATGACATCGGAACCTTTACATCACAATATGCAGTGGGATCCTCAGTCAAAGGGGCAACACTTCTTGCAGGTTACCAAAATGATGTCATTCATGTTGGTGATCAAATGGTAGACGAACCTTTAACATTTAAAGGCGGATTAACTAAACGATCATATTTCAATAAAAATGGACAAAAATTAATTGACGATAAACAAGCGTTAATGCATTCTTCAAACGTATATATGTTTAAAACTGCATTGAAGCTTGCTGGTCTTGAATATCAACCGCATATGTCATTGCCTACAGATGTGACTGTACCAGGACAAAAATTGCGTAAAGGATTAAACCAAGTGGGCCTCGGTGTGAAAACAGGTATCGACTTACCTAATGAAGTCAGTGGTCAAATTGAATCTTTAAAAGACAATCCTGGTAATTATCTCGATTTGGCGATCGGTCAATACGATACTTATACACCATTACAACTGTCGCAATATGTTTCAACCATTGCAAATAATGGTTATCGTATTCAACCTCATATCGGAAAAGAGATTCATAAAGCAACTAGCGATGATACATTAGGACCTGTCAAACATAAAATTAATGGGCGCGTACTTAACCGTGTAAATAATACGTCTGAAGAAATTAAAGAAGTTCAAAAAGGCTTTGATATGGCGTTTAACAAACCACAAGGGACCGGTTATGTGAGCTTTAATAAAACAAAAGTACGCACAGCAGGTAAAACCGGAACAGCCGAAGTATTTCAAGATGGTGAACCACGTGTTAACTCAACATATATCGGATACGCACCAGCTGATGATCCGGAGTTAGCCTTCTCCATCGTTTATACAAACCAACCTGTGCCTGAACCTTGGCTCAACGGGGGAGATTTAGGACGCGACGTCATCAACTATTATTTTGATAAATAAATCACATCTCAATCACTGCATTGGTAAGACAGGGCTAGAACCTAAAATGATTCTAGCTCTGTTTTTTTACACCTCTCAATCACTTCAATATTTGAATCTCATCATTCTTGACACCTTCAAAACAATCGATATGACCAAATTGAATTAAACATACAAAAATATATCAAACAATAAATTAACGTAAACTTTACACTTCGTTCATTCCTAATTAATAAAACATTTGTATCCTTAAGTTGTAATCAAATCGAAGTTAATTCTAGGAGGATGTTTCAATGAAAAGATGGCAAACACTGGGCGGTACACTGATTGGTGCTTCATTAGTTTTAGGTGCATGTGGTGGTGCATCTCAACAAAGTAGTGATCAAGGTGATACAAAAAGTTCTAACGTTGAGGGAACAGTAAAAGGGAACGGTTCATCAACAGTAGCCCCAATCATTGAAAAATTGAACGAAGACTTTTCTTCAAGTCATGATAAAGCAACAGTAGAAAACGTGACTTCAGGTACAGGAGACGGTTTCAAACAATTTATTGCGGGTAAAACTGACTTCTCAAATGCATCACGTCCAATTAAAGATGAAGAAAAATCACAATTGAAAGATAAAGGCATCGATTATACAGAATTCAAAGTCGCGCAAGATGGTTTAACGATTGCAGTCAATAAAGACAATGATTTCCTTAAAGAGATTTCATTAGAAGATTTGAAAAAGATTTATTCTGGAGAAGCTAAGAAGTGGTCAGATGTTGATGCTGATTACCCTGACAAACCCATTAAAGCATTCTCCCCAGACCAATCACACGGAACATATGATTTCTTTACCGAAGAAGTCATGAATGATGAAGATATTCAAGCAGAGAAAAACCAAAACACTGACGTCATTGTGAAGTCTGTTCAAGATAACAAAGAAGGTATCGGCTTCTTCGCTTACAATTTCTATAAAGAAAACGAAGATAGTTTAAAAGCGGTAAAAGTGAAAGGCGATGATGGTAAAGCCATTGGACCTGAGCAAAAAACAATTCAAGATGGTTCTTACCCACTAAGCAGACCATTATTCATTTATGCAAACAATGAAAAACTTAAAAACAATGATGCATTTGCTGAATTTATGAAATTTACATTAGAAGATAAAGGTAAAGCTGCTGAAGCAAAAGGTGTGGATTATGTTGCATTACCTGAAAAAGATTATGATGAGCAACTCAAAAAATTAGAAGAGATTACAGGCGAAGATAAATAATAATCTCACATACTGACTACAATGATTCAATAATGACATTATAAGTATTCGTGTTCGGGGTTGAGTATTATCGCTACCAGATAATACTTCAACCCTTTTTAGAAAAGGAGTTAGTAAGATGAAATCACAAAATAACATTCGAGCGCTCATTCAAAAAAAGAGTAATGCAGGCTCATCGCTGAGTGCTAAAGTAATGCCAATCGTTTTAGCTATTATAGCTGCTATATCAATTTTGACGACACTAGGTATTGTCATCACGTTGCTCACCGAAACCATTACTTTTTTCACTCGTGTGCCGATATCTCAATTTTTCCTTGAAACAGAATGGAATCCTTTTAGCGCAACTCCTAAATACGGCATTTGGGCACTCATTATCGGTACTTTAAAGATTACTTTAATCGCGACAATTTTTGCAGTGCCAGTCGGTTTAGGTGCAGCCATCTATTTAAGTGAATATGCTTCCAAAAGAACGCGTAAAATCATTAAACCTATTTTAGAAGTTTTAGCTGGTATTCCAACGATTGTTTATGGCTTTTTTGCACTGACTTTAGTGACGCCTGTACTGAGAACTATGTTTCCAGGTATCGGTAGTTTTAATGCGATCAGCCCTGGTTTAGTTGTAGGTGTGATGATTATTCCAATGATAGCAAGTATGAGTGAAGATGCGATGTCTTCTGTTCCTCAAAAAATTCGTGAAGGTGCATTGGGTCTCGGATCTACCAAGCTAGAAATGGTGTTTAAAGTGGTGATACCTGCAGCAACATCAGGGATCATGGCTTCGATTGTATTAGCTATTTCACGTGCCATTGGTGAAACGATGATTGTATCGTTAGCAGCAGGCTCAAGCCCATCGTTTGATTTGTCTTTCTCACATTCTATTCAAACAATGACAGCCTACATTGTGCAAGTTTCACAAGGGGATGCAACTAATGGTTCTGATCTTTATTACAGTATTTACGCAGTTGGTTTTACATTATTTATTTTCACATTAGTCATGAACTTTATTTCACAATGGATTACTAAACGTTTCAGGGAGGAGTATTAATCATGAATTTAGTCGATCAAAAAAATGTTGAAGCTCAACTCTCTGGCCGTTTGACTAAAAACAAAGTATTTAAAACGATTTTCTTTATTTGTACATTATTAGGATTAATTGTTTTAGCCATTCTTATTGCTGATATTTTAAGAAAAGGGATACCAGTCATGAGTACTGACTTTTTTACAAACTTTTCTTCATCATCAGCAAGTTCAGCTGGGGTAAAAGGTGCTTTAATTGGTACATTGTGGCTTATGATGACCTTAATTCCTATCGCGCTCGTTTTAGGTGTTGGCAGTGCCATTTACTTAGAAGAATACGCAAAAGACAATGCCTTTACGAAATTCATTCGTGTGAACATTTCGAATCTAGCTTCGGTGCCATCGATCGTATATGGATTATTGGGTGCGACGATTTTTGTTGCATTATTACAATTAGGGAATTCGATTATCGCTGCTGCACTCACGCTTGCATTGCTTATTTTACCTGTCATTATCGTCGCAAGCCAAGAAGCGATTCGCTCTGTACCACAATCAGTAAAAGAAGCCTCATATGGTTTAGGTGCGAATAAATGGCAAACGATACAACAAGTCGTGTTACCTGCAGCAATTCCCGGCATCATTACAGGTGTGATTTTAGCTATTTCTCGTGCTATTGGTGAAACAGCACCATTAGTTGCGATTGGTATCCCGACGATTTTATTACGCACACCAAATAGTATATTAGATTCATTCCAGACATTGCCTTTACAAATTTATGATTGGGCACGTAAACCTGGCATTGATTTCCAAGCATTATCGTCAGCTGCGATTATTGTATTACTGGCTATTCTACTTATATTAAATACGATTGCGGTCATTATTCGAAATAAATATTCTAAAAAGTATTAAGGAAATGAGGGTTTTTCATGTCAGAAATTCAAACATTAGAAAGAAAAACTGATATCGTGAATCAAAAGCAACAAAATCATATTCAATTACAAACTGAACAAAGTAAAAATATCGTCTATTCAACTCAAAACTTAGATTTATGGTATGGTGAACAACATTCGTTAAAAAATATCAACTTAGATATCTATGAAAAGAATGTAACAGCCATTATTGGGCCGTCTGGTTCTGGTAAATCAACATATGTTAAAGCACTCAATCGTATGGTAGAATTGGTACCCTCTGTGAAAACATCAGGTAAAATTTACTATAGAGAACAAAATATTTTCGATAAACGTTATCCAGTAGAAAAATTACGTACACAAGTTGGTATGGTCTTCCAACAACCGAATCCATTTCCAAAGTCCATTTACGATAATATCACGTACGGTCCACGTATTCATGGTATTAAAGACAAAAAAATATTAGATGAAATTGTTGAAAAGTCACTTAAAGGGGCAGCAATTTGGGATGAATTGAAGGATCGACTCAACCAAAATGCATATAGTTTATCAGGTGGCCAACAACAACGTATCTGTATTGCGCGTTGTTTAGCAATTGAGCCTGATGTGATTTTAATGGATGAACCTACATCAGCTCTTGATCCAATTTCGACATTAAAAGTAGAAGAATTAATTCAAGATTTAAAGAAAGATTATTCCATTATCATTGTCACACACAATATGCAACAAGCCGCACGTGTGTCCGACAAAACTGCCTTTTTCTTAAATGGCTATGTCAATGAATATGATGACACGGATAAGATTTTCTCAAATCCTTCTGATAAGCAAACAGAAGATTATATTTCGGGGCGTTTCGGATAATATGACAGTCATTAGAAAACGTTATGAAGGTCAACTTAATGAATTGCTTAAAGATTTACGTGTGCTGGGGTTACACACGTACAGTACGATTCAAAAATCTATAAAAGTGTTATCAGATGAAAATATTACACATGCACGACAAATCGTGAAAAACGATAGAACAATTAATCAAATGGAATATGATATCAACGAAAAGGTCGTCATGCTTATTACACGACAACAACCCATTGCGAAAGATTTAAGAATGATGATTGCGACACTTAAAATTGCTTCCGAGTTTGAACGTATTGCGGATAATGCCGCAAATATTGCTAAAATAAGAACACGTGTGCAAATTACAGATCGCTATATCATGACACGATTAGAAACTATGGGCGCATTAGCATTGTTGATGCTTAAAGATTTGTATGATGCTACAAGAAACAAAGACCTAGAACTCGTTAAAGAAATTATCGAAAGAGACATCGACATTGATGATTTATATAAACAAATCATTAATACGAGTTATTTAATTGATAATGATCCCTTTGTGGCTGGGCAAGCACATCTTGTAGCACGATACCTAGAACGTATAGGGGACCACGTCGTCAATATCGCAGAACAATTGTATTATTTTATTACAGGCGATCGCTACGAATCTTATACGAAATAACGCTTCCCAATTTTCATTTAAAATGGTATGATAATAAGGTCGTATTTTAATGATAGATGAGGAGGGTTAATATGCGCGTAAACGTTACTTTAGCATGTACAGATTGTGGAGATCGTAACTACATCACTACTAAAAACAAACGTACTAATCCTGAACGTATTGAAATGAAAAAATTCTGTGCACGTGAAAACAAACAAACATTACACCGCGAAACAAAATAATTGTTTCAATCTTGGGCTAGGACATTGTGTTCTAGCCATTTTTTATATTTATCATTCAAAAATCTGTACCGAGATACGAGAAGATCTTTTCATGACATAGCGCCGAATGCACGATATAATAGGGTGAGATGTGAGGAGTGAAGATGAAATGACTAAAAAAGCATTACGTCAAGCGACATTACAAAAAATGAAAATGCTTCAAACCGAGCAAAAGAAAAAAGCAGATCGTTGGTTATTTGAACAACTCATACAGCATCCTAAATACCAACAGGCAAAACATCTAGGACTCGTATTATCAATGTCGCATGAAGTTGAAACTGATCCGATTATTCGGCATGCAATAAAGGAAGGCAAACAAGTTTATGTGCCAACTACAGATTATGAACAAAAAGCAATGGTATTCCAACAGTTCACAACATTCGATCAGTTAGCAACAGACGACAAAGGAATTCGCTATATTCAAGTTGAGAGTCCAGTGAAAAATAATTTGGATTTAGTGATTGTTCCTGGTGTTGTATTTAATAATGAAGGGTATCGTATTGGTTATGGCGGCGGTTATTTTGATCGTTATCTTTCAACTTATGAACCGACCAATTTAAGTCTCATTTATGACATACAACTCAGCGAAATAGCGAACATCGAACCTCACGATTATCCTGTGTCAGAACTCATAATTGCTAAGACATAAAAGACTGGAGGTAACACATGTTTGAAGAAAAACATTTATGGCAAACAAGTTTTCTATGGATGCGTTATTTGAACTATGATTGCGTTCATTATGAAAAAGATAAAAATGAAGTTTGGCTTGCACATGCAAAAAAACAACATGTGGTTATTTTTAAGCAAGGCGCATTCACTACTCAAGAACTTGATTTTGACAAAGATCGAATTGTAGAACATCAACAACAAATCGCTGAGTTCTTAGGGTATAGTATTAAGCGTTATGATGTTTATGTGTTCACTGATAAGGCGTTTAATCCAGTGAATTTTAACGTGCATGAACCACTTCAAGTGCAATTCCATAGTATTCATAATTCGAAAACACTTCATAACATCACGACACATCCAATCATCAAACGAAAATTAGGTCAAAAAAACTCAAAATCATTAAAAGAATATCAAAAGCGAGTGCTTAATCAAAATATCGTCGAAAAAGCCATGTATCGCTTCACGCCGATAACGTACGTACTTGTTGCAATCAATGTACTCATTTGGCTGGTTGTCACTTGGTTTACACCACATCACACAGATTATGAAATTATTAATTTAGGCGCGCTTGCTCATTTTAATGTCGTCCATGGCGAATGGTACCGACTTGTGACATCGATGTTTTTACATATTGATTTTCAACATTTATTATTAAACATGTTGTCGCTCTTTATCTTTGGGAAACTCCTTGAAGCATTTATAGGGTCTTTAAAAATGCTTGGTACTTATTTATTATCAGGCATAATTGGTAACTTGATCTCACTCGCTTTAATTACAACGAGTTTTTCATTAGGTGCAAGTGGTGCAATATTTGGCTTAATGGGTGGTTTAGTCGCGCTCATGATAATAAGTCGACGTTTTGACCAAAAAGTCATCTTACAAATGGTCATTGCTGTCGTTGTCATGGCGTCTTTAACACTTCTGGTTCAAAACGTGAACGTCGTTGCCCATTTAGGAGGACTATTTGGTGGTGTGCTTGTCGTTTATTTAGGCTATTATTTTAAGCAAAAGCGTCAATATTTTTATATTTTACTCGGTATTTCAATCGTAATACTGATACTGACTTGCATTAAAATCTTTATGACATCCGATACAAATATTTATAATCAAATTATTCAACAAGAAATGCATGATGGGCAATATACCGAAGCTAAAAATATGATTAAACAAACTTATCAAAATGGGTATGCAGATGATGTGACTTATTATTTATCAGGTATTATTATTGCTACGAAAGACTCTAAAGCTGAAGCAATGGCCGAATGGGAGCGAGGACTTAAATATTTCCCCAATTCCCCAACACTAAATTATCGTATGGCCATTGCCAATCGCTCATTAGGAGATGATAAGCAAGCCAAATCATATATCCAGAAAGCATTAAAAGCGAGCCCGAATAATCAAGATTATCAGAATTTGAAAAAAGAACTGGATGATTAATATGCAAACACAACTTAAGACGTTTTATGATGTACTCCAACTATTAAAAAAATTTGGCTTTATTATTTATTTCGATAACAAGGGTGATATGTTAGAAATGATTGAACAAGAAATTCAAACATTATATCGCCATGAATTAATCACTAAAGACGAATTTGTCCAATCTAAATTATTAATTAATCAAAGAAGGATGAATAGAGAATGAACAAACATTTAATTTTAGCTGCTGATATTGGTGGCACGACATGTAAATTAGGAATTTTTGATCAATCATTAACACAATTATCGAAGTGGTCAATCGAAACAGATATTTCAGATCCGACAGGTTTCGGATTACTCAAACAAATCTATGATGCATTTGTTGATGAAATGGCACGTAACAACTATGATATGAACCAGGTTATTGGAATGGGTATTGGTGTTCCAGGTCCCGTTAAATTCGAATCTGGTGTGGTGAATGGTGCGGTGAATTTAAACTGGCCACAACCTGTTAACGTTTCAGAAATTATGCAAGAATTTGTGTCATTTCCGGTGTATGTCGATAATGATGCTAACGTTGCGGCATTAGGTGAAAAACATAATGGTGCTGGTAAAGACGCAGATGACGTCGTTGCGATTACACTTGGCACAGGCTTAGGCGGTGGCATCATCGCTAATGGTGAAATCGTTCATGGTCATAACGGGTCAGGTGCTGAACTTGGACATTTTCGTGTTGATCACGATCAACGTTTTAAATGTAATTGTGGTAAATTTGGATGTATCGAAACAGTTGCTTCTGCGACAGGTGTGATGAATTTAGTTCATTTTTACTATCCGAAGCTCACTTTCAAATCTTCAATTTTACCACTTATAAAAGAACACAAAGTGACAGCTAAAGCCGTGTTCGATGCGGCAAAAGCAGGTGATCAATTCTGTATTTTCATCACAGAACGTGTCGCACAATATGTTGCTTATCTTGCAAGTATCATTAGCGTAACGACCAACCCTAAATACATTATTTTAGGTGGCGGTATGTCAGATGCAGGCGATATTTTAATTGAAAACATTAAAACAGAGTATTATCATCTTGCATTTACACCTTCACAACAAGGGACCGAAATTGTACGCGCTGAATTAGGTAACGATGCAGGTATCGTAGGGGCTGCTGGGCTCATTAAAACTTATATTATTGAGAAGGAGCGTATTTAAATGGCAATTGTTGATGTAGTAGTGATTCCCGTTGGCACAGAAGGACCTAGTGTCAGCCAATACATTGCAGAAATTCAAACAAAATTAGAAGAATACAAGCAAGAAGGTAAAATCGATTATCAACTGACACCGATGAATACATTAATTGAAGGGGACTTAAAAGATTTGTTTGAAGTCATTCAAGCTATTCACGAATTACCGTTCAATAAAGGGCTCGATCGTGTATGTACAAACATTCGCATTGACGACCGTCGTGATAAACAACGTAAAATGAATGATAAATTAGATTCAGTCAAAAAACATTTGAAATAATGAGGGTGACATATGAATATTTCTTATCTTACTTTAGGATTTGTTAATACAAACACTTACTTTGTGGAAAATGATACAGAGATGATTTTGATTGATCCAGCAGGCGCCATCGATAAAATTGATGAAAAAATTAAGCAGTCTGAAAAGCAATTGATTGCCATACTTTTAACACATGCCCATTTTGATCATATTGCTGCATTAGACGATGTGCTCAAAAGATACGATGTGCCTGTTTATATGCATGCTGAAGAGTTTTCATTTTTAACAGATCCACAAAAAAATGGATCAGCGAAATTTACAGATTACGGTCTTCCTATTATTACAAGCCAAGCAGAACCACGTGCACTTGATGAAGGGACACATCAAATTGGTCAATTCCATATTCAAACCATGCATACACCAGGGCATTCACCCGGTAGTTTGACTTATGTGTTTGATGAATTTGCTGTAGTAGGTGACACATTATTTAATAACGGTATTGGACGGACAGATTTATACAAAGGGGACTACGAAACTTTAGTCGACTCTATTAAAGATAAATTGTTTAGTTTAGACGAACAGTTACCGTTATACCCAGGTCATGGAACTTCGACAACAGTTGAAGACGAATATATGAATCCGTATTTAGACGGTCAAGGTTAACTATAAGCGCAGAAGAAAGTGTCAGTTTAAACTTTTCTTCTGCGCTTTATATAATGATAGCAATATGGGGTCACTACCAAAATTTAACGATATTTTTTACTACAAGACAAGTAATTTCCTCACCTCCTGCGTGTATAAATGCAAGAGGTGATTTTTATGCAACTACTTTTAGATCATGTTATACAATTTGCCCTTCAAAATGAGGCATCGGACATTCATTTCATCCCGTCACAAGCTCAAGTCGAAGTTAAACTCAGAGTCAAAGATCAACTTGTATTATATGACACACTTAATTTAGAAACGTATCAAAAATTGTTAACATTATTGAAATATCAAGCTGGATTAGATATTTCAACACGACACAAAGCACAGAGCGGTCGCTACATCTATGAACATAAAGACTTATATTACTTAAGGGTATCCACGTTACCTTTGAATTTAGGAACCGAAAGTTGCGTCATTCGTATTACACCCCAATATTTTCAAAATGCAAAGGCTCACAGTGTATTAGACATTAAATCGAATATGGAGAAAAAGCAAGGTTTAATTCTGTTTAGTGGTCCAACAGGTGCAGGAAAAAGTACTTTAATGTATCAAATGGTTGTTTATGCTAAACAAAAATTAAACCTTAATATCATCACCATTGAAGATCCCGTGGAGCAGCTTGTCAATGGCATTACACAAATCTCTGTTAATGAAAAGGCTGATATCACATATGGCTCGTCATTAAAAGCAATTCTTCGCTGTGACCCTGACGTGATCCTTATTGGAGAAATTAGAGACAGTCACATTGCAAGAGATGTGATTCAAGCGAGTTTAAGTGGTCATTTAGTGTTATCCACGATTCATGCGAATGATTGTCAAGGTGTACTCTTAAGGCTGATAGAAATGGGTCTTTCACATCAAGATTTATCTCAGTCGATCAATCTCATCATTAATCAAAGGCTCATTACTACAAAAAATGACCAGCGACAGCTCGTCTATGAAACGATGGATCAACAAGAGATTCAATATTTTCTAAATCATAATTTTCAACTTCCAAATGCTTTTACAAGTCTTACTGATAAGCTTCAACTTCTGAATAAAGAGGGGGTCATAGATGAAAAGATTTTACGAAAGTATACGAATTAAACGCACTTTAAGACAATTGAATGCGCAACACTTACTCATCATGGAGCGCCTCTATCAATTATTATTACATGGTTTTACTTTTGCCGAAGCAATGATGTTTATTTATGAACAACTCAATATTCAACATGCAACATTTGAAAATCAACTCAATGAAAAATTAAAAAGAGGGGCCAATTGTTATGATATTTTCCGTATGTTTGGTTATCCTGAAACGATTTTGATGCAACTCTATTTTGCTGAACGTTATGGCTCACTACCTGAAACGTTAAAATTGTGTCATCAATTTTATACCAAAAATCGAAACCTCAAAAAACAGTTGATTAAAACCATCCAATATCCTATTGTACTCATGTTAATCTTTCTCGCACTGATTGTGACTTTGAACCAAACGGTCATGCAACAGTTTGACCAAATGTATGAAACGATGCAATTGAAACAATCATCATTGCAATATTTTGTTAAGATGTTCATACAAAACTTTCCAGCACTCTTTTTAATCCTATTACTTATCATCAGTACAACTTACTATATTGTCAAAATACGCTTAAAACACCTCCCAATCCAACGCCAAGTTCATTTTTTAACCCATCTTCCAATATTCAAAAGATATTATAAACGCTTTACAACTTATCACATGACGAATCAATTTGTATTATTTTTTAGAAACGGTATTACACTCAACGATATTGTTAAGATTTATTTGAATCAAGAAGCCAATGTATTCTTACAATATGTCGGACAAACATTGAAAACACACCTCCAACAAGGCGAATCATTTTCACATATTTTGATGCAATTAGACTGTTTTGAATCTCAATTGATCAGCTATATTAAGCAGGGTGAAAAACGAGATAAATTGGATATTGAGCAGGAAGTATATAGCATCTTCTTATTAGACCGTATAGAAGCAATGATTTACCACCACATTAAATGGATTCAGCCCATCATGTTCACGTTCATCGGTATTTTAGTATTGTCAGTCTATTTAATTATGATGCTACCCGTTTTTGAAATGATGCAAGCGATTAAAGAATAGGAGTGAATAACAATGATTCAACAACTTAAATCAAAATTCAAGCAAAAGAAAGGTTTTACCTTAATAGAAATGCTACTCGTTCTCTTAATAATTAGTGTGCTATTGATACTTATCATCCCTAATATTGCTAAACAATCAGACCATATTCAAAAAACAGGTTGTGCCGCGCAGTTAAAAATGGTTGATAGTCAAATAGAAGCCTATGCACTAAAGTTTAACCATAAACCAAATACGATTGATGACTTAGTTCGTGAAGGTTATATAAAAGAAAGCCAAAAAACATGTAAATCAGGTGAAGATATTACTATCAGAGATGGCGAAGCAGTTGCGTCGTGAAGGTTTTACACTGATTGAGATGTTGTTAGTCTTGACCATTGTTTCAGTTATGATTTCACTATCTATTGCATATCCACAATTGAATTTAATTCAAAACACTACGGATTATGAGATTAAAAAATTAACTAGTGAGATTGACTACTACCAAGCCTATGCGATTCAGAGTCCCGCACCTGTCATGCTGCTCTTTCGTCCTAACCGAAACGATATTAAGATAGAAACGATCAATCCTCATCGTGTGACAACCATTCCACTTACGCCACTTCATTTGAAAATGACTTCAAACCTTCATGCACTCATTTTTGATAAGGACGGGAAAGCAAATCAATTTGGCACATTACACTTTGAACATCAGCAACGTGCCTTTTCCCTCATTTTCCACATTGAACAAGGGAGGTACCGGATATCATATCAATAGTAAAAAAGCTAAAAGTAAGCGCAGGATTTGTTTTTATCGAAAGCCTCTTTGCAATGTTTCTGCTAAGTATGATTGTCTTTCAACTTATCCCAATGACACACCAAATGGTTAAAACGTATCATGAAACAGTAGAAGATTCAGTATTAAAGCGTACATTATTTGAAGTCATTCAACATCAAATTCCAGAAAAGAAATTGACGGTGTCTCATTATGAAATTATTCCGACAGCTCATCAATTATGTATACGAAACTATCAAACTACACAAAAATATTGTTATCGAAAAGCAAGGCTTCACACTCATTGAGAGCCTTATCGCACTGTTCATTCAAATCACCATCGTATTACTTATCCCTTTAATCATAATGAGTTTAGGGCAATTCAAAGCGACAGTATTTGACGATCGAACGTATGATATTGAACTGATGGTTAAGGACATCTCGAATTCACTGCACTCGGAAAATGTCAAAGCACAGGTTATCAGAAAGAAAGAACTTGAGATACATGATGATTACAGTGAGGTGAACTATAAATTACGAAATCAAAAAATGATAAAGACGGTTGGACATAAAGGGAACATTACGATGTGCAATCACGTTCTAGATGTTTACTTTGAAAAAATAGCACATGACTTTATTGTCATGAAAATAACTTATCAAGAAGGGACTACAACACATGAAAAAGAGGTTTTATTGTAGACACGGCTTTACTTTACCATTATTATTCATCATTTTAGCTGCGTATTTTACTTTTATCTCTTTTTATTTATTGATATATAGTCTAAAATTACAAACTATAGATGCGCTATCAGATTACTATACGTATCAAATAGCGCGAATTATCGACAAAGGTGAGTAATATATGAATTCAAATAGCGATACACCACTTATTTTTATCGGATTTATGGGTGCTGGTAAAAGTACTATTGCGCAGTCATTAGCTGAAGCAGAGCAATGTTCATTTATTGACTTAGATACATTTATTGAAACTGAAACACAAAAATCAATCCCACAAATTTTTGATGAAGAAGGAGAAGCGGGTTTTAGACAACATGAATATCAATGTTTAAAAAAAGCGATGCAATCCTATGACATCATTGCGGTCGGTGGCGGTATTCTGACACATGATCCCACGTATCAATTGATTAAAGATTCTGAAGTGAAAGCGATATGGGTCGACGCACCTATGGAAACACTCTATGAAAGAGTTAAAGACGATCCCCATCGACCTAATGCGAATAAAAAAAGTTTCGAATCTTTAAAACACTTGTATTCTACGCGCATTTCAAGATATAATGAAATCGCATTCATTAAGGTTTCATCTGCAATACCATTGTCAGAAACGCTTAATGAACTTAAAATTAAATTGTCTGCGAATGATCAATATTAGAGAGTATGGGTACGACTCATCACCGAAGGAGCAAGTAATTATGGATTACGAATCTCTCAGGTAAAAGGATAATATTGTGACGCATTCCTGAAGGCATCTCAACAGGGGAGTATGAATGTACTCCCCTGTTTTTTATTACACATTAGGAGGGGACTACATGTCAGAAGAACTAAAGAAAACGCCGCTTTACCAACATTACGTTGATGCAGGGGCTAAAATTGTTGAATTTGGTGGTTGGGCGATGCCAGTTCAATTCTCAAGTATTAAAGAGGAACACAATGCTGTACGTAGCAACGTTGGTTTATTCGATGTGAGCCACATGGGGGAAATTCACATTGAAGGTCCAGAAGCCCCACAACTTGTTCAATATGTACTTTCTAACGATACAAATCAACTAACTTTATCAAAGGCGCAATACACTGCTTTATGTAATGAAGAGGGTGGTGTCATTGATGATTTAGTCATTTATCAGCTTGGAGAAACGCAATATTTATTAGTTGTTAATGCTGCCAACGTCGATAAAGATTATGAATGGATTGTACAACATAGTGATCGTTTTGATGCTACTGTAACAAATGTATCAGATCAATATGGTCAACTGGCATTACAAGGTCCAAATGCAAGACAAATCATTCAAGACAATACTTCTGAAGATGTCAGTGAAATGGGTATGTTTGAATTTAAACAAAATGTCGAAATCTTCGGTAAAAATGTAATCCTCTCACAATCTGGTTATACAGGTGAAGATGGCTTTGAAATTTATTGTGACAGTCAAGATGTAACTGCAATATGGGATGCACTTTTATCAAAAGGTGTAACACCATGTGGCTTGGGTGCACGTGATACATTACGTTTAGAAGCCGGATTACCTCTTCATGGACAAGATTTATCTGAGTCCATCACACCATATGAAGGTGGTATCGCTTTTGCAGCTAAACCATTAATAGAGGAAGATTTTATCGGTAAATCTGTACTTAAATCACAAAAAGAAAATGGCGCACCAAGACGTACAGTAGGACTTCGCATGATTGATAAGGGCATTCCTAGAACTGGATATACGATTTTTGATGTAGATGGCAACGAAATTGGAGAAGTGACTTCGGGTACACAATCACCTTCTACAGGTCAAGCTATCGGTATGGGTATCATTCAGCGCGATGCATTTGAAATGGGAAAAGAAGTTGTTGTACAAGTAAGAAAACGTCAAGTTAAAGCACAAATTGTTAAAAAGAATCAAATCGAAAAATAGGGAGTGAATACAGTGAGTCATCGTTATATTCCATTAACTGAAAAAGATGAGCAAGAAATGTTAGAGACGATTGGTGTTAAATCTATTCAAGAACTATACAGTGATGTTCCTGAAGATGTGTTATTAAACAGAGATTTAAATATTGCTGATGCAGAGCCAGAAACACAATTATTGAAGCGATTAACACGTATTGCGAATAAAAATATTACGAAAGAAACACATACATCATTTTTAGGTGCAGGCGTCTATGATCACTATGCACCGGCTGTTGTAGATGCGATGATTTCCAGATCTGAATTCTACACTGCCTATACACCATATCAACCTGAAATTTCGCAAGGGGAATTACAAGCCATTTTCGAATTCCAAACGATGATTTGTGAGTTAACAGCGATGGACGTTGCAAACTCCTCTATGTATGATGCGATGACAAGTTTTGCTGAGGCTTGTTTATTAGCTTGGGGTAACACGAAGAAAAAGAAAATTGTTGTATCAAAAGGATTGCATTATCAAGCATTACAAGTTTTAGATACGTATTCAAAAATTCGAGAACAATATGAAGTCGTTACAGTAGATTTAGACGGTACTGTAACTGACTTAAAAAAATTAGAAGCAGCTATTGATGATGATACGGCAGCAGTTGCAGTACAATATCCAAATTTCTATGGTTCTATTGAAGATTTAGAGGCGATTCAAGCGATGGTTGCTGATAAGAAAGCACTCTTTATCGTATATGCGAATCCTTTATCATTAGGCTTATTAACGCCACCAGGTGAATTTGGTGCAGATATCGTTGTCGGTGATACACAAGTGTTTGGTATTCCTACACAATTCGGTGGGCCACACTGTGGTTATTTTGCAACAACGAAAAAATTGATGCGTAAAATCCCTGGTCGTCTCGTAGGTCAAACAACGGATGATGAAGGTAATCGTGGTTTTGTACTAACGTTACAAGCACGTGAACAACATATTCGTCGTGAAACAGCGACATCTAATATTTGTTCAAACCAAGCCTTAAATGCGCTTGCATCATCTATTGCAATGTCAGCTTTAGGTAAACAAGGGATTCAAGAAATAGCGATACAAAACATGGAAAATGCGAACTATGCTAAAACGGAATTTAAAAATAACGGCTTTACTGTTTTAGACGGCGTATCTTATAACGAATTTGTTGTACGCTTTGATCGTCCGATTGCTGAAGTGAACCGTGCACTTTTAGATGAGGGCATCATTGGTGGTTTTGATTTAAGCACTGTAGACCAAACATTCGAAAACCACATGCTCGTTGCTGTAACGGAATTGAGAACAAAAGAAGAAATCGATACATTTGTGCAGAAAGCTGGTGAAATCAATGGTAAGTAAATCTAGTCCATTAATTTTTGAACGTTCAAGAAAAGGTCGCTTTGCTTATTCTTTACCGCAAAGAGAAATTGATAACGATGTTGCCAATCAACTCCTTGATTCAAAGTTCATTCGTAAAAATAAAGCTGAATTTCCTGAAGTATCTGAACTTGATTTAATTCGTCATTACACTGAACTTTCTAATAAAAACTTTGGTGTCGATTCAGGATTCTATCCATTAGGTTCATGTACGATGAAATATAATCCTAAAATTAATGAGAAAGTTGCGCGTATTCCTGGATTTACTGAAGCGCATCCTTTACAAGATGAGGACCAAATTCAAGGTGCCTTAGAAATTATTTACAGCTTACAAGAAGAATTAAAAGAAATTACTGGTATGGATGAAATTTCATTACAACCTGCTGCTGGTGCGCACGGTGAGTGGACGGCGCTCATGATCTTCAAAGCATACCACTTACAAAATGGTGATACTGAAAGAGATGAAGTGATTGTACCAGACTCAGCACACGGGACAAACCCAGCTTCTGCAGCTTTTGCTGGTTTCAAAGCTGTCACAGTTAAATCGAATGAAAAAGGTGAAGTAGACATCGATCACCTTAAAGAAGTCGTAAGTGATAAAACTGCTGCAATCATGTTAACGAATCCGAACACTTTAGGTATTTTTGAAACGAATATTATGGAAATCCGTGATATCGTACATGAAGCGGGCGGCTTACTTTATTACGATGGCGCAAACTTGAATGCGATTATGGATAAAGTTCGTCCTGGTGACATGGGATTTGATGCGGTTCACCTGAACTTACACAAAACATTTACAGGTCCTCACGGTGGCGGTGGCCCAGGTTCAGGTCCAATCGGTGTGAAAAAGGAATTACGTGATTACTTACCAAAACCACTCGTTGTGAAAAATGGAGATCGCTTTGAATATGATAATGACATTCCATATTCAATCGGACGCGTGAAACCATTCTACGGTAACTTCGGTATTTATTTACGTGCTTATACGTATATTCGTACAATGGGCTATAACGGATTGAAAGAAGTGTCTGAAGCGGCTGTACTAAACGCAAACTACATGAAAGCACGTTTAAAAGATACTTTCGTCATTCCATTCGATCAATATTGTAAACATGAATTCGTATTGAGTGGTACGAAGCAGAAAAAACTTGGTGTCCGTACGTTAGATATGGCTAAACGTTTATTAGACTTTGGGGTGCATCCACCAACAGTATACTTCCCACTCATTGTCGATGAAGGTATGATGATTGAACCAACAGAAACTGAATCTAAAGAAACATTAGACTATTTCTGTGATGCTTTAATCCAAATTGCGAAAGAAGCAGAGGAAGATCCTGATAAAGTATTAGAAGCACCACATACTACAATTATTGACCGTTTGGATGAAACGACAGCAGCACGAAAACCAATTTTAAAATTTGAGAACTTAAAAGAAGAAAAATAAATTCATTTCAAAGATGATAAGGGGATGCGGCATCATCATTTTTGTTGCTGTGGATGCAGTATTTTGATTAACTTGCCCCCTATGATTTGTGGCTTCTGATTGCCCTTATGGTTTCGCGTTCCCAGGGGATGATCTGGCCCGGCAAGGCTGACTAGACTTCTCAAAAGTTCAAGCATTGAGAAGTCAGACAGCTACTGCGATAAACAGTAGCCACTATCAAAGTTAAAAGACGAAATTTTGTTTTTAACTCTATCCCTCGGGAGTCTCAGCCTCT
Source organism: Staphylococcus intermedius NCTC 11048 (assembly GCF_002902385.1). Lineage (GTDB taxonomy): Bacteria > Bacillota > Bacilli > Staphylococcales > Staphylococcaceae > Staphylococcus > Staphylococcus intermedius. The sequence continues at coordinate 108,468 of NZ_PPQH01000018.1, read as the reverse complement.
GGACAATCTTACATCAATTGCAGTCACCTAGGGAAAGTTTATAAAATGGAAAGAACCTCATAACAGCCAAAAATGATGACGTCCCATTTATCCTCATTTTTGGCTGTTTTATCATCGTTAATCGATATATGTCCATAAAAAGGAAAAGGACTGGGAAAACTTAATGACCCATCCCCTTATTATGCTCAGACTGTCATCAGAACTATTCTAAAAAAGTGCTAAAAATAGCGATAGGGGAACGTTTGTTCACTAACGAGGGAGACTATAGTGATTAGCACTTTAAACCCTAGTTATGCTCATAAAAAAAGAGCTAGGTCATCCACACGTGTTGGATCCACTAGCTCTTTTAACTATTTTTTAGACTTAATCTTACCTGTCCATTTTTTGTAGCCGCCTTTTAACATGTACAACTGTGAATAGCCTTTTTTCTTAAGTGTACGTGCAGCTCGATAACTCGCGATACCGTTTGCATCTACAAGATAGATAGGTTGATCTTTTCTTAATCCTTGGTATCGTTGACGAAACATTGTCATAGGGATATTTCGTGCACCTATAATATGACCATAATCATAGTCTGCTTTTTCTCTAAGATCGATCACTTGTGCTTTTCGAATACCTTCTTGAAACTCTTCTTGGTTTAATTCTGTTACTGATCTTTTATTGATGATAAAGTTGGATACCATCCAAATGATGACCAAAGCTAACACAATTAAAACGATTAATGTCATGTTACTCATCTTGCATCCTCCCTAAAATACCGATATTATTATTATAAGACTGATAGACCAATTTATCAAAATTTTTATGTGTGACATATGTTGGCAATTTTATATATTTTGAAACATAACATATGCCCGATGATATTTCATAGGGAGGATTTAAATCAAATGACAGAAACTTGGCATTTTATCAATACAGGAAGTCATGATCCATACTACAATATGGCATTAGATGAGGCTTTATTAAATTTCGTATCAAGAGGTGAGATTGATCCAGTTGTTCGTTTTTACACTTGGGATCCACCGACATTATCCATTGGCTATTTCCAACGACTTGCCAAAGAGATTGATATCGAAAAAGTTAAAGAAAAAGGCTATGGTTTGGTGAGACGACAAACAGGGGGCCGTGGCGTCTTACATGATAAGGAATTGACTTATAGCGTTATCGTTCCAGAATCACATCCAGATATGCCACAAACGGTCACTGAAGCTTATCGTGTGATTTCGGGTGGTTTACTTGAAGGGTTTAAATCATTAGGCTTTGATGCGCATTTCGCTGTACCACGTTCTAAAGAGGAGCGAGAAAAGTTAAAACAGCCGAGAAGTTCTGTTTGTTTTGATGCTCCGAGTTGGTATGAACTTGTTGTTGAAGGTAAAAAAATTGCAGGCAGTGCTCAAACAAGACAAAAAGGTGTTATCTTACAGCACGGCTCTATTCTTCAAGATGTGGATATTGATGACTTGTTCCATATGTTCATTTTCAAAAGCGATAGATTAAAAGATAAAATGAAAGAAGCCTTTGTAGAAAAAGCAGTGGCCATTAATGATTTATCCGATGAAACAGTGACATTAGAACAAATGGAAGTCGCGTTTAAAGAAGGATTCAAAAAAGCACTGGATATTGAATTTAAACCATTAGAATTAACAGCAGCACAACAAGAAGAAGTGAAGGCGTTAGAAGAAAAATATCGTTCAGATGAATTTTTATATCGAAAATAACCACGAATGATCGAAAATCAAAAAAAGGCTGGGAAACGCATTACAGATATGCGCCCAGCCTTTAAACTTATATTAAATATAATTGATAGTACTACAAAATTAACTGTGGTTCAAAATGATTTTATCTTCGTCTTTTAAGTTTATTCTTCCAAACGCGTTTTTTATAATCTCGTTGATCTGGCGTTAAAAAGAAAAAGAAATAAACCAAATAGATGATGCCGATAATAATCCCTATAGTTAGGATAGATCTAAAAATACTGAAAAGCACTACATCTAAATTAAAAATTAATCCTATCGTTGCAACAATGAGTATTACACCGAATATAATTTTTTGGAAAGTTGACATTTCAATTACTCCTCTTTATTTTGTTCTGCATTTGTAGTTTTGACATTGATGTTCGATAAGCTCTGACGTCCACTTTGGATTTCTGTTTTATCTTTGTCTTTATAACCTTTTTTGATTTTTGTTAATGCACGATTAATGTCTTTTTGAAGCTTTTTAATCTCTTTATCTTGCGTTTTGATTGACTTATCTTTTTTAACAATCGATTCATCTTCAGTCGCGTCATTGTATGTTTCAATCGCACTTTCGTGATCATCAACAATTTGATCTAATTGTTCCAATACTTTGTCATCTTTTTTGTTTTCTAAAACTTTCGAGTCGATTTGTTGATAAGCGTTAATTGCATCCGTAACAGAGGCATAGTATTGTGATGAAAATTCAAGATAGGTCGCTTTTTTCTGATTAGACTTCGCTTGCTTTGTATTTTCCGAGTCTTTTTTCAAAGCGTCCACTTGTTTTTGTTTTTTTGCATTTTCATTTTTAAGTTGCTGATTTTCAAGTTTAATTTCATGATTTTTATCACTTAAGTCTGTGCTCTTCTCTTCTAAAGGTAACAAATTTTGACTTCCACAGGCTGACAATAAAAATACCACACTGATACTCGCGTAAATTCTCTTTTTCATATTAAACTCCTAAACACTCAATTGTTTTTCACTACATATGACTACATTTTAAGGTATCATGTAATTAAGTACAAATATAAGGAGGATTTTTTGTATGAAAAATAGACTTCAAAAGATAAGAACTTTATTACAAGAAAAACATCTCGACGGTTTAGTAGTTTTATCTGATTTTAATCGACGCTACTTATCCGGTTTTACAGGTACGAGTGGGGCACTGATTATTACAAATAACCAAGCACTACTCATTACTGATTTCCGTTATACTGATCAAGCACAACAACAGGCTACTGAATTTGAGGTCATTTTACAACAAGGCGATTTATACACAACCATTGTAGAACAGTTTAAAGCTTTAAATATACAAAATATTGGGTTTGAAGGCCATCTCGTCGCTTATGATGCATTTTTAAAATTAAATCAAGGTCGTCATGACTTGATTTCTATCGGTCAAGCTATCGAAACGATTCGCCAAACAAAAGATGCAAATGAAATTAAAGCCATCCAAAAAGCAGCGCAAATTGTGGATGAAGCATACGAATATATTCTGACTGTTGTTAAACCTGGTATGACAGAAAAAGAAGTTAAAGCGCATTTAGAAAGCAAAATGTTGCATTTAGGTGCTGACGATACTTCTTTTGATACAATTGTTGCTTCAGGTGTACGAGGCGCGTTGCCACATGGCGTTGCTTCAGACAAAGTCATCCGGTCAGGAGAAATGGTCACGTTAGATTTCGGTGCATATTATAATGGCTATTGTTCAGATATTACACGTACATTTGCTGTCGGCCAGCCATCAGAAGAAATGATTAAAATCTACAATATCGTATTAAAAAGTCAAGAAGCCGCGATTGCAGCGATTCGTCCAGGTATGACTGGTAAAGAAATGGACAGTATTGCACGTGATATCATTACAGAAGCAGGGTATGGCAAACATTTTGGTCATTCATTAGGTCATGGTATCGGCTTGGACATTCATGAACTTCCTGGACTGTCACAAAAATCAGATATCGTCTTAGAACAAAATCATTGTGTGACGATTGAACCAGGCATTTATGTAGAAGGGTTAGGCGGTGTTCGGATAGAAGATGACATTTTAATTACAGAAAATGGCGGCGAACGCTTTACTAATTGCACAAAAGACCTTATTATTTTAGAAGAAGAGTGATTCTGAGGAGGAAACTGAATGATTTCTGTAAATGATTTTAAAACAGGCTTAACGATTTCTGTTGATAACGGAATCTGGAAAGTAATTGAATTCCAACATGTTAAACCTGGTAAAGGATCTGCGTTTGTAAGATCAAAATTACGTAATTTAAGAACAGGTGCAATCCAAGAAAAAACTTTCCGTGCAGGTGAAAAAGTAGAACCAGCGATGATTGAAAACCGTCGTATGCAATACTTATATGCTGATGGAGACAACCACGTATTCATGGATAACGAAACTTTCGAACAAACAGAACTAAGCACAGATTACTTAGAATATGAATTGAAGTTTTTAAAAGCAAACATGGATGTACATATCCAAACATACCAAGGTGAAACAATCGGTGTAGAATTGCCGAAAACTGTTGAACTTGAAGTAACTGAAACAGAGCCTGGTATCAAAGGTGATACAGCGACAGGTGCAACTAAGTCAGCAACTGTTGAAACAGGTTACTCATTGAATGTACCATTATTCGTCAATGAAGGTGATGTGTTAGTCATTAACACGACAGATGGTAGCTACGTTTCACGCGGTTAATTTAATCCGTATCAGGAGGAAAGATAACCCTGTTAATGTATGCAAATGGAGAATATAATTGTTGGACTAATGAGGCTTATTTTTGTCTTGTTAGTCCATATTTTATTTTTTAGATCTACGTCGACGCTAAATTTTTGATTCTCGATAAAGAAGAAACATTACTACGAATCCAACAACAACCCTGTAGATATTATGTATTTTCTTGAATTGCCTTATACACTCAAGTAAAATAGTAGGGTAGAAATAATCAATCATAAGGGAGTAACCAAAATGAATTTTAAAGAGATTAAAGAATTAATTGATATTCTAGACAATTCTAACCTCACTGAAATCAGTATTGAAGATAAAGGTACGACAATCAACTTAAAAAAAGAAAAAGAAATCGTGACACAACAAATTTCAGCACCGCAACAAATGGTTGCACCAACTGTATCTGCTGAACCCGTTCAGGCGAGTACGACTTCTGTAGACGCACCCGTAGCTGAAACTGATTCGGCACTTAAAACAATTACAGCACCTATGGTAGGCACATTTTATAAATCGCCATCTCCTGAAGAAAGCGCCTATGTGCAAGTGGGCGATCAAGTTACAGCTGATACGACAGTTTGTATTTTAGAAGCAATGAAATTATTTAATGAAATTCAAGCTGAAGTTACAGGTGAAATTGTTGAAATTTTAGTTGAAGATGGACAAATGGTTGAGTATGGCCAAGCTTTATTCAAGGTGAAATAATATGAAAAAGATATTAATTGCAAACCGTGGCGAGATTGCAGTGCGCATTATTCGCGCATGTCACGAATTAGGTATCCAAACTGTAGCGATTTATTCTGAAGGCGATAAAGATGCATTACATACTCAATTAGCCGACGAAGCCTACTGTGTGGGACCTAAGCAATCAAAAGATTCATACTTAAACATCCCAAATATTTTATCTATCGCCACTTCTACAGGTTGTGACGGTATTCACCCTGGATACGGCTTCTTAGCTGAAAATGGTGATTTTGCAGAATTATGTGAAGCTGTCCAACTTAAATTTATTGGACCGAGTTATGAATCGATTCAAAAAATGGGTATTAAAGATATTGCAAAAGAAGAGATGAAACGTGCAAATGTCCCTGTTGTTCCTGGTAGCGAAGGACTTGTGAACACGATTGAAGATGCCATCCAAACAGCTAACTCGATTGGTTACCCTGTTATAATAAAAGCAACTGCTGGTGGTGGTGGTAAAGGGATTCGTATCGCCCGAAATGAAGAAGAGTTAATTAATGGTTATAAAATGACGCAACAAGAAGCAGAGACAGCTTTCGGTGATGGGGGCTTATATTTAGAAAAATTCATCGAAAACTTCCGTCATATCGAAATTCAAATCCTGGGTGACGAGCATGGTAATGTGATCCACCTTGGCGAACGGGATTGTACGATTCAACGTCGCATGCAAAAGCTCGTTGAAGAAGCGCCTTCTCCCATTCTTTCTGAAGCGAAACGAAAAGAAATGGGAGATGCAGCTGTAAGAGCAGCTAAAGCGGTGAACTATTTTAACGCAGGTACTATTGAATTTATCTATGATTTAGATGAAGATCAATTTTACTTTATGGAGATGAATACGCGAATCCAAGTAGAGCATCCTGTGACAGAAATGGTGACAGGTGTCGACCTCGTAAAACAACAAATCAAAGTCGCTATGGGCGAAAGATTGCCTTATACACAAGATGATATTCAAATCAATGGACATGCCATTGAATTTCGTATCAATGCTGAAAATCCATATAAAAACTTTATGCCTTCACCTGGAAAAATCGAGCAATATTTAACACCAGGCGGCTTTGGTGTACGAATTGACTCAGCATGTTATACGAACTATATCATTCCACCGTACTATGATTCGATGGTTGCGAAATTAATTGTGCATCAACCGACAAGAGAAGAGGCCATCATGACAGGTTTACGTGCGCTCAGCGAATTTGCTGTACTCGGAATTGATACAACCATTCCATTCCATATTCGTTTATTAAACCATCCTGTCTTCAATAAGGGTTTCTTTAGCACCAAATTTTTAGAGATATACGATATTATGAATGAAGATCAATAAATTGAATGGGGGCAACTTATATGGCAAAGCCAATTGAACATTTCAACCCTAATCTCGGAACTGTTGAAATCGAACCTGAAGTCATTTCTGTGATTGCGAGTATCGCAGTTTCAGAAGTGAAAGGCGTTGAAGGCGCATTTCCAGATTTAAAAAATTCAACTTTAGAACGCTTTGGTCGTAAAAACTTAAGTAAAGGAGTTAAAATCACCACGAAAGACAATGAAATTACGATTGATGTTTATTGTTCTTTAAAATATGGCGTTAAAGTTTCTGAAACAGCGTCAAAAGTTCAAGAATCCATTCATAGTGCATTGCGTACGATGACTGCACTGACACCTCAGCAAATCAATGTGCACATTACACATATAGAAATGGCAAAAAATAATCGTGATTAACTTATGAACGGAGAATTAAAATGAGTAGAAAACAAGCAAGAAGTCAAGCCTTTCAAACATTATTCCAACTAGAAATGAAAAATACAGAGTTGACGATTGACGAAGCGATTAGTTTTATTAAAGAAGACTATCCTGATTTAGATTTCGACTTCATTAAATGGCTTGTTTCTGGTGTTAAAGATCATCAACATGTATTGGACGAAACAATCAGTCCACATTTAAATGGATGGACGATTGCACGTTTGTTGAAAACAGATCGTATTATTTTGCGTATGGCTGCATTTGAAATGAACCACAGTGACACACCAGAGAAGGTTATTATTAATGAAGCAGTAGAATTGGCAAAACAATTTAGTGATGATGATCATTATAAATTCATCAACGGTGTATTAAGTCACATTAAAAGAAATTGAGTGATGGCATGGAAAAATATTTAACGATCTCTGCATTAACTAAATATATTAAGTATAAATTTGATCAAGACCCTCACCTTCAAAGTGTTTACCTCAAAGGTGAATTATCGAATTTTAAACGTCATAGTAGTGGACACTTATATTTTGCAGTTAAGGATGAAAATAGTGTCATCGCAGCAATGATGTTTAAAGCGCAAGCCAACCAACTGGACTTTGATCCAAAAGAAGGCGATCAAGTCCTTATTGAAGCACGTGTTTCTGTTTATGAACTTCGTGGTAGTTATCAAATTTATGTTAAGCATATGCAACTGGATGGTGTAGGGAATCTTTATCAAAAATTTGAGCAGTTAAAAATCAAATTAACAAAAGAAGGTTACTTTGACCCTGCTCACAAAAAGCCTATTCCGAAGTATCCTCAAAAAATTGCGATACTGACGGCGAGCACAGGTGCAGCCATTCGAGATATACAAAATACTTTAAACAGTCGTTATCCATTAGCTGAACAGATTAAAATGAGTACGCTCGTCCAAGGCGCACAAGCAAAAGTTGACATTATCGAAAAATTAAAAGCTGCGGATCAACTCGGTGTAGATGTCATTATTTTAGGTCGTGGTGGCGGCTCTATTGAAGATTTGTGGAATTTCAATGAGGAAGATGTTGTTAAAGCCATTTATTCTTGTCAAACACCAATCATATCTGCAGTCGGTCACGAAACGGATACGACATTAAGTGACTTTGTTGCTGATTTACGGGCGGCTACACCAACCCAAGCCGCGATGTTAGCGACACCTGATCAACAAGAACTTAAGCAGGTGCTTCATCAATCGCGTGTGTATTTGAATCGCTATATCAAGCAACATTTAAGACATACCGCGCAACAATTACAACAGTTGCAATCTTACTATAAATTTAAACAACCTGGCTTATTGTATGAACAACAAACACAAAAGCGTGATGAACTGGATCGTGCCCTTCATCAATCCATGCAATTTCGACTTCAAAGCGAACAACAAAGATTAGCAATGTTGCAGCAACGCATTCGTATTAAATATTTTTATGATAATGTACAACGTCAAAAGCTAGCATCTATGGATTTAGCATCCCAATTAGATAAACAAATTCAACGCATTATCAGCTCAAAAAAACAATTATTTCAACATCAACTGTTATCACTCGATAATTTGAGTCCAACAAAGACGATGTTGCGGGGTTATTCGATTGTTAAAAAAGAGCATGAAGTCATTACGAGTAGTCATGATGTACATGAAGGCGATCAAATCGAAGTGACAATGAAAGATGGCGCATTAGATGCAAGAATTGAAAAGGTGAGGTGGCAAAATGACGACCGAGAATAAATCTTTTGAAGAAATGATGAAAGAATTAGAATCCATTGTAAATCAGTTAGATAATGATACGATATCGTTAGAAAAATCTTTAGAATTGTATCAGCAAGGTATTGCGCTTTCTAAATCGTGTGAAAAAACATTAAGCGATGCTGAGAAAAAGGTATCTGAATTAATGGACAAAGAGGCAGATGAAAGTCATGAATCAAAGTCTGAATGAGTTATTAGAACAATTTAACGGGCACTTGAATGATGCGATAGAGGATACGCCACTGGGCACGTCATTAGAAGAAAGTATGCGCTACTCTCTTGAAGCAGGTGGAAAAAGAATTCGACCTTTGCTCATGTTGGCAACAATTAAAATGTTGGATGCTCAAAAGCTCACTAGCGGCATGCATGTTGCTTTAGCGCTTGAAATGATTCATACATATTCGTTAATTCATGACGATTTACCTGCGATGGATGACGATGATTTGAGACGTGGTAAACCGACAAATCATACTGTTTACGGTGAGTGGCTTGCGATATTGGCTGGAGATGCATTATTGACGAAAGCATTCGAAAAGATTGCATTGACACCCTATATTGACGCCGATATTAAAGTTGAACTCATTAAAAAGTTAAGTCAAGCAAGTGGACATCAAGGGATGGTAGGCGGTCAAACGTTGGATATGCAAAGTGAACATCAACACATCCCACTTGATATTCTTGAAAGTATTCATGTACATAAGACGGGCGCCCTCATCCAATTTGCCATTGAAGCTGCAACCATCATTACTTCAATTCGTCAAACAACCGCGAAGCAATTGATTCAGTTTTCTCAACATTTAGGTGTCATTTTCCAAATTAAAGATGACCTCTTAGATGTATACGGTGATGAAGCAAAACTAGGCAAACCTGTTGGGAGTGACGTCTCAAATCATAAAAGTACGTATGTGACGCTCTTAGGTGAGCAAGGGGCTGAACAAGAACTCCAAGTGCACATACAAAAAGCAGAAGCCATTTTAGACACATTGTCTATGGAGTTTGATACAACGAATTTAAAATATTTATTAACACTTTTTTATCAACGTCAAAATTAAGTTCTGTCTATCTATGAAGCAAGTGAAGTGTTATAATCAGTACGATAGAAAAAATTAAGGGTGATTTCAATGGACGTAAGAAATATACAGAATCCTTCATTCTTAAAAAGTCTTTCTGTTGAAGAGCTTGAAGCATTAAGTCACGATGTGAGACAGTTCTTAATTCAAACGTGTGCTGTAACGGGGGGCCATATTGGTGCTAATTTAGGTGTTGTTGAACTCACAATCGCACTTCATAAGCATTTTAATAGTCCTGAAGATAAAATTATCTGGGATGTCGGTCATCAAAGTTATATTCATAAAATTTTGACTGGCCGTGGTCAACAGTTTGAAACATTAAGACAATATAGAGGATTGTGTGGATTTCCAAAATTAAAAGAGTCTGATCATGATGTGTGGGAAGCTGGGCATAGTTCCACATCATTATCAGCTGCGATGGGCATGGCAAAAGCGAGAGATATTTTAGGCAAAAAGAACCATATTGTTCCTGTCATTGGTGATGGTGCATTAACAGGTGGTATGGCACTCGAAGCTTTAAATAATATCGGCCATGACCGTACAAATATGACAATTATCTTAAACGATAATGAAATGAGTATTGCACCTAATGTTGGCGCAATGCATAATATGCTCGGTCGTATACGAATGAATCAAGGTTATAATCGACTTAAAGTTGATGCTGAATCGATTTTAAGTCGATTACCGGGAGGCAGTCGATTGCGTGAATCTGCGGATCGTATTAAAGACAGTTTAAAATATTTAGTCGTGGATGGCGCATTTTTTGAAGAGCTTGGTATTCGCTATATCGGTCCAGTGGATGGTCACAATTTTGAAGAATTAGAAAATGCCTTAACTGCAGCTGATTCGATTAATAAACCGGTGCTTATACATGTTGTGACGAAAAAAGGGAAAGGTTACCATCCCGCTGAAAATGATAAAATTGGCACTTGGCATGGTTTAGGACCTTACAAATTAGAAACAGGCGAACAGATTAAAGGTCAAACACAAGGGCCATCATGGAGCCAGTTAATGAGCGACGAAATTTTGTCATATGCCAAAAATGATCGTCGTGTCGTTGCAATTACACCTGCAATGCCGGTCGGTTCAAAACTAACAAGATTCCAATCAGAATTGCCGGAACAATTTTTCGACGTGGGCATTGCTGAACAACATGCTGTAACGATGGCAGCTGGCTTGGCAATGGAAGGTATGAAACCGTACGTTGCTATATATTCTACATTTTTACAACGTGCTTATGACCAAGTATTACATGATGTCGATCGTCAAAACTTAAACGTTATTTTTGGTGTGGATCGCTCTGGTCTTGTTGGTGCAGATGGGGAAACCCATCAAGGGGTCTTTGATGTTGGTTTCTTGACACAATTTCCAAATATGATTGTCATGATGCCTAAAGATGAAAATGAAGCGAAAGATCTCGTTTATACAGCGATGCATTATGAGAAAGGTCCGATTGCAATCCGTTATCCACGAGGCAATGGTTTAGGTGTTGATATCACTGAACAACGCACGCATTTGCCAATTGGATCATGGGAAAATTTAACTGAAGGCCAAGATGTGGCACTTATCAGTTATGGACCTACACTCGCGACATTAGTTGAAGTTGCCAAAACGTTAACTGATCATGGTATTCAAGCGCGTGTCATCAATGCGCGTTATATTAAACCAATGGACACTACAGTTTTGGATGAATTAGGTTCGCAAAACATTCCAGTTGTGACAGTTGAAGAAGGCATGTTAAATGGTGGTTTAGGCGGTCAAATCGCAAATTATATGACTGATCATGGTTATACAAATCGGATCAAACGACTTGGTATTAATGATGAGTACATCGAACACGGTGATGTCGATCAAATTTTAGAAGATTTAGGTTTAACACATGATCCACTTGTCCGTACAATTCAACAATTTTTAAAATAACATCTAAACACGAGTAATCTATTACAGTTGCTCGTGTTTTTTTGATACTTATATTCACGAACGATGTAAAGGTCCAAAATATTTTGATTGCCAATTGATCCGTAAAATGGATGTCGATATACATTTTTCGTATATATTGAATTAAAAAGCATGCTATTTTTGGATGATTAAATACAATAACGGCAACAATTGTAATAATGGATTCGTTTATCGCTTAAGTAGGTAAATCATTATCGAGTGTGGTAAAATCATTGTATAAATATTCGTTACGAGGTGCCAATTATGCCCAAAAAATCTGTAAGACATATAAAAATTAGAGAAATTATTTCAAATGAACAAATCGAAACACAAGACGAATTAGTAAAGCGTTTAAATGATTATGATATGAATGTGACGCAAGCAACTGTGTCACGTGACATTAAAGAACTTCAATTGATTAAAGTTCCTGCGCCAAGTGGTCAATATATTTATAGTTTGCCTAATGATCGTCGATATCATCCACTTGAAAAATTAGGACGCTATTTGATGGATTCGTTTGTAAAAATCGATAGTGCAAATAATTTACTGGTACTTAAAACGTTACCTGGTAATGCCCAATCCATTGGTGCCATATTGGATCAAATAGATTGGGAAGAAGTGTTAGGGACGATTTGTGGCGATGATACATGCTTAATTATTTGTCGTGATAACCCTTCAGCTGATGAAATCAAGGAAAGAATTTTCAATATGTTATAAGGATGGATGTTAGATGTTACAAAGCCTCTCCATTAAACAATTTGCAATTATCGATACATTAGATGTTCAGTTTTCTGATGGTTTAACTGTACTCAGTGGTGAAACCGGTGCGGGTAAATCCATTATAATTGACGCCATTGGACAACTGATTGGCATGCGTGCTTCATCTGAATTTGTGCGTCATGGAGAAAAGAAAGCAATTATTGAAGGTATTTTTGATATTGATGATGCGAAAGATGCGATACGCCAACTTGAATCGTTAGGTATTGATATCAATGAAGACTTTTTAATTGTCAAAAGGGAAATCTTCCGTTCTGGGAAAAGTATTTGTCGTATTAACAACCAGACTGTGACGTTACAAGATTTAAGACAAGTGATGCAAGCATTACTTGACATTCACGGTCAACATGAAACGCAATCATTATTAAAGCAAAAGTATCATGTCGAACTACTCGATCGTTATGCTGACAGTGAATATACAAAAGAGCTTCAACAATATGCCCAATCATATCAACAGCACCAAGAAAAAATAAAAGAGCTTGAAGCACTCGAGTCTGCGGACCAAGCATTATTGCAACGTCTAGATTTAATGAAGTTCCAATACGATGAATTAAAGGAAGCACACTTAAAAGAAGGCGAAATTGAACAACTAGAAACAGATATCAAACGGATACAAAACTCCGAGAACTTGAGTTTAGCCTTAAACGCAGCATATCTGACTTTAACAGATGAGCACGCGATTACGGACCGTCTCTATACTTTAAGTACAGAGCTACACAATGTGAATCAAATCTTACCTGAAACATTTGAAAAACTGAAAGAAGAAGTTGATCAATTTTATTACACGTTAGAAGACGCAAAACACCAAATCTATGAAGAAATCAACCAAACTGAATTTGATGAACACTATTTAAATGAATTAGAATCGCGCATGAACTTGTTGAATAATTTAAAACGTAAATATGGTAAAGACATTTCAGACCTGATGACTTATCAAGAAAAAATCGCTGATGAAATTAATAAAATTGAAAATTATGAAGAAAGTACGTCAAAATTACGCGAAGAAATTCAACAATTATCGCAACAAGTTCAAGAAGACGGGCAAAAATTATCAAAAGCGCGTAGAATAGTAGCAAGACAGTTGCGCGATCGTATCGTTAATGAAATCCAATATTTACAAATGAAAGATGCGAACTTAGAAATTTCGTTTAAACCATATGAAACACCTCAAAAAGACGGTTTAGAACATATTGAATTTTTAATTAGTCCAAATAAAGGTGAACCATTAAAAAGTTTAAACAAAATTGCAAGTGGCGGTGAACTGTCGCGTATTATGCTCGCACTGAAAAGTATTTTTGTGAGAGCTCGAGGGCAAACTGCGATTTTATTTGATGAAGTGGATTCCGGTGTTTCTGGACAAGCTGCACAAAAAATGGCAGAAAAAATGAAAGACATTGCTGCAGTGATCCAAGTCATCTGTATTTCTCATTTACCACAAGTGGCGTCAATGAGTGATCATCATTTGTATATTTCTAAGCACGAAAAGGATGACCGCACAACAACAACTGTACGTGAACTCACAGGTGACGCACGTATTGATGAAATTGCACGGATGATTTCTGGTGCAACTGTTACCGAATTGACGAGACAAAATGCGAAAGAAATGATTGAACAAAACCAAAAGCATAAAGGATGATGAAAGTTGAATTTTAAAGAATTGCTTAAAGAACCTCAATCTCTAACTGGGACGATTGCAATAGTAAATGCAACAGATGAACCATTGATTAGAGTCATTATTGAAGTTTTAAAGCAAACGCATGCTGACTTCAAACTTTATAATTATCAAGATGCGGCAGAAATCATTCGTTCATTCGATTTGTCAGCTGAGTTTTTAAAACGCATTCATATTTACACGTTTGATTCAGAAGAAGCTGCAATTGAAGGTTGTCTCGATGATTTGTATCAAGGCAACGCACAAATTTTGATGAAAGGGCAGATTCCAACTGCTAAAATTTTATCTGCAGTTTTAAAACGTAATGCACAAGGTACAAAACCATTTTTAAATCATGTGGCACTCTGTGAAATTCCGTCATATCACAAATTGCTTATGATTTCTGACGTTGCGCTTAATATCGCACCAACAGAAGATGAGATGAAAGCAATGATTCAAAATGTGGTGCACTTTTCTAAAAGACTGCAATATCAACAGCTTTATATTGCATTATTGTCTTCCGTTGAGAAAGTAAGCCCAAAAATCCCATCCACTGTTCAAGCCGAGCAACTTAGTCGATATTATCAATCTCACCCCATCGAACCAGGTGTATATGTCGAAGGACCATTTGCGTTAGATAATGCGATTGATAAACAGAGCGCGATTCACAAAGGGATTCATTCAAAAGTAGCCGGAGATGCAGATGTTCTTATAGTACCTGGATTAGATGCCGGTAACGTGTTATATAAATCACTCACATATTTTGGTCATGCTAAAGTTGCGAGTCTTATTCTTGGCGCACAATTTCCCATCGTCTTGACCTCAAGAGCGGATAGTATAGAAAATAAAATCAATTCTATTTTAGTCGCGTTAAAAGTTGGCTAACGATGGAATCAAATTGACTGATCAAGGCCATAACCTAACCAGTCTTTACGACTTATAGATTTTTGTTGCGGTATTTATGATTAATCGATTGAAGTATGAGGATAATTTGGACATAAAAATGGATGCCACTGCATTTCTAGTTTTCATTATCGGGGAAGTAAGTTACTGCATCAAATGTGCCTGAAATTTTTATGTCCCATCTCCATAACTGTTTGATTTTGAAAGAAGGGATTGTATGACAACAGCACTTGTATTGAATTTAGGTAGTACCTCTAGTAAATATGCAATATACGAAAATGATCAATGTAGGGTGAATGAAAATATTAACCATGGTGAAACGATTTTAAATCAACCGTTAATTAACCAAGAGCCTTTAAGACAACAAATGATTGAAACAGCCATCGCTTCCCAAGGGTATGCTTTAAATCAAATTGATGTCATTGCTTGTCGTGGTGGTTTGCTGAAGCCATTAGAAGGCGGGACATACGCAGTGAACAAAGCGATGTACGATGATTTAAAAAGTTTTAAGTATGGCGCGCATGCATCTAATTTAAGTGGTATGATTGGCTACCAACTTGGACTCAAATATCAAATTCCTGTATTTACAACGGATCCAGTGGTTGTAGATGAATTGATTGATGAAGTACGTCATACTGGCGTACCTTCCATTCAACGTCGAAGTATCTTTCATGCATTAAATCAAAAAGCGATGGCGCGTCGATATGCATCACTAGTCAATCGTTCCTACGAAGACATTAATGTGATTGTAATACATATGGGCGGTGGCATTAGTATTGGTGCTCATGAAAAAGGTCGTGTCATTGATGTGAATGAAGCACTATATGGTGAAGGACCTATGGCGATGGATCGTTCAGGAAGCATTCCAAACGATTTAATTGTCCAATATATGGAAAAGCACCAATTATCTGCCGAACAAATGAAGGTGCAAATGAGTCGTGAATCAGGGCTTAAAGCTTATTTTCATTCAACAGATTTAAGGGAAATTATGGTGAATTACGAACAAGATAACAAAGTGAAGTTACTGATAGACTCAATGGTGATTCAAATCGCTAAAGCTATTGGAGAACGTGCTACTATTTTAAAAGGACATGTCGATCAAATTATTTTTACAGGTGGCATGAGCCATAGTGTTCAATTAATGGAAAAAATAGCAAATTATGTCGAATGGATTGCGCCAATTTCGGTTTATCCAGGAGAACACGAACTGATAACGCTAGCTGAACGCGCACAATTGGCACTGAATGAGCAAATTAAAATCCAGATATATCAATAGGAGAAAGCATATGACAAAAGAAAAATACGATATCGTAATCCTCGGCGGTGGCATTGCAGGATATTCTGCTGCGATTCGCGCGAGTCAACTTGGAAAATCTGTTGCTATTGTTGAAAAATCAAAAATGGGTGGGACATGTCTTCACCAAGGCTGTATTCCAACAAAATCTTTTCTTAAATCAGCTGAAGTATTTCAATACATCAAACATGCTGATGACTTTGGCGTCACTGCAGAACAACCGATACTGAATTTTACGAAAGTTATGGCGCGTAAAAATCGTATTGTTGACACGATGTATCAGGGTGTACAAGGGTTAATGAAACGCCATAAAATCGATGTATTTCAAGGTGTAGGTCGCTTAATGGGGGCATCTATTTTTACACCTCAAAGTGGGACTGTTTCTGTAGAGTATGAAGACGGCACTTCAGAACTATTACCGAATGATTACGTGCTTATTGCCACAGGATCTCAACCTATGGCACTGCCATTTTTACCGTTTGATCACGAACAAATCTATAGTAGTAACGATATGATGACACTTGATACTTTACCACAATCTATCACGATTATTGGCGGGGGCGTCATCGGATTAGAATTTGCATCTTTCTTTAGTACTGTAGGGATCACTGTACATGTTATTGAAGCTGGCCCACGTATTTTACCAACTGAAAGTGCACAAATCAGTCAAATGATTCAAAAGCAATTGGAAGAAAAGGGTGTTCAGTTCCATGTGAACACAGCACTTAATGTAGATGATATTCAACAAGATGAAGATCAAGTTAGTTTCAATTTTGACACGCCATTCTCCACTGAAAAAGTGCTCGTTGCGATTGGTCGTCAAGTGAATACAGCTGACTTAGGTTTAGACAATACAAAAGTTGTTTTGAACGATAAAAAAATGATTGAAACAAATGAATATATGCAAACAGCTGATACACATATTTATGCGGCTGGAGATGTGATTGGACATTTACAACTTGCGCATGTCGGTGCTAGAGAAGGAGTCATCGCGGTTGAACATATGTTTAATGAAAATCCACTTCCTATTGACTATGATTCAATGCCGAGATGTGTGTATACGTCTCCAGAGATTGCATCTATCGGTGTTAATCAAGAGACAGCAAAACAACGTGGAATTAAATTTGAAGTCATGAAAGCACCGTTCAAAGCGAATGGTAAAGCTATGATTACTGCATCAACATTACCTGAAGGCTTTGCTGAGTTATTGTTTGATTCTGCATCTGGTAGTTTGATTGGTGCATCCTTAATTGGTCCACATGTCACAGAGCTCATTAATGAATTAAGTGTTCTACAATTTATGAATGGGTCTGCACTTGAATTAGGACTCTCAACACATGCACATCCATCCATTTCAGAATTGCTTATGGAATTAGGATTAAAATCTAGTCATCAATCTATTCACATATAGATAAGAAGGAGGAAAATAGATATGAAAGATTACCAAAGTGTTGGCCTAGAAATTGAAGACTTAAAAAACATGTACCGTGCTATGGATTTAGGTCGTAAACTAGATGAAAGAATGTGGCTTCTTAATCGAGCTGGTAAAATTCCGTTCGTGATCAGTTGTCAAGGGCAAGAAGCGACACAAATTGGAACGGCCTATGCATTACAAAAGGGGGATGTTACTTCTCCTTATTACCGTGACTTAGCACTCGTGACTTATTTAGGTATGACACCATTAGAAACGATGTTATCCGCATTCGGTAAACGTGATGATATCAGTTCAGGAGGGAAACAAATGCCCTCTCATTTTAGTAAAAAAGAAGTCGGTATCATGTCACAAGGTTCTTCGGTAGCGACACAAATCCTCCATGCAGTCGGTGCAGCGTTAACATTCAAAATGGATGGTAAATCTCAAATCGCATTAACGACACTAGGTGAAGGGAGCTCAAACCAGGGCGACTTTCACGAGGGCTTGAACTTTGCAGGTGTACACAACTTGCCATTTATCTGTTTAATTGAGAATAATAAATACGCCATTTCTGTCCCAAAAGAATTTCAGTATGGCGCTGAATATTTATCCGATCGTGCGAAAGGCTATGGCATGTACGGAGAAACGATTGATGGCAATGACCCGATTGCTGTTTACGGTGCCATTAAAGCAGCCCGTGAGCGCGCAGTAAACGGTGAAGGTGCCTCATTAATTGAAGCTTTATGTACAAGATTAACAGCGCACTCTTCAGATGATGATGATCGTTATCGTACGAGTGAAGAAAAAACCATGGACAAAGAAAATGACTGTAACCTTAAATTTAAACAGTATTTAATCGAGCAATCGTTAGTTGACGCAGCATGGTTTGAAACGATTGAAAAAGAAAATCAACAGTTGGTACATCAGGCGACTAAAGAGGCTGAGGCAGCGCCATATCCAGATCCATCTGAAACATACTTACATGTCTATGAAGAAGGAGGGCTTCAACATGGCTAAAATTTCATATCTTGAAGCTATCAAACAAGCACTTGATGTCGCTTTAGAAAAAGATCCACAAACGATGATTCTTGGTGAAGACGTAGGTAAAAAGGGTGGCGTTTTCGGTGTGACAGCTGGATTACAAGAAAAATATGGTGTTTATCGTGTGTTAGATACACCACTTGCGGAATCCAACATTGTCGGTTCTGCCATTGGTGCGGCTATGATGGGGAAACGACCGATTGCTGAAATACAATTTGCTGAATATATTTTACCGGCGACGAACCAAATTATGAGTGAAGCTGCCAAATTGCGGTATCGTTCTAACAATGATTGGCATGCACCATTAACGATTCGCGCACCATTCGGCGGTGGTATTCATGGCGCACTTTATCATTCTCAAAGTATCGAAAGTGTATTTGCTTCTACGCCAGGCTTAACTGTTGTCATTCCTTCCACACCATATGATGCCAAAGGTTTACTCTTAGCTTCAATCGCATCAAATGACCCGGTTCTCTTTTTCGAACATAAAAAGGCGTACCGATTACTGAAAGAAGAAGTGCCAGAAGGTTATTACACGGTGCCACTTGGAAAAGCAGATGTAAAACGAAAAGGTCAAGATTTAACAGTATTTTCATATGGTTTAGCCGTGAACTATTGTCTTCAAGCTGCTGACTTGTTAAAAGGTGAAGGTATCGATGTAGAAGTAGTGGATTTACGTACGGTCTATCCACTTGACCAACAAACGATTATTGAATGTGCGAAAAAAACTGGTAAATGTTTACTAGTTACTGAAGATAA
This sequence comes from Staphylococcus intermedius NCTC 11048, assembly GCF_002902385.1. GTDB lineage: Bacteria > Bacillota > Bacilli > Staphylococcales > Staphylococcaceae > Staphylococcus > Staphylococcus intermedius. Next base: position 88,926 of record NZ_PPQH01000018.1, on the reverse strand, counting down.
TAAAGAAGGTAGTGTCATGTCAGAAGTGGCAGCTATTATTGCAGAAAATTGTTTGTTTGAATTAGATGCACCAGTGATGCGACTTGCGGGCCCAGACGTACCTGCTATGCCTTTCTCACCACCATTAGAAGACGAATTTATGATTAATCCTGATAAAATTAAAAATAAAATGCGTGAGTTAGCGCAATTTTAAGGAGGTTCACTCATGGAAATCAAAATGCCTAAACTTGGGGAAAGTGTGCATGAAGGGACGATTGAACAATGGCTCGTAAAAGAGGGAGACCATGTTGAAGAATATGATCCATTATGTGAAGTGATTACAGATAAAGTCACAGCTGAAGTACCCTCATCATACACAGGAACGATTAAAAAAATAATCGCTGCAGCCGGCGAAACGATTGAGGTCGGTACAGTGATTTGTGAAATGGAAGTTGAAGGAGCGACGAGTGAAACTTCTGAAAAAACAGCACCAGAAGCTGATACAGAATCTAAAGACCTACCAAAACAGGAAACAGCATCAACGTCAGCTGTGTCATCATCTTCAAACCAGCCCAAAAATAATGGTCGCTTTTCTCCAGTTGTGTTTAGACTCGCTTCTGAACACAATATCGATTTATCAGCTGTCACAGGTACAGGTTTTGAAGGACGTGTAACTAAAAAAGATATCGAACGTGTGATTGAGCAAGGTACGACGGTTACAGCCAATAACGATAGACCTCAAGACAATGTAGCACCAAAAGCGCCAACGCCAACACCTGCATCGACAGCAACACAAAGTGACAATTCACAATCTGTAGGTGCGAGTGATACAGTGATACCGGTCAACGGTGTGCGTCGTCAAATCGCGAATAAAATGGTGCAAAGTGTGCATGAAATTCCACATGCTTGGATGGCAATTGAAGTAGATGCGACGGAATTAACAAAAACACGTGCACATTACAAAAATCAATTTAAAGCACAAGAAGGCTATAATTTAACTTTCTTTGCATTTTTCATCAAAGCAGTAGCCGAAGCACTTAAAAAGTATTCATTACTGAACAGTACTTGGCAAAATGACGAAATTGTTCTTCATTCAGATATTAATATTTCGATTGCTGTGGCTCATGAAAATAAATTGTTTGTCCCAGTGATTCGTCATGCGGATGAAAAGTCGATTAAAGGGATTGCTCGAGAAATTCATGAGCTTGCACAAAAAGCACGTCAAAACAAGCTTTCTTATGAAGATATGCAAGGCGGCACATTCACAGTCAATAATACAGGCACATTTGGTTCTGTGAGTTCAATGGGCATCATTAATCATCCTCAAGCAGCGATTTTACAAGTCGAATCGATTGTAAAAAGACCTGTTGTCATTGATGATATGATTGCGATTCGCTCAATGGTCAACTTATGTCTATCACTCGACCACCGTATTCTAGATGGATTACAGGCAGGACAATTTTTAAATGAAGTGAAACAACGTATCGAAGCTTATACGATTGAACATACACAAGTTTATTAAGACACTGTGATAAGGCTAGGAGATTATGTTTCCTGGCCTTTTCAAATGGTGCTGTTAATATCAATGATTTGGAAATGATGGATCAAATTATAAGTTTTATCGGCTGTTTTTCACATGTAAGTTGCCGAATGATTGCAGTTGTGTGTGACCTTTAGTAAAATGTAATTAATTGAAATACTGATGATGGAGGAATGTTCAAATGGATATGAACTTTGATTTATATATGAATAATATCGTAAAACAAGCGCGCTCTGAAATGGACCACGCGGGTTACGAACAGTTAGCGACTGAGGAAGATGTGGACCGTGTCTTCAAACAAGACGGAACAACGTTAGTCATGATTAATTCTGTATGTGGTTGTGCAGGGGGCATTGCTCGTCCAGCTGCGACGCATGCATTACACTATGATGTATTACCGGATCGACTCGTAACAGTGTTTGCAGGTCAGGATAAAGAAGCAACACAACGTGCACGTGATTATTTTGAAGGTTATGCACCATCAAGCCCTTCATTTGCACTCATGAAAGACGGAAAAATTACTGAAATGATTGAACGTCATCAAATCGAAGGCCACGACACTATGGACGTGATCACACAACTTCAAACTTTATTTGATCGTTACTGTGAAGCAAAGTAAGGCGGTTTCATCATGTTACGTTTAAATCCATATCGCATCGGATTTAGAACGATAAAAACTGCGGTCGGCATGGCACTAGGTGTAATCATCGCACAACTACTAGGGTTGGATAATTACGCTTCTAGTGCCATTTTAGTTGTATTATGTATTAAAGATACAAAAATACACTCCGTTCACGCCATTATTTCTCGTTTTATTTCCTGTTTAATTGCTATCGGTTTTGGTTGGGCTATTTTTCCACTGTTAGGGCAGCACGCCTGGGTACTCGGTTTAATTGTGCTATTTTTCATTCCTGTGACGGTGATGATTAACATGCAAGAGGGCGTCGTGACAAGTATCGTCATTTTGCTCCATTTCTTTAATGCTGATGTGATTGATTTTGCATTAGTCGTCAATGAAGTATTACTCATTATCGTTGGTCTGGCCATCGCTTTTACAATGAATACGATAATGCCAAATTTAGACCATCAACTATCTAAATACAAAAAAGAAATTGAGCATCAGTTCAAGAACATTTTCCATACATTTAGTTCAGCATGCGCCATGCATAACAATCGTCCTGATGTGACATTTACGTCTTTAGCACATACGATTCAAGAAGCGAAATCTATTGCGTTTAGAGATGTCAAGAATCATTTTGTTCGGAATGAAAATAGTTACTATCACTATTTTGATATGCGTGAAGACCAGTTAGAAATATTAAAGCGCATTAAAAATCATATTAAACACATTAATGCAAATGACGTCATGAGTGCACACGTTGCTCAATTATTCACTGAAATGGCAGAAAATGTGAATGAAAATAATTATACGGCATTACGCTTACACACGTTATACCAAATTCGCCTTGAAATTGATCAATTGCCTTTGCCTCAAACACATGAGGAGTTGTTGACACGTTCCAGTATGATTCAAATTTTGTATGATACTGAGGAGTATTTAACGATTAAAGCGAAATTTGGTTCACTTAAAATGCACCATGAAATTTAATTGTATATATAGATGGGCTTGGAAACGCAATTGTTTCCAAGCCCATCTTTCATCTTACATGCTTAATAACGGTGCGATACCTGTTAAAATCAATGCTAGTACGATTGCTACAAGCATCACGATAATCAGTACTTTTCTCACTTTTTTATTTAACACGATGATATGCCTCCAAATAACCTATAATATTCTCATATACTTACAATGAGTGAATTATAACATTCATTTAAAAAAATGCCAAAAGTTCTTGTAAAATACATATGGTTCAGTCTTTTTGGCAATCTATCCAAAGTTCGATAAAATGAAAGTAGAACATAAGGGAAGGTGACTGTATGCTAAACAAAGAGAGATTGATTGACACATTTTTAGAGTTAGTGCAAATCGATTCTGAAACGGGACATGAACAAAACATTCAGCCCATATTAAAAGAGAAATTTGAATCACTTGGCCTATCAGTTGTAGAAGATAATGCGAAAGCAACAACGGGTTTTGGAGCAAATAATCTCATTTGCACATTACCGGCGAACCAAGAAGGTAAAGATAAAATTTATTTTACGAGTCATATGGACACAGTGGAATCTGGACGAAATGTAAAGCCGATTATTAAAGAAGACGGCTTTATTTATTCAGATGGAACGACAGTCCTCGGTGCTGATGATAAAGCGGGATTGGCGGTCATTTTTGAAGTACTCCACATCATTCATGAACAACAGTTACCACATGGTCAAATCCAATTCGTTATTACCGTGGGAGAAGAATCTGGTTTGGTCGGCGCAAAAGCTTTACGTAAAGCAGATTTGGATGCTGATTATGGCTATGCCATTGACTCCGCAGTACCTGTTGGCAGTATTACGATTGGTGCGCCATATCAAATGAAAGTCAATGCAACAATTCATGGTAAAAAGGCACATGCGAGTACACCAAATGAAGGCATTAGCGCGATCAATATTGCAGCACAAGCGATTAGTCAGATGAAACTTGGACAAATCGATTATGAAACGACTGCCAATATTGGTAAGTTCCAAGGTGGTGGGCCGACTAATGTTGTGACGGATTTAGTAAATATTTGGGCAGAAGCGCGTTCACATTCTAAAGAAAAACTAGACGCACAAGTCGAACATATGAAATCAACATTTGAAAATGCTGCAAAACAACATGGCTGTCATGCAAAAGTTGAAACTGAATTATCCTATCCTGGTTTCCGTGTTGAATCAAATGATCGTGTGTACCAAGTGGCTGAACAAGCTGCAACAGCATTAGGCTTTGACATGCAAGCAGATGTTGGAGGTGGCGGTTCTGACGGTAACATTATTAATCAGCTCGGTATCCCCACTGTCATATTAGGCGTGGGCTACGAAAAAATTCATACGACAGATGAACGTATTTCTAAACAATCTTTATATGATTTAACACATTATGTCCTAAAAATCATTGAATTGAATGCGTAAGCTAATAAAAGGCTTCATCGGCTATTATGTGATACAATAAATCCATAATTTATAATAAGAGAGGTTAAGTATAATGACACAACAAATCGGTGTAGTAGGTTTAGCCGTAATGGGTAAGAACCTAGCTTGGAATATTGAATCAAGAGGTTACAGTGTATCTGTGTACAACCGTTCTGCAGATAAGACAGATTTAATGGTTGAAGAATCTAAAGGTAAAAACATTGTACCTACTTATTCAGTAGAGGAGTTTGTAAATTCTTTAGAAAAGCCACGTAAAATTTTATTAATGGTTAAAGCAGGGGAAGCGACAGACAAAACGATCGACAGCTTATTACCATTATTAGACGATGACGATATTTTAATCGACGGTGGTAACACAAACTACTTAGATACAATTCGTCGTAATAAAGCGTTGGCTGAAAGTGGCGTCAACTTCATTGGTATGGGTGTTTCTGGCGGTGAAGTAGGTGCTTTAACAGGTCCTTCATTAATGCCTGGTGGTCAAGAAGCTGCTTATCATAAAGTGTCAGACATCTTAGAATCTATCTCTGCAAAAGCAAAAGACGGTAAACCATGTGTGACTTACATCGGGCCAAATGGTGCAGGTCACTACGTAAAAATGGTACACAACGGTATCGAGTACGCCGACATGCAATTAATCGCAGAAAGCTATATCATGATGAAAGACTTGTTAGGCATGTCACATGAAGAAATCTCTGAAACATTCAAATCATGGAATGCTGGAGAATTAGAAAGTTACCTTATCGAAATTACAGGTGACATTTTCACTAAACTTGATGAAGATGGCGAACCACTTGTAGAAAAAATCATGGACAAAGCGGGTCAAAAAGGAACTGGTAAATGGACATCTATTAATGCATTAGAATTAGGTGCACCATTAACAATTATCACTGAATCTGTATTTGCACGTTTCATTTCTTCATTAAAAGATCAACGCGTGAATGCATCTAAAGTTTTAAACGGACCTTCTGCTGCATTTGATGGCAACAAAGAAGAGTTCCTTGAAAAAATTCGTCGTGCATTGTACATGAGTAAAATCTGTTCATACGCACAAGGTTTTGACCAAATGAAAACAGCAAGTGAAATCAATGAGTGGAACCTTCAATTAGGTGACTTAGCGATGATTTGGAGAGAAGGTTGTATCATTCGTGCGCAATTCTTACAAAAAATTAAAGATGCATACGACAACGACAGCAACTTACAAAACCTTTTATTAGACGGTTACTTCAAAGATATCGTGACTGAATATCAATCAGCACTTCGCGATGTTGTTGCAACTGGTATCCAAAACGGTGTGGCACTTCCTGGATTCTCATCAAGTATCAACTACTATGACAGCTACCGTACAGAAAACTTACCAGCAAACTTAATCCAAGCGCAACGTGACTACTTCGGTGCGCATACGTATCAACGTAAAGATCAAGAAGGTACTTTCCATACACAATGGACGAAATAAAACCCTCTTAATCAAAAAGGTCAGGGTAATACCTGGCCTTTTTTGATGCGTAATGTTACATTTCTTCATAGCACCCCGTACTTTCTGCTAAACCTCCAAAGTAATTCAACGGAATATTGTAATTCGCATTTTTGATAACCTTTATATAAAATCTAATATAATCTAAATAAAATAGTATTATGGAGACGGAATGATAAGGCGTATTAAAAAATTACATCAATCAATGATTTTGAAACGGGATGTACCAAAAAGCACAATCCACTCTGTTACGTCAATGAAACGACGTAATGAAAGGGATTGTGCTGATGTGTGAAGTATATTGATTTAATTTTCATCAATATTAACTGGTACGCATAATTGAACTTTCGTAAAGGGATCTTCAAACGAAATGTCGAGCGGATACACTTCAATGTACAACGCATCTCGTTCAAAAGGTAAAGTCAATTGTAAGCTCGTTTCAATATAATGCCAAGCCTCACTCGTGACGAAATCAATTTCACCTTGTAAATTAAACACAGCGTATTGACGTGCGGCTAAAAAGCGATCTTCTAAGTGACCAGGAAAACGCTCACTTGGAACACCGACAAAGATTTCAAGCCCTTGTTCTAGTGGACAACTCACCACGAACAATTCATGTGGCCCGATATCGTTATAACGCATGATATCTTTGAGTGTTCCATCCATTTTTAAATCTTCAAGAAAATCGGGAATAATAAAATGGTGTTCTAATTCCACTGTTGGGACAAATCGAGAACATCCAACTAATGAAAAGTCACCTAACGTTTCTAAACGATAAGGGTAGGGCTTTTGCGAAGTAGTCGATAATTTTAAATAGAGACGTTCCTGCATTTGAAGTTGATCTTTTTTTAATTTTGCCTGCAATGGTGACACCCCATGATAATCACTGAAGTCATGTGCAAATGTATTCGCATCCGTATATTGATAACGTTTTGCGAGATCAATGAGGCGATTTGCACCGTGGATTAAATCATTCGCAGCAAGTGTCAATCTTCGGGCACGACAATATTCTTGAGGCGTCTTTCCAATAATCATCGTAAAAGATTGTTCTAAATGATAAGGAGAAATTTCAACGTAATCACTTAAAGTTTGTAGGTCAAATGGCTCTAATAAATGGTCTTCGATATAAACCATTGCGCGTTGTAAATGTTTAATGACGTCCAAAATTTTCACTCCTTATAACTCTCAAAGTCTCTTTCTCTCATGATGTATCTAATAATTTATTATATAACAAAAAACAGCTAAGTGACACTAAAATGTGAATCACTTAGCTGATGGTAATTATTTAAGTTGCAGGTTTAACTTTATTGAATGTCGTTCCACCATTTAAAGCCGTCACGACTTAATAATAAATCGCTGTCTAATGGACCATTTGTACCTGATTCATAGTTTGGAAATTCTGGTTCAAAATGATCCCAAGCTTCTTGAATGGAATCCACAAACTTCCACGTTGATTTTAATTCTTCCCAATGTGTAAAGTTAGTTGCGTCACCTTTGAGCACATCGAAAAGTAAGTTTTCATAGGCATCAACTGTGTTCATTTTATCTTGTGCACTCATTGCATAAGATAATTGTACTGGTTCCGTTTCGATACCTTGAACGTATTTTTTACCATTAAGGTGAATTGATACACCTTCGTTTGGTTGAATGTTAATCACAAGTAAGTTAGAATCCAAATGTTTATCTTTTTGATAGTATAAATTCATTGGTACTTCTTTAAATTCAACAACCACTTGAATGGATTTACGTTTCATACGTTTACCTGTACGAATGTAGAAAGGAACACCCGCCCATCTGAAGTTATCGATTTCGACTTTACCTGACACGAAAGTAGGCGTAGTTGAATCCGCAGCGACTTTATCTTCTTCGCGGTAAGCTTTCACTTCTTGGCCATTGATAAAACCTTTATCATATTGACCACGTACGAATTGATTTCTCACTTCATCAGGTTGAAGCACATGTAATGATTTTAATACCTTCACTTTTTCAGCACGGATATCATCACTGTTCAGACTAATAGGCGGCTCCATTGCTAATAACGCAACCATTTGCAGCATATGGTTTTGTACCATATCTTTTAAAGCCCCACTCGTTTCGTAATAACCACCACGGTCTTCAACACCCAGTACCTCAGACGATGTCACTTGGATGTTTGAAATATATTTGTTATTCCATAATGGTTCGAACATTGCGTTACTAAAACGTAATACTTCAATATTTTGAACCATATCTTTACCTAAATAGTGGTCGATACGGAAAATTTCTTCTTCTTTAAATGAACGACGAATTTGCTCATTTAACTCTTCTGCTGATTTCAAGTCACTACCAAATGGTTTTTCGATGACAAGACGTTTGAAGCCTTTTGTTTTTGTTAAACCTGAAGACTTTAAGAAATCAGTTACGACACCGAAAAATCGTGGTGCCATCGCTAAATAGAAGACGCGGTTGCCTTCTAATGAAAATTCTCGATCTAATGATTCGCTTAATTCTAGTAATTTTTGGTAACTTGCTTCATCACTAACATCATGTGGTTGATAAAAGACATGTTGCATAAATTTATCTAGATGTTTTGTATCTTGTACGTGTTCTTGAATTGACGATTTCACTTGAGCTCTAAAATCATCATTAGTTAATTCACGTCTTCCGATACCAATAATTGCAACTCTTTCATCTAAATTATCTTGTTGATATAAGTGAAAGAGTGATGGAAATAGTTTACGGTGACTTAAATCACCAGTGGCACCAAAAATTGTTATGAGTGCTGGAACATGATTATTTGTCTTATTCAAGATTCAAAACCTCAATTCTTCATTTTAGTTCATACTTTAATGATGAGTTTATTATAGAACATATCGCGAGCTTGGTCATATATTCTGCTTTACACTTAAAATTTTGCCGATTCTTGGTTGATTTATGATAATATATCGCTAAAGGAGGTACGATGCATGGAAATTACATTTTTTGGTACAAGTGCTGGATTACCTACAAAAGAACGCCATACACAGTCGATCGCACTCAAACTCGAACCCTATGCGACGGACGTGTGGCTATTTGACGTGGGTGAAGCAACACAGCATCAAATCTTACATCATTCTATAAAGCTCGGAAAAGTCAGTCATATTTTTATTACACATATGCATGGTGATCATGTTTTTGGCTTAACCGGTGTGTTAACGAGCCGCTCATTTCAAGGTGGCGAATCCAAACCGCTGACTGTCATAGGACCTAAAGGTATCAAAGACTATGTTGAATACAATTTAGCACTCACATATTCACACTTAAATTATCCTTTACATATTATTGAAATAGAAGACCAACTCGATATGATCATCAACAAATTTGAAGTCATTGCACGACCTTTGAATCATGGTATCCCGTGTTTTGGATATCGCATTCAAGCACCGGATACGCCGGGTAAGCTGGATGTTGAAAAATTACAAGCACTTGGTATGCCACCAGGACCACAGTATCAAAAAGTAAAATCACAAAATACTTTTGAATTTAAAGGTCAAATGTATGATGCGAATGACTTCAAAGGGCCAGATAAGAAAGGGCAAGTTGTAACCATTTTTGGCGATACACAACCGAGTCAACATGCGTATCAGTTAGCCAAAGATGCCGATGTCCTAGTGCATGAATCAACATACATTGATGGAGATAAATCTTTAGCAAATGCCTATCACCATAGTCATATTGAAGATGTGCTCGCGTTAATCGAAAATGCTAAAGTAAAACACGGACTGCTCACTCATCTAAGCAACCGTTATACGAAAGAAGATATTGATGAAATCGAGACAAAATTAAAAGCCCATTCTCCAGTTTCATTTCAATTCGTTGAAGATTTCGATAGTTTTCAGTTTTAAATACCCTCATTATTTCTAAAAAAGAAAGGTTGAGATGCCATGTAATCCCAACCTTTCTTCCTATATAGATGTGTAGATTGATTTAATAACTTTTCACTGAAACGTCATTCATCATCTTGCGTTGACAGTTCGATACTTCGATTTACAGCAGCATTTAAACAATCTTCAAAGATGCCCTCGATGTCATATTCAGATAAAGCATTCAAACCTGCTTGTGTTGTTCCGCCTTTTGAAGTAATGTTTTTTCTCAATTGCTCCATACTTAAATCTGAACGTTCAATCATTTTACTTGTTCCGATAATCAATTCACGAATGGATTCTTCCACTTGTGATTTTTCTAACCCTAATTTTGTTCCAGCAATGACATATTTTTCGAATACGTGATATAAAAATGCCGGACCGCTACCTGTGATGGCTGTCACTTGGTGTAAATGATCTTCCTGAACTTCCAACGCTGTGCCGAAAGCATTAATAATTTCCAATATTTCATCTTTTGCTTTACCATCAAAGTTTGAAGAGAAACTTACACCAGTTACAGAATGACCAACGTGCGCATTGGTATTTGGCATGATACGCGCAATCGGGTTGGTCGTATCAATTTTTTCTTTAATATACGAAATGGGAAGACCTGCCATAATAGAAATAAAGCGGTTGTTAGGCTGGACATGTGGCTTAATTCTGTCAGCCAATAGATCAAAGTCATGTGGTTTTGAACCTAAAAAAATATAGTCTGCATCTTTTAACAAGGCTGCATCGTCATAGCTATATTGAACACCTAAATCTTCTCCATATGCTTTCAACATATCTTCGTTAGAACGGTTAGTTAAATAAATATTTTCTGCCGGGACAACTTTTGAATTCACAATGCCTGTAAAAATCGCATGTGCCATATTGCCTGCACCGTAAAATACAATTTTCATACGAAAGATCACTTCCTAAAAGTATTTTCTTGTCTTATAGTAACATATAACAACATTTTTATTGAGTGTAAGAGGGGAGATATAGCATGAAACAAAAACATTTTTTAATTACAGGGAGTACGAGTGGGTTAGGGTACGCACTCACACATGCACTGATATCTGCCCATTATTCTATTACACTCCTTGTACGTGATGTAAACAAAGCGAAATCATTATTTCCAAGTTCAGACGTTCAAATCATTCAATGTGATTTAACAAATGAAAGCGACGTTCTTGAAATTACACGTGCTTTTAATAGCCAAACCCATTTTGATGGCATTGTTCATTGTGCAGGTCTCGGTTACTTTAAAGGATTGCTCGAACATACTTCTGCAGAAATCTTACATACTTATCAAGTGAACGTGATTCATTTTTCGATGCTCATCAATCAATGTGCACCTTACTTATCTAACCATGCTTCAATTGTTGGTATCAGTAGTCAAGCCGCTTCTGCAACACAACCTTACGCCGCGCATTACGGCGGGAGCAAGGCTGCACTGAATCATGTACTCAACGCATTACCCATCGAACAACCTCAATGGCATGTGCTCAATGTCAATGTAGGTCCTATCGCAACGCCATTTCATACTAAAGCGGATCCGTCTGGTCAATATGCGCATAAAATGAAAAAAATAATGTTGAACCCTGAACAACTTGCCGAAAAAATTGTTCGAGCGATTCAACATCGTCAACAGGAGCTGAATGAACCCCAGTCTATTTATTGGTTACTTAAACTTTATCAACTTGCGCCGCGTCTATTTGAAAAGGTCGGCCGTCGCTTTTTCTTAGGGAAGAAACGATAGGCTTTACGACATTTCCCAATGTTGTGTGTAGTGTAACTGTTTCACAACTTTAGATGCTTGTTCTAATTGTGCTTCACTGAATTGTTGATGATACTGCCTTACATTTTGTTGTAATTGCTCAACTGAACTTGCGCCAACGATAATCGAACCTAATACATCAAATGATTTTAAATAGCTGAATGCGAGTCCTGTCAATTCTGGGTCAATTTGTTGTAAAGTTGCCACCGTTTGCTCGAGTGCTTCCTGACTATAATCAAAAATGCCGTCTTCAAATTTTGTTGTCAACGCTTTTTCAGTACTTGGTGTTAATAAACCTTTAAATACGGGACCTCTTGCTAACAATTTCACACCTTTATCATGCACTTCACTGAGTAAATCGACAGGTCTATTATCAATTAAGTTGAACTGGGACATGAGTGTTTCAATTTGACTATGTTGCAAATAATAACGAATCACATTGGGACGAATAGATGACAAGCCGTACGCACGAATGATACCTTCTTGCTTTAGCTCATCAAACGCACTAATGGTTTCATCGAGTGGATCATCAATCGTGCCACCATGTAACATATATAAATCAAGTGTATCCAATCCTAAACGCTTTAATGAATTTTTCACATTTTCTTTAATATAACGTTTGGAAGGGTCCCAAAAAGTTTCCCCGTTCGCTTTTAAATGATTCCCCACCTTAGTTCCAATAATAATATCATCGCGATTTTGATACTTTTTAAGGGCACGGCCAACGATTTGTTCATTCACACCTTTATCGTAAATATCAGCTGTGTCAAAATATGTAATCCCTTCTGTGACTGCTGCATCGATTATTTGCTCTGCTTTCTTTTCTTCAGTACCTAAACTCATACATCCGAGACCGAGTTCTGACAATTCGATGCCGCTTTTCAAAACATTTTTTTGCATGATGTAGCTCCTTCCGATAGAATTTATGTATATTCATGATAGCAAACCGTATGACCAATTGAAAAGGAGAGAACTTACAATGCAATTTGAAGAAAAAACAATCTCTAAAGAATCAATATATAAAGGAAAAATTATAGAAGTTGAAAAACATAAAGTGTCTTTACCAAACAATGAAACAGCATATCGTGAAGTCGTGAAACATAATGGGGCAGTCGCTATTTGTGCCTTAACACCGAATCAAGAAGTGATTTTGGTAAAGCAATATCGTAAAGCACTAGAACAAGAACTGTTGGAAATTCCAGCGGGTAAACTTGAACCCGGAGAAGACCGTGAATCCGCTGCAATGAGAGAACTTGAAGAAGAAACAGGTTATAAAGCCGAAAAACTCACTTTAATTGGTGAAGTTTATGGGACACCAGGGTTTTCAAATGAGAAAATCTCTGTCTACTTTGCCGATACGCTTGTTGAAGGTGAAGTGAACTTAGATGAAGATGAATTTGTTGAGAAAGTTTTTTATTCGTTAGATGATGTCAAAAAAGCTGTAGAAGACCGTACTATCGAGGATGCGAAAACTTTGATTGCTTTCCATTACCTATTATTACATTATAATCATTCTAAATAAGATGCGAAAATGGTTGCTTTTTTTCTCAATTACTGGTAATTTATAACAAGAAAACATATTTAATTGTAATAATTATAATTTTCAGTAGAGGAGTGAGGCTTCCGTGGAGGAAAGACTGAATCGCGTGAAGCAACAGTTGCAACAGTCTTCATATAAATTGACACCGCAACGTGAAGCAACCGTTCGTGTTTTAATTGAAAATGAAGCTGACCATTTAAGTGCAGAAGATGTTTATTTAAAAGTGAAAGAAAAAGCACCAGAAATAGGGCTCGCAACCGTTTACCGTACATTAGAACTATTAGCAGATTTAAAAGTGGTCGACAAAGTCAGTTTTGGCGATGGCGTTTCTCGATTTGATTTACGTAAAGAAGGCTCCAAGCATTTCCATCATCATTTAGTTTGTATGGAATGTGGGCGCGTAGACGAAATTGATGAGGACTTATTACCACAAGTTGAAGAGCGTGTAGAAAATGAATTTAACTTTAAAATTTTAGACCATCGTCTGACATTTCATGGAATTTGCGAAACTTGTCAAAAAGAGGGTAAAGGTTCCAAGTGATAATTAATCGAAGGACGTTGACGAGAATCGAGGACAATCTATGGAAGAAATTCGAGATGAGTATTTAAGATTTATTCAAATTGAAAAAGGGCTGTCTAACAATACGATAGCTGCTTATCGTCGTGATTTAAATCATTATTTGAACTATATGGAAGAACATAAAGTGGCGAACTTGAACTTCGTGGATCGTCAAATGATTCAAGAATGGTTTGGTTTCTTGCATGATGAAGGACGTTCTGCGAAAACAATTGCGCGCTTTACTTCCACGATTCGAAGTTTCCATCAATTCGCTTTAAGAGAAAATTACACCTCACATGATCCAACTGTGCTCATTGAAACACCCAAATACGATCGCAAACTTCCAGATGTGTTATCTATTGCAGAAGTTGAGCAATTATTAATGGCCCCAGATGAATCGAAAATCAATGGTTATCGTGATAAAACCATGCTCGAGTTACTTTATGCGACAGGGATGCGTGTTTCTGAATTGATCAATATTGAAATTGAGGATATTAATTTAATGATGGGGTTTGTCAAAATATTCGGTAAAGGGAGTAAAGAACGCATTGTACCATTAGGGGAGACGGTCATTGATTGTTTAACGCATTACATTCAAGACATTCGACCGCAACTATTGAAGCACACCGTTACCCATGTATTATTTTTAAATTTACATGGCAAGCCATTATCGCGACAAGGCGTTTGGAAAATGATTAAGCAAACAGGGGTCAAAGCTGGCATTATGAAACGTTTAACGCCACATACATTACGGCATTCATTTGCAACACACTTGTTAGAAAATGGTGCCGATTTACGAGCTGTACAAGATATGTTAGGGCATTCTGATATTTCAACAACACAACTGTATACACATATTACTAAAAATCAAATCCGTAAAATTTACCAAGACTATCACCCAAGAGCGTAAAATGAATAGCCATATATCATACAAAAATGGATGGGTATGAAGCCGATTGACGTCGCTATACACCCATCCATTTTTGTGCATATGCATCACAATCATGTCAATCGATACATAAAAATCTCATCTATCTCCCATTTTGACGGATTAATCTTCAATCGATATATCGCCATAATTCATACAGGGCTTGGGAAAACTTATTATCCTAAAATGTTAACGCTTGACGATATTTTTACGTCTTGGATCATGAGCACATCAATAGAAGCAGTATAAGTAAAACATTTTATGGAAAACGACTTTCACAATTTGAATGATTCACTTTTTAAGTTTAAAAATGGAGATGTTTAATTTTATTTCCTTCTCTTCTCTATAGCCGCTTCTCTTGCTGCAATCACATCACTTCTATCTCTCAACTGGTGATGATGTAAAATGACAGGCGTTTCTACCACTGCGTCAGTCACTTGAAAATTCGGAAATTGTGACATAATTTTCTCAATCATTGCTTCTGTTAACGGTAATTGTATTGGTGAAAATGGAATTTCTTGTGCTGTATCATCGATCAACTGTGTTAATATATTTAAATAGGCTTGTCGTATAAGCCCTAAAGTGGCCAACGTTTCTTCGGAATAATCGACAATAATTTGATACGCTTTGTTGAAAGTTTTATGTGCACCTTTGTAGTTACTGCGTCGATAATGGTAGCTACCTGTTGCAAGCAAAATTAAACTTACAACAGCATCTTGTTTTGAAAAGGCGTGTTGCATTTTCCAAGCTTCTTCCAAAATATCATGACAAAGAAAATAATGCTGTTCATGATGAAACTGATAGTAAAAATGGACTAAATCATTTTCCAACATGGCTCACTCCAAAAATTTATTGTTATACATCAAACATGTTATAATATTTTTTGTTATTATGCACATTACTTGCGCTATGAAATGAGGTACACCTATGTACGAAGTGAAATTGGATGCTTTTAACGGGCCTTTAGACTTGTTATTGCATCTCATCAATGAATTTGAAATTGATATATATGACATCCCTATGCGCGAATTAACTGAACAATATATGCAGTATGTTCACGCTATGAAAAAATTAGAAATCAATATTGCAAGTGAGTATTTATTGATGGCTTCAGAATTACTGATGATTAAGAGTAAAATGTTGTTACCCGACACTTCATCTGATGAGGTTGAAGAGGAAGACCCGAGAGAAGCGCTCGTTGAAAAGTTAATCGAATATCAAAATTACAAAGCTTATTCAGAAATGTTAGAAGAAAAACGCCAAGCACGTGAACAATATTTTACTAAAGCTCCAACAGATCTTTCGCATTATGAATATTCGGAGCGACTTCCTGAAGATACGACAATGGATTTAACGAAACTCATCGTTGCATATCAAAAAATGAAGACCCGTGTCTCGTTGAAGAAGCCGACGACTGTGGATATTCGGAAAGAAACATATACCATCCAACAATCAACGACTTACATTTATGATAAGTTAAAGCAAGCCTCTCAGATTACATTTTTTGATTTATTTACATTTAATGAATCTATCGAACACGTCGTCACACATTTTCTCGCCTTACTCGAAATGTCTAAAACGGGCATGATACAATTACAACAAGTCAAAGCTTTCCACAACTTTGAAATTAGAAAAGGAGTTAATTATGACGCTTAAAGTTACTGAAGCACTGACTGCGATCCTTTATACAGTTGGTGAAGATGGTATTGATGAAGTACAACTCATGGCATCACTCGATGTCGATCACGAAACTTTAACACATGCCATCGATACACTTGAGTTGCCTGGGCTCATGGTACAAAAGTTCGGTCAAACTTATGTTTTAACAACTCAAAAAGAGGCAGAACCGTATATTGAATCTCTCATCATCAATAAAGCATCTGCTAAATTGTCACAAGCTGCAATGGAAGTGTTAGCTATTATTGCTTACAATCAACCCATGACACGTAATGACATCGAATTGATACGCGGTATTCAATCTGATGGTCCTGTTAAAACCTTGATTGCAAAGGGATTAATTGAACCCAAAACGAATCCCGAGGCACGTGGACAGCAACTCTTTACAACAGATTTATTTTTAAATGTCTTTGGTTTGGAAAGTCTTGAGGCACTCCCAACAACAGATGAAGAAGAAGAGGAAATTGAATCATTTTTCAGCCAACTGGTGAATCAGAAAGGAGATTCTTAAATGAGTCAAGAATTAGAAAGATTACAAAAACGTATTGCGAACAGTGGTTACACCTCTAGACGTAAAGCAGAAACATTAATCGAGGAAGGTAAAGTACAAGTTAACGGAAAAACTGTGACCGAATTAGGAACGAAAGTGCGTCCGTCTGATGAAGTGTCAGTTGAAGGGATTCCACTTGAACAAGAAGATAAACTTTATATCTTGTTCTATAAACCTGCGCAAGTGATTACAAGCGTATCAGATGATCGTGGCCGAAAAGTCGTCACAGATTATTTCGATGACCTAGAAACACGTATTTATCCAGTAGGCCGCCTAGATTATGACACATCAGGATTGCTTTTATTAACCAATGATGGTGCATTTACAAACTTAATGACACATCCACGCTATAAAATCCCTAAAACGTATGTTGCAAAAATAGAAGGCTACATTTTAAGGGAACAAGTGAAAGAACTTGAAAAAGGCATTCAACTTGAAGACGGTTTAACACAACCGGCAAAAGTAAAAGTGAAAAAGCAAAACAAAGAAAAGAACACATCCCTTGTTGAAATTACAATTACAGAAGGACGAAATCGACAAGTCCGTCGCATGTTTGAACACTTTGGTTTTAGTGTACAAAAACTGTCACGTGTTTCATTTGGTCCACTCACTCTGAAAGGACTCGGTGCTGGAGAAGGGCGCGTATTATCGCCACATGAAGTAAAGTCATTACGTCAACTTGCTGAAAATGGCGAACATCGTCGTTAAATTAAAATTCAGAAATGAAAACGCATTATTGTTTTATTATTACCCGAATTAATCCTTATGGTATAATATGCTTTGAGTTAGAAATGTCACCATGTGTGGGAGGTATGTCATGATGACTAATGAAATCTTAGTCGTAGATGATGAACATCGAATTAGAAAACTATTAAAATTATATTTAGAAAGAGAAGGTTACGTCATTGCTGAAGCAAGTGATGGACGCGAAGCATTAGACATGGCGACAAAATATGATTATTCATGTATTTTGTTAGATTTAATGTTACCTGAAATGGACGGACTTGAAGTAGCAGTTAAATTACGTGAACTTAAAGATACGCCTATTATAATGCTCACTGCAAAAGGTGAAGAAAACAATCGCGTTGAAGGTTTTGAATCAGGTGCTGATGATTATATCGTTAAGCCATTCTCACCACGCGAAGTTGTGTTGCGTGTGAAGGCTTTATTACGACGTACAGAATCTTCAAAAGCAGAACAAAACGAGCCACATGCCCGTGATATGATTGAATTTAAACATTTAACGATTGATAATGATGCACACAAGGTATTGGCAGATGGGACACCGGTAAACCTTACGCCAAAAGAATATGAATTGCTCATTTTCTTAGCTAAAACACCAAATAAAGTTTTTGATAGAGAACAATTACTAAAAGAAGTTTGGCATTACGAATTTTATGGTGATTTACGTACTGTAGATACGCATGTCAAACGTTTACGTGAAAAATTAAATCGTGTTTCTGCAGATGCAGCAAAAATGATACAAACCGTTTGGGGTGTAGGATATAAATTTGAAGTTAGTAAGTCGGATGAAACGGCTTAATAGTGTTGTCGTAAAACTGTGGTTAACTATTATTTTAATAGTGACGACAGTTTTAATTTTATTAAGTGCTGCATTAATCACATTTTTCCAATATTACTTCACGCAAGAAACCGAACGGGCGCTCTATCAAAGTGCTGAAAACGTAAACCAATTGTTACTCAAAAATGATAATCGAAAACTTGCCATTGAACATAGTGAGGCTTTGTTAGAAGATAATAAAGGTCTCATCATTTTACCGGACCGAGCCAATATTAATGAAAAAGATACGGTTAAAAAGAAAATGCTTAAAGAAATCAGTCAACATCCGAATTTTGACCGTGTACTGAAAGAGAATCAATCAGAGCTACAACATGTTACTTTCAAAATTGATGGCAAAACGCATACGTATGTGTTATTAGGTTATCCTTCTAAAGATAGTGATGGCCAATCTTCAGCCATTTTTATTTATCAGGATCTAAAAAGTATTGAGGATACGAACAATATTATCACTATTATGATTTTAATCACAGCTGTCGTATTCTTAGCGATTACAACAGTGTTTGCATTTTTCTTATCAACACGTATTACCAATCCACTACGTCAACTTAAATCGCAAGCTAAAGAAGTCGCTCGAGGGCATTATGACAAACGTGTGCCCATTCAAACGAGAGATGAGATTGGTGAACTTGCTATGACTTTTAATAAAATGAGCCGTAGTATACAAACACATATCGACGCATTAACAACATCTAAAAATATTCGTGATACCTTGATCAATTCAATGGTTGAAGGGGTTTTGGGTATCAATCATAAGAAGCAAATCATTATATCCAATGCTTTAGCTGAACGGATGCTTTCAGAATTGAACGAATCCGATCGTGAGCTGTTTAATCGACAAATTGAGGATACATTTGAAAGTCAAAAAACGGAATATAGAGAATATGAAATGAATCAACGCTTTTATGTGGTCATTATGAGCCATATTAAAAAAATTCAAACTAATGGTGAAGGTGGCCTTGTTGCAGTCGTTCGTGATATGACAAACGAGCATGAACTTGAGCAAGTGAAAAAAGATTTTATTGCAAGTGTTTCCCACGAATTGCGCACACCCATTTCATTGCTACAAGGATATACCGAATCAATCGTGGATGGTGTCGTAACTGAACCAGAAGAGATTAATGAATTTTTAACTGTGGTGTTAGATGAATCAAAACGTTTAAGTCGCTTAGTCAACGAATTGTTGAATGTCGCGAAAATGGATGCTGAAGGGTTGAATGTCACGCAAGAAGTCCAACCGATGCAAGATTTAGTTAAAAAAATGGCGATGAAATATCGTCAACAAGCACAAGAGCTAGATTTAACGTTAGATTTTCAAATGGACGGCGAGATGGCCTCGCTTTGGTACTATGACTTTGATCGTATGGAACAAGTATTGACGAACCTTGTCGATAATGCCTCTCGTTATACGCAACCGGGTGATACTATATCAATTAAAGCAACGGCGGATCATGACAACCAAATTTTAACTGTTGAAGATACGGGCGTGGGTATCGCACCGCAACATTTAGAAAAACTTTTCGAACGCTTTTATAAAGTGGACTCTGCGCGTAAACGTGGCTCACAAGGTACAGGGCTCGGATTATTTATCACACGCATGATTGTCAATGCGCACGGGGGCCATATCCGCGTCGAAAGTGAACTCGAACAGGGGACAAAATTTATCATTTCACTGCCTAAATATCGCATGTAGAAGAAATAACAACGTTGATTCAAGGAACGGCGATAGCTCTTTTTAGATTCGAGCTATCGCCGTTCCTTCTTTATATGCTAATATTTTGAATCGTTGCATATAGATTGTATTCAAAAGTTATCTCATGTAAACTAATACAGAAAATAATAAAAAAATGATTCATCTTCGGGGTAGGGTGTAATTCCCAACCGGCAGTAATATAAGCCTGCGACCTGCAAATGATGTACAACATCTTTGTGGCTGATCTAGTGAAATTCTAGAGCCGACAGTTAAAGTCTGGATGGGAGAAGATGGAGGTTTATTTGTGTTGCTTTTTATTCCTCCTATTCGTGAAAGATGAATTCAATAGGAGGTCTTTTTGATGAAGCAAAAGCAAACGAAACGGATAATAACGGTAGGGATGCTAAGTGCAATAGCAATTGTCCTGACATTTATAAAGTTTCCGTTACCATTTTTACCGCCATATTTAACGATTGATTTTAGCGATGTCCCAGCTTTACTGGCAACATTTACACTTGGTCCAGTTGCAGGCATACTCGTTGAATTGATTAAAAACTTACTGAACTTCTTTTTCAACTTGAGTGATCCAGTCGGTCCGGTCGCTAACTTTTTAGCAGGGGCAAGTTTATTGCTCGTGAGTTACGGAATTTACCGTAAAAACCAAACGACCAAAAACCTCATTTTAGGGTTGATTGCTGGTACCGTTGTCATGACCATACTGTT
The DNA here is from genome assembly GCF_002902385.1 of Staphylococcus intermedius NCTC 11048. Classification (GTDB taxonomy): domain Bacteria; phylum Bacillota; class Bacilli; order Staphylococcales; family Staphylococcaceae; genus Staphylococcus; species Staphylococcus intermedius. The sequence continues at coordinate 67,966 of NZ_PPQH01000018.1, read as the reverse complement.
AGCTGTCATGAATTATTTTGTGCTACTACCACTCTATGGTATGATCATGAATCTTTCTGACGTAGCCAACAATCTTAAATTGCTTATTGCTGCAGGAATCATTCCATTTAACATAATTAAAGGTGCCTTGATATCCATTATTTTTGTATTGTTATATCAACGTATTGGGCACATATTAAAATAAGACGTATTAAAAAAGGCTAAGAGTAAAAAATTACATCTCTTAGCCTTTTTATTCGTATTATTTAACATTAAAGCAGAGCTCAAACATCATTCAAAAACAAAAAAATAGATTGAGTAGCATGGCAATACATCCATTTTTCTACTCAATCTTCATCTTAGTTTACTTAGACCTTAAGTTGTTTTATATTAATATTAAAGACAAAAGTCCTCAATATGAACTATTCAAATTTGAGTGCGTCACCATCAAATGACTCCTCTTCAACTTTAATAGAGTCAGTAGGGCAACCTTCAAAAGCATCTTCAAGATCTTCATACAATTCTTCTGGCACTGGCGTTGTACCTTGGTTGTCATCTAATATCACGTATGCAATACCTTCATCGTCGTAGTCATAAATATCTGGAGCAGCTGCACCACATGCACCACAAGCAATACAAGTATCCATATCAACAATTGTATATTTAGCCATTTTTTCGCCTCCCTTTTCAAAGTACCATACTCACATTATAATTTTATTGTAGTTCTGTGTACCTAATTTTTCAATATATACGTTTTAATCGAGGTCTAAACATGAAACAATTAATTCTATATCTATATGATCATGCATCAGCCTACAAAACTAGAAAAAGCATCTTTAATATTATCATAGGTAAAAAATCTCATCAAACTTTTTTTGACGCTGTTTCTTTAAATGTATTATCACTTTATGGTTGTGCACCCAAACTAACATACGAACAATTTGAACAAATCATCAACCAAGAAGAAAATACTATCAAAAGATTAGAGACGAGTCATTTAATGACATTTCAAACTTTGGATGCTACTTTCAAAGCAATTCAGTTACTCATTCAAACGGTTTCTCATATCCAGAATCATCAACGGACTTTTCTGCCTATTGCGTCTCAAGTGGAAATTCATGATACAGTACGCCAAATTTATTATGAAATTGAGCAAAGGCAGTTACATGCGACTCTCGAAAAAGAAGTGACAACCTTATTTGAGTTATTAGACGAAAAGCATGATACCATTTATTGCCATTACTTATTAACCGGTTATGATGAGCCGATGTACACATTTTCACAAATAAGTATGATCGAAGCGATTGATATCCAAGATTTATTTACTGCGCATTATGAAGCATTACTGTCTATTTATCGCTTCATTCAAAATGCAGAACAGTTCCCTATCCTTTCGCAATGTATCATGCCGCTCGAAATTTCGGAACGTGTGTTGCAAACGTTACATTTATTAGAAAACAACTATACGATTGATCAAATAGCAGAAATAGAACAGGTACGTGAAACAACAATAGAAGACCATATTCTCGATTTATTTATGAAACATCAATTAACTAACTATGAAGATTTTTTCAGGCAACCTTATGTCCCATTTCTTAAATATTATCAAGAACAACCCTACCAAAGGCTAAAGCGTTACAAAGAACAATTTGAATCGCTATCCTATTTTGAACTCAAACTCGCGATAATCGGAAGCGCAAAAGGAGAATTACATGCTTAAAGATGCTTTAAAACAATATTTTGGCTTTTCAACATTTCGTCCAGGTCAAGAAAGTATCATTTCAAGTGTACTAAATGGCCAACATACATTAGGGATTTTGCCAACCGGTAGTGGCAAGTCATTGTGTTATCAACTTCCAACTTACATCAAACAGCAACCGACGTTAGTTATTTCGCCACTCATCTCATTAATGGACGACCAGGTGATGCAGATGAAAATGCAAGGAGAACATCGTGTTGTCGCCATTCATTCCGGCCTGGAAAGCACAGCAAAAAAACGGGCACTTCAACAGGTAGCACAGTCACGATTTATTTTTGTAAGCCCTGAATTCATTTTACAGCCGCATCATTTTAATCTTTTTAAAAGCATTCGATTTGGCATGATTGTACTTGACGAAGTACATTGTTTGTCTGAATGGGGGTTTGATTTTAGACCCCACTATGCCTTGATAGGTAAAGTGACAAATCATTTTCACGAGGCGACTGTATTAGCACTAACAGCGACAGCAACACGTCATTTGAAAGTTGATATTCAGCGAGTGATTCAAAAACCCATACATGTTATCGAGCACTCAATGGATCGACCCAATGTGGCGTTATCTGTGAAATTTATGTCCTCTTATGAAGAAAAGATAGATTGGTTAATAGATACGATTGCAACGTCTGGTCCAACGATTATTTATGTTTCTTCTAAAAAAGTCAGTTTGGAACTCGCGACATCGATTTATAAAGCAGGGTATTTAACGGGGATTTATCACGGAGATTTATCCTATCAAGAGCGACATACAGTTCAACAACAATTTTTAAATAATGACATTCGCATTATCGTTGCGACGAGTGCTTTTGGCATGGGAGTGAACAAACCAGATATTCGTACTATTATTCATTTTCACGTATCACCGACGCCATCTAGTTATTTACAAGAAATTGGACGTGCAGGTAGAGATGGACTTCCAAGCCAGGCCATTGCGCTGTTTCAACCAGATGATCAATATTTGATGGAGACGTTAGCATTAGCTAATATGATGCACGCTGCAGATGTGGATCAATATGAACTCGGTCAAATGATAGATATTGAAAAGCGCGATATTTTAGATGTATTATCACAAGCTTTTTCATTTCAAGAGCTTAGACATATATTTACTCAAAATGAAGAGGTGAAAAGACAGGGGTATCGACATATGTATCATTACATTTTAACCAAACAATGTCGACGTCAACATTTAATGAATTATTTTGGTATGACAAAAGAAACAGTGACATCATGTTGTGATCATTGCGACAACCTTACTCCAGTTTACGAAAAAAATAAGAAAAAAGTTAAAAGAAAGTTAACTTACATTGAAAAATTAGATCATTTGTTTCATTAGTTTTCACAATGCTTTTACTTTTAATTTAAACCCGTTATAATTTAAGATAAATGGTATTAGGCGATTTATCAACAACATAGAATTAAATATATGAAACGCATGGGTATTGAACGTATCAAAGTTTTACTTTCAAATCGTTATTGTACAATTTAAATAGAAAGGATGAATGTTAAGTGACAAAAGATAACTTCAAAGATGAGTTTGAACGGAGTCGTCAAGAAATTAAATCGCATCATCACGACGAGGACGAGACAACTGATGTAATCAATGAAAAAGATGAACAACCCCAAGAAAATCACAAACAGCAACAACAGCAATTCCCACCACGAAATGCTTCAAGACGCCATAGAAAAAGAGATTTCGGTATTGCAAAATCAAAACCATCACCAGAGGATGCCCAGGATAATTTGCATGAAGAAACATCCAACAACGACCAAATCGATAAAAAGCCGGGGCCAATTGGTGGCATTAAAAAGAACGATAACGAGCAAATCAATCATACACAACATCATAATGAAAAACATGCTCAAACAGCTGATTCACCAACCAACGAGCGAGCTAAAGATGACACGAAAGATAAAAAATCTGCAACAACTGATGCGGCAGCTGCGGGTGTTAGCGCAAGTGGTCAAACAGCGAATAAACAAAATCAAGATCCTAAATCGTCAAGCGAAGAAAAGCGTAATAAGAAACCAGAAAATGAAGCAGATCACGATAACCAAAAAGCTATGGCGACCGGTGTAGGAATCGGTGCGGCAGGTATGGCGAACAAAGGTCAACAAACAAATCAAAATACGCAACAAGATTCACAACAAAGCCATTCTCAATCTAGCAATGAGAAAAAAACAGCAGGTGTCGCAACCGGTGCGAGTGCTGCAGGCATGGCGAACAAAGGCCAGCAAACAAATCAAGATGCGCAACACGATTCTCAACAAAATCATTCTCAATCTAGCAGTGAGAAAAAAGCAGCAGCAGGTGTCGCAACTGGTGCGAGTGCAACATCAGCCGCTTCTACAAGCCATGCTCAAGCCAAATCAGAACATCAATCAGAAACAACCGTTTCAAATGGCTCTGGTGGTGGGTTTTTCAAAAAGCTTTTACCTATCCTTGCTGCGGTTATCCTTTTAGGTACGGTAGCAATTTTCGGAGGCATTTATCTTTTTAATCAAGATCACCAAAGTGACAATTCACAAGAAGTCGCTCAAAAAGATAGCACTAAGAAAGACACTGATGACCAAAAACAAAGTAAACCTGAAAACAGCGACGACAAACAAGATGCGAATGATAAAGCAGAGACATCAAAAGATAGCAATGACAATAGTGATGCTGATAACAGTCAGTCAAATTCTGTCGAAAATAACACTGTTGATTCTAACGCTACTGATTCTAACGCTACTGATTCGAATCAAAATCAGAATGACGTAAATAATGGTAATGTCAACAACCCACAAAACGGTTATCAACAGGGGCAAACAGCAGGAGGACAAACCCATGTCGTGAATGGCAACCAAAATTTATATCGTATAGCGATTCAATATTATGGCAATGGTTCACCTGAAAATGTTGAAAAGATCAAACGTGCCAATGGATTACAAAACAACAACATTTCAAACGGACAGCAACTCATTATTCCATAACGATTACCCAAAACGGGACTGGGACATTAAGTTTTCCCAGTCCTTATCCTTTTTATGGACATCTATCAATTAATGATGCTCAAACAGCCACAAATAAGGATGAATGGGACGTCATCATTGGATATTATGGGCGTGTCTCCATTTCATCAACTTGCCTTAAGTGACTGCATTTGATGTAAGATTGCCCAGAAGGCTGAGACTCCCGAGGGATGAAGTTAAAAACAAAATAACGTCAATTGACTTTGATAGTGGCTACTGTTTAACGCAGTAGCTGTCTGACTTCTCAATGCTTGTGCTTTTGAGAAGTCTAGTCAGCCTTGCGGGGGCAGTACGACGAAATCTTTGTTCCATATGAGATTTCTGTACTGCTCCCGAAAATCCAATTTGCCTTCCATCCAGTGTTCACATCTATCAAGCCAAATTGAGTTGAGGCAAGTCCCTGGGAACGCGAAGCCATAAGGGCAATCAAAAGCCACAAATCATATGGAAGGCAAGTTAAACAAAATACTACATCCATAGCACCAAAAATGATTATATCCCATCCCCGTTTGAGTTTCTGTTTTATGTGTGATGATGACTGTCACAAACTTTTCCATTTAGAATCACTTTAAAAGTTGATATAATGTATAAGGATTATCACAGTTCTGATCATATACGATGCTAGTATGAGAATTAGGAGGCAATATGAAACATTAAAGTAGCATAATTGACGTTTGTGAACGCATATTTTTAATGTTTCAGTATCAAAATGAAAACTGTAGAAAGTATTATCATAGGCGGCGGCCCATGTGGTTTGAGTGCTGCCATAGAACAAAAGAAAAAAGGTATTGATACATTAGTCATTGAAAAAGGAAATATAGTGGATGCGATTTATCACTATCCAACGCATCAAACTTTCTTTTCATCAAGTGATAAATTAAGTATCGGAGACGTGCCTTTTATTGTAGAAGAATTAAAACCACGTCGAAATCAGGCATTAGTGTACTATCGTGAAGTTGTCAAACATCACCAACTTAAAGTCAATGCATTTGAAGAAGTATTAACCGTGAAAAAGATGCACGATCACTTTACATTAACAACGACTAAAGATGTTTATCAATGCCGTTATTTAACTGTTGCGACAGGTTATTACGGTCAACATAATACATTGGAAGTAGAAGGTGCAGAACTTTCTAAAGTGATGCACTATTTTAAAGAACCACACCCTTATTTTGACCAAGATGTTGTCATTATTGGTGGTAAAAACTCTGCTGTCGATGCGGCCATTGAATTAGAAAAAGCAGGCGCACGTGTCACGGTCATTTACCGCGGCGAGACCTATTCCCCAGCAATTAAACCATGGATTTTACCAAACTTTGAATCACTCGTTCGCCGAGGTAACGTTCAAATGCATTTCAACAGCCAAGTAACAAAAATTACAGAAGATCAAGTCACTTTTGAAAAAGAAGGGGAAACGATCACTATTGATAACGATTATGTGTTTGCAATGATTGGTTATCACCCAGATTATGATTTTCTACAATCTATGGGAATCGATATTCATACGAACGAATTTGGAACTGCGCCAATATACAATTCTGAGACGTATGAAACAAATATCGAAAACTGTTATATCGCTGGTGTCATCGCGGCAGGTAACGATGCGAACACTATTTTTATTGAAAACGGTAAATACCATGGTGAAGCCATTGCCCGTGATATATTAACGAAAAAGCAATCGCCACTCGAATCATAGACGTTCAAATATTCATAATTCAGTGGTCTAAAATGCAAGTCTATAGTCGTTACAATCGCTTGCATAGTCATTAAAGCCATCGTGATATCTAATGCAAGAATGCTAATAGAATCACTCACTTTGTGCCAATGCACAAAAACGATAAAAAGTCGCCCTCGTGTTTCGGACGGGAGCGACTTTTTCATATGCATTTCTTTCATTCAAAAAGTCAAAATTTAGTAAAGTTTTGATGTCGCATTATACATTAAAATAATCTTGAATTTGATGATGTTGAAATTGATTGCTTAATGCGACGAGTAATTTTAATCTTGCTTTCTGACCTTTCAGCCCATTTGAAAAGATTACGCCTTTTTCAAATAATTGGTGACCACCGCCTTCATAAGCATAAACCGCACTCACAATCCCATTAAATGAGCGTGATACAAGGACGATTGGGATGTTTTTTTTCAAACATGCATTAATCCCTGGCATAGCGGTCGGCGGGAGATTCCCTTGTCCGAGCGCTTCAATGACGAGGCCATCCACCTGACAATCTGCATAAAAATTTAACATTTCACTGCCCATACCCATATGCGCTTTTATTAACGGAATTTGAAGTGATGCATCAATATGAGGTAAAAATTGTCGTTCATACGGTCTATGATGAAAATAGACACCTGCTTTCGTAATGACACCTAGTGGCCCGTGATTCGGACTTTGAAATGTATTCGTATTGGATGTATGTGTTTTCGTGACGTTGCGTGCTGTATGTATTTCGTCGTTGAAGACCACCATGACACCTTTTCCTGCAGATTCTTCTTCTATTGCGACACGGATTGCTGAAATAAAATTGTACAAACCATCTGAACCTATCTCATTTGAAGAACGCATCGCTCCTGTTATCACAACTGGTTTAGAAGTCGAAATCGTTAAGTCGAGTAGAAAAGCAGTTTCTTCTAATGTATCTGTTCCATGCGTAATAACATAGCCATCATAGCGTGCTAAATGGGCAGGATCTTCAATGATTTCTTTTAAAATATTAACGTTATCAATCGTCATATGTGGAGAGGGAACGTTAAAAGGCATTTGTTCATCAATGTTCGCGTACTGTGCAATCACGTCTTGATGATGGGTAATAGGGTTGTCATCATTCGTCATCACTTTATTCGATTCATCTTCCGACATACTAATGGTGCCACCTGTATGAATGACTAATAAATTTTTCATTTAAGTTCCTCCTCGTAAAATGGTCCATTATTATGATAAAATATTGTTAACCAAACGACAAGGAAGGTAACGTATGAAAGCGATTAATATTGCATTAGATGGACCGGCAGCTGCTGGTAAAAGCACAATAGCTAAAAGAGTAGCTGCTCAATTAAGTATGATATATGTAGATACAGGCGCTATGTATCGTGCTATCACATATTATTATTTAACCCACAAGGAACAATTCACAGATTTTACATCACTCATTTCCGAAATTGATTTACGACTCGGTTATGATGCCGAAAAAGGGCAGCGTGTCTTTTTAAATGATCGTGATGTGACTGATTATTTACGTGAAAACGATGTGACGCAAAATGTGTCGTATGTGTCGTCTATCAAAGAAGTGCGTCAATTTTTAGTTCAAGCACAACAAAAGCTTGCAGCAGAAAAGGGCATCGTCATGGATGGTCGCGATATCGGGACCACCGTGCTTCCTGATGCAGAGGTGAAAGTTTATATGATAGCATCGGTAGAAGAGCGTGCTGAACGTCGTTTTAAAGACAACCAAGAAAGAGGTATCGAATCATCAATCGAGCAACTGAAAAAAGATATTGCTGAACGAGATGCATACGATATGAACAGAGAAATTTCACCGTTACGAAAAGCTGAAGACGCAATCGAAATCGATACAACTGGTTTGAGTATTGAACAAGTTACAGACAAGATCCTGTCTTTAGTAAAAGCGGTTTAATTTATTTTATTCAAACTTATCTAAATTTCTTGACAATTCAAGACTTTTATAAGAAGTTATTATTATGTAGTAGTATAAGGAGGCAATCATGATGACTGAAGAATTCAATGAATCAATGATTAATGACATTAAAGAGGGCGATAAGATTACAGGAGAAGTACAACAAATTGAAGATAAGCACGTTGTTGTTCACGTCAATGGCGGTAAATACAACGGTATTATTCCAATTAGTCAACTTTCCACTTATCATGTTGAAAATGCAAATGAAGTGGTCAAAGTCGGTGACGAAGTTGGCGCTTATGTAACTAAAATTGAAGTTGATGAAGAAAACGAAACAGGAAGTTACATCCTTTCTAAACGTAAATTAGAAGAAGAGCAATCTTACGCTTATTTACAAGAGAAATTAGACAACAATGAAACGATTGAAGCAAAAGTGACTGAAGTCGTTAAAGGTGGTTTAGTTGTAGATGTAGGTCAAAGAGGTTTCATTCCTGCATCATTAATTTCAACTGATTACATTGAAGATTTCTCAGATTATGAAGGACGTGTGCTTGAATTAAAAGTTGAAGAACTTGAACCTGAAAAAAATCGCGTCATCTTAAGCCGTAAAGCCGTAGAAGCAGAAGAAAATGAAAAGAAAAAAGCTGAATTATTACAATCCATTAAAGCGGGTGACGTAATTGAAGGTAAAGTTGCGCGCTTAACAAACTTCGGCGCATTCATCGACCTTGGTGGCGTAGATGGTTTAGTCCATGTTTCTGAGTTATCTCATGAACATGTCAAATCACCAGAAGAAGTTGTTTCTATTGGCGATACAGTCAAAGTTAAAGTACGTTCAGTTGAACAAGATTCTGAACGTGTGTCATTATCAATTAAAGATACTTTACCAAGTCCTTTCGAAACAATTCAAGACAAGTATAGCGAAGGCGATGTTGTAGAAGGTAAAGTTATGCGCTTAGCATCATTTGGGGCATTTGTAGAAATTGGCAGTGGCTTACAAGGCCTTGTACACATTTCCGAAATTAGTCACAAGCATATCGGTATACCTGGAGAAGTACTCGAGCCAGGTCAAACTGTTCAAGTTAAAATTTTAGGTATTAATCCTGAAGAAGAACGTATTTCACTATCAATCAAAGCAGCAAACCCAGAAGAAGAAACTGAAGAAGCTTCTGAGGAAACAACACAACACTATACACAATCTGCTGATGAAAACGAAAACAACCCGACTTTAGGTGACGTTTTCGGTGATAAGTTGAAAGACTTAAATTTATAATTCATTTTGAACTAAGGTTTTTTCACATAACCTTAGTTCTTTTTTCGTTTTTTTAGGTACGGTTAACAACACTCATCTAATATTGTTACAAAAATTTTCAGACGCGTGCCACTTTCAAACCAACACGCAACTTTTGAGGTACACCTATCAAAACGCATCACACTCTCCTTATCCAATCAATAACCATGTATTCCTACACTTCGAAAGCGGATACTTTTCACCAATGCTTTTGTTCGCTGCACTTCACGTGATATAATAGCGTTGTTATGTATCGAACAATGCGAAAAATACTTGCACAGACTGATATATTCAATATTTAAGTTATTCATAGAGAGGAAGAACAAGCATGACGAAACCTGTAGTTGCTATCGTGGGGCGTCCTAACGTAGGAAAATCTACAATTTTTAACCGCATCGTCGGAGAACGTGTATCTATTGTTGAAGATACACCCGGTGTGACGCGTGACCGAATTTATTCAAGCGGTGAATGGCTCACACATGAATTTAACGTGATTGATACAGGTGGTATCGAGATTGGAGACGCACCATTCCAAACACAAATTCGTGCACAAGCTGAAATTGCGATTGACGAAGCTGATGTCATCATTTTCATGGTCAATGTACGTGAAGGCGTCACACAAAATGATGAACTCGTTGCACAAATATTATATAAATCTAAAAAGCCGGTTGTCTTAGCTGTCAATAAAGTCGACAATCCTGACATGCGCAATGATATTTATGATTTTTATTCACTCGGATTTGGAGAACCATTTCCACTTTCGGGTTCGCACGGCTTAGGTTTGGGTGACTTATTAGAAGAAGTTGCTAAACACTTTAAAAAAGATACACCAGACCCTTATGACGATGATACGATTCGTTTATCGCTCATTGGTCGACCAAATGTAGGTAAATCTAGCTTAATCAATGCAATTCTTGGAGAAGAACGTGTTATCGTTTCAAATATCGCAGGAACAACACGAGATGCTATCGATACGGTATATAGCTATGATGGTCAAGATTACGTCCTGATTGATACAGCTGGTATGCGTAAAAAAGGTAAAGTGTATGAATCTACTGAAAAGTACTCGGTTTTACGTGCTTTAAAAGCGATTGAACGTTCGAATGTAGTCCTTGTCGTGTTAGATGCAGAACAAGGCATTATCGAGCAAGATAAGCGTGTTGCCGGTTATGCCCATGAAGAAGGAAAAGCGATTGTGATTGTCGTTAACAAATGGGATACGTTAGAAAAAGATAGCAATACGATGAAAAAGTTTATGGATGAAGTACGTAAAAACTTCCAATTTTTAGATTATGCACAAATTGCTTTCGTTTCAGCAAAAGAAGGGACACGTTTACGTACACTTTTCCCGTTAATTAACGAAGCAAGCGAAAACCATAAAAAGCGTGTTCAAAGTTCAACATTAAATGAAGTTATCACAGATGCGATTGCAATGAATCCGACACCAACAGATAAAGGCCGTCGTCTCAATATTTTTTATGCAACACAGGTGGCGATCGAACCACCAACATTTGTTGTATTTGTTAATGACGTCGAACTGATGCATTTTTCATACAAACGTTATCTAGAAAACCAAATTAGAAGCGCGTTTGGATTTGAAGGAACACCAGTACACATTATTGCACGTAAACGAAATTAGATGGAGGGGATAAGCATGACGAACATTACAGTGTTTGGTACAGGAAGTTTCGGTACTGCTTTGGCTAATGTGCTTGCAGACAATGGCCACAACACATTAATGTGGGGCAAAACATCAACAACTATAGACGAAATCAACAATGATCATACAAATCGTAATTATTTAAAAGAGGCTCAGTTGAATTCAAATATCAAAGCGACAACAAATATTCAAGAAGCAATTGATCACGCAGACATCTTCTTAATTGCATTGCCAACAAAAGCGATTCGAGAAGTGATGTCTGAAGTGAATCAATTATTGACTTCGAAAAAATCTTTTATTCACGTCACTAAAGGGATTGAAAATGCAACGTTTAAACGCGTATCAGAAATGTTAGAAGATTCTATTTCAACTGAATATAATGCTGGTATTGGGGTGCTTTCTGGCCCAAGTCATGCAGAAGAAGTAGTCATTAAACAACCTACAACTGTTTCAGCTGCTTCGAGTAATCCAGAATTGCGCAAACTGATACAAGATCTATTTATGACAGATTATTTACGTGTCTATACGAATGACGATCTTGTCGGTGTAGAACTTGGGGGTGCTCTTAAAAACATCATTGCTATCGCAAGTGGTGTCCTTGCGGGGATGGGCTTTGGCGACAATGCTAAAGCCGCATTGATGACACGTGGTTTAGCAGAAATTACACGCTTAGGGGTTAAACTCGGCGCTGATCCATTGACATTTCAAGGATTAGGGGGCATTGGTGATTTAATTGTTACCTGTACCTCTACACATTCAAGAAACTATTCTCTCGGTTACCAACTTGGTAAAGGGAAAAGTTTAGACGAAATTATGAATCATATGAACATGGTTGCTGAAGGGGTGTACACAACAGAATCTGTGTACAATCTTTCTAAAAAAGAAAATGTTGAAATGCCAATAACTGAAGCGTTATATTTTGTTTTATTCGAAAATCAACCTGTTGAAGAAGCTGTCAAAGCTTTAATGGGACGTACGAAAAAATCAGAATAAAGTTAGAAATTGACCGTTTTCATGACAAATTTATAAAAAAATCAACAAAAAGCGATTAAATCAACGTTTTTCTTATATAAATCGTTGCAGTTATGCATTCGCTTGTGTTAAAGTCATACCATAATGATAATTGAATTATCATTACATAACCTTTGAGGAGGTGAATTGACATGAACAAAACTGACTTAATCAACGCTGTTGCAGAACAAGCTGATTTAACTAAAAAAGAAGCTGGTTTAGCTGTAGATGCTGTATTTGAATCAATTCAAACATCATTAGCTAAAGGTGAAAAAGTACAATTAATCGGTTTCGGTAACTTTGAGGTACGTGAGCGTGCCGCGCGTAAAGGTCGCAACCCTCAAACAGGTAAAGAAATTGACATCCCTGCAAGCAAAGTTCCAGCTTTCAAAGCGGGTAAAGCATTAAAAGATGCTGTGAAATAATTCAATTATTAGGGTAGGGGCTGGGACACATACGTTTTCCAGCCTTTCCTATGCTCATTTTACTGCTACAACGTCAAATCAAAGTCCTTTCACTGATATCGCATAAAAAATCATCTTCATCTTCTTTTTAATCGTTTTTCCATTTCATTCTCATTCATAAACTTTTCTTAAAAATCAAACTTTCCTTCTTTTTATATCATTTCATTTGAAACTCCCAAGACCTTCGACAAATCTGACTTAAGTAAACTGTAAACATACTTTCGTTCCATACTTTTCAAACAAAATATATTCATTTCAGACAAAATTTTTCTCTTCATATGGATGTGTATAGCGCATTCTCAACAAAAGAAATCAAACAACTTTAAATTTTAATCATGGCTTTTATGACAAAAAAAGCAATTCAGATTTAATTTTTAGGTTGATAGTGTTAAGATAGAGAGTGATTAAAATTAGAGGTGTGTCAAATGGAGAATACTTTTGAATGTTTACAACAACAGCTTGAGCAACGATTGAATCAACTCAATCGCCCCCAAAACATACATATCAATCGAACTTTAAGTGAAATACTAGATCAACTTGATGTTCCTTTAAATGCAAAACTCGCGTGCCTCTCTATTGATACATCAATGAAACATCTTGACCGCATTAGTTATTATCATTATGAACGTGATGCGATACTCATAGGTGATTTACTCAGTGCACACTATTATCAATTACTTGCTGATTTAAAAGACGTTAATTTACAACTCCAAATGAGCCAGGCGATTGTAAAAATCAATGAATTAAAATCATATATTCAACATCAAAAAGATATACGCGCTAACGCCAATTTAAAAGATATGATCATTACAATCGAGACTTTATTAATTCAAGTATTGATGAAACATTATCGTATCGAACAGTCATTTGATACGATATGCCATCAAATGATTCAACAACTCGACGTGCAACAACTGAGTTATTTAATTGATTGGCAGACAGATGAGATTAACGACATAATCATTGCATTACAAAACTATATAAAAAAGTAAATGAGGTTTCAAAATGACTAAAAATAAGGCAAACAAAGCACAAGTCCATGAAGTATTCCAAAATATTTCTGGCAAATATGACCGTTTAAATAATATTATTAGCTTCGAACAACATAAAGTGTGGCGTAAGAAGGTAATGAAAGAAATGGATGTTCAACCAGGTAAAATCGCATTAGACGTTTGTTGTGGTACTGCCGATTGGACCATTGCTTTAAGCCAATCTGTAGGACCAGAAGGTGAAGTAACAGGACTCGACTTCAGTGAAAACATGTTGAAAGTCGGTGAAGAAAAAACGGCGCATATGGACAACATCCGTCTTGTTCAAGGTGACGCAATGGCTTTGCCGTTCGACGACAATTCATTTGATTATGTAACAATCGGGTTTGGTTTACGCAATATTCCTGATTATACCCAAGCATTGTCAGAAATGTATCGCGTCCTAAAACCAGGTGGAATGGCGGTATGCCTAGAAACAAGTCAACCGACTATGCCTGTTTTCAAGCAAGGTTACCGTTTGTATTTTAAATTTGTAATGCCTATCTTTGGTAAAATTTTTGCGAAATCAAAACAAGAATACGAATGGCTTCAACAGTCTGCGTTTGATTTCCCTGATCGCGAAACTTTAAAGCAGATGTTTGAAAGCGTGAACTTTGAAAATGTCAAAGTCCGTAGTTTTACAGGTGGCGTCGCTGCCATGCACTTAGCTTATAAACCCAAAACGAATTAATTAAAAGGTGATTATGCATGTCGAAATTAAATTTGAATCAGGAAATTAAAAAAATTGAAAATACTTTGAAACAGTTGATTCAATCTGAGGATTCAACACTCCAAAGTGCTGCAGATCACCTTTTATCATCAGGCGGTAAGCGTGTACGACCGCTATTCGTGATTTTAAGTAGCCATGTGGGTGAAAATCCTGCCAATGATGCGACATATCGGGTTGCTACTGCTTTAGAATTAATCCATATGGCAACGCTTGTTCATGATGATGTGATTGACTATAGTGATAAACGACGTGGAAGGTTAACAATCGAAAAGAAATGGGATCAACCGACTGCAATTTTAACCGGTAATTTTCTACTTGCACGTGCTTTAGAACATTTATCTTATATTCAAGATAGCCGTATCCATCAAACTTTGTCGTCGGCGATTATCGAAGTATGTCGTGGTGAACTTTTCCAATTTCAAGATCAATTTAGAGCAGAACAGTCCATTACGAATTATTTACGACGTATCAATCGTAAAACTGCACTATTAATGCAACTTGCTACCGAAGTCGGCGCGATGAGTTCACAAGCTGACACAGAAACGATTAGAAAGATGCGTGATATTGGGCATCATATCGGCATGAGTTTCCAAATTGTGGACGATGTTTTAGATTTTACTAGCACAGAAAAGAAACTCGGCAAGCCTGTCGGAAGCGATTTACGTAATGGCCATATGACACTTCCTGTATTATTAGCTATGAAACATCATGTAGAATTAAAGGAAAAGGTGGCAACATTAACGCCGAATTCACCGACCGAAGACTTTGACTGGTGCATTGAACAAATACGTCAATCAAAATCGATTTCTCAATCTTTAGAAGTGAGTCAAAAATATTTAGATAAAGCTTCGGCGCTACTTGAAACACTACCAAAAAACGAGATTAAACCACATTTTAGAAAATTAATAAAAAGACTACAAAACAGAATGAATTAATCACCTTTCCTGTTGAAAGCGCTTTAAACAAATGATAGGATATTCTTGTAATACATAAAAACACAGGGGGCATTGCGCATCATGGAAAAAAGTTTTGTAATGATTAAACCGGACGCGGTACAACGTAAATTAATTGGTGAAATTGTTCAACGCATCGAACAAAAAGGATTAAAGCTTGTTGGAGCAAAATTAATGACCGTACCACAATCTTTAGCTGAAACACATTATGGTGAACATGAAGGAAAACCATTTTACGATTCATTGATTTCTTTCATTACTTCAGCACCCGTTTTTGCGATGGTTGTAGAAGGTGAAAACGCTGTGGCAGTTGCACGTCATATCATTGGTAGTACGAATCCTTCTGAAGCGACACCTGGTTCTATTCGTGGAGATTTAGGTTTAACGGTTGGGCGTAATGTCATTCACGGTTCAGACTCAGTGGCATCGGCTGAACGTGAAATTGCACTTTGGTTTAAAGACGAAGAAATCAGTTCATACCATACACCAGATGAAACATGGTTATATGAAGCGTAGGATTTAAGCACGCATCACGGGGCTCGGACATCAAATGTCTGAGCCCCTCATTTTTTATACCAACCGATCTTTATCGCGTTGCACAGCTCGTCATATACCTCTGACTGAATGGAATATTTCTAGTGATTTTTTACTTTATTACTAAATCAAAAAATCTCCTTTCCACTTTAATAGTTAAAAGCGGTGAATAGCGAAAGTGTTTTCTATTAATTTATTTTTCATTTTATGCTATGATATGAGACATATGAATTAAAAGGTAGGGGGAGTGCTCATCATGTTAAGATTTTTAACGTCAGGAGAATCACATGGTCCACAATTAACGGTTATTATTGAAGGGCTACCAGCAAATATGTCCATTGATATTGATCAAATCAATGAAGAAATGTTTAAACGTCAAGGAGGGTACGGAAGAGGCCGCCGTATGCAAATTGAAAAAGATACAGTAGAAATCGTCTCAGGTGTACGTCATGGTTATACATTAGGCAGTCCTGTCACGATAGTCATTAAAAATGATGATTTTACACATTGGCGCAATATCATGGGTGCTGCACCTATTTCTGAAGAAGAACAAGAAAATATGAAACGTGTCATTACAAAACCTAGACCAGGGCATGCAGATTTAGTTGGTGGGATGAAATACAATCATCGCGACTTACGTAATGTACTTGAACGTTCATCTGCACGTGAAACAGCGGCACGTGTTGCGGTTGGTGCACTTTGTAAGCAATTATTGAAACAATTAGGCATAGATGTTTATAGTCGTGTCGTTGAAATTGGAGGCATTAAAGACGAGGGCCTTTACGATATTCAAACGATTATTGAAAACGTTGATAAAAACGATGTCCGTGTGATTGACGACAGCATTGCACAAGCCATTCGGGATAAAATTGATAGTGCCAAAAAAGAAGGTGATTCTATCGGTGGTGTGGTACAAGTCATCGTTGACCATATGCCAATCGGAATCGGTAGCTATGTGCACTATGATAGAAAACTTGATGGTCGTATTGCGCAGAGTGTCGTTGGTATTAATGCGTTCAAAGGTGTGAGTTTCGGTGAAGGCTTCAAAGCTGCTGAGAAACTCGGAAGTGAAATTCAAGATCCTATTTTATACTCTGAGGAGCAAGGTTACTACAGAGCATCTAATCATCTCGGTGGTTTAGAAGGCGGTATGTCCAATGGTATGCCGATTATTGTCAATGGTGTGATGAAGCCTATTCCAACATTATATAAACCGCTTGCGTCTGTTGACATTGACTCTAAAGCACCTTTTAAAGCGACAATTGAACGCTCAGACAGTTGCGCGGTGCCAGCAGCAAGTATTGTTTGTGAACATGCAGTCTCATATGAAATTGCGAGAAGTATTTTAGAGGAATTTGGTTCTCATGATTTTTCACGACTCGCACAACAAGTTGCCGAAAGACGCGAACTGAACCAAACTTTTTAAATGATAGGTGATAAACGATGCAATTAACTACGACATATCCGGACCAGAACTATCCGATTATTATTGAACATGCTGCATTAGACCAATTAGATACGTTCGTTTCTGACTATCAACATGTTTTTGTGTTTATTGATCAAAACGTCTATTCAGTATGGGAAAGTAAAATTTCTCGTTTCGTCAATAGGCATGACTATACAACATTTCAAATTCCTTCAGGCGAACAAGTGAAGTATATGCCGCAATATGAACAATATATTGAGGCACTCCTTGCACATCGACCTACTCGCAACACGTGTCTCATTGCGATTGGTGGCGGTGCAACCGGAGATTTCGTTGGTTTTCTAGCAGCAACATTATTACGTGGTGTTGATTTTATTCAAGTCCCTACAACGATACTTGCCCACGATTCGAGTATTGGAGGTAAAGTAGGCATTAATACGGCTCATGGTAAAAACCTTATTGGAGCCTTTCATCGCCCAAAAGCTGTCATTTACGATTTGGAGTTTCTTACTTCATTGCCTTATTCAGAAATTTTAAGTGGTTATGGTGAAGTGTATAAACATGCATTGTTGAATGACGCACATGCTGTGAATACACTAGAAAATGCTTATCCTAACCATGCGCATTTAAAAACTTTACAAGGACTCGAACAACATTTAATCAACGGGATTCAAACGAAACTCCAGATTGTATTAAACGATGAAAAAGAGCGTGGACAACGTCAATTTTTAAACTTAGGCCATACGTTTGGCCATGCGATTGAATACCAATATCAGCTCGCACATGGTCACGCGGTCATGATGGGGATTCTATATCAATTTATCGTTTCAAACCTATTATTGGACACGCAATTTGATATTCCACATTACATGAACTATTTCAAAGCTTTAGGCTATCCGTTAGAAGTGATTCGCCAATTCGAATTCGAACCATTATTGCAGCTGATGTTGAATGATAAGAAAAATGACGCAAAGGGTGTACGTATGGTCCTATTACAAGATATCGGTAAACCTATCGTTAAGCACGTTGAAACACCTATTTTAGAACTTGCACTTGAGACATTGAAACAACAATATATGGAGGTGAATTAGATGGAGAAAATAATGATTAACGGACCACTTATTGGTGAAGTATCCGTACCTGGCGACAAATCTATGACACATCGCGCAATTATGCTTGCTTCGATAGCAAAAGGTCGTTCTGTCATCCACCAGCCCTTACTCGGCGAAGATTGTTTACGCACCGCCAAAATATTTGAAACGTTAGGCGTTAAAATGGAAATGACAGCAGAAGCCATTACGATTGATTCACCAGGTTATGCCCATTTTCAAACACCGCATCAAACTTTATATACCGGAAATTCAGGTACAACGACACGTTTGATGGCCGGCTTACTTGGGGGGCTAGGTATTCAAAGCGTACTGTCTGGAGATGTATCCATCGGTAATAGACCCATGGACCGCGTACTTCAACCGCTTCGACAAATGAATGTTAACATTACTGGTGTGGACGATAACTACACACCGCTTATTATAGGTCCAAGTAAGGTGAAGGGCATCACTTATGATATGCCTGTTGCAAGCGCACAAGTGAAAAGCGCCATTTTATTTGCGAGTCTTTTTGCAAGTGAAACAACGACGATCAAGGAAATCGATATGTCTCGTAACCATACTGAGACCATGTTTGCCCATTATGGCATTCCTATTCAAACTGAAGGATTAACAGTGACACTTCCAGGTGAAGGTATCCATCACATCACACCTCGAGACTTCGAAGTACCTGGAGATATTTCATCGGCAGTCTTTCTCATTGTAGCCGCATTAATTACACCAGGAAGTGACATCACACTTCATAATGTCGGTATCAATCCAACTCGAGATGGTATTATCGAAATTGTTGAACGTATGGGTGGGAATATCTCTCTGTCAAATCAAACAAATGGTCCAGAGCCTACTGCGACGATCCGTGTGCAATATACACCCAACTTAAAAGGAATCGAAATCGGCGGCACCTTGATTCCAAGATGTATTGATGAACTGCCAACGATTGCGTTACTCTGTACACAAGCGAATGGTTCGAGTATCATAAAAGATGCTGAAGAATTAAAAGTGAAAGAAACCAACCGTATTGACACAACAGCAAGCGAACTCAAAAAATTAGGTTTAAAACTTGAGCCAACTGACGACGGTCTCATCATCGAACCGTCAACAATCAGTCACATGCAACCTGTTAACAGTCATAATGATCATCGCATTGGTATGATGTTAGCAGTCGCTTCACTCATGACATCTGAACCGATTGAAATTGCTCAATTCGAAAGTGTCAATGTGTCATTCCCAGGGTTTTTACCACTACTCAAACAATTAGAAAATGAGGGATAGTATGCAAGATATCTACAAATTAATTGACGATATCAACCTACAGAAATTAGATCAATTAGATTCTCGCGTTCAGGAAGCGTTACAAACAGATAACGATGATGCATTGTTTGTCCTTGGTGAGACATTATATCAATTTGGACTCACACCCCAAGGACTTGAAGTTTTTCGAACGCTTTATATGAAATATCCAGATGAAGATGAAATTCTAATCTATTTTATTGATGGTCTCATTTCAGAAAATCAAACAGATGAAGCATTAGAATTTTTAAATGAGGTACCTCTAACGCCTGAACGCTTGATGTTAGAAGCTGATTTATATCAACAAATTAATATGATAGATATTGCGATTGAAAAAATCGAACAAGCCATTGAGTTGCAACCGGCTGATCCAATCGTTCATTTCGCATTAGCTGAATTGCTTTATTATGATGGTCAATATTTACGTGCATCACGAGAGTATGACACCGTACTCGAAAGTGGAGAATATGAAGTCAATGGCATTAATTTATTTTCACGTTTAGCCGACAGTAGCCTTCAAAGTGGAAACTATACCGATGCATTACGTTGGTTTGATGAAATCAATGACAATGAACTGACTTCAGAAGATTATCTTAAAAAGGCAATTGCATATGAGAAAAATGACATGACACATGAAGCCATCAAATTGGTGAAAACATTACTTCAAAAAGATCCCGACTTTATTCAAGGCTATTACTATTTACAGCAACTTTATGAAAATGAAAAAACTTTTGCGGATGCGATTGAAATCGGTCAAGAAGGATTACGTCTCAACCAGTTTTATAAAGAATTGATGTATAGTACGGGTGCATTGCAAATCGAACACGGGGATCAAAATGAAGGTGTCACTTTGTTGAAACAAGCGCTTGAAGTGGACCCTGGCTATCAAGAACCATTACTCATGTTAGCTGACTTTTTACGCAATGAAGAAGACTACGAGTCCTTAATTGAATTGGTTCAGTATGTAGATGAAGAAGATATGGACCCTCAATTTATGTGGCAACTCGCATATGCATTAGGACAAGAAGAACGTGATAAAGAGGCGCAACATTTCTATCAGTTAGCGTATGAATCGATGCGAGACAATGTTGATTTCCTAAAAGATTACTACTATTATCTCATTGAAATCGGTCAAATTGAACTAGCCAAGTCTATACTTCAATTGCTATTACAAAAAGATAGTGGTAACCCTGAATGGGATGCTGAACAAGGGCGATTACAATAAGGTGAACATATATGCAAAATACGCGTATAAATATTGAAAAGCGTGATTTCATCGAGTATTTACTTTTTCATTATCAGTTTAAATCTCGAATTAGTGTGTGGTTACTTAATTTAATTAAAGCGAACCAAGAATTGATTGAAAAAATTCGCTTTGTTGACCAGATTGTATCATCACATGCTACTTTAGAAATGGCTGTGTCGGATGCTTCCGTCATAGCCATTCAATATCGTGATGCTGAGACGCTGTTAATGAATTCCAATGAAATATTTGACAAAGTGATTCATTGTTCACACCAACTCGATATTAAAATTCATTTAAGTCGTGAAGTGCAACGTGATTCAAGGCTCGACCATTTATTATTACAACAACTGCTTCTAACACAAAAGGGCGATGACTATTTCAATGATATGTATCACATCGAGTTATCTTATAGTACGGAACAACAATTAATTCACTTATTAAAATCACATATTGACTTAAGTTTAAATTTGAAAGATATTGAATCATTTAAATACTATACTAAATTTTTAAATCTCATTAAGTTGAGGCACATCACGGATGAAACTTAAACATCAATTGACGAAAGGTAACCCTATTATGTGGACTGCGCTACAAAACATGTTGATCTATCAACGCCCCATACTCATATTAGTCATTGTGAGCAATATTTTAGGGACGATTTATGGTTATATTTGGTATGCACCACAGCTTTTAAGGTCGCCATGGTATTTTTGGCCATTTATTCCAGATAGTCCAACTGCGACACTATTTTTAGTGATAAGTTTGGTGTTACTTTTATTGAACAAAAAGAATGCCATCATTGATACACTTGCTTTCATCACATTATTGAAATATGGTGTGTGGGCAGTCATGATGAATTTCCTGTTATTTATAGAAGATAATACGATTTACATCATGGGTGTGATGCTCATCATTTCTCATGGTATTATGGCCATTCAAGCATTAATATTTTTACCACAATTCAAATTTACGTTGATGAGTTTAGCCGTAGCTATCATTTGGATTTTCCATAATGATGTGGTAGATTATGTTTTTCATCAATATCCGGTCTATGGTGGACTCGGACATTACGAATCACAAATTGGTTACCTCGCTTTCTGGTTATCAGTACTCCCAATTTTATTTGTCATTTATCAGCTCAGCAAGGGTAAAAAGATTGACCAAGTTTGATGTAACCAGTACAATAATATTATAAAGGAGTGAACATAATGTCTTTAATGTCTTTGATTATTTATTTTGTAATTATTATGATCCTCCCAATGTATGCACAACACCAAGTTAAATCTAACTATGAAAAATACTCTCAAGTTAGATCAACAAGTGGCAAGACGGGACGAGACGTAGCATTAGAAATTTTACACGCAAATGGCATCTATGATGTCGAAGTTAAAGAAGGTCAAGGGTTTTTAACTGACCATTACGACCCTAAAAACAAAGTCGTAGTGTTATCACCTTCAAACTACAATAAACCAAGTGTTGCCGGAACTGCAATTGCCGCTCATGAAGTTGGGCATGCAATCCAGCACTACGAAGGTTATTTCTTTCTACGTTTCCGTACTGCATTAGTACCTGTTGCAAATCTCGGTAGTTCATTGTCATATATTTTCATTATGGCTGGGATTATCATGACTGCCTTACACATGGCAATTGGTTCAACTGCATTGTGGATCGGTATTTTCTTAATGGCATTTGCTGTATTGTTCTCCATTGTCACGTTGCCAGTCGAGTTTGACGCGAGTAAACGTGCAATGAATCAAATCCAAAAAATGCAAATCGTGAATGAAAAAGAATATAAGCATGCGGGTCGTGTATTAAGAGCAGCAGCAATGACATACGTTGCAGCGACAGCCGTTGCAGTTGCTGAGCTTGTTCGTTTAATTTTAATCGCACGTTCAGCAGATCAATAATATTTCAAAAAGAGTTGGGGGATATACGCCCAGCTCTTTTTTTATTTTTGTAACAAGGGATTCTTTTTATACTGTTATAGAAAATCGTGTTTGATGCATTAAAAAGGTGCATAGATTGCTCTATGCCACACATTTCATGTAAGATAAAGAAGAATGAAAACAGAAAGGATGTCATATGATGAATCGATCACTCTCCGATATGCAAAAAGAAGTAGATACATACATTTCACAGTTTAAAACAGGATATTTTTCTCCTCTCGCAAACCTTGCCCGCTTAACCGAAGAAGTAGGCGAGCTCGCACGTGAAATCAACCATTATCATGGAGAGAAAAAGAAAAAAGACAGTGAAGCCGAAAATACAGTCGAAGCTGAACTCGGTGACAATCTATTTGTTCTCCTTTGTCTCGCAAATTCACTCGATATCGATATGACAGAAAGCTTTAACCAAACGATGGAAAAATTCAACAAACGAGATAAAAATCGGTTTGAAAGAAAGACATAAAGGAGTATTACTTATATGAAAATTGGCATCACTTGTTATCCCTCAGTCGGTGGTTCAGGGATTATAGCAACAGAACTCGGTATTTTAATGGCTGAACGAGGGCATGAAGTGCATTTTATTACTTCAAATATGCCGTTCCGCCTAAATAAACCGGTACCTAATATCACTTTTCATCAGGTAGATGTGAATCAATATGCAGTATTCCAATATCCACCTTATGATATTTCGTTAAGTACGAAAATCGCAAATGTCATTAATGAGTATGACCTAGATATACTACACATGCATTATGCGATTCCACATGCGATTTGTGGGATTTTAGCGAGACAAATGTCTGGAAAAGATATTAAAATTATGACGACCTTGCACGGGACGGATATTACAGTGCTCGGTTACGATCATTCATTACGAAATGCCATTAAATTCGGTATTGAACAAAGTGATATTGTAACAAGCGTCAGTGAATCTCTAAAAAAGGAAACCAATGAAATTATTGCGCCTCAAAAAGAGATTGTTCCGATATACAATTTTGTCCGAGAATCCGAATTTCCAACGGGTTACAATTCAGATTTAAAAGAGAGTTATGGTATTGGCCAAGACGAAAAAGTTTTTATCCATGTGTCGAATTTCCGAAAAGTGAAACGGATTGATACGATGATTGACACTTTCGCGCTCGTCCACCAACGCATTAAATCTAAATTGTTACTTATTGGTGACGGTCCTGAACTACAAGATATGCGCATGAAAGTACGTGAAATGGGACTTTCTGAAGACGTACTCTTTTTAGGAAAGCAAGATTGCATGAGTAATTTTTATCAAATGTCTGATATTGTGTTATTGATGAGTGAGAAAGAAAGCTTTGGGCTGACTTTGTTAGAAGCGATGAAAACAGGTGTCGTGCCTATTGGAACAAGGGCAGGTGGCATTCAAGAAGTGATTAAGCATAACGAAACAGGGTTCTTAGTCGACATCGGTGATAGTCAAACGGCAGCTGATTATGCGATAAAATTATTAACAGACGATGCATTGTATCAATCGTTACGTGAAAATATGTTAAAAGATGTTACTGAACGCTTTGATTCACAAATTATCGCAGACCAATATGAACATTACTATAAAAAAATGATAGGGGATTTGTAGTTCATGAATCGATCTCAATTTGAATTAGCCAAACCCATTTTAGAGCGATTAATTCAACATGGATATGAAGCATATTTTGTTGGTGGCTCAGTGAGAGATTTTATTATGAATCGACCTATCCATGATGTAGATATGACGACGAATGCAACACCTGATGAAATCGAGACACTCTTTGAACATACGATTCCAATCGGCAAAGAACACGGCACCATCAATGTTGTGTGGAATCATGAAAATTATGAAGTGACAACTTTTCGTGCTGAAGCTGAATATGTGGACCATCGCCGACCTACAGAAGTTTATTTTGTAAGAGATCTGTATCAAGATGTGGAACGACGTGATTTTACGATGAATGCCATTGCGATGGATATACATTATCAACGAATTGACCATTTTGAAGGTGAACGCGATATTGAACAACGTATGATTCGTACGGTGGGCGATGCAAAAACTCGCTTTGATGAAGACGCATTAAGAATATTACGGGGGCTTCGATTTAAATCACAACTCGGCTTTACGATTGAGGATGCAACGTTTGAAGCGATGTCACACCAAATGGCAGATTTAGAATATTTATCCATTGAACGTATCATGAATGAATTGAGGTTATTAGTAAATGGTGCATATATTGCCGAAACTTTGCCGTTACTTCATTCATTACAAATGTGGCGTTATATCCCGTATTTCAGAGATATTGATGTCGAAACGATGGTACTGAATACACCTATCGATATCGAATCTTTTTTAGCCATTCTCAGTTATCGCACAGATCATCAAGCGTTTAAACCTTTAAAACTTAGTAATGTACAAGTACGAACAATCCAAACGTTAGTATCAGCCATTCAAAGTGCGCAAACCATTGCTACTCGAACTCAACTCCAACAATTTGTATACGATTTTGGCATTGACGTCGCACTTAAAATCAATGCATTGCGACCGGTATTAGAAGATAATCAAATTCATATAGCATCACCCGTTATTTTAAATGGCGCAATCATACAAAATGTTTGGAGTGATTTACCTATTCAGTCACGTCAAGATTTAGCTATAGATGGTCAATTACTCATGCAAGCGTTCCAATTAAAAGGGGGACCATGGATTAAAGAAGTATTACGCAGAGTTGAATGTGCTGTGATTCAACGTCAAGTCAACAATCAAACAGAAGCTATCATTGAATGGGTGAGAACACATGTCAAAATATCTTGATCAAATATTAGAATTATTAACAGATGCAAGACCTGATTATATTTCAGGACAGACGATTGCAGAACAATTAAATATTTCGCGGATGACGGTTAAAAAAGCGATGGACCAATTAAAAGCAGAAGGATTTTCTATTGATTCGATTCACAATAAAGGACATCAACTCAAAACTTTGCCACCAACATGGCATAATGGGATTTTGGCTTCAATTTTTAAACACCAATCGCTTATTGAACATTTTCAAACCTATCCTTCCGTCGATTCCACACAACAAGTCGCTAAAAAGGCAATTTTGAATGATGATCGGACGATGCTCATCCTAAGTGACGAGCAAACAGCTGGAAAAGGTCGCTTCAAACGTGTATGGCAGTCTTCAAAAGGGAAAGGATTGTGGATGTCACTTGTATTAAGACCTAACATCCCTTTTTCAATGCTGACAACTTTTAACTTATTTATGTCGTTAGCGATTAGTGAAGCGATTCAATCATTGAGTACATCAAAAGTTGAAATTAAATGGCCTAATGATATTTACATAGATGGTCAAAAAGTATGCGGTTTTCTTACGGAAATGGTAGCAAACGCAGATGGAATTGAAGCTGTCATTTGTGGTATTGGTATTAATTTAAACCATGACGTAGAAGATTTTGACGATACATTACGGCAGACTGCAACAAGCGTTAAATTGCACTATGGACAAAACGTCAATCGTTATGACTTTTTAGAACATTTGATGCAATGCATTGACGTGCGATATCAACAATTTTTGACTGAACCCTTTACGACAATTAAAGATGAATATATTCAGCGTTCAAATATTTGGAATAAACCATTGCGCTTTACAGAAGGCAAACAACAATTTTACGGTAAAGTTATTGAAATTGACGATCAAGGCTTCTTACTTGTCGTTGATGGTAATGGAGATTTCCACCGTTTAATGAGTGCAGATATTGATTTTTAATCCAAACAGAGAGAAAGGAGGGGGCATATGGCGCATCAACCCTGTTATGCTGTTGTCGATTTAGAAACAACAGGCAACCAAGCAGATTATGATGAGATCATTCAAATTGGAATTACTTTTGTCCGTAACAACCAAATTATTGACCAATATCACTCAATGATTAAAACCGACTTAACAATTCCAACTTTTATTCAAGCATTAACTTCCATTGAAGAAGAAATGTTAAACCAAGCACCTTATTTTAAAGAAGTCGCACATGAAATTTATACGAAAATTAAAGACTGTGTTTTCGTCGCGCATAACGTGAATTTCGATCTCAATTTTTTAAAGCGTTCATTCAAAAAATGCCATATTCATTATCAACCGAAAAAAGTCATTGATACGTTAGAACTTTTTAAAATTGCATTTCCAACAGAAAAAAGCTATCAATTGACTGAGTTGGCTGAATCATTAGGCATCCCACTCACACAAGCACACCGCGCAGATGAAGACGCACATACGACAGCGCGAATTATGATTTTGGCGTTTCAAAAGTTTGAGGTCTTACCAGTTAACACAAAAAAGCAACTGTATTATTTAAGTAAACAATTAAAATATCAGTTGGATGACTATTTTTTCGAACAAGTGCGATTACATGACGCAGCAAAAGAGATGACGGGTTCGAATCAATTTGAACAAATTCATTATCAAGCACCACCCGATTTTGAAAAAGGTCATATTCAATTTGATGGCGATTTGACGTCATTGTATCAAACAATAGTTGACGCCTGTCATTATCAATATCGTGAAGAGCAACTTTATATGGCACAAATTGTGTTCGAGCAGCTCATGCATAACGAAAAAGCACTCATAGAAGCAGATACTGGCAGTGGAAAATCACTCGCTTATTTGGTTGCATCATTGATGTATTATATTGAAACTGGTGAACATGTCATGATTTCAACAAATACAAAAATGTTGCAAAATCAGCTGTTATTACAGGATATTCCGAAAATTAACGAAGCCCTTAATGTCTCTATCAATGCGACGTTAATTAAAAGTAAACAAGATTATATTTCGTTAGGTCTGATTAGCCAAGTGCTGAAAGATGAAACAACCAACTATGATGTCAATTTATTAAAAATGCAATTACTCATGTGGATACTCGAAACACGTACAGGGGATATTCAAGAACTGAGTTTACGTGGCGGTCAAAAAATGTATTTTGAACAAAAAATCGAAACATATGTGCCCCTACGTAAAGACTTTCATTATTACAATCACATCCGTAGCAATGCATCTCAAATTCAAATTGGGATAACTAACCATGCACATTTATTATATTCATCCCCAGAGCATACCCTTTATCAAATGTTTAAACATTGCATTATTGATGAAGCACATCGCTTACCTGATTATGCGATTGACTGTGCCATTCATGCATTCGGTTATGCGGACATCAAGTATCAATTAGGCTTAATTGGCAAAACAGAAAACGAAAAACTGTTAAAACAAGTGGACCAACTTGAACAGCAACGTATTTTACAAGAATTAGACATCCCACCCATCGATGTGTTCAGTATTAAACAAGATATCATTGAAATTCATGACATGAACGAACACTTTTTTGACCACATTTTCAATCAAGTACATGAAGGACAATTGTATGAGGATGAAGCATCGAAATTACACTATGCCTATGATCTAGAACGTGATCAACTCATTCCGTTGCTGCATCAATATATTTCTAAAATTAATGTCACACTTGAACATTTCAATAATATGAAACATAAAGTGGTTAAAACGTTACGTAAACATTTGTTATATATTGTGGATCAATTACGGGCAATCGAAACAGGACTTAAAGCAGGACATTTATTTTATATATCATTAAAAAATATCCATCAAAAGTCGACGATTAAAATCCATATTAAGGACGCATCGATTAAACAATTGTTAACGGAAAAGATTTTAAAACAGTTCGAATCGATTTCATTCGTTTCAGGCACATTGACGTTTAATGGCTCTTTTAAAAACTATCAAAAATGGTTTGAAGCTGATGTGCATTTCCAAACATACAAAATCACGTCAGAACATACAAATAACGCCAACGCCCATATTTTTGTGCCGAATGATATCAAGCGCTACAATTATCAAAACCAAGAGGCGTATATCCAAACAATTGTCGAATATATTGCACGTTATGTAACAACTGTAGATAGCAAGTGTCTCGTGCTCTTCACGAGTTATAAAATGTTGTATAGCGTCATGGATTATTTAAATCAAATGGCTGAATTTGAAGATTATGTCATTTTATCGCAACAACAAAGTCAAAATTATAAAATCGTACAACAGTTCAATCATTTTGATAAAGCGATATTACTAGGAACGAGTACATTTTTTGAAGGTTTTGATTATCAAGCGCATGGCATTAAATGTGTCATGATTGCAAAATTACCATTTATGAATCATCATGCTGTCAAACCGATGTTACTCGCCAATGAATTTAATAATGTGTTCAAGGATTATGTTTTACCTGAAGCTGTCCTACGATTTAGACAAGGACTAGGGCGATTATTGAGGAATGAAAATGATCAAGGGATTGTGGTTTCTTTTGATAATCGCTTGATGCATAGTCAATATCGACACTTTTTCCAAAATACATTCACACATTTTCAACAACATCAAGGTAACATACAGCAATTTGGACAATTACTCCATAAAATGCAATCGCAGCTGAATCAATCATGATGTGGTAGAAGTTCTGCAATAGTTTTGTTAAAATAAGAACAGTATTAAAACATATAGGAGAATGGTTATGAAAACAACGATTAAAGAAGCAAAGAATAAAATCGGCCAAGAAGTCACAATTGGTGCTTGGCTCGCAAATAAACGTTCAAGCGGTAAAATCGCATTCTTACAATTACGCGACGGTACAGGATTTATGCAAGGTGTTGTCGTAAAAGCAGATGTCGATGAGGAAATTTTCCAACGTGCGAAATCATTAACACAAGAAACATCTTTATATGTGACTGGTGAAATTACTGAAGACAACCGTTCAGACTTGGGTTATGAGATGCAAGTCAAAAACATCGAAATCATCCATGAAGCACACGACTATCCGATTACACCTAAAAATCATGGTACTGAATTTTTAATGGATCACCGTCACTTATGGTTGCGTTCTAAAAAACAACATGCTGTGATGAAAATTCGTAACGAAATCATCCGTGCAACATATGAATTTTTCAATGAAAATGGCTTCACAAAAATTGATCCACCGATTTTAACAGCGAGTGCACCAGAAGGTACAAGCGAATTGTTCCATACAAAATACTTTGATGAAGATGCGTTTTTATCACAAAGTGGTCAACTGTATATGGAAGCAGCAGCGATGGCATATGGTAAAGTATTCTCATTTGGACCGACATTCCGTGCTGAAAAGTCAAAAACACGTCGTCATTTAATTGAATTCTGGATGATTGAACCTGAAATGGCATTTACAACACATGCGGAAAGCTTAGAAGTGCAAGAAGCTTATGTCACTTATGTTGTACAATCTGTGCTTAAAAACTGCAAAATTGAGTTAAAATTATTAGAACGTGACACATCTAAATTAGAAAAAGTACAAGCGCCGTTTCCACGTATTTCTTATGACGATGCGATTAAGTTTTTACATGAAGCAGGTTTTGACGATATCGAATGGGGCGATGACTTCGGTGCACCACATGAAACAGCTATTGCGAATCATTACGACTTGCCTGTATTTATTGTTAACTATCCAACAAAAATCAAACCATTCTACATGCAACCAAATCCAGAAAATGAAGACACAGTGCTTTGTGCGGATTTAATTGCACCTGAAGGCTATGGTGAAATTATCGGTGGCTCTGAGCGTATTAACGACCTTGCGTTATTAGAGCAACGCATCGATGAACATCAACTCGATACAGAAAGCTATCAATATTACTTAGATTTACGTAAATATGGTAGTGTGCCGCATAGTGGTTTTGGCTTAGGTTTAGAACGTACTGTTGCATGGATCGCTGGTGTTGAACATGTGCGTGAAACGTCACCATTCCCACGTTTATTAAATCGTTTATATCCATAATAGTATGGCGATGTGGATAGTTTAAAACGCACTACATCCTTTACGAGGGTGAGAGGATGAAATTCTTTTACAATTAGAATTTCACACTCACTCTCTTTTTATTCTATCTAAAGCAGACTGTTGAAAATCGCATTGTTGTCACATCAAAATGTGTAATAGGAGGGGAATGAATGAACCAACGAGAACTGCAAATACGACCTGTTGTGATTCGCTATGAATTGCTTGAGCATTATCAAGAATTAGGTCTTAACGAGAATGATTTAGTGATTTTGATTAAAATTTTATATACCTATGAAATTTCTAATGAACAACCTTCTATTGATATGTTAAAAAAGGGGACAACGATGCAATCTTCAGAAGTAACTGCGATTATACAAAAATTAATCCAGCTCGGTTTGTTAGCAATGCGCGTCGAAAAAAATAGTGAGGGTAAATTTACTGAATATATTAATCTTGATGGTTTTTACGAACAATTGGCGTCTGTATTTAAACAAATTGAACAATCCAAAGAAACAATTTCTGAAGAGGAAGCCTTTAAACGCGTGTTTAAAAAAATCGAAACGGCATTTGGTCGCCCATTATCACCATTAGAGATTGAACATTTAAATCAATGGATTGACGTCGATCATTATGCTATTGAATTGATTGATGCTGCAATTGATGAAGCACTGGCACATCAAAAGCCATCACTCAAATACATTGATCGTATTTTATTGAATTGGCAAAAAAATAATGTCACAACAGTGAAAGACGCACAACCGATAAGGGAGAAATTTAAAAAGCAACCTCAACAATCTTCTGAAAAAACAGAGCACATTCCGAAATTTAATTGGCTGAAAGGAGAGAATCCTTTTGATAAGTAAAAAGAAAGCACTTGAAATGATTGATGTTATTGATCAGATGTTTCCGGACGCACAATGCGAACTCGTACATCAAAATCCATTCGAATTAACCATTGCTGTTGTACTCTCAGCTCAATGTACTGACAACACAGTCAATCGTGTGACAAAAGATTTGTTTCAGAAGTATCACACGCCTGAAGACTATTTAGCAGTAGAATTAGAAGAGTTACAGCAAGATATTCGCTCAATCGGGCTCTATCGTAATAAAGCAAAAAATATTCAAAAATTATCGCAATCTTTACTTGATCAATACGATGGGGAAGTGCCGCATACACACGAACAACTTGAAAACTTGGCAGGTGTTGGGAGAAAAACAGCCAACGTCGTCATGAGTGTCGCATTTGGTGAACCTGCTCTTGCGGTCGATACACATGTCGAACGCGTGTCTAAACGATTAGGCATTTGTCGTTGGAAGGATAGTGTGACGGAAGTAGAGCGTCGACTGACTTCAATCATTCCGAGAGAACGTTGGACGAAGAGTCACCATCAATTAATTTTTTTCGGTCGTTATCACTGTTTAGCGAAAAAACCAAAGTGCGGTGCTTGTCCATTGTTTGAGGATTGTCGTGAAGGACAGAAACGTTATCGTGCATCATTGAAGAAGGCAGCAGATGCCTCATGATGAATCATCAAGAGATTATTGAAAATATGTCGCAAATTGAAAGCAGATTAGACGAATTCGCAAAACAACGCAAAATTGGCCGTGACGTATCGATAACACTGTTAGATGATTATTATGATTTGTTAATCCGTTACTTTAATATGATCAATGAAGTGCAAGATTATCGCCTTGTGAATCAAGACAGTTTACGTATTGTGCCATTCAATATTGATGAACGTTTTGCATATATAGAGACACGCAAGCACCATTATATGGGATATCAACAAATGAAGACGTTAAAATCCGAATTAGTGAAGATGTATGCGGCATATCGCGCACGTCATCGATTATCGTAAATTTGATGGTTTTCATAATTAAAGGAAGACTGAGTAAAACGCTACATTTTACAGTCTTCCTTTTTTATTTTGTTTTGCACAAATGATTACTGGAAATCTATATAAAAAAGGAGCGGGGGATGAACCCTGCTCCTTTTTATATAGCATTTAACGATTAAATAAGTTACCGAAAATACCATTATTATTACCGTTATTGCCTTGTTGTGAATTACTATTACCATTGTTCAAATTCTGACCGTTGTTGCCGTTTCTATTGTTGTTAGAACTTGAACCACTGTTTGTACCATTACTTGATTCTGTAAAGTTACTTGTTGTATTGCCGTCAGGTGACTTCGCAACGTAGAGGCTCTTACCACTACCTGCAACAGAGTCAGGACGTGTAAAGTCTGAACCGTCACGTGGACTAATATCACTCATGACATCTCTGAAAAGTAATTGTGGATATTTTTGTTCGCTACTGCCGACAAATGAGTTTTCACCATATTGTTTTACTTCACTAAAGCCCATCCATACAGACATTGTATATTTCGGTGTAAAACCTGAAATCCAAACGTCTTTCGCAGCTGAGTCAGGTAAATTGTATTGTTGATATGTTTCTGCACCATACGTACCTGTACCTGTTTTAGCAGCCATGTTTACGCCATCGACTTTGTTACCATATGCAGAACCGTAAGCTTCAAATGTACCTTTTAAAATCTCAGTAATCATGTAAGCTGTGTAGTCATTCATTGCTTTATGGCTCGTAAAATCAAATTCAATCGTATTTCCATTGGCTTCTACTACTTTTTTGATTGAATGCGCTTTGTTATACGTACCACCATTTGCAAACGATGCATAAGCTGATGCGAGTTGAGTAGGTGAGAATTCAGAAGATGAACCACCTAATACTTCTGAAGGTCCAATATCCGTATTTTCATACTCTAAACCAACTTTTTTCGCAAAGTCTGTCGGTGCGTTATTACCTGCTTGAGATTTAACTTGTTGCCATGTTTTCAATGCAGGAATGTTGAAACTTTGACGTAGTGCATCATAAATGGACACGGTACCATGACTTTGTTGGTCATAGTTTCTGAATGTCGCACCATCAATGTTATACGCTGATTCATCTTGGATAGAATGGTTTGTCGCCCATTGCATGTTATCAATTGCAGGACCATATGCCAAGAATGGTTTTAATGTCGAACCAGTTGGATGTGCGTCAGTCGCTTGGTTACGCTCAACGACATCTTTGTAGTTACGGCCACCTGAAATCGCAGCGAGGGCACCTGTTTTGCTGTCCACGATAGTCGAACCTACCATTTGATCATCATTTTTATAGTAGCCACCATTATCAATACGATTTTGTAAACTGTTTTGCGCATCTTTATCCATGTAAGTGTAGATTTTGATACCGCTGTTAAGAAGGTCTGATAAATTTTGTCCTTTAAATTCAGGATTGTTCATCAGCTCTTGTTTCACAAAGTTTACGTAAGAGTTGTATTGTTCTGAATCATCATCTGGTTTGATTTGTCTATCTTCAGCTGAACGTTGTACGAGATTTTCAGTAATCGGCGTATCTTGCGCTTCTTTTTTCTCTTTTTCAGAAATGCGGTTGTGATAAGCCATTAAGTACAATACTGTATCTTTACGTTTTTCAGCTTCTTCTGGATGATCGTATATGTTGTATGTGTTTGGAACTTGCGGTAAACCTGCAAGATAAGCAGATTCAGCTAAGTTAAGGTCTTTTAAGTCTTTATCGAAGTAGTATCTTGCTGCAGCCTTAATGCCATATACACCATCAGAATAGTAAATTTTGTTAAGATACATTTGGAAAATTTCATCTTTAGAATATTCCTGTTCTAAACGATAAGATAAATACGCTTCTTGTGCTTTACGTTCAATGGATTTTTGATCCGTTAAAAACGTTCGTTTAACCACTTGTTGTGTCAACGTTGAAGCACCTTGTGAACCAAAACCACCCGTAATGTTTTTCAAAACGGCACCGAATAAACGTTTATAGTCTAGGGCACCATGTTCATAGAATCGGTTGTCTTCAGTTGCAAGTACAGCCTCTTTCATCGTATCTGGAACATCTTTTAGATCCACATGTTCTCGTCTTGCACCATTATCAAGCGTTTTAACGAGTTCGTCATCTTTATCATAAATTTTTGCTGGGCTTGGATCCTGGAGTTTAGACTCATTAAATGCAGGTGCTTTCCAAGCATAATATGCGAAAAGCAATACAGATAAGAGTGCTAAGATGACAAATGCTAATACTAAAAAGCTCAACACTTTAATGATCGTACGCTTGATGTTCTTATTCTTTTTTTGATCGGACTTCTTTTTCGTTTGCTTAGAAGTCCCTTTCTTTTCCGTCATAAGCGGTCCTCACTTTCATCTAATATCAACTTATCAATTGCACTGAGGTAATCTAATCTTGGTTGATACTGATAAGGAATATAGTAACCATTTTCTTGAATTTCTTCAACCTTAATTGATTTTTTTCCATTATTTAAGTAGCGCTCCCAAAACGGAAAAAATCGCTTAAACGGCAAGAGATAAACTTCATTGATTCCTTTAAATCGGAGTAGCAAAAAAACAATTCCTCCATGAGCCACTGCTTGTTTCATATGTTCAACTTGATGCGCATGGATGTTTTGTAACGGAAAAGACGTTTTGTTTTTCGTTTCCTTTGCCTCAAAATCAATGTAATAGCCCTTATAAACACCATTATAATCAGTAGTTGAAGGCGTTCGAAAATAAGCCTCTTTAATTACAGCTTGACTGCGTTTTGGATAATCCACATGGACAATTTGCACAGGTGTTGGTTTCTTATGAATCACAGCACGTCCTGTATTTAAATAATATTGGTTGGAGCTTTCAATATCATTTTCTAATGTCATTCCGCGCCCACCATATTTAATTTTACTCGATTTGTTTGTCCGAGCACTTCCGACTTGAGTCTGACTTGGCTTAAAAGGCTTACCATTAGGATAATTCATTTGTCTCACCTACAATCCATGTTTTTTCCTATAAACATGATAGGATAGGCGTTTTATAAATCGAAAGGATTCATAAACTGACATTATTGTAACATACATAAGCGTTTAACGTGACCTAAAATCATTTACAGTTAAAATATTTCATCATATTATGATAAAATTAATATAGTTTGATGAAAGGTGTCAGAAATCATGCAAATTGTCATACAACAGTTAATTCACGATTTAACAACTATTTCGCAACGTTATGAAGCCGCTCGAGCAGGACGACAATATGATTTTTACAACGAAGTGCAGCCATTTGTGCAACAAGTTGATGCACACTTACAATCATTAGAGCGCTATCAACACACCATTTCAAAACAAAAATATTTCAATATAAACAAATTACATCGCATGTCCTCTCTTATGGCAGAGCTCGTCGTCGCATGTCATCAATCCACAACAAGTAAAAAATTGTTTATAGATCAATACAAAGCCGTTCAACATGATCTGAACTACTTATCGCAACTGGAGTGTGACACACATGTATAAGACGATGTATTTGACGGGTTACAAATCATACGAGCTACAAATATTCAATGATAACGCCCCTGAAGTAACTTATTTAAAAAAATTTATGACACAAAAATTAATTCAATATATAGAGGAAGGTTTAGAATGGGTGTTAATCCAAGGTCAATTGGGTATTGAATTATGGGGAGCCGAATGTGTCATTGCATTGAAAGAAACATATCCTGAACTGAAACTAGGTGTCATCACGCCATTTTTAGAACATACATCTAAATGGAATGAACAAAATCAGTTCAAGTATCAACATATTATTGAACATAGCGATTATGTTAACAGTGTGCATCAGCATACATATGAAGGTCCATTCCAATTTCAACAAGCCGATCAATTCATGTTAGACCATACGGATATTACCATATTAATCTATGATGAAGAACAACCTGCAAGCCCACAATTTTTCAAAAAGAAGTTAGTTGATTTTGTTGAAAAAACAAACTATACTTGTGATATTGTGACGTTTGACGAAATTACGAACTTTATCAATGATTTACAATGGTCAGAAGAAATTTAAATCAAATGAGGTGGAACAGATGTCAGATGTTTCGTTAAAATTATCAGCAAAAGACATTTACGAAAAAGATTTTGAAAAAACAATGGTTCGTGGCTATCGTCCCCAAGAAGTAGATGCTTTTTTGGACGATATTATTGCGGATTATCAAAAAATGTCA
This sequence comes from Staphylococcus intermedius NCTC 11048, assembly GCF_002902385.1. Taxonomy (GTDB): domain Bacteria; phylum Bacillota; class Bacilli; order Staphylococcales; family Staphylococcaceae; genus Staphylococcus; species Staphylococcus intermedius. The sequence continues at coordinate 30,964 of NZ_PPQH01000018.1, read as the reverse complement.
GACCTAAATAATGAAGTCATCAAATTATCAGAAGAAAATCACAAACTAAAAAAAGAGATTGAAGATTTACGTATTCGTGTTGCCTCTAGTCGACCACAAGATAATAAGAGTTTCGCAAGTCAAAGTTCGAACCAAAATAATAATGTAGATATTTTAAAACGAATTTCTAATCTTGAAAAAGCAGTCTTTGGAAAATAGGGATTGTTTTTTAATTAAAAAATGCTATAATTTTTTGAGGATATTTCGTGTAATCGCTATATGTTTCGGCATATAGAGGAAAGTCCATGCTCACACAGTCTGAGATGACTGTAGTGTTCGTGCTTGATGAAACCATAAGTCAAGGCAATATTCGATATTGACGGCAACGACCTAACCTAAGTCTTTTGATAGGGTTACATTAGTTTGAAAGTGCCACAGTGACGTAGCTTTATTAGAAATAATGAAGGTGGAACGCGGTAAACCCCTCGAGTGAGCAATCCAAATTTGGTAGGAGCACTTGTCTAACGGAATTCAACGTATAGACGAGGAAAAGTACAGCATACTTTTCAGACAGATGATTACAACTGAAGTACCAGTGAAACTAGTGCACGTAACGAGTACATCAGTACAGAACATGGCTTATAGAAATATCCCAAACTAGTCACCTTAGGGCTGGAACGTCTTGTTCCAGCCCTTCAATTTGTCTTGACATCACATGGAATAAGAATCAATATCAAAATATAGAGTACTTCCTTATCATAGGGGAAAACAATCAAATTTTAGAGGAAGGGGTAATGCATTTTTTGATGTCATTTTTTCTTAGCTTTATAAGATTGCTATCATGTATTCGCGTTTTCCAACGATTTCTCATCTTAGTTGTTTTTAAAGCTGTGTGAGTTACGAATCTCCTTAAATTCAATTTATGTGGATGTAAAACATAGAAATTGTGACTTTGAAAATGACATCTACATTTCTTATGACCGAAATTTGATTACAAGAACTGCCCGACACTCCCGAGGGATCAGACGTAGCCGAAAATGTTGCAACATCTCTATTTAATAAAGCGTTGGCAAGTAAATTTATGGTATTAAATTTGTTTTTGGGGGAATTATGAGACTTGGTGATTGCAACTGTTTGTCATCATGACTTTCTTGATTGCAAAACGAGGCGAGACTCCTGAGGCATAAAGCCGAAACCGAAAATCCATTCAATAAGAGAAACAACTATAACAAAAACAAATGATCTATTTTTGAAAATGACATTTACTTTTCTTATGTCCGAAATTTGATTACAAGAACTGCCCGACACTCCCGAGGGATCAGACGCAGCCGAAAATCCAATTCGGCTTCCATCAAATGTACCCTATCATCAAGCCGAATTTAGTTGAGGCAAGTCCCCTGGGAAAGGGAGGGCAAGTTCTGTAATCAAGTAATAAAGTCAATAAACACTCACATATATAATAAAAAAAGTGCAATAATATGAAAAGAAATACATAACCTAATATTCAAAAGGAGGAATTTTCGTGTATCAACTATTAGCGGTTTGTCCAATGGGGCTTGAAGCGATTGTCGCCAAAGAAATTCAAGACCTAGGTTACGACACACGTGTAGAAAACGGACGCATTTATTTTGAAGGAGACGCCTCAGCCATCGTTCAGGCGAATTTATGGTTGCGCACTGCAGATCGCGTCAAACTGATCGTGGGGCAATTTGAAGCCGTGACTTTTGATTCCTTATTCGAACAAACGAAAAATTTACCATGGGAACATTTCATTCCTGCAGATGGTCAATTTCCAGTGCAAGGTCGTAGTTTAAAATCAAAATTATTCAGCGTCCCAGATGTGCAAGCGATTACGAAAAAGGCAATTGTCGAACGTTTGAAAAATGCCCACCAAGTGTCAGGTTGGCTCGATGAATCAGGCGCAAAATATCCTGTCGAAGTAGCGATTTTAAAAGATAAAGTATTATTAACGATTGATACTTCTGGTTCGGGTTTGAATAAACGTGGCTATCGCCTTGCGCAAGGTGAGGCACCGATTAAAGAAACACTCGCTGCGAGTTTAGTGAAATTAGCCAATTGGACGGGTAACACACCACTTATCGATCCATTTTGTGGTTCTGGTACCATTGCCATTGAAGCGTGTTTAATTGCTCAAAATATCGCACCTGGTTTTAATCGTTCATTTGTCTCTGAACAGTGGGACATGATTCCAGCAGGACTATATGACCAAAAACGTGCAGAAGCTGATGAACTGGCTGATTATGATAAAGAAATAGAAATTTATGCTTCAGATATTGATCCTGATATGGTCGAAATTGCAAAACGAAATGCTGATGAAGTCGGTGTTGGCGATATTATCCGCTTCGAAGTAAAAGATGTGAACACACTTACAATTGAGCATGAAGGTCCAATTGGCTTAATTGGTAACCCGCCATATGGTGAACGTATTGGGGATCGCGAAGAAGTTGAAGAGATGTACCGTAATCTAGGTACGTTAATGCAAAATCATCCAAATTTATCTCTTTATATTATGACGAGCAACAAAGAGTTTGAATATCTTGTGAATCGAAAAGCTACAAAACGACGCAAGTTATTTAATGGTTATATTGAGACAACCTATTACCAATACTGGGCCAATCAAAAATCTTAAGCCGCTATGAATCTATACGAAAAGAGGGAGTACTTTGTATCAAGATAAAGAATTTAAAAAGGGCATTCTTTTCGCTTTATTGGCTTATGTCATGTGGGGCACATTGCCATTATATTGGGCACTCATTCACGATGTCGATCCGATTGAAACGCTGATGTACCGTATCGTTTTATCACTCATTTTTATGTTAATTCTGTTACCGATCATTGGACGATGGCAACAGTTTTCTCAAGATATGGCACAATTAATGGCGAAACCGTTTAAACTGTTTATTATAATATTAGCGGGTTATATCGTTACAGTAAATTGGGGTACGTTTATCTATGCGATTGATGCAGGATTTGTCTTACAAACAAGTTTAGGTTATTATATCAATCCTCTTGTCAGCATTTTGCTATCCATGCTATTTTTTAAAGAACGTTTTAATCGTCTCGAATGGTTGGCAATCCTATTTGCTGTACTGGGTGTCGTTTATATGACATTAAAAGTAGGAGAATTTCCATACATTTCGCTAATTTTAGCATTTTCATTTGGTATATACGGTTTACTGAAAAAACTCGTTCCGATGTCTGCATTGAGTAGCATCACAGTCGAATCACTTGCGACGGCACCCATGGCAATCATTTATTTAATTATCGTTGGTCAGGCTGCCGATTTAAGCATTGGATGGAATATGTCAACATTTTGGTTGCTCTTTTCTGGGGCTGTGACTGCATTACCGTTACTTTCATTTTCAGAAGGGGCTATCCGTATTCCGTTATCATTAATGGGCTTTATTCAATATGTCGGACCGACGCTTATCTTTTTACTCGGCATTTTTGTATTTAAAGAACCGTTTAATGTCGACCAATTCATTACATTTTGCTTTATTTGGGTCGGGATTGTGATTTATGTCATATCTCAAATCATTAAAATTAAAAAACGCCCACAACCATTAAAATATCAAAATTAATTTAAAGATCAGCTAACATCGTACATGGATTGTGCGGTGTTATTTTTTTTATATGAGATTTACAAGAAAAATGCGATATTTTATGAACGCTCCGATAGCATTTATCTTAACAAACCCATATAATACATAAATATAGACGTTTAAAACAAGGGGAATCCAATTTCTATGCAAAATCAAGAACAACTGGATATTTTATATAAACTCAAAAAAGAAGTGGAGAAGTCAGACCATTCCGCTTTCATACATACGATTAACCAAATGATTAAAAAAGTGTATTTGAACCATTACACGATGACCTTTGTCGGCCATTTTTCAGCTGGTAAATCGACGGTCATTAATCGTCTCATCGGACAAGATATTTTACCAAGTTCGCCTGTCCCGACTACGAGTAATACCGCATTAGTGACTGTTGCTGATGAAACAGGAATTACAGCCAATATTGAAGGTCAAAAGTATACGCAACTCAACTCTTATGATGATGTTAAACAAATGAATCGCGAAAATTTTCAAGTTGAATCCATCGACATTCGCATACAAAGCGATGCATTCCGAAACGGCTTTACATTCCAAGATACGCCAGGTGTCGATTCCAATGTACAATCACATAGTTTACAGACGGAACAATTTCTCTATACAAGTAACATCGTCTTTTATACCGTCGATTATAACCACGTTCAATCTGCACTGAACTTTCAATTTATGAAACGATTGAATCGCGCGAGTATCCCTGTTGTTTTCATTATTAATCAAATTGATAAACATGATGACAATGAGCTTCATTTTGAAACTTTCCAAGCACGCGTTGAACAATCTATTACAGAGTGGGATATTGATTTACTCGAAACATTTTATATTACAAAATTCGAACACCCTCATAACGAATTCGAACTGTTACGTGCATTCATTATGGAACAAGATCAACATCGAGAAGCTGTAGAAGATTATGTTGCACGTATGAAGCAATTTATTCATCAACATCAATTAGATTATTTACAACACGAAATGGATGACATTCTAGAGCAACTCAATATTGAAGCTGCACAGTTCGATCAAGCGTATCAAACACATCAACAAAATGAAACAATCAGTGAAGAAGCGCAATTATTAAATGATGCGCACGCTTTGAAACATTATTTAAAAGATAAACGGCGTTCGATTATAGACAATGCGTACATCATGACACACGAGATGCGCGAAACGATTCGTTATTACCTTGAAAGCATGACGAAAGATTTTAAAGCAGGTGGATTGTTCAATAAAAAGAAAAAAACAGAAGAAGAACATGAAACCCGTCTGAATGCAATGATGACAGATTTACAAAGCAAAGTGGATCATCAAATTATTAAACCGATGCAAGAGGATTTGTCATTTCTGACGCGCTTTATTAATGATACGGAGATAAACCAACGTATTTTAAATCAAAAATTGACATTACCTGCACCGATTGTCACAGACCTGTATCAGACCCAAATTCAAATTACAAATCAATATGTGCTCACTTTTTCAAATGATTTAATGAAAGCCATCAAACAATATATTTTAAAAGAACAGGAACCACTTGATGATACCATAATTGAAAATGTGCACGCTGAAGAACATTTAGTTGATGAGTCAAATGATAATGCCATGTATTCACGTTATATCGAATTGCGTAATTTAGCTCAATCATTGAAAACTGAAAATTACCGTCATTACTATATTCATATGGAAGACTCACTAGATCGTTTAATTGACCGTACTGAAATTCAATACCAGCCGAAAACAGATTCAGACAAATTAACAGAGACTACACCACAAGCGTCAACAACGACTGAGAATGTATCAGGGATTGATAACGAACGCATCGATCAAGCGTTAAGCATCGTTAAAAATATACCACTATTTAAATCAAGTGTGAAAAATATCGAAGCTACACGTGCAAGAATGCAAGATCAAAAAGTTAAAATTGGTGTTTTTGGAACATTCAGTGCTGGTAAAAGTAGTTTGATTAATGCGTTGTTAGGGGACAGTTATTTGACAAGTTCACCTAATCCTACGACAGCAGCAACGACTGAAATTGCATATGGTGACACACATCACATTACCTTTAAATCACCTGAAATGTTACTTCAAGAGATTAATGATGTGTTTGAATTAGAGGGGCGACAATTTGATCATATCGAAGCCTTTTTAGAAGCTGATACAGACAAATTAAAAGGACGTATTGAGAAAAGTCGCTTAGCATTTATTCATGCGATTGAAAAAAATTATGCGCTTTATCAATCGTATATCGCAAAAGGTTTAGAGCATCCAATTAAAGCTTCAGAAGTACAACAATGGAGTGCTGAAGATGCATATGCGACATTTGTGCAAACGGTGCATTTAAGATTACCGCTTGAGTGGTTAAAAGACAAAATTATTGTTGACTCATTAGGTTTACATTCTAACAACCAACGCCATACAAATGAAACAGAAAAAATACTCACAACTTCTGATTTAATTTTATATGTAAGTTATTTTAATCACGCATTTACTGATAACGACAAAGCATTTATCGAACATATGAAAAATATGAATCAACTGAAAGAACACCAAGCTTTCAAAATGGTTATTAATGCGACAGACTTAGCTGAAAATGAAGCAGACAAACAGGCAGTTCGTGATTACGTCAAAAATGCGTTAATGCAAGTTCAAATGCATCCTGAAATCTTTGCGGTATCGAGTCGCGCTGCATTAACAGAAGGGGACGTAGGTGTTCAACAATTAAAAGCTAGTATTTCACAGTTTTCAGAAGTGGAATCAAAACATATTTTAGAAGCCAAGGTATATGATCAGTTACGCTACATCCAACAATCATACGACCAAATGATTGACGATCACACGTCCAATGCTGAAAAAATGCAGCAAGTTAAACAGCAATTACAGCAAATGCGTCAAAAAGCCATTTTTAACACGCAAAGTTTAAACGCGATTCGACAAAAACTGATAAACGAAATAGAAGACCAAATGTATCACTTAAATGAACGCTTAAAAATTCAATTGCTGGATAATGTAAAAGCTGTATATAACACACAAATGACGAATTCCAATCATTTCAATGAGGAAAAACGCCAATCGACCAAAACTTATTTAAATCAGCTACACCAAAAATTATACTTAGAACAAACATTGATGATTGAACGGATTAAATACTTCTTTAATCAGGCGTTACAACAAGAAATGGCACCGAAAATTAAATCTTTTCATCAATATCACATTTTATTACCAGATATTGAGTCTATTGAAGTCGCACCGATAGAAGATTCATTTTTAACGATTTCATTAGATGCGATGGTCAATGCACTCCCGAAACAATTGACTAAGAAAAACATTTTACAACCTCAAGTGCAAAAACAAATACAGGCGGAAATTAAAGATGAAACAATCGACTTATTACAACCTCGATTAGCCGATTTACGTCAATCGCTAGAATCCATGCTTTTGACATTAACATCAAAAGCGCAACAAGCACTTGAACAAATTGAAACACAAGCACAAGAAGAAATCGACACAGTGTTAGCTGTCGAAATGGATGATGCACTCATTGCACAATTACAAACGGAATCACCAAAATTATTTGAAATACTTAATTCAAAGGACTGAAAACATGACACACAAACTTTTATTGATTGATGGTATGGCGCTGCTATTTCGCCATTTTTACGCAACCAGTGTACACAAAAATTTTATGCGCAATACAGAAGGAACACCTACGAATGGCACGCAAGGCTTTGTAAGACATGTGTATAGCGCCATTCGAGATATTGAACCGACACACGTGGCAGTTTGTTGGGATATGGGAAAAGCAACATTTCGTAATGACATGTTTGATGGATATAAGCAAAACCGTCCTGAACCGCCTGAAGAATTGATGCCACAATTTGACCATGTACAGCATATTTCTGAGTCACTTGGCTTTTTAAATATCGGCGTAGAAAACTATGAGGCGGATGATGTCATTGGTACGTTGACACACGCTTTCTCAGAGTCACCAGACCATGAAGTATACGTCATTACAGGAGACCGTGATTTATTGCAATGTGTCAGTGATAATGTTTTTGTTTGGCTCATTAAAAAGGGCTTTACGGAATATAGCAAATACGACAGAGCACGATTTGAATTAGAATATGATTTGCAACCGCCACAACTCATTGATGTGAAAGCATTTATGGGTGATACAGCAGATGGCTATCCAGGCGTCAAAGGGATTGGTGAGAAAACAGCAATTAAACTGATTCAACAATATGGTTCAGTAGAAGAAGTCATTGCGAACATATCACAACTAACGGCTGGACAACAGAAAAAGATTCAACAAGATATGAACAATTTGCGTTTATCCAAACAACTTGCCACAATCGAATTGAACGTGCCCTTATCTGTCGACACATTATTCGAACAGATGGCCCATCATGTTGAATTGAATCACGTGCTTGCCGTATTAGATCAACACGAATTATTTGTATCGAAACGATTTATTGAGAATTTGTAATGCATCATTGCGAGATCATCTCGCTGTGAACCTCTACCAATTAAATCTTCTATAAAAAGATCAACAAAAAAATGTCGAAGTGAAATGGACATGTCATACACATGTCATCTACTTCGACATTTTTCATTGAATATTTAAACATTACGACCGTTGTATTGCTTGATACAAGGCATCTTGTGCTAATTGATTTGCGGCTTTATTTTGCGCTCGTGGAACCCATTTGACAAAGGCCAATTCAAAGGCAGATGTGATTTGCAAATAGCGCTCTAAATACGGCTTAAATCTTGCATTCTTCACAAACTCACGATTGACTGCATCTTCAATCAACTGTGAATCAGTGTAAACTAAAGCATTAGGAACTGCTAATACTTTTGCTTGTTCTAATGCAAACAATAGTGCTTCCCATTCAGCACTATGATTATCCATTTCGCCGAGCACTTTGGTAAAAGTATGACGTGCCTCTTCAGTTACGATAACGACTCCACATGCACTTATTCCAGGATTTCCCTTTGTTGCTGCATCAAAATAAATTTTAGCCAAATTCAATACACCACACTTGAATGTTTTTTTAAGCCTTAAGCTTAACATACCATGCGTTACAGCGTGTCATCTTTAATTTTATTGCGACGATAAAGCGACTTTGCCCAGTAACCAAATGGCACGTTCAATACAGTAGATAATAGTTTTAATAAATACGTTGTTATGAAAATTTCAAATACGACACCATTAGGTAAACTGCCATAAAAAGCAATCGCTACAAAGAGTGCCGTATCAATAATAGAACTTAACGCCGTACTCCCATATGCACGTAAGATAAATGTGCGATCTGAACGAAATACTTTTTTAATCATGTTAAAAACTAATACATCGATATGCTGCCCAATAATATAAGCAATAATCGATGCAAAGGCAATTCGAGGAACGACATCAAATATAGCCTTCATTGCGCCTTGTGCCATATCCGCTTCACTCGGTTGAAATGCGAGCGAAATTTGCATGATAATAATCATAATAAATGTAGACGAGAAGCCGAGCCACACTGCTCTTTTCGCAACTTTTCTACCATAGATATCATTGAGAATGTCTGTCGCAAGATAAATTGATGCAAACATGACGTTTCCTAAAGTTGCTGAAATCGTAAATATATCAATCGTTTTGAGCACTTGGATATTGGCGATAATTGTGCCCATCGCAACCCAAGCGTACAAACCTGCTTTACCAAAGAATCGAAACATCGCGACCATTAATATGAAAGTAACGATAAACGACCCTAAACCTAACCATTCATTATACAATTGAATAACCTCCTAAATTTTGTTAACGCGGGTGTTTAGAAACCGCTCTTCACGATAACTCATCCATTATAATCAACAGCTTTATGATTTTCAATAGTATTTAAATAACTTTTACAAGCGAGACATTTTTTACGATGATGTTGAAGTTAAAACGCTTCAATGTGCATTTAAATCATGTTACGATAGTGAATATTGTACGCACTATATTTAAAAGAGGTGACATTTCGTGCTAACTGACTCTAAAAAGAAGGCCATTGCTTCAATCGATCAATTGTCTCAACAATATTGCGAACACTGCTTGGTTAAAGCGCACCTTCGAAAAACAAAGGGGAAAACACAAGCACATCACTTCTGTATCAATGCGTGTTCAATCGGCAAACAAATTCAACAATTAGGCAATGCGCTACAATGAGGGCTGTAGTTCATTGACGAGGAGGTTTAACATGGAAATTATGAAGGTCGAACCTACACCTAGTCCGAATACTATGAAAATTATTTTATCTGAAAAAAGGCAAGACAATCATTCCAATACGTATACACAAGTTGCAGAAGGTCAGCCTCACTTTATCAATGCTATTTTGCAAGTAGAAGGTGTGAAATCTGTATTTTATGTTTTAGATTTTATTGCCGTTGATAAAACACCAAAAGCAGACTGGGAGACTGTGTTACCTCTCGTCACGGCAACACTGAATCACGAACAGCAACAAGACACACCACAACCTGAGCCTGACACCCATTTTGGTGAGGTCAAAGCAGAGGTGCTCAAGTTTAAAAATATTCCTTACCAAGTGAAGCTTACAACCTCTAAGGAAGAAAAGCGTCAACAATTAAGCGACATTTTCGTGAATGCAATGCTTGAAACACAAGCCCCTCATGATAATGTTGTGTTTTTACGTAAATGGGAAACGTTAGGCATCCGCTATGGTGACTTAGACGATGTCATGCAAAGCGTTGTTGAAGAAGTTGATGCGCTTTATCCTGAACATGTTTTGAAACAATTGGTGGAAGAGGCAAAACATACGGATGTGACAGTGCCACAAAAGCAATATGCGCATGTCACATTAGAAGCTTACCAACAAGAATCGGAATGGAAAGCGCGACTCCGTATGTTGAAATCATTCCCAACACCAACACAAGATGACTATCCGTTACTCGATTATGCACTGAATGAAGATAAAGTGCCATTACGCCGTGAAGCAGTCGTATTGCTCAGCATGATTGAAGACCCAGCCACTTTGCCATACTTATATAAAGGATTGCACGATAAAAGTCCAGCAGTGAGACGAACAGCTGGTGATAGTTTAAGTGATTTAGGCTTTAAGGAAGCTTTACCAGAAATGGAAAAAGCTTTAGATGATCCACAAAAAATTGTTCGATGGCGTGCGGCGATGTTCCTTTTTGATGAAGGTGAGCCAGATCAACTTCCAGCTTTGAAAGCACATCAAAATGATCCTGCGTATGAAGTCAAGTTGCAAATTGAAATGGCCATTACACGCATCGAAAATGGAGAAGAAGCACTTGGATCAGTGTGGAAACAGATCGCAAATCGTAATCAATAAAATAATATAAAGGAGCGTTATAATATGAACGCATATGATGCATATATGAAAGAACTCGCAGCTCAAATGAGAGGCGAATTGACACAAAATGGTTTTGAAAGTTTAGAAAGTGAAGATTCAGTAACAGAATATATGGACCATGTGAACGATGAAGATACCACATTCGTTGTTATTAACTCAACATGTGGTTGTGCAGCTGGTTTAGCACGTCCTGCAGCTGTAGCCGTAGCAGAACAAAATGAATATAAACCAACGAATAAAGTAACTGTTTTTGCAGGTCAAGACAAAGAAGCGACTGCAAAAATGCGTGAATACATTCAACAAGTACCTTCAAGCCCTTCATTCGCATTATTTAAAGGGTCTGAATTAGTTCACTTTATGCCACGTGAACATATTGAGGGGCGCGATATTAATGACATCGCGATGGATATCAAAGACGCATTCGACACACATTGTCGCGCATAATCAAAAAGCCGGAACATACAATGATGTCATTGTTCCGGCTTTTTTTCGTTTCTAAGTCACATCAATCGCGTTATAACCTATAGGCACAGTTGTTTTCGTTGCATGGTATGAAGCCATTTCAATGTTGGAAATTCTGAATGCATTCCATTTATATCCCCATATAGAATTACGTTGATATCGTTTTGAAAATGGCACAAAATCGTCTATTATAGATACTAAGAGAAAGAGGTGAATGTCATGAATCCATTTGATGCAGCTTATCATGATTTATGTAAAGAAATATTACAAATTGGCAATCAACGTGAAGATCGAACAGCGACAGGAACAATTTCAAAATTTGGACACCAGTTGCGTTTTGACCTTTCAAAAGGCTTCCCATTATTAACAACCAAAAAAGTTTCCTTTAAACTCGTTGCCACTGAATTAATTTGGTTTATTCGTGGCGATACGAATTTAAGATATTTATTACAATATAACAACAATATTTGGAATGAATGGGCCTTTGAAAAATATATACAAAGTGAGGATTATAACGGTCCAGATATGACTGATTTTGGTCATAGAGCACAAAATGATGCTGCATTTGCTGAAATGTATCGTGAAGAAATGGCTAAATTTAAACAACTGATCTTAACTGATGATGCCTTTATGAAAAAACACGGTGATTTAGGCAATGTTTATGGTAAGCAATGGCGTGACTGGGTCGGTGCAGACGGTCAACATTACGATCAATTGAAAACATTGATTGAACAAATCAAAACGAATCCAAACTCACGTCGTCATATTATTAGCGCTTGGAATCCAGCTGAAATCGAGACAATGGCGTTACCTCCTTGTCATACACTTTTTCAATTTTATGTACAAGACAATAAGCTGAGCTGTCAACTTTATCAACGCAGCGCTGACATATTCTTAGGCGTACCTTTCAATATTGCCAGTTATAGCTTATTAACACATTTAATTGCGAAAGAATGTGGCCTAGAAGTAGGAGAGTTTGTACATACATTTGGTGATGCACATATTTACAGTAACCATTTAGACGCCGTGAAAACACAGCTCTCACGCTCAAGTTATGCACCGCCACAATTGAAAATCAATACAGATCGTTCCATTTTCGATATAGAATATGAAGATTTAGAGATTGTAAATTATGAATCCCATCCAGCGATTAAAGCACCAATCGCCGTATAAACAAAAAGGAGTAATCATATGACACTATCTATTTTAGTCGCTCATGACCAACAGCGTGGCATTGGATTTGAAGGACAGTTACCGTGGCACTTACCAAATGATTTAAAACATGTTAAAAAGTTAACCACTGGACATACATTAGTGATGGGACGTGCAACATTCGAATCCATTGGAAAACCACTACCGAACCGCAGAAATGTCGTTATTACACGAAACCCTGATTTCAAACCTGAGGGCGTTGAAGTGATTCACAGTTTCGATGACATTGATGCCATTGAGGACGACCATATCTTTATTTTTGGCGGTCAGACATTATTTGAAACATTTATTGACCGTGTTGACGATATGTATATCACTGTGATCGACGACAAATTTCAAGCGGACACGTTTTTCCCGCCATACACATTTGAAGATTGGGAAGTCACATCTGCCGTAGAAGGCGTCGTGGATGAAAAAAATAAATACCCACATACATTTTTACATCTTACTCGAAAGTAATTATTGGAGGTTAGCATTATGCAACAACGTATTATAGTCACAGATTCTACATCTGACTTAGATCCAGCTTTTCTGAAGCAACACAATGTCCATATTGTACCGTTGAGTGTTACAATTAACGGAGAATCTTATGAGGATCAAACGGATATTACATCTGAGTCATTTTCACAATATTTAGGAGACACCAACCACGATTTTAAAACAAGTCAACCTCCAATTGGTAGATTTGTAGAAACATATGAAAAGTTGGGTGAAACAGGTGCTGAAATCATCAGTATCCATCTTTCATCTGGCTTGAGTGGCACATATCAAACTGCTGTTCAAGCGAGCGAAATGGTTGATGCTAAAGTAACAGTCATTGATTCAAAATCAATTTCATTCGGCTTAGGCTATCAACTTCAAAATGTGATTCGCTGGGTGGAAGAAGGCGTCCCAACAGAAGAAATTGTCTCAAAACTTCAAAACTTACAAAAAAACATTAAGCTTTACGTGATTATCGGACAATTAGATCAACTCATCAAAGGTGGCCGCATTAGTAAAACTAAAGGCTTGATAGGTAATCTTATGAAAATCAAGCCAATCGGTTCACTCATTGACGGTAATCTTGAAATGATTCATAATGCCCGCACACAAAACGCTTGTATTAAATACGTCATCAAAGATTTAAAGCCGTTTGTCGGTGATGGCACGATTCAATCAATCGGTATTTCACATGCGAAAGCAAAGGATTTCATTAACCTTTTTAAAGAAAAATTAGATGAAACATTTACGATTCAAAACTTTGATTTCGGACATACAACACCAGTGATTTCGACGCATACCGGTGCGGGTGCTATTGGATTAGTTGTCCTTAAAGATTCATCTGACTTATAACAATGGAGGTGTCAAACATGGCTATAGCAACTTTAGCAGGCGGATGTTTTTGGTGTCTCGTTAAACCTTTTGATACATTTGACGGTGTTCAAAGTGTCACATCAGGTTATAGCGGTGGGACAGTAGAATATCCAACCTATGAAGAAGTTTGTACAAACACAACAGGCCATGTTGAGGCTGTACAAATTGAATATGATGATCAAGTGATCAGCTATGAAGATATATTAGATATTTATTTCAAAACTTTTGATCCAACAGATAAAAATGGTCAATTTTTTGATAGAGGCGAAAGTTATCGACCTGTTATTTTTTATCACAATGATGCGCAACGTCAAGCCGCGCTCAACAAGATTGAAGCACTAAATCAATCCCAAATTTTCAGTGCCCCTGTTGTAACGCCGGTCGAAGCATATCGCAATTTTTATCCGGCAGAAGAGGCACACCAAGATTACTATAAAAAACATCCGCTTCACTATGCACAATATCAACGTGGATCAGGACGTAAAGCGTTTATTGAAAAGCATTGGGGGAATCAAGCATGATTAAAAAAGACAAAAAAGATTTAACAGACTTGGAGTACCTCGTTACTCAACAAGACGGTACAGAACCACCATTTCAAAATGAATATTGGAATCACTTTGAAAAGGGTGTCTATGTCGATAAACTTTCTGGCAAACCGCTATTTACTTCAGATGATAAATTTGAATCAGATTGTGGTTGGCCTAGTTTTTCCAAAGCCATCGACGACCAAGACATTATTGAGTTAGTCGATAAATCATTTGGTATGTTGAGAACAGAAGTCCGCTCTGAAGGAAGCAACAGTCATTTAGGACATGTGTTCAATGATGGCCCAAAAGAACGTGGTGGCTTACGTTATTGTATCAATTCGGCTGCAATTCAATTCATACCATATGAAAAGCTCGAAGCGTTAGGCTATGGTGATTTAGTCAAACTTTTCGACCAATAAAGGAGCGAGTTTTATGTTTAAGAAATTATTCGGAAAAAGTGAAGAAACAAATAAGGACATTCAAGTTTATGCACCGATAACTGGAGAATATGTCAAAATTGAAGACATTCCAGACCCTGTTTTTGCTCAAAAAATGATGGGTGAGGGTTTTGGTATACGTCCAACTGAAGGTCAAGTCGTTTCACCAATCAACGGTGTCGTTGACAATGTTTTCCCAACCAAGCATGCTATTGGTTTAAAAGCAGACAATGGCTTAGAAGTCCTTGTTCATATCGGACTAGACACTGTACAACTCAATGGTGAAGGTTTTGAAACATTAGTCAATAGTGGTGACACAGTAAAAGTCGGTGATCCACTTGTCACATTTGACGTGGATTATATTGATCAACATGCAAAATCTATTGTTTCACCTGTCATTATTACAAACACAGATCAAGCAGCAACCATTGATATTCAACAAGTAACGCAATTGACTAAAGGCGAGACACCTGTAATCGAAGTGACAATGAAATAATGAAAGATGTCTCATTCTATCAATTTGCATTAACTGTTCGTGGACGTAAAAATGATGCAGGACAACTTGCAGAGCAAATATTCCAGGATTTATCATTTCCAAAATACGATAAAGATTTCGATGCGTTATCTGAATACATTGAGACAGAAGGTAATTTTACATTACCCATGTCTGTTTTTGATGACTTGTATGAGGAATATCAGGAATGGCTTCAATTTTAAGTGATTGCTGAAGATTTGACACGCATGAATTTTGAGGGTGCTGGCAGAAAATGTCTCACCCTTTTTCTTTATGTACCACAGCAAAAGCAGAGACTGTCTCTTTACTTGACAAAGAGACAAATGTTGATCAAACGAGAAGGGCGGAAATCGTATTGAAAGATTCACCAAATCAAAAAAAGACACCTCGTTATGTCTCACTAAAAACGTTTATTTTAAGTCTCATTCTCACAGCACTGTTGACGGGATGCATTGTTTTTGGCATCCAATTCTATTTTCATCAATATAGCAAAGACCACAAGATAAGTGAGAATGCGCAAAAATTAAGTGAAGTTTATGAAATACTGGCATCAGATTTTTATCAAAAGCAAGATAAAGATCAATTGTTGGACGAAGCCATTAACGGTATGACAAAAAGCTTAAAAGATCCTTATACCGAATACTTATCAAAGGAAGAGACAACTTCTTTCCATGAAGATGTTTCCGGTGATTTCGTTGGTATCGGTGCAGAGCTGCAACAAAAAGGAAAGCAAATTATCATCACGAGTCCAATGCAAGATTCACCTGCTGAAAAAGCTGGTTTAAAACCACGTGATGTCCTTATTGCAATTGATGGCAAGTCAATCCAAGGTCAACCACTCGATGCCATTATTCCTAAAGTCCGTGGTAAAAAAGGCACTGAGGTGAAATTAACAGTAAAACGGAATGGAGAAGAAAAGGAACTCACTGTGACAAGAGATAAAATTCATGTCAAAAGTGTTAAATATGAAAAACATGGCGACGTCGGTGTGTTTAAAATCAATAAATTCCAAGAAGGTTCAGCGGGTGAGTTAAAATCTGCCATACAACAGGCACAAAAGGCTGGTATTAAAAATATCGTGCTTGATTTACGTAACAATCCAGGCGGTCTGCTTGATGAAGCTGTAAAAATGGCAAATATTTTCCTTGACCAAGATGAAACAGTCGTCAAACTAGAAAAAGGGGATCAAAAAGAGGCCATTAAAACATCAAATGCGCCTTTAGACGGTGTTAAAGACTTAAAAGTATCTATTATACTGAATGAAGGTTCAGCGAGTGCTTCTGAAGTCTTTTCTGGTGCTTTACATGATCATCACGTGGCGAAAATTTATGGTGAAAAATCATTTGGTAAGGGCATTGTACAAACGACGCGTGAATTTGAAGACGGTTCATTATTAAAATTCACTGAAATGAAATGGCTCACACCAAATGACCATTATATTCACGGTAAGGGTATTCAACCAGATGTCCCTGTTAAAGGTGCAGATTATGAAAATATCACGGTGATTCCTTCCAAAACAACCTATCAAGAAGGGCAAGAAGATCAACATATCAAATCGATTAAAATTGGTTTAAAAGCACTCGGATATGACGTCGGGACCATTGACAATCACTATGACGCGCAATTGACTTCGGCAGTGAAACAATTTCAACAAAAAAATAATATCAATGCAAATGGCATGTTTAACAAGGACACAAATCGTGTATTTACAGAAAGACTTGTTGAAAAAGCATCGTCAGAAGACCCGATGTTAGAAAAAACATTGAAAAAAGTAGAGGAGTGATGGCCTTGTTAAGAAAAGCAACATTACAAGATCTCAATGTCATTGAACAATTGACGGAAGAAGCAAAAACACTCATGATAAAAGATGATAACCCACAATGGGACCATCGCTATCCTTTAAAGGCACATTTTAAAACGGATATTGAATCAGGTAGCCTCTATGTTTATGATGAGGATGACGTGATTCAAGGTTTTATCGTGATTGATCAACAAGCACCGGATTGGTACGATACACTCGAATGGCCGGTGGATAAATCAGACGCATATGTTATTCATCGTCTCGTTGCTTCTCCACAATATCGTGGTATAGCACAAGCGTTAATGAACTTTGCGATTGAATTAGCGAAATCACATGACATTGACATTCTTTTAACCGATACATTTTCGCAAAATCAACGTGCACAACGTTTATTTGATAAATTTGGATTTAAAAAAACTGGCGAAATGACAAGTACAGAATTTCCTTTTGATAAAGGCAAGCCATTTTACGCATACTATAAAAAATTAACAGAATAGAGGGTTATTATGGTTAAAATTGCATTTACAGGTGGCGGTACAGTAGGGCATGTATCCGTGAATTTAAGCTTGATACCTACTGCGCTCGAAAAGGGACACGAAGCATTTTATATTGGTTCAAAGGAAGGAATCGAACGTGAAATGATTACGTCTCAACTTCCTGAAACCACTTATTATCCGATTTCAAGTGGTAAATTGCGTCGTTATCTCTCTGCTGAAAACTTGAAAGATATTTTTAAAGTCATTAAAGGGATTGGCGATGCACGTAAAGTTTTAAAACGTGAACGACCGGATATCGTATTTTCAAAAGGGGGATTCGTATCAGTACCCGTGATACTTGCCGCGAAGTCACTCAACATTCCAACTATTGTTCACGAATCTGATTTAACACCAGGTCTTGCCAATAAAATTGCTATAAAGTTTGCGAAACGACTTTATACGACATTTGAAGATACTTTGAAATATGTACCACGTGAAAAATCAGATTTCGTTGGTGCTACAATTCGTGAAGATTTAAAACACGGAGATCGTCAAAAAGGCTATGCATTGACAGGATTGAGCCCTGATAAAAAGACACTGCTCGTGATGGGTGGCAGTATGGGAAGTTTAAAAATCAACGAAGCGATCCGTCGTCATCTAGATGCATTACTTCAAACGTATCAAATTATCCACCTCACTGGTAAAGGCCTTGTCGCTTCAAACATCAATCAAGAAGGTTATGTGCAATATGAGTTCGTTAAAGAAGAATTGACAGACTTATTAGCCATTACAGATACTGTCGTGTCTCGGGCAGGTTCAAATGCAATCTATGAGTTTTTAACATTACGCCTTCCAATGTTACTTATTCCACTTGGTCTGGATCAATCACGTGGCGATCAAATCGACAACGCAAAATATTTTGAAAAACAAGGATATGCGACGATGTTAGATGAGTCGGAATTAACAAGTGAAACGTTATTACCTGCATTAGCAGAACTTGAAAAAAATCGACATCAGTACATTCAAAATATGGAAAGTTTTACAGAAAGTTATACGCGTCATGATTTACTTGATAAAATCATCCAAGACGCACTTCAATAGGAGGTTGACGCATGACACATTGGAAAAAGATTTCTTTGTTAATCGTCTTCGCATTTATATTTTCAATGATTGCGATGTTTCATGAATCGCGTCTCGGCAAATGGATTGATAATGAAGTTTACAATTTCATCTATGCGTCAGAAAGTTTTATTTCAACGGCAATTTTTTTCGGTGCGACTCAAGTCGGTGAAGTTTGGGCTATGATTGCTTTATCACTCATCATGGTTGCTCTATTGATGTTATACCGCTATAAAATAGAGGCACTCTTTTTCGCATTAACAATGTTGTTATCAGGCGTGTCGAATCCGATTTTAAAAAATATTTTTGACAGAGAACGTCCCACTTTATTGCGTTTAATTGATATTTCAGGGTTCAGCTTCCCAAGCGGTCATGCAATGGGTTCAACAGCCTTTTTCGGCAGCGTGATTTTCGTCGCGCACCGCATCTTAAAAGGAAAGGCAAAAAATGTCGCTATGGCGTTAAGTGTGTTGATGATTGTCCTCATCTCAAGCTCACGTGTCTATCTCGGCGTCCATTATCCAACAGATATTATGGCCGGTATTGTAGGCGGTCTTTTCTGTATCGTATTAACATTGCTCATTTTAAGACATCCACTCGAACAATCGAAAGTTTAATTTAAAGGAGAACTGTCTTTCATTTTCAGTTAGCAGTTCTCCTTTTAAATTTAGAAGTGCCAATGGATTTTCAGGACACAGTCTTATTTATTTACCTAATGAATACTTCTAGGAAAACAAAGGTAACACATTTGACATCACAATGTTTATCATACAATTTTGGTCATTTGTATAATTTTAGTTACAGTCATCGTGTAACGATATACAAACGTGACCTTACGACAACAGGCGAAATGTTTAATCATGAACCATCTCACACAACTTTGTTTTATTCAAATGCACACAATAAAAGCCGCCGCATCAAATGCGACGGCTTTTATTTAACGTTTAATATCAACGAATTTTTATACGGGCATATAAAAGGGGATATTATTGAAAATGACTCAATCATAAGAACGAATTGTAGTGGGGGGTCGTTGGGATTGATAATCATTTTCAATTACATTATAACGCATTGAGAATCATTGTCAATTAAAAAAGCAAAATTTTTTAAAAAAACTTTCGTCATCTTTATTTTTAGCATATCATTAGGGGGAGAGGTGGCTAATATGAAAAAAGTACTTATTATTGAAGACGAGCAAAATTTAGCACGTTTTATTGAGCTTGAATTTAAGCATGAAAATTATGATGTTGAAGTAAAATATGACGGCGTATCTGGTTTAAACCGTGCATTACAACATGACTTTGATTTAATTCTTTTAGATTTGATGTTACCAGAAATGGACGGGTTAGAAGTTTGTAAAAGATTAAGAACGCAAAAAGACACACCTGTAATTATGATTACTGCGAAAGGTGAAACATACGATAAAGTCATAGGATTAGATATTGGGGCTGATGATTACATCGTCAAACCTTTTGAGATTGAAGAGCTATTAGCGAGAAGTCGTGCACTCATCCGACGTTATTCAGATGAGAACGTAACCGACACAAATGTTGTTGATATTGATGGTATTAAGATTGATAAAAGTGCTTTTCATGTGACGTATCAAAATGAAAAACTTGAGCTAACAAAGACGGAGTTCGATTTATTGTTACTACTGGCTGAAAATAAAAATCGAGTTCTTCATCGCGAACAAATTTTGGATCATGTTTGGGGATATGAATCCGAAGTCGAAACGAATGTCGTGGACGTGTATATTCGATATTTAAGAAATAAGTTAAAGCGCATAGAAAAACAGAAATTAATTGAAACTGTCCGTGGTGTCGGCTACGTGATTCGACAATGAAACAATCAACACTGAAGACTAAGTGGACTTTTGTCACGACACTGATTACATTTCTTATTATTTTCATTTTTTGTTTACTTATCATTTATGCAATTAGTAGTTTATTGAAACAAAATGAATTTGACAAAGCAGAAAGAAGTGCGGATGATTTATACAATTTACTTGAAACCAAACCGATGAATAACATTACCGCCTTGGAATTCAGTTCGGTCATTGATAACTATCAAAGAGTGATTTTATACGACAAAAAAGGAAAAAAATTATTTGAAAATGTCAGTACAACAAATGTGAAGTTCACGCCACCATTTCAAGCGTATGATACTCGTAATATTAAAATTTTACGCACAGATAAAGGTTCGTTCATCGTCGTTTCAACACCGATTAATACACCTTATTCTAAAGGGCACGCAACGATTGTCCATTCTTTAGAGGAGTACGATGATTTATTAAATTTTATCACATATCTCGCCTTAACTTTTGGACTCATTGCATTATTCGTGACCGCATCGCTGAGTTATTTCTTTTCGTCTCAAATTACTCAGCCCATCAATATTATTACGGAAAAGATGACACAAATACGGCGTAATGGATTCCAGGAAAAACTAGAAGTCCCGACCAATTATGAAGAAACTGACGCGCTCATAGATACTTTTAATAGTATGATGTTAAAACTGGAGAGTTCCTTTAATCAACAACGTCAATTTGTAGAAGATGCTTCACACGAATTGCGTACGCCACTTCAAATCATCCAAGGACATTTAAATTTAATTCAGCGCTGGGGTAAAAAAGACCCTGACATTTTAGAAGAATCTCTTAATATTTCTTTAGAGGAAATGAACCGGATAACGAAGCTCGTTGAAGAACTATTACTACTCACTAAAGATGATACGAGATCAACTGAAAATCAAACTGAAAAAGTCGATGTTAATAATGAAATTAGAAGTCGCCTTCATGCACTGCAACAAATTCATCCAGATTATCAACTCGACTTTCAAACAAGTCAAGACTTTATATATTTAGATATCAACTCTTTCCACCTAGAACAAATTTTACTTATTTTTCTTGATAACGCGATTAAATATGATACTCAAAACAAGCATATTTCTATTGAAACGAAACTCATTAGCAACCAAGTCGTGATAAAAATTACAGACCGTGGATTAGGGATTCCTCAAGCAGACCAAGAGCATATTTTCGATCGGTTCTACCGTGTCGATAAATCCCGTTCTCGTCAACAAGGTGGAAACGGCCTAGGACTCTCCATTGCACATAAAATGGTGACATTATATCATGGTCGTATTTCAGTCGAAAGTGAAGTCGGTTATTTCACAACATTTACTATTAGTTTTGATTCGTGCGGATAAGTATATTTATCAGGTTTTTTGCCTTTAAATGTTCACATTTTAATGCTATTATTGTCTTGTAAGCGTTTTTATTTTTTTCTGTGGAGGGTGGATTATGAAGAACGATAAACAGGTGACAGAGGCACCTGTAAACTTCGGTACAAACTTAGGGCTCATTTTAGAGTTATATGATCAATTTTTAGAAGACCCTAGTTCTGTAACTGAAGATTTACAAGTTCTCTTTAGTACAATTAAAGATGGTGAAGCGACAACATCATCAACAACGCAATCAAGCTCAGGAGATAGTACGATCAAACGTGTGATGCGTTTAATCGATAATATTAGACAATACGGTCATTTAGAAGCTGATATTTATCCAGTGAATGCACCGGAACGTACAAATATCCCCAAATTAAATCCTGAAGACTTTAATTTAGATCAAGCCACATTAGAAAACATTTCAGCTGAAATTGTTTCTGATCATTTTAAAGATATCTACGACAATGCGTATGAAGCAATTGAACGTATGGAAGAACGTTATAAGGGGCCTATTGCTTTTGAATACACACACATTAACAATAACAAAGAACGTGTATGGCTAAAACGTCGTATTGAAACACCATATAAAGCAAGCCTTAATAAAGAAGAAAAAATTAATCTTTTCAAACTTCTGGCACACGTTGAAGGCTTTGAGAAATACCTTCACAAGAACTTTGTAGGTGCAAAAAGATTTTCAATCCAAGGCGTCAATACCCTCGTACCTATGATTACTCAAACAATTAAACGTGCTGCTGAAGAAGAAATCGCTCATATTCAAATTGGTATGGCACACCGTGGACGATTGAATGTTTTAACACATGTGCTACAAAAACCATATGAGATGATGCTTTCTGAATTTATGCATACGGATCCGATGAAATTTTTACCAGAAGATGGTAGCTTATCAATCACTTCAGGTTGGACAGGTGACGTTAAATATCACTTAGGTGGCATTAAAACGATTAATGACCATGGTATTGAGCAAAAAATCACATTAGCTAATAACCCAAGTCATCTTGAAGTAGTGGCTCCCGTAGTGACAGGCCGTACAAGAGCAGCACAAGATCAAACCGATTATGCGGGTAAAGTTCAATCTGATTTTTCAAATGCGATGCCGATTATCGTACATGGTGATGCTGCATATCCAGGTCAAGGGGTGAACTTTGAAACAATGAACCTTGGCAGCTTAGACGGATTCTCAACAGGCGGCACATTACACATCATCACGAATAACCGTATTGGATTCACAACAGACCCTGAAGACGGTCGTTCAACAACATATGCAACGGATGTGGCTAAAGGGTATGATGTCCCAATTATGCACGTCAATGCTGATAACGTTGAAGCAACAATTGAAGCGATCGATATTGCTATGGAATTTAGAAAAACATTCAATAAAGATGTTGTCATTGACTTAGTCGGCTACCGTCGTTTTGGTCATAATGAAATGGACGAACCTACATTAACAAATCCATTACCGTACAAAGAAATTAAAAAGCATGATACTTCTGAAGTGATTTACGGTAAACAACTTGTAGAAGAAGGCATCATTAGTCAAGATGATATGGACGAAGTGATGGAAAATGTTCAAAAAGAAATGCGTACTGCGCATGACAAAATTGACAAAAATGACAAAAATGATAACACAGATATGCGTATTCCGGATAGCATCTCAAAACCTTTAGCAAGCAATACGTCAGAGCTTTCATTTGATCGCTTAAAAGAAATAAACGATGCAATGTTTAACTATCCAGAAGGTTTCAACGTTTTCAATAAGTTAAGTCGTATTTTAGAGCAGCGTAAACAACCGTTTGAAAGTGAAGAAGGTTTAGTAGACTGGGCACATGCAGAACAACTTGCATTTGCGACGGTGATGCAAGAAGGAACACCGATTCGTATGACTGGACAAGACTGTGAACGTGGTACTTTTAGCCATCGACACGCTGTATTACACGACCAAGAAAATGGTGACACATTCACACCATTACAGCATGTACCAGATCAAAAAGCGACATTTGACATTCACAACTCTCCATTATCCGAAGCTGCAGTAGTAGGCTTTGAATATGGATACAATGTTCAAAACCCGACATCATTTAACATTTGGGAAGCCCAATTTGGTGATTTTGCTAACATGGCACAAATGTATTTTGATAACTTCATTTTCTCTGGTAATGCAAAATGGGGTGAATCTTCAGGTTTAACTTTCTTATTACCACATTCATTTGAAGGCCAAGGACCTGAACACTCATCTGCGCGTTTAGAACGTTTCTTACAATTAGCAGCTGAAAATAATATGACGATTTGTAACTTATCAAGCTCAGCCAACTATTTCCATTTATTACGCGCTCAAGCAGCAAGCCTAGGTACTGACGCAATGAGACCATTAGTTGTCATGTCTCCAAAAGGTTTATTACGTAATAAAACAGTCGCACAACCGATTAGTGCATTTACATCTGGTGGATTTGAACCGATTCTCCCAGAAGCACATGAAGCTAAAAAAGTTAAAAAGGTCGTTCTTGCTTCAGGCAAAATGTTTATCGACTTAAAAGAAAAATTGGCTCAATCACCAAATGAAGCCATTTTACTGATAGCCGTTGAACGACTCTATCCTTTCCCAGAAGAAGAAATTCGATCAATACTCGAAACACTTCCAAATCTTAAAACAGTCGCATGGGTTCAGGAAGAGCCACAAAACCAAGGGGCATGGCATTTTGCATATCCAATGCTAAGAGACATTGTTGGAGATCAATACGAACTCACTTATCACGGTAGAAAGCATAGAGCTGCACCTGCCGAGGGTGATGGTGAAATTCATAAACTTGTTCAAAATAATATTATTGAAAATAGTTTAAATATTTAGGGGGCATAAGAAAAATGGCAGAGGTAAAAGTTCCAGAATTAGCAGAATCGATTACGGAAGGTACCATTGCAGAATGGTTAAAACAAGTCGGTGACACTGTAGAAAAAGGTGAAGCCATTCTTGAATTAGAAACAGACAAAGTTAATGTTGAAGTTGTTTCTGAAGAAGCAGGTACCATTCAAGAATTACTTGCTGAAGAAGGCGACACTGTAGAAGTTGGCCAAGCGATTGCCGTAGTGGGCGAAGGTGGCGCTTCTAAACCTTCAAGTGACGATTCAAAAGCTGACTCAAAAGACGCGTCAGACAAAGCGTCAGAAAAACAAGAAAGCAAAAAAGAAGAAAAATCATCTTCTGACAAAGAGAGCCAAAGCACTTCTTCAAATGAGCGTATTAATGCAACGCCTTCAGCACGTCGCGCGGCACGTGAAAAAGGCATTAGCTTGAGCGAACTCAGCGGTAAAGCAAACGACGTCGTACGCAAAGAAGACGTTGAACGTGGTGCACAACAGCAATCATCTGGTGCTTCTCAACCTAAAGCAAAAGAAGCTGCAGCGCCACAAGCACCTAAAACACCATCAAAACCAGTGATTCGCGAAAAAATGAGTCGCAGAAAACAAACTGCAGCTAAAAAGTTATTAGAAGTAAGTAACAATACTGCAATGTTAACGACTTTCAATGAAGTAGATATGACAAATGTTATGGCGTTACGTAAACGCAAAAAAGATAAATTTATGGAAGACCATGATGGTACGAAACTGGGCTTCATGTCATTCTTCACAAAAGCAGCCGTTGCAGCTTTAAAACGTTATCCTGAAGTGAACGCTGAAATTGATGGCGATTACATGGTCACTAAACAATACTACGATATCGGTATTGCGGTCTCTACACCAGGCGGTTTATTAGTACCGAATGTAAGAGACTGTGACAAGAAAAACTTTGCTGAAATTGAGCAAGAAATCGCAAACTTAGCAACAAAAGCACGTGATAATAAGTTAACGCTTGATGACATGATGAACGGTTCATTCACTATTACAAATGGTGGTATTTTTGGTTCAATGATGTCAACACCAATTATTAATGGTAGTCAAGCTGCAATTTTAGGTATGCACTCTATCATTACAAGACCTATTGCGATTGATCAAGATACGATTGAAAACCGTCCAATGATGTATATTGCGTTAAGTTATGATCACAGAATTATTGATGGAAAAGAAGCCGTAAGTTTCTTGAAGATGATTAAAGAGTTAATTGAAAACCCAGAAGATTTATTATTAGAGTCATAATAGATTTGGGTTGTTGATAAAGGAGAGGAATCTGTAATGGATTTCTCTCTTTTTTTACTTTTGTTTTGATAATGCTCCGCCGATTGCTTTAACTGGGCTATGCTTTCCGAGGCGCTGAAACTTCAACTAACCAACGCTTTGATTTTACTGTTACATTGTATAGAAGCGTTGGTGGATTTTCAGTTTCAGCTGATGCCTCAGGAGTCAAGCCCAGTTTTGCAATCTTTAGTTTTGTGTACTTACCGAAAGAAGTGAAACACATTTCTCTTCATTTACAGATACTCAATCTTCTTGGTTTGCACGTGGTGTATGCATAGTTGGTTGTTTTCGGAGTTTGTGAAAAATTCAAGTCCCATTAATATTCAGGTACTCATGTCATTTAGAGAACATTTGTATTAAAATAAATAGCAAAGAATAATCCATTGAAAGAGGTGACATAGATGAGTCGCAATTTCATTTACATATTGATTGTGATAGCGATTGCCAATATTATTGCGCAAATCGGCTTCATCATCGCAAGTCTTTTCGGTTTCATTCACTATTATCCGATTTTCCAATTAATAGGTAGCTGTTTATTACTCCTATTTGCTATAGATACACTGAAATTTAACCGCGCTAAAACGGTATATTTGATTGCTGGTTTGGTGTTTATTATTGCAGGGATTCTACTAAAGTTATAAAGGCATCAAGTCTGCTTCAATGACTGATTTACGTTATAATAAATGTGAAGAGGAATGAGATAAAATGGCGCAATTTCGTAGTGTTACTTTAGCTACTAAAAGTATAGACAAAACGATTGATTTATTCCATAATATGTTAGGTATGGCGTACGTAAGAAAGGGCAATCGTATTCAATTTGGTGATGCAGAACTTAGCCCTGGGACACGTCTTCAATTTGTTGAAATCGCAGAAAACATTGAACCTGCACATCAACATTTTGAAAGTGTTGCATTACGCACACCAAGTAATGATGGTATCGATGAATATGTAGCCATTTTAAAAGAACATCAACACGTATATGAAGGACCCACACACCTCAATGGTCACCAACTGATACAATTTTCAGATGCCGATGCACAACAATTCGCCATTTTTTCTAACGAAGTAAACGTTGGTATTGGATTGGGTATACCTAATGAAAAGAGTTCTGTCAGTCCAATACATCAAGTGCAAGGCATGGGTCCATTGATGTTACGCACACATGAACCAGTTGTGACAATCACATTGTTAAGTGACTTATTTGGTTTTAAACCTATCGCTGAATACACTTCACCTCAAACCAATCAACGTGTCATAGTGATGGAAGGTGATGGTGGCGGATTAGGCGCTGAAGTTCACATTTATCAATCAGACATTTTACAGATGCCGCCTTACGGTATTGTTGAACAACTCGAATTTACAGCACAACACGAAAACGAATTTAATTATGCGTTAAATCAACTGAATCATCATGACATCCCTTTTCAGCAACTTCAAAATGAGCAACAAGGGACACGTGCTATTCGTGTCAATGATATCAGTGGTTTAGCATTGATTTTAACATTAGCGCATGCAACGAAAGGAAGTTAATCTATGTTACATGAAACTTGGAAAACACGTACACCGATTAAAAAGGTGAAAGTCGTTCACACAGATGCAAAGAAATTTACAGTGAGTGATATGCTAACTGTAGGCGAAACGTACGATGTCGTTAACGAAACTGAAGAATACTATCAAATCATTGATAATTCAGGCCACGTTGGCGGTTATTACAAAACTTATTTTGAAGAAGTATAAGCACTTCATTCTATATAACGATTAAAAACTTCAAAAAAGCGGGGGTATCTCGGTACTCACGTCTTTTTTCATGCACTTAAACAGGAAGGGAAAGGGAAGTGACTATGGTTAAGGAATTTACGAGTTATATGAACTCCGATGAAACTGTTCTTGGAGATGCAATTAAATTATTCGAATTGAATAAAAATATTTTGCTTAAAGGGCCAACTGGTTCAGGGAAGACAAGATTAGCTGAAACATTGAGCGAAATCACTGAATTACCCATGCATCAAATCAACTGTTCTGTCGATTTAGATGCAGAAAGCTTGCTTGGATTTAAAACAATTAAAACATCTGAAGAAGGCCATCAAGAAATTATTTTTATCGATGGGCCGGTGATTCGTGCCATGCGTGAAGGTCATATTTTATACATTGATGAAATTAATATGGCGAAACCTGAAACGTTACCGATTTTAAATGGTGTGTTGGACTATCGTCGTCAACTGACAAACCCATTTACAGGTGAAGTGATTAAAGCGGCACCTGGCTTTAAAGTCATTGCAGCAATTAATGAAGGCTACGTTGGGACACTACCTATGAACGAAGCATTAAAAAACCGTTTCGTAGTCATCAATGTAGACTATATTGACGGACAAACATTACATGATGTCATTAAAGGACAAAGTTTATTGCAAGACGATGCATTGATTGACCAAATTATTAAATTCAATGCGGATTTGCGTACGATGACACAACAAGGACAATTGTCTGAAGAAGCAGCAAGTATTCGTGCGTTAATCGATATGAGTGATTTAGCGACAGTGATGCCAATTGAACGCGCAATTCAACGTAGTATCATTGATAAATTAGAAGACGAACGTGAACAACAAGCGATAATGAATGCGGTAGAACTTAACTTTTAGAAGGTGATATTATGAGTGATCGCTTTATCATGTTTAACGACGAACAACTTGATGCCATGAAAATGATGATGTTACAAGATTTGGCACGCTTGTTGTTAAAAAATCCAAATACACAAGTGAAAATCCACAAATTTCCATATTATGATGCCATCAATGATACGTTAATTTGTAGTTCTTTTTGGGCACATCGTCCTGAACATATTGAACATACAGGGCTAAAAACGGATGTTTTACTGGCGACTTATAGTTATTTTCATATGGAACCACGAATTGTCAATGAAGTACTGACGAATGAGGAAGGATTCAAGCATCCGAAACTGTACCGTCAACTTTTTAAAATGATGGAAGAGATGCGTATTTTAAATTTAATAGAACGCGAACGTCCACGTACCCAAAGGATGATTCAACTTCGTAAAGAAACACGTCAACAATTTAGTGCGTCACAAATCAATGTGTACCAAACAAAAACGCTTTTTACAGATTTGTTCTTTTTAAATTTAGAATATTCATTTTTACAAGATGATTTTTATACAATTCCAAACATCCATCCTGATCTTCAACCGACACTTGAATTTATGTATCAATATTTGCCAGATGCCTTTCAACTTCAGACAAGTGAAGAAACGATGTATCTTACTCAGCGCATCATGTACCAAGTGGATGATTGGTTAGATGAAGATATGCTGAATGAGTATTATCATATTCCACGTCATGTCTACGAATCATTAAGTCAACTGACACTTGAAGATTTAAAAAGAATTGATGCCGCAAATACGGATCAGCACAATGGCACTGAAGAAGAAGATGTGGAAACTGAAAAACTAGAGTCCAAAAACATCGACAGTGAATCTACAGGTGGCGCTTATCTCGAAATGGAACTTCATGAAGGAGAAAATAGTGATGTGCTCGGTGATGAGAGTGCGCGTGAAGGAGACAGCACTGATGATATGACGGATATGATGAGTAAAAAGGGCAAGGGCTCAAATGATACTCTAGTTGATCAAGAAGGCGGTGAACAAGGACCTTCTCATGCATTGCTAAGCCTCAAAGGAATTAACCAATATGTGGATATCAAGTGGAATGTACCAGATATTTTGCCGGAACACATTGAAAAATACCGCGATGTACAATCATCTGTTCAATTTGAAATTAAGGACCTTATTCAAATCATTAAAAAGACGATTGACCGAGAATATCAAGACGTTCGTACGAATTTGACAAAAGGCAGATTACAGCGCAACTTGGTCAATTGGTTTATAGATGATCAATATAAATTATTTTATAAAAAAGCTGACCAAAGCCGTACTTTTGACGCGACTTTTACGTTATTAATTGACGCATCAGCAAGTATGCACGACAAAATGGACGAAACGATTAAAGGTGTTGTACTTTTCCATGAAACGTTGAAAGCACTCAATGTCAAACATGAAATTTTGGCATTTAATGAAGATGCATTTGATGCAGATGCACAACATCAACCCAACATTATTGATGAAATTATTAATTACCACCAGTCAACATTCCATTCTGAAGCGCCGAGAATTATGTCGCTAACACCACAAGACGATAATCGCGATGGTGTTGCCATTCGTGTTGCGAGTGATCGCCTATTGACCCGTTCAGAACAACAACGTTTTCTTATCGTCTTTTCTGATGGTGAACCTTCAGCGTTTAATTACAGTCAAGACGGTATTTTAGATACGTATGAGGCCGTTGAAAATTCACGTAAACTCGGCATTGAAGTGTTCAATGTCTTTTTAAGTCAACAACCGATTACTGAATCCATCGAACAGACCATTCATAATATCTATGGGCAATATGCCATCTTTGTGGAAGGGGTACAACATTTGCCAAGCTTACTTTCACCGCTACTGAAAAAGTTGCTGTTGAAGTCATTTTAGCCATTATTTCACATTTTGTAATAATAATTTTCAAATTTTCAGAAATTTTATAGACGGCTACACTTTCTTATGATAGAATGAATCATATTTATTTAGGAATTTTAAGGAGCAGCGTTATGAATAAAAACACTTTATTTATTGGGTTTATGT
>NZ_PPQH01000174.1 GCF_002902385.1 Staphylococcus intermedius NCTC 11048 | reverse complement strand
TGCTATGAAATTAGTCATATGTTGGTCAGTTAAGGAAATACTACCAGTTAAAATGATAATTAGTTATATTTTTTCTGACTTTGCAACAGAACCAAATCATCTATCTATTAAACTTAAGCAAATTAAACAAATCCCTATTGGATAGTAAAGAAGGTTATCATTTAATATTAGCCCGGCAAATATGAATAAAAGACCAATTATTATAAGTAAATTTTTTATAATTTTTTTATTTTTCATAGGCGTTCTATACCTCCTATATAAAAATTAAATTCTAAATAATAAAATAGATATTAGTGTTATTAGAATGAATATTACAC
>NZ_PPQH01000173.1 GCF_002902385.1 Staphylococcus intermedius NCTC 11048 | reverse complement strand
GATTCAGAATGATTTGTACATTGAAAACTAGATAAGTAAGTATAGATTTTACCAAGCAAAACCGAGTGACAAGCGTTTAAAAGCTTGAAACAAAAATTATCGCTAGTCGTCAAATGACGACTCACATAATTAATAACTGGTGATTTTGGGAAAAGTGGATTTCGATAGATGACATGATGTTTTGAAAACGTTTGTCAGTCTATGAATCACAAGTATGAGCGAAGGCGCTTACTGCCCGTAAGTAACTGAGTGAATACGAAGTGATGAAGCCGAATGCAAACGATTGCCAAAATATCATATAGATTAAGTTATTAAGGGCGCACGGTGGATGC
>NZ_PPQH01000172.1 GCF_002902385.1 Staphylococcus intermedius NCTC 11048 | reverse complement strand
TCCCTGAGTAGCGGCGAGCGAAACGGGAAGAGCCCAAACCAATAAGCTTGCTTATTGGGGTTGTAGGACACTCTGTACGGAGTTACAAAAGAATTTATTAGACGAATAACCTGGAAAGGTTAATCATAGAAGGTAACAATCCTGTAGTCGAAAATAAATTCTCTCTTGAGTGGATCCTGAGTACGGCGGAGCACGTGAAATTCCGTCGGAATCTGGGAGGACCATCTCCTAAGGCTAAATACTCT
>NZ_PPQH01000171.1 GCF_002902385.1 Staphylococcus intermedius NCTC 11048 | reverse complement strand
GACAAATGATTGGGGTGAAGTCGTAACAAGGTAGCCGTATCGGAAGGTGCGGCTGGATCACCTCCTTTCTAAGGATAATATACGGAATATCACCATCAGGTGATAAGCGAATTAACGTGACATATTGTATTCAGTTTTGAATGCTCATTCATTTGAGGATTCAGAATGATTTGTACATTGAAAACTAGATAAGTAAGTATAGATTT
>NZ_PPQH01000170.1 GCF_002902385.1 Staphylococcus intermedius NCTC 11048 | reverse complement strand
AGCACCATCAATGAATTTAAAACATATGAAATTAAGCAAATCGAAGAGCAATGTAATAATGATTACGAAACGCCCGAAGAATTTGAAATTCGTTGGGTTAACAAAATGCAAGAAGTAGCTAAAAACCTAAGACGTAAAAATATTGAATGTAGAACTGTTTATTCAACTAATCCTATATTTACACAACAATATGATCCGTACATTGATGAAGAGGCATTCGTCTATGAAGA
>NZ_PPQH01000169.1 GCF_002902385.1 Staphylococcus intermedius NCTC 11048 | reverse complement strand
AGCACCATCAATGAATTTAAAACATATGAAATTAAGCAAATCGAAGAGCAATGTAATAATGATTACGAAACGCCCGAAGAATTTGAAATTCGTTGGTTTAACAAAATGCAAGAAGTAGCTAAAAACCTAAGACATAAAAATATTGAATGTAGAACTGTTTATTCAACTAATCCTATATTTACACAACAATATGATCCGTACATTGATGAAGAGGCATTCGTCTATGAAGA
>NZ_PPQH01000168.1 GCF_002902385.1 Staphylococcus intermedius NCTC 11048 | reverse complement strand
AGAGGTCACACCTGTTCCCATGCCGAACACAGAAGTTAAGCTCTTTAGCGCCGATGGTAGTCGGACTTACGTTCCGCGAGAGTAGGACGTTGCCAAGCAGAAACTTTTATCATGACCAATCGGTCATTTTTTCTTGGAAAAATTAGAAAAAAATAATAAAAGTTGTTGACTTTATGATAAGAACTGTGTATAATTAATTCTTGTCGAGTCAAAAAAGAAATGACATGAACATTGAAAACTGAATGACAATATGTCAACGTTAATCCCAATAATTTGAGTACTTCAAAAGTACTTTCAAGAGTGATTGACTTAAACAATCAATGAGCTATATCAAGCTTACTTCTTTTATGGAGAGTTTGATCCT
>NZ_PPQH01000167.1 GCF_002902385.1 Staphylococcus intermedius NCTC 11048 | reverse complement strand
AAGATATCAAAGCGTCAATACGGCAAAGAATACACTCAAAGGTATTGAATGTATTCATGAGCTATATAAAAAGAACCGTAGGTCTCTTCAGATCTATGGATTTTCGCCGTGCTATGAAATTAGTCATATGTTGGTCAATTAAGGAAATACTACCAGTTAAAATGATAATTAGTTATATTTTTTCTGACTTTGCAACAGAACC
>NZ_PPQH01000166.1 GCF_002902385.1 Staphylococcus intermedius NCTC 11048 | reverse complement strand
TCAGCGAGCGCATCAGCGTCAACAGCGCAATCAGAAGGTGTAGAACGTGATTCAGCGAGCACATCAACATCGGTTGAAAAATCGCAATCTGTATCTGCATCAGAGTCAGAAGCAAAAGCGAGTGCGTCAACATCAGCGGCGCAATCAGAAAGTGTAGCGAGCGATTCAGCGAGCACATCAACATCAGTTGAAAAGTCACAA
>NZ_PPQH01000017.1 GCF_002902385.1 Staphylococcus intermedius NCTC 11048 | reverse complement strand
TAATTGACTTGGATCGTCAATTGTAATTGTCGGTTGGTCACCATCTGTTGGGTAGCCTGGGATGTTCACTGCACCTTTCACTTCATCTTCTGTTGTAGCAGTACCATAATCTTTTGTGATTGGGTCACTTGTAGGATCATATTGGTCAGTCATCGGAATAGGCGCTTGAACCTGGACTGATGCAAATACCGTTTCTTTTGAACCATCTGGATATGTGACGATGACAGGAATACTGTAACTGCCTTCTCCTACGTCTTGATTTGGTGAAATTGAAATAGAACCATCTTCATTCACCGTTGCCCATTCAGGCACATTATTACCACCCTCAAATTTTGTACCATCTGGCAATGTTGAACCATCTTCATTTTTAGGTACGGGCACTGTTGCAGTTTGGTTTTGTTCAACAGTTGTCGTTTCATAAACTGGCTCATATGTCACCGCATCTTCTAGTACTTGGACGATAAGTGAGTCTGCCGCGACATCATTGCCACCTGAAACGATATAAACAGTATAAATTTCACCTGATTGTGCGTCATCCGGAATTGTAAATGTTCCTGCCGCCTCAGCTTCTTCAACAGTAGTCACTTCTCCACTCTTTTGAACGACATTTCCTTTTGAGTCTCTCCACTCAACATGTGTAGGTAATGGTGACAATGCTGTAGAAGTCACATCAATCATCGCAGTATCACCGCGCTTGGCTGGATTGGCTGTCACATCAAAGTTTATGATATCGACAGTTGTTTCAATTGCTTCTACTAGTGCAAAGTTAACATTCACCCATGCATTTACCGCTGGTCGATAATATGGCGCTGTTTATGGTGTGAAAGGTAAATTACTGTTGGGTGCACGGAATAAAGGTGACGTAAATGATGAATACCCTTTAACTAAGTTGCCTTCATTGTCTAAAACGTAACCGTAAAGGTAATCTCTATTCAATGTACCAGTTGGGAAACGTAATGTGTACGCACCGTTTGCATCTGTTTTACCTGTGACTGTTGCCGAAATATATTCTGGATGTTCAGTTAATAATTGATGTGCTGCCGCCGCTTGTTCACCTTTTGGTAAAGGCAAAACTTGATTTTTATATGCTTCAGCACCCTCAGTTGTTAATGAAGACATCACAACTTGATACCCTTCACGTGCAATATCACCTGAATTAAAGTTTGGACCCGTTGCAGAATTCGCCATGTCTCCCGAACCTGTTTCAGACCAAACTTTACCACTGACAAATCCACTTTGGGTTGTGACTGCAGGGTTTTCGATTGCCCCCAAATCATCTTGAATCCATTCACTATTATCAGTCGTCAAGTAATCATTTGTAGGTACCACACCCATAAAAATACCTGTACGTTGCATATTGATACCAATCAACGGAAATTGACCGATGTTGTTGTTTGTTACTGAATTAATGTAAGTTCCAGGAGAGAAACCACCTACTTGACGCAACATGGTCGCTGTATTACCATCTACAGTCTTGTAATCATCAATCCATAAACGATAGTACTGACCACTTGTTGCATTGTATTGATGTGCTTTACCATTTGCATCAATCCATGCTTCACGTAAATCAAATGCATAAGCACCTGGTCCTACCTGGCTTCCATTATTTGAGCTTAATTGATCGGTAGTACTCGCTTGATATACTGGCGAAACCGCACCATCCTTATCGATCCATTGCATATACACTTTTGTACCTTCTGGAACAGCCGTTAAACCATTTAATATTGTCGCAGGTGTCCCTCTATCTACGACCCACGCACGACCAGACAATGTATTTGCCGCATTTGATGCGTCTGTTGATGATTTAATATATCCGTTCGCAATTGCATCAGCCACAATAATATTGTCTTCTTCTGATACAACATCATTATTCACAGTGTTATCCACTAATGCCGCACTGAACATTGGACTACTCTCAGTTAAAGTAATCGATTCTTCATTTGTGAGCTCAGAATTTCTCGCTGCTAAAAACGCAACAGGTGGTTGTAATGCATCTTGTTGATTAGCTAAATCCTGAAGTAATGCAAAATAGACGTCTTGTGCTGTTGTATTATCATCGCTTAAATTCAAGCGTTCAACTGTTGCATCCACTTGTTCTGCTGAAAGATTTGTATTTTGTGTGAGATATTCTCGTGTGTAGTTTGTTTTCTCTTCTGTAGATGTTAACTGATTCAATTCATTTGAAAATGTGTCTTCTGGTGTAGTTGTTGGTGGGATTTCTTGCGCCGAGGATTCTTCTGGATTTATAGACGGTTCTGTAGATGTTACTGCTTCATTTGTTGGTGTCTCTACTGATTTCTCTTCTGTTGACGCTGCTTCATTTGTTGGTGCTTCTACTGATTTCTCTTCTGTTGACGCTGCTTCATTTGTCGGTGCTTCTACTGATTTCTCTTCTGCTGACGCTGTTTCATTTGTTGCTGCTTCTACTGATTTCTCTTCTGTTGACGCTGTTTCATTTGTTGCTGCTTCTACTGATTTCTCTTCTGTTGACGCTGCTTCATTTGTCGGTGCCTCTACTGATTTCTCTTCTGTTGACGTTGCTTCATTTGTCGGCGCCTCTACTGATTTCTCTTCTGCTGACGCTGTTTCATTTGTTGTTGCCTCTACTGATTTCTCTTCTGTTGACGTTGCTTCATTTGTCGGTGCCTCTACTGTTGTATTTTCATTTTTCGTTGTTTCCTCTATACTGCTTGAATTTTCATTAGTTGTAAGTGCTTCTTGAGATATTGCGTTTTCAGCTGCTGATGCATCATTGGTATGAATTCCAAAGATCAATGTTGCTCCAACGAGAATTGACGCAGTTCCGACTGAAAAGCGACGGATGGCATATCGATTTTGACGGTTAGGTAAAAAGTCTATCCGTTTTTTTCTAGATTTTTTCATGTAATTAATATCTCCTCAATCAAATTAAAGTGTTACCCCGTTCAAGAATACACCATCTTTATGACTTGTACAATAAAATTATTTAAGAATCAAAGAGTTCGCTTTAATATTATTTCGCAACTTAATATTATCTACTTTTTCTTGTTTATTTTTTTTAGAATTCTCTCAAAATCATACAAGTGATAAAATTTTTAAATATTTTTGTCATTCTTAATAATTGCAGTCTAACGAAAAATAATTTGAACATTTTTTATGTGTGTTTAGTGCTCGAAATTGCTTAATATATAAGTTTTTTAAAAAAAGAGATACGATACGTTTACTTTTCGGTACTTGATGACATTCTGTATCATCTATGTCTATCTTCTCGATATCCGAATTATTTTAAACCCATTTTTATATAATGCATTGCGTTGAATATTTTTTATCATCAATTTAAGCATCAATTCGTATGCCATTTGATCTATTTTATTTTCGAAAAGACCGCTTTTGATCATGCGTCAAAATTTTTTCGAATGTATCCAAAATGTCGATACTCAAAATAGGCTTGCCTCGATTTTGAAGCATCAAGGTATTTAGAATGAGGGACCGTCTTTATTCTTTTTGGGCAAAATAAAAAAGCAGCCGACACCCATTGTTAGGTATCAGCCACTTTGCTCGATTATTTTAATTCATTTAAATAACTACGCCCAAATTCTGGTAATTCAACACCAAAGTTATCGGCAATTGTCGCACCGATAGAACTAAATGTTGTATCGCTTTCTAGTGCATGTCCGCCTTTAAACTTCGGACTATACATCATGACTGGAATGTACTCACGTGTATGGTCTGTACCCGGTGCTGTTGGGTCATTCCCATGGTCTGCTGTAATAATCAACAAATCATCTTCACGCATGGCATCCATTAATTCTGGCAAACGATCGTCAAAATCTTTAATCGCTTGTGCATAGCCTGGTTTATCACGACGGTGGCCATACAAAGCATCAAAGTCAACTAAGTTCAAAAAGCTCAAACCTTTGAAATCTTTGTTGACAATCTTCATTAATTGATCCATGCCATCCATATTACTTTTCGTACGGACCGCTTCTGTCACACCTTCACCATCATAAATGTCGTTAATTTTACCAATCGCAATAACATCATAATCATTATCTTTTAACGTATTCATGACTGTTTTACCGAATGGCTTTAAGGCATAGTCATGACGGTTGCTTGTACGTGTGAAGTTACCTGGTTCACCGACGTATGGACGCGCAATAATACGTCCGATTAAATATTTCGGATCTTTTGTCAGTTCGCGGACTTTTTCACAAATGTCATATAACTCTTCTAAAGGAATGACATCCTCATGTGCGGCGATTTGAAGTACAGGATCAGCAGAAGTATAGACGATTAAGTCCCCTGTCTTCATTTGATGTTCGCCCCACTCGTCAATAATTTGTGTACCGGATGCTGGACGGTTTGCGACAACTTTACGGCCTGATAACTGTTCGATTTCTTGAACTAATTCTTCTGGAAAACCTTCTGGATACACTTTGAACGGTTGCATAATGTTCAAGCCCATAATTTCCCAGTGGCCTGTCATCGTATCTTTGCCGACAGACGCTTCACTTAATTTTGTATAATACGCTAAAGGATGATTCACGGCATCAATTACTGGTAATGGTGCGATGTTACCTAACCCTAGTTTTTCGAGGTTCGGTAATTTTTGGTCAAATCCTTCAAGCGTATGTTTTAAAGTGTGTGAGCCTTCGTCGTTAAAGTCTTTAGCGTCTGGGCCCTCTCCAATCCCAACTGAATCCATCACAATTAAATGCACGCGTTGAAAAGGTACTGTCATCTTAATCACTCCCACATATATTGAATTTCTGGATTAATAATCTGAATCGACTTCTAAGCCTTGCATAATTTGTACGCCGGCACTTGCACCAATACGTGTTGCACCTGCGTCAATCATCGCTTTGAAGTCTTCTAAGTTACGTACGCCACCAGCCGCTTTCACTTCTACTGATTCGCCGACTGTATCTTTCATTAACTTCACATCTTCAGGCGTTGCGCCACCTGTTGAGAAGCCTGTTGATGTTTTAACAAAGTGTGCACCTGCTGCTTTTGTTAATTCAGATGCTTTTACTTTTTCTTCTTCAGTTAAAAGTGCTGTTTCGATAATCACTTTAACTGTTTTACCTTGTGCAGCTTTAACGACCGCTTCAATATCTTTTTGGACGTCATCATAACGTTGGTCTTTTAACGCACCAATGTTGATCACCATATCAATTTCGTCCGCACCTTTACGGATTGCATCTTCTGTTTCAAATACTTTTGTTTCCGTCGTGTTCGCACCTAATGGGAAACCGATCACTGTACATACGAGTACATCTGAATCTGCCAGTTTTTCTGCAGCATAAGCGATATGTGTTGGATTAATACAAATTGATTTGAAGTGATATGCTTTTGCTTCCTCAATAATTTTATCAATTTGTGCACGTGTTGATTCTGGTTTTAACAACGTGTGATCAATATATTTTTCGAAATTCATACGAAACGCTCCTTATTTATATAATTTCTTGACCAACTCAATTATACAATTAGATGCTTCAAAATACGATTTTTTTATTTCGAGTCGATGCCAATCAAATCGAATTCAATTTAAGACATGCCTACAACCACTTGAACCGCTATATCACGAGCTGCATCCACGATCAAATCGAACAATTTTGAGAGCAGCTAATATCACAATCAAAAAATTCATCAGTAACTATAACTGAAATATTCAGAAAAATGTGTTGAAATCTGAAAATCTCTGTGCTACCATTGTCATATTCTATTTAAATACTTTAACTTGGTAGAGAACGAAAGTGAGGGTCTTTTATGGTACAACCTTTCATACAAAATAAACAATATGAAATTGACTTTTTAAAGTTAGCCGCAGCCAATGATTTTGAACCGATTGAAACTGCTTTTATCGAAACACTCGTATGGGATGAACTTTCTCCTGACGATTTAAAACAAATGAAAGAGCGCAGCGTGTGGCAAGCCGACGATACACTATTTGCTTTACGCAATGATTTTACTGATCAACTCGTGCGCTATTATCAACATTATCAACTCAATCATTCTGCGGTCGCTTATACCGGACCGATTGTGCGTCATCAACAAGTACAAACACAACTCGGCGTGGAATGCTATCGACCACATATTCAAGAAATGTACCATGCTTTTGAGACGTTCCAACAATTTATCAAGCAACACTTACAAGATGAAATTCAATATGTTGTGATTGGACATTATCAGCTCATCGATTTATTGCTCGAGCATCAAGTTGAACGTGATCAGTTACTCACATGGGTGGAACAGCGGAATATTTCGGCACTTAAATCCGAACTCGGCATCAGTCATCCACTCGTACAGCTATTGCTCACACCGACACATCAACAGCTCGAACTTTTAAATACACTTTATCCACACGATCATGTCATCATTCGCAGTTTGAATCGTTGGCAGACGTATTTCAAATCCCTTCACATCGACATGATTCATCTTGATATTACCCCTCAGCCACCGCGTTCTTACTATAAGGAGACATTTATTCATGCACACCTTAAAAACAGCGGTCGAACGTTATCAGGCGGCTATTACAACGGCCCACTAGAGGGTTTCGGTTTAGGGTTAACTTTATAACGAGGAGGAATCACTGTGCTTACAATCGCATTAGCTAAAGGTCGCCTACTAAAAAGTTTTATCGCTTATTTGGAATCACACGGTCAAAACGATTTGGCGACACAATTGAAATCTAGAGACCGTCAACTTCAAATAAAAGTACCACCTTTCCATTTTTTATTCGTTAAAGGCAATGACGTCCCTATCTATGTCGAACAAGGTATTGCAGATATTGGGATTACAGGGAGTGACATTCTTAACGAAGCACCATACGACGTCAACCAACTGCTTGCGCTTCCTTTTGGCCAATGTCACTTTTCAGTCGCAGCGTTCGACGAGACGACGGATTACCGTAAAGTGGCGACCTCTTTTCCGAAAACGGCAGGAGATTATTTTAAAGCAACCGGTCGTGATGTTGAACTGATTGAATTATCCGGCTCCATTGAACTTGCCTGTGTGATTGGCATGGTCGACGGCATTGTTGACATCGTTCAAACGGGGACAACATTACGTTCGAATGGACTCGTCGAAAAAGAACATATTGCGGATATTCAAGCGCAATTGATTACGAATCGTCAAAGTTTTTTCACACAATCATCAGAAATTGATGCATTTATACACATGTTAGGAGTGTCGCTCATTGATCGTTAATAGCCAAACATTTTTACAACAATTTGAAACGACGGAAACATTTAATCCAGAAATCCACGCACAAGTCACAGCCATTTGCGACCGTGTGCAACGTGAAGGTGACCGCGCATTATTGGATTACAATGAACAGTTTGATGGTGTGACTGTGGAGACGTTGGAAGTGCCACAAGCTGACATCGAAGCA
Organism: Staphylococcus intermedius NCTC 11048; assembly: GCF_002902385.1. Taxonomy (GTDB): domain Bacteria; phylum Bacillota; class Bacilli; order Staphylococcales; family Staphylococcaceae; genus Staphylococcus; species Staphylococcus intermedius. The sequence continues at coordinate 56,310 of NZ_PPQH01000017.1, read as the reverse complement.
GCATATTATCATATAGATGAAGATTTACGTCACGCACTCGAACATAGTTTCCAAAGAATTCGTGATTATCAAACACAGATTAAATACGAAAACCAATATGCGACACCTGAACTTTATGAAGTGTATCATCCGATTGAACGTGTCGGTATCTATGTGCCAGGCGGAAAAGCGAGTTACCCTTCCACTGTACTGATGACGGCGACACTTGCGAAAGTCGCGGGCGTGAAAAATATCAGTGTCGTAACACCACCACAACCGAATGGTATTGCATCAAGTGTACTCGCAGCCTGTCATATCGTGGGCGTTGATCATGTGTACCAAGTGGGTGGTGCCCAAAGTATCGCAGCACTTGCTTATGGCACAGAAACGATTCCAAAAGTGGACAAAATTGTCGGCCCAGGTAATCAATATGTGGCTTATGCGAAAAAAGCATTGTACGGAGAAGTCGGTATCGACCAAATCGCAGGACCGAGTGAAATTGCATTGATCATTGATGACACGTGTGATTTAGATGCGATTGTCTATGATGTCTTTGCCCAAGCAGAACATGATGAAATGGCACGTACTTTTGTTATTTCAACAGATTTGGCATTGCTTGAAAGTTTAGAAACACGGATTCAAGAATTTCTTAAAGATGCACCACGATATGACATTTTAAAGGTCAGTTTAACAGAACATCACTATCTCATTCACGCGACTGACTTTGAAGACAGTTGTCGTGTGATGAATACCATCGCACCCGAACACGCGTCGATTCAAACGGCACAACCAGAAGATTATTTACCACACATTTATTACGTTGGCAGTCTTTTCCTAGGCGGATATGCACCTGAAGCGATTGGGGACTATATTGCAGGACCTAGCCATGTGTTACCTACACAACGGACAGCACGCTTTCAACACGGCTTATCAGTGAATGACTTTTTAACAAAACATACGGTCATCCACTTATCACAATCAACATATGAAAAGACATATCGAGATGCCGCACGTATTGCTCAAGATGAACAACTGTATCACCACCAAAAATCATTAGAAATCAGACAAAGAGGTGACGACGTATGATTCGCATGAACAAAAATGAAAGTCCGATTAAGCCACTATCGACAGAGACACTCGCAGCACTGATTGAACAGTGTGACTATCACCACTACCCTGACGAGGCATATGACCGCTTCTTGACTGCGTATGCACATTATTATGGTGACACCTTTACACCTGCACAAATCACTTGCGGGAATGGCTCTGATGAACTCATTCAAAAGCTCATGCTCATCATGCCAGATGGTCCATGTTTAACGCTCAATCCCGACTTTTTCATGTATCAAGATTATGCGCGCCAAGTGAACCGTGACATTCAATTTGTGGACGCTACACCAGAATTATCTTTTCCACTTGAAAACGTATTGGAGAAGATTGAAGTGATTCAACCGAGTTTCTTCATTTTAAGCAATCCGCACAATCCAACAGGTCACCGTTTTGATGAACGTTATTTGACGGCCATTGCCGATCGTATGAAACAACTCGGGGGGTATCTCGTCATTGATGAAGCATATATTGATTTTTCGACACCACTCGATATTGCGTTAGAAGATCACATTTTGGTCATGCGTACCTTGTCAAAAGCTTATGCGATGGCGGGCTTACGACTCGGTGTATTAATCAGCACTGAAAAGACGATTCAACACGTTCGTCAAATTGAACACCCATACCCACTCAGTGCACTCACAATGGCAGTCGGTATTCAATTATTCGAAAACCAAGCAGATACAGAAGCATTTGTTGCACAACAACGTCATTTGAGCACACGTTTGAAAGCTATTTTACAACAATATGCCAGCCCACATATGACGATTTATCCGAGTGAGACAAACTTTGTGTTAACTGCTGGACCTCAAGCAATGGCACTCGGGCGTTATGTGGAACAGCACGGCTTTCTTCCTCGTTTTTACAATGATCCGTCTGAAGCAGTGATGGCAGGCTTTGTCCGTTATTCGATTGCGACAGATGCACAGCTAGACCGCTTTGAACAAGTCGTCAAAGAATGGAGTGAACAAAATGACATATCAAATTAACCGTGAAACGAAAGAAACAAAAATTGCGATTGAACTTTCAGAATCTCAAGAATCAAGCCATATTGATACGGGTGTCGGCTTTTTAGACCATATGTTGACACTTTTTAGCTTTCACAGCGGCCTTCACTTAAATATTGACGTTGATGGCGATACATGGGTAGATGACCACCATACGACGGAAGATATCGACATTGTCCTCGGTCAACTGTTGTTACAATTGACGCGCGATAAAAAGCATTTCGAACGTTATGGCCAACAATATTTGCCTATGGATGAAACTTTAGCACGTGCCGTTGTCGATATTAGTGGGCGTCCATATTTAAACTTTAATGCGCAATTCAGTAAAGAAAAAGTCGGTCAATTTGATACAGAATTGGTAGAAGAGTTTTTCAGAGCGTTCGTCATTAATGCCCGCCTTACTGTACACATCGATTTACTGCACCAAGGCAATACACATCACGAGATTGAAGCGATATTCAAAGCATTCGCTCGCGCCTTAAAACAAGCGTTGCGTCCATCAGAAGAAGCACGCATTCCTTCATCTAAAGGTGTGATTGAATCATGATTGTTATTGTAGATTACGGTTTAGGTAATATTTTAAATGTCCAACGCGCCGTGCAACATCTCGGGTATGATGTCGTCGTCTCCCGTGATCCAGAAGTCATTGAACGTGCCGATCAACTCATTTTACCTGGTGTCGGTCATTTTAAAGACGCCATGCAAGCCATTGATCGTTATGAACTTGCACCATTACTTAAAAGTCAACAGAAGCCCATCATCGGCATTTGTCTCGGGATGCAACTACTCTATGCCTTTAGCGAAGAAGGTCATGTCCCAGGACTCGGCTTTTTTGAAGGCCATGTGCGCGCTATTGAGACGCCTTACACTGTGCCGCACCTCGGTTGGAATCAGTTAAAAAGTGACGTCCCTGGCTTAGATAAAGATGTCTATTATGTGCACACGTACCAAGCACCGATGAACGAAGATGTCGTCGCATATACAGATTACGGTACACAAATTCCAGGTATCGTCCAACGCGGTCAGTATATCGGCATTCAATTTCACCCAGAAAAAAGCGGTGATTACGGCTTGGACATATTAGCACAAGCATTAAAAGGAGGATGGCAACATGATTAAAATTTGGCCCGCTATTGACTTAATTGAAGGCAAAAGTGTACGCCTGACTGAAGGTGACTACAACACTTCTGAAGCGATGACAAGAAGTGCAGAAGAGAGTATTCAATTTTATAATCAGTTCGAAAGTGTCGACCGTATTCACATTATTGACCTGATTGGCGCAAAAGCTCAACGCGCGATTGAAATGGATTATATTCAACAACTCATTCAAGCGAGTGACAAACCCATTGAAGTCGGTGGCGGGATTCGGGATGAGGCAACACTTCGCCGCTATTTTGACTCCGGCGTTGACTACTGTATTGTCGGCACGCAAGCGATTACGAATACCGCGTGGTTGGCTGAAATGAGTCAGTTATTTCCCGGGAAAATTTATGTGTCCGTCGATGCGTATCGAACAGCCATTAAAATTAATGGTTGGACAGAAGACGCCGCGTTAGACTTATTTGAATATGTCGCAAAAATTGAAGATTTACCTTTAGGGGGCATCATTTATACAGATATTTCAAAAGATGGTAAATTAGCAGGACCGAACTTTGAAATCACGGCACAACTTGCTCAAGCGACGTCCTTACCTGTTATCGCATCAGGAGGCATTCGCGATCGACAAGACCTTGAAAAACTTGAAGCTTCAGGTATCACTGCAGCAATTGTGGGTAAAGCAGCGAACCAAAGTGCATTCTGGGAGGGATTAAGTTGATTAAAAAACGCATTATTCCTTGCCTCGATGTTAAAGATGGTCGTGTCGTGAAAGGCATTCAATTTAAAGGGTTAAGAGACATCGGTGACCCCGTTGATTTAGCCATGTACTATAATGAAGCCGGTGCGGATGAACTCGTCTTTTTAGATATTTCCAAAACAGAGCGAGGCCATGCTTTAACGTTAGATATTATCCAACAAACTGCCGAACAGCTGTTTATCCCTTTAACGGTTGGGGGCGGTATTGCTTCAATCGATGATATTTCTGATTTGTTAAAACATGGTGCAGATAAAGTGTCACTGAATTCGGCAGCGCTCAATAATCCTGAACTGATTCGTCAAGCGAGCGAAAAGTTTGGACGACAATGCATCTGTATCGCGATTGACAGTCAATATGACTCAGAGTTGGATGATTATTTCTGCTGTACACACGGCGGTAAAAAACGTACGGACAAACGGGTGTATGACTGGGTCCAAGAAGTCGAATCCCTCGGTGCAGGAGAACTCCTCGTCACAAGCATGGATTTTGATGGGATGAAACAGGGCTTTGACCTTAAACATTTAAATGGCATCGCTGAACGTGTCAATATTCCCATTATTGCGTCGGGTGGTGGTGGCAATGCACGTCACTTTACTGAACTTTTCACGCAAACCCCTGTTTCAGCGGGACTTGCGGCGAGCATTTTACACGACAAAGAAACGACTGTACACGAAATTAAACAAGAACTCGAAAATGGAGGTGTGCCTGTCAGATGGCCTTAAAACCAGATTTTTCAAAAGGATTACTCCCTGTCATTTTACAAGATGCCGATACAAAACAAGTGTTGATGTTAGGTTATATGAATGAAGATGCGTTCCAAAAAACGGTTGAGGAAGATGTCGCTTGGTTTTATTCTCGCTCCAAAGGTCGCCTATGGAAAAAAGGCGAATCGTCTGGACACATTCAAAAAGTGAAAGAGATGTATTTAGATTGCGATCAAGATACATTATTGCTGTTTGTAGAACCGATGGGCCCCACATGCCATACGGGTGCGCAAAGTTGTTTTGGAACAGAAAGCGGCTTTAAAGTACAACAACTAGAAGAAACGGTTGCTTCGCGAGCACAGGAAGCAGAGAGTGGCTCGTATACACAGTACTTACTCAATGAAGGTAAAGAGAAAATCACGAAGAAATTTGGTGAAGAAGCTTTTGAAGTTGTGATAGCGACGATGAAAGATGATCGTGATGAGCTTATTGCAGAAAGTGCAGATGTGTTGTATCACTTGTTCGTGTTATTGCAAGCGCAAGATGTGACGTTTGCGGAAGTTGAAGCATTGTTGGGAGAACGGCATGAGAAGCGCAATAATTTTAAAGGTGAACGCCAAGACATTGAGGAATGGTAGGATGTGCTTATACTCAACCTTGATGCGCTGCACTTCCGAGCTCATGTTGCTATCACATCAAGGTCACAATATAAAAACATCAGATTCCCCCTTTTCCTAAGAGTCTTGCCATCTTGAATGAAGGCAAAAAGTACAAATATCCGCCACGCATCCATATCTTGTTATATACGATTAAAACCCACTCCAATGCAGTTCAATACATTGGAATGGGTTTTTATTGTTGCTTTTATTTAAAACAGGTCGCCGAGTGTTGCGGCCATGATGGCTTTGATGGCGTGCAAACGGTTTTCTGCTTGTTCAAAGACGACGGAATTTGGACCGTTGAAAACTTCATCCGTCATTTCTAACGCTTCTAATCCGAATTGGTCATAAAGTTTTTGGCTCGTCGTCGTTTCTAAATTGTGAAATGCTGGTAAACAGTGCATGACAATGAGGTCTGGGTTGTCTGCCTGAGCAAGAAGTGTGTCATTAATTTGATAAGGCAACATGTTTTCGATGCGTGTGCCCCACTCGCTTTCATCTGTTCCCATCGACACCCAGACGTCTGTATAGAGCACATCCGTATGATAGACAGCTTGTTGGACATTGTCAGTAATCATGATATTCGCGCCTGATTGTTGTGCATAATGTTGGGCAATGGCTTGAACTTCAGGATGTGGTTGTAACTTTTCTGGTGCAGCGATATGAACATTGACGCCTAATATCGCCCCAGTCACAAGTAAATCATGTGCCACATTGTTTGACGCATCACCGACATACGTTAATGTACAATTTTCTAATGTACCAAAATGTTCTTTGATGGTCATAAAGTCTGCAATCATTTGTGTCGGATGCCATTCATTCGTTAAACCATTCCACACAGGCACACCCGAATGTTGACTTAACTGTTCTACATCTGATTGGTGGTAGCCACGAAACTCGATACCATCATACATACGACCGAAAACTTGCGCTGTATCGGCAATCGATTCTTTGACCCCTAGATGAATGTCCCCTTTTTCATAGTAATCCACATGTGCACCTAAATCATGCGCCGCTACACTAAATGCTGCTCTCGTTCGTGTAGAGGGCTTTTCAAAAATAAGCGCAATGTTTTTCCCTTTCAAAAATGGATGTGGCAAGTGATGCTGCTTCTTATGTTTTAATTCCATCGAAAAATCAATTAACGTCATTAAAGCTTCAGCATCAAAGTCCTTTGTTTTCAATAAACTTTTTCCTTTAAAAGCCTTCAGTTGTTTTAAAGTTGTTGTATACGTCCCATCTTCATCACACCTTTTATGATTATTTATTCTTTATACTGCATTATTATACACATGAGGCATTTTCAAGTCAACCACTTTTCTGTATCAGAAGCGTTAGTATAAGCGATTGAAATTTAAACGTCATGGAAAGGTTATTCTAAAAAGCAATTTGGCTTCTATCAAGTGTGAGATTTCAATCAAGCCAAATTGAGTTGACATCATCCCCTAGGAAATGGAGACCAAGGTGGCAATCTAAGTCATTCAAGAAACCTAAGCAATCACCCACTGCTCCACTCCATTTTCAGTGCTCAAATAAAAAAGCGACTGATCTTGAAATCGTCGCAACAATCTCAAAATCAATCGCTATTCGTATCATTTCTTAATCAATCGCACCTGCATCTGGATGACTCTTACCATGAACATAATAATCCACATATTCAGGTTCTAATGGTTGTCTACCGCGAATAATGTCAGCTGCTTTTTCCGCAAGCATCAAGACCGGTGAATGAATATTACCATTTGTCGTTGTTGGCATAACGGATGCATCCACAACACGTAAGTTTTCCATACCATGAACTTTCATTGTTAATGGATCTACCACTGCCATTGGATCACTCGCTGGACCCATTTTCGCACTACATGATGGGTGTAGGGCTGTTTCGGCATCACGACGTACCCAATCTAAAATTTCTTCATCCGTTTGTACACTTGGCCCCGGTGAAATTTCGCCACCGTTAAATTTGTCTAATGCAGGTTGTTTTAAAATGTTACGTGCGACACGAATGGCTTCAACCCATTCGCGCTTATCTTCTTCTGTTGATAAGTAGTTAAACACGAATTTCGGTTTCACATACGGATTCGTTGACGTAATTTTTAAACTACCGCGTGAGTTAGAGTACATTGGACCCACGTGCACTTGATAACCATGCGCCGTTTCTGCTTTTTGACCATCGTAACGTACAGCTAATGGTAAGAAATGGAACATTAAGTTTGGATAATCCACTTTATCGTTTGAGCGTACGAAGCCGCCACCTTCAAAGTGGTTACTTGCCGCTGCACCTGTACGGCGTGTGAGCCATTCTAAACCGATGAACGGCATTTTGAGTTTGTTTAAACTTGGTTGCATTGAGACAGGCTCTTTACATGTATGTTGAATGTAGACTTCTAAATGGTCTTCAAAGTTTTCACCCACACCTGGTAAATGAATACGCGGTTCGATACCGAGTGAACGTAAATGTTCCGAATCACCAATCCCTGACAGTTGTAATAATTGTGGTGTATTGAACGCGCCACCAGATAAAATCACTTCTTTTGCAAGCACTTTGTGTAAACGGCCGTTACGTTTGTATGTCACACCTGTCACTGTGTTACCGTCGAAATGCAGCTTTTCTACAAATGCACGTGTTTTTACTGTTAAATTAGGTCGTTTCATGGCTGGACGTAAATACGCACGTGAAGCCGATACACGACGACCGTTATGAATTTGGCTATCAAATGGTCCAAAACCTTCTTGACGGAACCCATTCACATCTTTTGTTTTTCTATAACCTGCTTCTACAGCGGCATCGAAAAAGGCGTGGAATAATGGGTTGTCAGCTGGACCACGACGTAATTTGATTGGGCCGTTTAAACCACGAATCGGATCATCCGCATCTGCGCCAAATGTTGTTTCTAAACGTTTGAAGTATGGCAGACAGTGTGCGTAATCCCACGTGTCCATGCCTTCTGGTTGACCCCATTTTTCATAGTCTAATGGGTTCCCACGTTGATAAATCATACCGTTAATTGAGCTTGAACCACCGAGTACTTTCCCACGTGTATGGAACACTTTACGGCCACCCATATGCGGTTCACCGTCAGTTTCGTATTTCCAATCATAAAAACGATTGCCAGATGGATACATGAGCGCGGCAGGCATTTGAATTAATAAGTCCCATGGGTAATCACTACGTCCCGCTTCAAGGACCAATACCTTTTTATCTTTGTCTTCGCTTAAACGTGCACCTAAAACTGACCCCGCACTACCGCCACCGATAATGATATAGTCATACATTTTATCGTACGCTTTACTCATAACAAAAACTCCTCCATAACTTTGTATTTTCTCGTCTTTTTATGTACAAAAAGTCATGAACTGTCGTGGTTGTCGGTACGTGATGTGAATCATGACCTTCTTATCAATCCGTTTTTCTCACTGATGTTACTCGATTTTTAAGATTGGCTAAACCATTTCACGGGTTCCGGATTCGTATTCATTAAAATATGTTTCGTTTCTAAATATTCTTCTAAACCTTGATGACCTAACTCACGGCCGATACCAGATTGTTTGTAACCACCCCATGGTGCTTGCGCGAAATAAGGATGGAAGTCATTGATCCATACGGTACCCATTCTCATTTTGCTTGCGACGCGTTGAGCTTTACCGATATCTTTCGTAAAGACACCACCAGCAAGTCCGTAAATGGAATCATTTGCTAAACGGATCGCTTCTTCTTCTGTGTCAAAGCCTTCTACTGTCACAACAGGTCCGAATACTTCTTCTTGAACGATACGCATAGAAGTGTCGCAATTTGTAATCACAGTCGGTTCAAAGAAAAAGCCGTTTTGTAAGTCTTCGCGCTCTGGACGTTGACCACCAACCGCAATCGTAGCGCCATCTTCTTTCGCAACTTCCATATAACTTTCAACTTTGGCACGGTGTTCTGCTGAAATCAGTGGTCCGAGTTCAGTCGATTTGTCAAAACCGTTACCGAGTCGGATTCTTTTCACAGCGTCAATGAGTGCTGCTTCAAATTTATCTTTAATAGCGTTATGCACGATAATACGTGAACCGGCTGAACATACTTGACCCGCATGGAAAAAGCCGCCATTTAACGCTTGGTCTACCGCAAGTTCGAAATCCGCGTCATCAAAAATAATGTTTGGATTTTTACCGCCTAATTCAAGCGCAATGTTGGTCACATGATCCGCTGCTTTTTTCATAATATGTTTACCTGTTTTAATACCACCTGTGAATGACACTAAGTCCACTTCAGGATGTGATGATAAGACATCGCCAATTTCAGAACCTGCACCTAAAACTAAATTGATAACACCTTTTGGAAAACCAACCTCTTCCATTAATTCAAAAACGCGAATTGTCGTTAAAGGTGTAATCTCACTTGGCTTCATGACAAGCGAGCAACCCGTCGCTAAAGCTGGTGCGATTTTCCATGATGCTTGTAATAATGGATAGTTCCAAGGTGTAATTTGTGTCACAACACCAATGGGCTCCTTCACAACTTTGCTTTCTGTGTTTTCAATCGGTGAGTTGATTAATTCACCACCGTCTTTATCTGCTAAACCTGCAAAATACATAAACACGTTATGAATGTCATCCATGTCTACTAACGACTCTTCATACGTTTTACCTGTATCTAACGTTTCTAAATAAGCTAATTCTTCACGGTTTTCTTTAATTTTATCTGCAATGGCACGTACTTTTTGGCCTTTTGCTTCGCCAGTTTCATTCGCATAAGTCCCTTCGTCAAATGCGCGACGAGCTGCAAGAATGGCACGTTCAACATCCGCTTCAGTTCCTTCTGACACCTCTAAAATGACTTCTTGATTGTACGGATTAATGATTTCACGTGTTGCTTTATTACTACTCTCAACCCATTCACCATCTATATATTGGCGACGAGATAATCGGTTTACAGCTTCCATCAGTATCCCTCCGTTAAGTTTGTTAAGTTTTTATTTAACGAATTTCACAAACTTAACTTTATCACATGAAAAATCACACTGTCAACTGCTAGCGATTGTATTGCACATTTCTACAAAAAGCGTTAAATTGATAAAGAATGTTAGAAATTTTATAAATTAATGACTCGCTTTTCTCAAGTAAAATGTTAAAATGTTTTATGATGATAGGAGGTGTCGTATTCATGGCACGCGCAAAAACATATGAAGCCAAACTAGAAGAAGCGAAAGATATTGTCATTAATTCTATTGCTGAGACGATGGACCTTTACGGCATTAATCGTAGCGTAGGGAATTTGTATGGCATTATGCTTTTTAAAGAGAGTATGACGCTGGATGAAATGCGCCAGGAATTACAGATGAGTAAGCCCAGTATGAGTGCGGGTGTGAAAAAGTTACAAGAGTTCGATATTGTGAAGCAACGTTTGACACGCGGCAGTCGTAAGCAACATTTTGAGGCTGAAAAAGATTTCTTTGAGTTTTTCTCTAATTTTTTTGCCAAAAAGTGGAATCGTGAAATTTCGATTAATTTGGCAGCATTGAAAGAGTCTGAGGCCCTGATTGATGAGATTATTGCGGCAGATGATGTGGATGATGCGTTGAAGGAAGAGGCTATTGAGATCAAGGCGCACATGGCAGATTCACGTGTTTATTATTATTGGCTTGAGTCGATTAGTGATGCGTTGAAGAGTGGGAAGATTTTTGAGTATTTTCCTATTCCAGAGTCGAAGGAATGATGATAAGGGCTTTATGCGATGTTGTTCAAATGACATGCATAAAGCTTTTTTGTTTGAGCATTTTTAAATTGCAGAACTTGCCCTCGCGTTTCCCAGGGGACTCGCCTCAACTAAATTCGGCTTGATTATAATGTACATTGCTTTGAAGCCGAATTGGATTTTCGGCTTCGTCTGATCCCTCGGGAGTCTCGGGCTGTCTTGCAATTTTAAATTACGTCTCGCTCCACACCCTATTGCTTTTGCTGTCTTTCTTTACGCTTCGACTCTGGAGTTTAGGAAATATGCACAATCATACTCACACTAATGGTTTGTATAAAGTAACGTCAGGCGTCTTGCATGGTTCTTGCAATCTTGGGTATGTCTGTGCATTGTTATTCACTGCGAAATGATTGACTCTATCATTATCATTCATACTTCGATTCCGGAATCTGGTCAAATAAGAAAATCTATTATCTCCACTCTACAATCTAAAGAAATGTGAGATAAACGAGTAGCGGGCTGTTCTGCAATTTTGAGTTATATTTCGTTTTAGTCGCACGCGTTAGCACTTCTTTTACGGTTATCGAAAGTGTTGTATTTTTTAGTAAGCGATGATACAATTTAGATACTAAAAAAAACACCTAGTAAGTCGGGAAAACTTGTCCTAGGTGCAAAAACATAGTAACATATTAGTGAGCTGTTAGAACTCAATGTATGTTAATCATTATAGCCTATGATTAGGTGCTCTCGTTATTGCCGTAACGGGAGCTTATTTTTTTGACTTTTTATACAAAACAATGGTCATGCATAAAGTACCTATCATCGTCAAAGATATTGGTAGATAAATATCTAAATTGATTATGATTGTCATATGCTATCACCTCATATCATTATAAATTTCATAGGTGAGAATGATTGACATATGGCTCATAGGCTTCTATGTTTAATGCAATTGATTATACTCCGATTTCCCTCTCATTAAAAGTACTCATATTTCACTTTATTTGATGTATGCAAACTTCATACAAAGTGCATTATAAAAACTTATATACATTCGCATTACGGATTATTTCCTCTATCATGATTCTTACAAAAAGTATTCCCTTCACAACAGTTTAACAATTGTTAGTCCAATCCTGTTTTTGAATAAGTCCGAAATATTTATTGTAACTCATAAAAAATGGTGTAGGACACCGGAACCTCGTTAATGAGATTTCTGCCCTACACCTTTATTTTGTAGCGTTATAAATTGTCGTCTTCTTCATCTTCACCGACACGTAAGATTCTTAATGAGCGGCGTTCGATACGTTTAAAGCGATCGGCACGGCTTTGTAAGGCTATGCGATCCCCACCTAAAATCATCATAAAGGAGATCATGATGATAATAAAAATGACAATCAATGGCACACCTGCAACAATTGAAGCGGTTTGTAAAATTTCTAATGCTTTTTCACCACCGACTAACATGAGCGAAAATGGCAGTAAACAAAGCGCAAATGCCCAGAATAAACGGTTTAACTTGATAGGCTCGCCTTTCACACGTGTTTGTGTCGCCGCAGCAACAATGTATGAAGCTGAGTCAAAGGTTGTCACTAAGAATAAGAACGCTGACAAGATAAACAAGCCGATCACGATTTTTGAAAATGGCAGTTGGCTAATCACTTCAATAATGGTTGCTTCTGTACCGTGTGAATTTAAAAATTGGATGACATCGAATTGTCCTGAAATTTGTAAATATACGGCGTAGTTACCGAAAATACCGAAGAACAGTACACAACCGAATGTCCCATAAACAATCGTACCTAAAATAACCTCTTTCAACGTACGCCCTTTTGAAATACGTGCAATGAACAATCCGATGAATGGTGCGTATACAATCCACCATGACCAATAGAATATCGTCCATTGTTGTGGGAAGTTCGTTTCTTCACGTCCACCGATACCGCCGAACGGTTCGAGCCATGTGGCCATTTGGAAAAAGTTTTTCAACATGTTTCCAAATCCTGTGACTGTCGTTTCCATAATAAAGATAGTTGGGCCAACGACAAAGATAAAACCTAATAAAACAAATGATAACCAAACGTTCAAGTCACTGAGCACTTGAATGCCTTTTTTCAAACCTTGATACGAACTGTAAGCAAATACTATCGTAATACAAATTAAGACGATACTTTTGACGACCATACTTGACCCGTCGAAACCAAATAACTTTTCAAGACCCGCTGAAATCATTGGTACGCCTAACGCAAGTGATGTTGCTGTACCACCAATGAGCCCGAAAATAAATAAAATGTCCACAAGTTTACCTAACGTTTTATCTGTCTGTCCTTTTAAAATCGGACGACATGCTTGGCTAATTTTAAAAACGGGTTGCTTTTTAACGAATACTAAATAGGCGATCGGCAATGCTGGCAAAACATAAATCGACCATGCGATAGGACCCCAATGAAACATCCCATACATTGTCGCATAGTTTAAAGCTTCCTCAGAAAATGGCTTCGCACCATGTGGCGGCCCTTGATAATAATACGCCCATTCGATAACGCCCCAGTACAAGATATCTGAACCGATACCTGCGCAAAATAGCATGGATGCCCACGCAAAGTCACTAAATTCTGGCTTATCACTGGCACGTCCTAAAGTGACCGAACCATATTTACCAAATGCTATGTATAACACAAAACAAAAAATCGCAAGTCCCAATACAAGATAAATGGCGCCCATTTTGGTTGTAACGAACGAATTCATTGCGACTACGACCGAACGACTCTGTTCAGGAAACACCATCATCGGTATCACGGCCATCAGTAACACAATTGCCGTACCGATGAACACGACCCAATCCATCAATTTATTATTTTTATGCAATTTTAAGCACCCCTTATTCTTTTTAGCTCCTTCTCTGTCGATTCGTGTTGTGCAACGTCTTGATACAAGCAATAGGTTATCGAAAATCAAAAATTAATGCAAATTACATACATTCAATTTAATCTCATGTTTTGAATATATATAACTTTCCAACAATCAAACTATTGTAAAAACGCCTTTATAAATTACATAAAGAATGTTAAAAATTTATTTAACGAATTGAATTGTGATTATTTATGCAATTTCAATGAATATATATTTATTTTTAACCATTGCTATTTTCAAGCGTAAATAGAAAACAATTGGGTATATTATTCTTCTCCATTTTTTTAACAAATGAAAAAAGCCTGAACAAATGCTTGTCCAAGCCCTGATTTCAAAATATTAAATGAGTTCGCCAAAAGTTGCGTAAATGAGATAAATATTAAGCACTGTTAAAATCACAGCTAATCCCCATGCTACGATATTCACCCAACGTGGATTAGTGAAGTTTTCTCCCATAATTTTGGGATTATTTGTCGCAATGACTAACGGAATGACACTTAAAGGTAAGGCTAAACTTAAAAAGACTTGTGTAAAGATGAGAAGATTTTCGATTTTTTCGGTACTCGAACCATATAACCATAAACAGAAAAAAACTGGCATCACGGCAATGACACGTGTCACAAGGCGTCGAACCCATTGTGCCATTTTTAAATGTACGAAACCTTCCATTATAATTTGTCCTGCTAACGTGCCGGTAATAGTAGAGTTTTGCCCTGATGCTAACAATGCTACCGCAAACAACGTACTCATCACAGCACCACCAATCACAGTAGAAACTTGTGAATGTGATAACGCATCGTATAAATCATAGAAACCACCGAGTGCTTCACCGCTTCCAAAAAACAGTGCCGCCCCTAAAATTAATAATAAACAGTTCACGACAAAAGCTAGTGACAACTGGACATTAGAGTCAATCGTCGCATATCGAATGGCTTCACGTTTTTCTTCATCTGATTGGCGTCCATAGTTCCGTGACTGAACGATAGATGAATTTAAGTATAAGTTGTGTGGCATAATCGTTGCACCGATAATCCCTAATGCAATGTATAAAGCACCGGGTTGTGTCACGACTGAAGATTGCGGTAAAAAGCCACTAAACACATCGCCCCATACAGGATCTGACAAATACACTTCAAAGACGAAAATGATGAACACTGTTAGAACTAATACCGTGACAAGCGCCTCAATTTTGCGGAAACCGAGCTTGATCATCCCTAACAATAAAAACACGTCTAATACTGTCAATGTCACACCGAGCCATAACGGAATATGAAAAAGTAAATTCAACGCAATCGCACTTCCGATAACCTCTGCAATATCTGTTGCCATAATCGCAAATTCTGTGAGAAGCCATAAAACAATCGCTACTTTTTTAGAGGTCATCGTACGCGTCACTTGTGCTAAATCCATCCCGCTTGCGATACCTAAACGTGCAGACATACTTTGGAGTAACATCGCAGCTAAGCTTGACATTAAAATGACTGACAACAAGATATAACCATATTGTGCACCTCCAGCCATCGACGTTATCCAGTTCCCCGGATCCATATAACCTACCGCAACAAGCGCACCTGGTCCGAGAAAGAAAAACACTTTTTTCCATGCTGGTGCATCACGTTGATATGTGACCGTCCCATTAATTTCTTCCAAACTTTTTCTCATCTTACTCTACCTTTTCCTCTTCTATCTCTCTCGTCAAATATAACCGAACTGAAAATTAGGATTACCTAAATTAATATCATTATTATAGCTAGATTGAGGCAAAATTAAAAGCGACGCATATCGCAATCGCTTTTGTGGCATAGTATTGATTTGTGTTAATGTTTTAATTTACGACCTCAAATACTAGTTATTCAATTTATTTATAACAAAATTATACGACTTCTACTTGTCCTTCGTATTTATTTTGATGCTTTTTCAAAATTTTGTTGTCTATCTCTATAATTTGCTTAAAAATTTCTTCTAAGACTTGGACAACGATACTGTTACCAGCAAGTTTAATCAATTTAGACTTTGTTAACATTTGTTTATTTGCCGACACCTGAATATTATTGTTTATTAATAAATCAAAAGCTTCTTCATTAAATCCCATTAATAAAAAACATTCTCTAGGTGTTAGATTTCTATATTTTTTATTAATGTCAGTCAATATTTCGTCATATAAAATAATTCCCGAATTTGGATGTCTATCTTGCTTTGTTGTTACTGTTCTAGCAAATGAACTTAGTATTTCATATCGCCCTTTCGCTAATTGTTTATTTAGTTGGCAAATCTTTTCTCTTGAGCCAGTGAGTTGTGGTGTACTTTCTATCGCTTCGTTCCTATACACTTGATCGCTATAGTCTAATCTTAAGTATTCTTTTAATGGCGTCATTTTTGATATGTCAATTTGATAATTTTCTAGATTATTCATATCAAAATAATTTTGTATTTCTGTTACTTCTTCATAATCTGTAGCTAGCACACTAATCATAAAAGTCCTCACTCTACTCTGAGGAACACCAAACGCACGCGCATCTAGCGTGTAAATTTGATTAATATAGCCAAGTTCTTTAAGAAATGAACTCCATTCATTGAAGTTTTTTATATGCTTATTTGAAAGAATGTTATTTACATTTTCCATCAATAGGAATTTAGGCAACGGTTTATTACTATTTTCAAGTTCAATCAAAATACGTTCAATTTGCCATAATAACGTACTTCTATTATTGGCGTTTCGATCAATACCGCCAACATTTTTGTGCCAATTTCCACTTACCGATAAATCTTGACATGGAAATGAATATGTTAATAAATCCGCAACAGGTAAATTTTCTGCATTGACTTGTGTAATATCGACTAAGTTATGGCTTCTTTCAATTGCAGCTAAAATTGCTTTCAATTGTACCATACTCATATGATTAATACCCCTTTTAGATATAGGGCTTTTTCCATCGTTTGAAATATTATACTTTGATATTTCTTCAACAAGAGATTGTTTTGTATGGTGCCTATAGTCTTTTAAATTTTGAGGGCCGTTATGAATAATATCATATGCATAAATGGCAGCAATTTCCCATTCCACCGTTGCAACGACAGAATGATTAGCTCCAATATTTTTAAGCGCTTGAGCTTGGCTACCAATACCACTAAAAGTTTCAATGACTTTAAACATAATCTCCCCCCTATAAACCATTTACTAACGTCATTAAATACACATCATTTTCCTTTTTTTCAAAATAAAAAGAAGTATATCCCAACTCTCTTAAATGTGTATGATTAATTGGTAATTTGCTATTTAAATCCAACCATTTAAATAACTCATCATAAAAGTTCCATCCTTCTACGTGTAGTTCCCTGTAAAAATTACCTTTTAATTTTGCATCGTAACATTTTCCATCATATGCTATTATTTTGAATTCATCAATAGTAAAAAATTCTTTTAAAGAATGATTATTCGCCTTTCTCAAATAAGAGTCTCCACTGTGAAAAACACCGTTCACTCCGGTTTGATTCCAAAGCTTGTTGGCATTTTCATCAGTTACAATCGGCAATAAATAGCCATTGCTTAAATCTCTAATATCATGCTTCTCATTGAATTTTTGGACCATCCTTTGTAAATCTGATTCGACATTTATTTCTTTTTCAGCATCAACATCATCTTTTTCCGAATTAACAACTTTGTCATCATTAAAAAAATTAATATAATTACCAACATTTTGATCATTACAATGTATTGAACTTTGACTTTGAATATCAAATAGATAATTAAAACTTTCCTCGCTTTGCACAAGTAGCTCTCTATTATTAACAAAACCATTCTCAGTAAAATTTGCTGATCCTACATATGTTGTTGAACTTTTAATTCCATAAAACACATATAGCTTTATATGCGTAGGTTTACCTTTATATTGATAAAAAACATTTACATTAGGATTAGATTTACAAAGAGATTGAAACCTTTGATGTTCGTTTAATGAGACGCCCTCTTGAGACATACCAATGTATAAATCAATAATTACTTTATTCGCATTATTTAATACATATTCTAAAAAGGCACTTGATGCGTAACCACTGATAATTTTTAGTTTGCTGTACTTTTCAAAGTTGCTTACAATGACTTTTGAATAGAGTGAATCACTATTTTCCATACTTATTTAACCGCTTCATATAAACTTTCAACGTAACCTTTGATTCCTTCTTCAAATAATTCTGGGGTCACTGTAAGTACTCTTGCAACGTTTAATTTTAATATCCTTCTAAACAAACTTCTATCATTGTCCTTATAATTTACGTACTGTCTCATTATTTCTCGGTATAAATCAATGTTGTACCCTATACCTGAGCGGTCTACAAGTTGCATAATCGTATCAGTAGTATTGTTTTTCAAAATCTCAAATGTATCTTCCTGGTTACCTTGCCATGACAAGTGTATGTACCACCAAATTGTTTTCAGCCAAATTCTACGTGGTTTTTTATAAAAATATTCTTCTTTAAATTGTTGCCTTGAATGAACGATATCAGGAATAATTTCAATAGATAAAAATCTCCAAACATCATCATTGCTAGCCGCTCTATTTGAAAATCCGCAACTTTCATTTAAAATTTCATATACTTTTAATCCAAATAGTAAATCAAATTTATAATCCAACTTATTTGATGTATCGAATTCATTTTGATCATAGACTTCATCTCTTGCCTCTAATAATTTTTGTCTCAACTTTTCAAATTCTGAACTTATTTCTATTGGATTAATTTTTTTACTCTCCACACTCAATGAAGCAAAATCTTTAGATGCTTTTCCAATATCGTAAGAAATAATATCCCAATTAATCATCTTCTCACTCCTGAGTCACTTCATTTTCCATATTTGCAAATAAAGAGCTTTGTATTGTAAATATATCTTGGGTTTGTACTTCAAAAGTTTTAACCCAATATGAAACTGCTGCTAATATTGTCCCCTCTATTATTTCTTCTTCATCTTCAATGCTTTGGTTTTCTTTATTAATCACTTCATCTATTATCATCGATATAACTTGTAATACTATCGATCCCGTTAACATTTTGTCACTTTTTCCACTAGTTACTTTGTGGTATAACGAGTGTTTATTATTAATCATTAAGCTAACATTGGAACTATCAAAAGTATCTTCACTTGCATCAATCCAGCTTTTATTAACTTTCCAAAGTGGCCCACCTTTTTCACTGAATTCTGTAATCGGAAAAATTGAACCTGAGCCATCCACAATAATTTTGAAAGTATTTAAATCCTCTACTGTTAACTTCATGCCTATTTTATTAGCAAAATAAGGTTTTGTTTTCTTTACTTCTTTTAAATATAAGAAAAAGTCAAAATTTATAGAGCCCCTTAAAAAATCTTTATCAAACTTTTCTTTATATATTAGCTTTAATTCTTCGCTATCATTAAAAGTAATGCTTCCAATTTCTTTAACTTTTTGATAATATGACGTTTTTGAATGGATATGTACGGCGAAACCAATAGTATTATCTTCACAAGTTACACCTTTTTCTCCAAATAATGCTTTTGGGTTGCCTATAATTAACTCCTGCTCTATTTGCAACTCGTTTTCATAAGGGGACCACATGGAGTCGATTTCATTGATTAATATCTCTTTATCTTCAGTAATATCTATGTCAATAGTTTTAATTTCATCATCATTTTCATAACAAATTTTTAATGGCGAAAAGTGCATCTGGGCCTCTTTGGTTATTTCACTGTTAATTTTCCTATAAAGTGCTATTTGGTTAACTGATTGTTTCATAGTTTTTCCTCCGCCTTTTCATTTTCTGAGGAAATAGCAATACTCGGTATAAATTCGCTAGAATGCATTTTTAATAATAGTTTGCCTTCAATCATGATTTGACTGTCTAAAGTAGTTTCTATAAAAATTTCACTTTTATCTTCTTGACAAAAAGAAATATGAGGGTCTTTAAAATATTTAAAACTCATGCCAAATTTTTCAGTATCAATGTAATCAATAATTAAATCTTCTATTTCAAATGGAAAAATAGTATGTGTACTAATTGAATCTGACCATACCTTTTTAGTTATTTTCTTTTCTTGAGACAGAATTTGTATGAATATTCTATTTAAAGATGCTTTTTGTATTCTCGCTTTAAATTTGACTTCTACATTAGTTTCATCAATTGGGTTAGATTCAATCACTCTTATATCAGATACTCTATTTCTACTCCCTACATTTCTGGATTTTCTTTCGTCATGCTTCCAACTTGAAGATGACTTACCAAAATTTCTTTTTGGCATTAATAAATTCCCAAACTTACGAGACAATCCCGATGTAGCAGACGTTTGATTGTCCGAAATATTCTCTGTGTAATGAGACAGTATTTGTTTTGCAGTATAATCTTTGATACGACGTATAACTCCAAATCCTGTTTCATCTATCCAACTCGCGTGATCAGCATTCTCTGTAGCTCTTAAGTATTGTTCTAATGTTGAATATCCAAGCTTTTCATATTTTTCAATAAGGTTCCCATCTGAGTTAGGAACAAAAAAGCCAAATAAATTAATTTCTTCTCCTAAAATATTGGTTTTATTAGGTGACCATTCTCCATCTAGATTATATTCAATAATCATACCTGGCTTACGAGTATAGGCAATGACTATAGAGCTATTCCTTTCGACTTTATTTTCATCTTTAGAACCAATGTAAGCTAAAGGTGAGAATTTATTGTCAGGGGGCATCATTTTCATTTCCTCTTTCCCAACTTCACAAAAAGCAACCCTTCCAACTCGTGTCTCCTTTGGAATTTTCATTGCATTTCCTTTAAGAAATACTTCTTTTACAGTTATATTTTCATTTTGTGGATCTCCTGTTGCAGCCGAGTTATATAAATCTTGAAATAGATCAAAAACAGGCTCTGTATTAAAACCTTTAATAAAGGGTTCTCCATTTACTGTACATATTAAAACGGAATTATCACATACCTCGCTATATTTGTCGTTACTTAATCTTGGCATATACCATCTTTGAACCGCTAATTTAATTGCATCTTTCCTTTTCATTTCCCAAGGATATGGGACACTTTCTTTATTTTCAATAAATAATTCATTTTCTCCAATATAAGGGACGATAATAGTCGTTCCTGTTTCATCCTCTTTATACCTTTCAATATTAAAAACATTTAATATTTCTTTAATATCATTAGACTCGGTCAATGGTAACAATTGCGAAGATTTATCATTTTCGTATTCTCCCCACCAAGCAATACCTCTTTCATTTTCAGGTAACAATCTAAGTTTTTGCTTTGGGCTTTCTATAAGTGATGCTATAAGTCTTTCTTCATATCCGTTCTCATTTTTGACTCTTGTATAATAAATTACGATGCCTATACCAATTCTAAAGTAGCTCGTTTTTCCTAACCCCCAACTACCTCCTGCACCATCCATTTCTTGATTTTTACCAATACTAAAGACAAGTTTAAAAAAATTACTTTTATTAGCTATCCGAGCGTCTGTAGATTTGTAATCACCTGTTAATCCCGTTGTATTACTATCTTTTATTGCTATAAAATCTGCTGGCGCTTTAAATCTTGAAGTTAATTGTTCCGATATCCCTTCAAAATGTGGCGCCAATAATGAAGAATTGAATTCCCCTAAAATAAAATCAACTTTTGTTTCCTTAGATTCTGGCAATGTTGCATCCAAACTATTTTGTAGTGATTCACGGACCAACAAATCTATAACGGGCATACTCTTATTTTGTAATGAACGCAATATAGCATCACCGTCTTGAGACATGCTCTGCACATCATTAAATGCCTGCTTAATCTTCATTCTCATATTCCTCCTTATCTATAAATTGCTCCTCCTCTACATCTCTAATAGTAGGATCTATCTTAGCTTTAATATACGCTTCAAAATTCTTTTTCTTTTTATTTGGCGCACTTGGTATCATAAGATTTATACCTATAATATCTTCATCAAAATCCAGAGGAACTCTATTTTCGGTACTTGCCTTTGTAGGTTTAGAATTCTTATCAATTCTATAAATAACCAGTTGTGGCGTTCGACTTAGCCCATTTTTATTTCGAATTTCCATGACTTCACTAATTTTGCTTATATTATAGTTAACACTTTCCCCTTCAACATCAGCTAACAAATCACTTGGTGATCTTAAGGCACCAATGGATGCTAATACATTATCGCTTCTCTTACCATGTTTCGAACGGTTAACCTTTTTTGGTGAGAAGCCATGTATGTTCCAATCATTCTCTGTATTTTTTGTATTTTCTACGTGGCCAACACTCGATAATATGATGTTCCAACCATCAAACTCACCTGTATTTTTTTCGAACCATTCTATTAAAAGAGGAAGTGTTGACATTTTTATGTCTTGCTCACAAACATGGTATTTTTCTAGAAACTCGTTAACCGAATGTGTTGGAATATTTCTCCATATCATTTTGCTTTTTTTTATTTCAGGTTTTGGTAAAGCATTAAGAAACGATTCTGTATTTAACAAATTGTCTTTTAAAATTTGAATGTTGTTTTCAAAATATATTGTTTGACTGTTAAATCCTGTAAAATCATATGAATCAGGAATAGCTGATTGCATCTTATTACTTGCAGTTATTTTTAATAGTCTATAATTGGGTGAATTTTTAATTCTAGGTTGATATTCGATTGGTGTCATTTTGCTTTGCGCATACATTCTTATCTCTTCTCTTAATTCTTCATTCATTTGACTAATAAAAGTGAATTTTTCTTGTGCCAATTCGTCCATCCATACCCTAGGAAACAATTCATAGCCTTTCCTATAACCAAACCAACGCCCCATTTGCATTAAAGTATCAGCTTGATTAGTTGCTCTTAAAAAGTAAGTTGATGTTAGTCCTTCAATTGTTAGTCCCCTTGAAAGTGTATTCCCTCCTACTACAATGAATGCTGGTGCTTTTTCAGGCATATCTTGTTTTTCAGGATAAAGAAGTCTCACATGTTGGTCCTTAGCTTTTGATTTACTGTTATCGATGGCTAAATGGATGCCATTATGATACATAGGTACACCATCTTCAGATAAGTTAATATGTGATATAAAAGTGTTATCGTTTAAACTCATTAGTTCACGAAGTTCCAACAAAATTTCTGACCATGTTGGATAATCCACAATTTCATCTAATGCTGAATAGTTGGTCATCGTTTCCTTAAATCTTTCAATTGTCAACGACTGCTTTTCTTTCAAATATAAATCTTTCATAAGTGGTTCAATATTATTAAAATTAGATTTTACATAAGATAAATATTTTCTAATTTTATCGGCAATCACACTATGATGATCAATCTTAAAACTTGTATGTACTAACATGCTAATTGGTTTTCTATATTTTAAACTCCTCATTGCACCAACTGTGATTAAAAACCAATGAATAGCATCTTTAAAACTCAGAGGTAGTGGTTCTCCAGATTCTCCACTTTGAATTTGTTTCACAATATCTGCATCACGATTGTTGATTTGAATCACGATATCAAGTGCTGGACTACGCTCAGGTTCTTCTGTTCCAAATAATTGTGTAGGCCCTATATAATCTTCAGAATCCTCTAGCACCGCTATAAAGTTTTTAGGATATAACGAGTTTTTTCCTGTTTCATTTAGTACATTTGCGTACGGCGTTGCGGTATAAGAAATGTAATTCATTCCTTCAAATTTATTACTATTTACAATATTACGAATTATTCCATTAATCGCAGTATACTCATTTGATTGAACATCTTTCGTATTTATACTCGCTTGGTCTGCTTCATCATCAATAATTAATACTTTTAATTGTTTCGCTTTGTTTTTATCAAATAATAACCATTTTTTCAGTTCATTTAGTCTGCTTTTATTTTTTAAGCAAACCGTAAAAAATTTATCTTTACTATTACTTGATAAATTATATTGGCTCATATTCATTTCAGAATCATTAGATTTCAATGTAGGATTATCAATTTTTCGCCAATGACAATTACCATATCCATAAGTGTTTAAATCCTGAAAAAGACGATTTGCAGTTTGTTGACGCAAGTTTTCAATCAAACCTGAAAGAACAATAAAATAATTAAAACCATTATCAGCCGCCATAGCCATAACTGCAGCCATATTTGCAGTTTTACCTGATTGTACGTTACCAACTACCAACCCTTTTATAGGTCCATCTTTTACAGTGTTAGTTGATAACCCTCTTAGAATATCTATTGACGACTGTTCGATTCTCTCAATTGATTTAGTTGAAAATCCATTTTCTTTCAATTTTTCTTTATACTTAATCCATGCAGAATAAGGATCACTAGGCAGTTGAAAGTTACTTTTAACTCAATCGCTAAGTTTTCTTAGTTCTACCTTTTTTTCTAACTCTTCCATTTCATTAACAATCTCATCCCAATCACTTGAAGTCACTGGTTTTTTAGCTAAAACATATCGACTCACTACGTTTTTTAGATAACTTTCTTTTGAACCGCTGTCAAAATCGGTATTCTTTATTTCAGACCATGAATATCCCATTTTTCTTATGTCGTGTATTTGTGATTTAATCTTTGAGCGAGTCTCTTCATTCATACTAAAACCCCTTTGTCTATAGCTTTATATATATAATCAATATAATATGATCTAATAACTATAATTATACGATATTACAACAGCGTGTGAAGCAAAATATAAAAGAAAAATTAAAATTATAAAACAAATACTTCCATGGTATACTGTTTATAAAATAATAAAAAACACTCACAATAAACATAATTGTCTAATGTGAGTGCTTTTTTAATTTATTCCTACCTCTTAATTCTACTTAACTACATCCCCAAAAAGTTGAAGATGTTTTTCGCATTGTCTGTGTTATCGATATTGCCTCGGAACTGGTCAGCACCTGGTCCAAATGCATACGTATTGGCGTCTACACCAGTATGGCCTGTTGTTGTCCAACCTGTATTAGATTTTTTATTAATAGGGGCTTGAATGGCGTCGGCCAATTTTTGTTGTTGCTTTTCATAGTCGTCGCTCTCTTCGTCTAACTGTTTCAATTGATCCGCTTCTTGTTGAATGGCTTTGATTTCTTTTGAAGTTAAGTCAAATCCATATCCTGCTCGAATTGTTTCTTCAACACCTTTACCGTCCACAATTTGTTCTGTCATCCATTTTCCTGAGTGCTTCATTTGTTGGATTGGTTCAGGATTCCATTCATAAGTGCCACCTTCTCCCATACTTAAGCCACCAGTTGAATGGTCGGCAGTTGCTACAACGAGTGTATCTGGATTTGCTTTGGCGTAATCAATCGCGTTCGCAAATGCTTTTTCAAATGCTTCCATTTCAGACATGACACCTGTAACATCGTTCGAATGACCTTGTTTATCAATCGATGCACCTTCCACCATTAAGAAGAAACCTTTGTCATTTTTCGAAAGACGATTGAGTGCCGCATTTTGCATATCCGCCAATTCAGGTTGGTCGTTATCTGCATCAATTTCTAGTGACATATTTTCATCCGCAAACAATCCCAGTAATTGATTTTCACTCGCGTTCTCTAATTCTTGGCGATTGGTCACCACGCCATAACCATCTTTTTTAAATTTCTGGCTAATGTTGCCATTTTCCTCGCCAAAATATTTCGCACCGCCACCTAACATGACATCAATTTTATGTTGATTTTGAATCCGTTGATCGTAAAACTGTTGTGCAATTTCATCTTTTTTGTCACGATCATCAACGTTTGCAGCATAAGCCGCGGGTGTCGCATCTGTAATTTCAGCAGTTGAGACTAAACCTGTGGATTTTCCTATTTTTTTCGCACGTTCAAGTACAGTTTCTAAATCATTTTGCTGTTTGTCGACACCAATCGCACCATTATACGTTTTATGCCCCGTACTTATTGCCGTCCCAGCCGCTGCAGAATCCGTAATATTTTCTTTTTCATCATCTGAATGTGTTTGTTGTGTTCCTACTAAATAATCATCAAAAGCTGTTCGTTCAATTTCTTTAGTGTCAGGATTATCCGCAAAGTAACGGTATGCGGTGTTATATGATGGTCCCATACCGTCACCTACTAAGAAAATCACATTTTTAGGATGTTTCGTATCTCCATATAATGTTGCTTGTTGATCAGGCGCACCACCCGCACTTGACGCGGATGCTACATTTCCCGTTCCTAGCGTTGATGCGATGATCGCACTCGCGATGGATAATTGTGCAAACTGCCTTTTAAATTTCATAATTGTCATAACCCCCATAGCAAATATTAGATACACTGCTATTGTAATCAATCAATTTAAATATGGTTTTAGGTCATTATTAAAAGTATGTAAATAGAGGTCATCCAAATCATTACACTTGCTTCTATTCCATCCGAAACAAGCCTTGTGGGATGAAATGAAAGGGAGAAAAGGACGTCTCATTTACAAATAAATTTTTCATTATTTTTTGCATTTTATAGTTGTTTCCGATTCTGCAACTACTTATAATGACAATATTAAAAGAAATAAAGGAGGTTATTTTTTGAAAAGCGACCTCACACCTCGTCAACAAAAGCATGCCAACCGATCACATCAACATCCACCCCAATATGAACCTGTTCCATCATCTAATCCGAAATGGCTCATTGCGTTCATCATCTTAATCATCATCAGTGTAGTCGGTGCAATGATATATGGCGGCTACCGTTTGTCGCAATTTGATTTCCAATTCAATATGGCTCAAAATCACACGACAAAGCATCATCAAGATACTCAAACCGTTCAAGTTGACGTTCTATCATACGATTTCAGCCAAGACTTTATGCATAGTGATCGCATCGATGGTTACCAAAATTTTCACATCGGCGAAACACGTAAAGACGTCGAAGCCACACATGGTCCTCCAGAAAAGACTGTTGAAATTGATGGTCGTGATGCAGCGTCATATGGGGATCTTGCTATCAGTTATAATGCACAACATCAAATCGAACACATTTATGTCACACCCCATCAAGTGTCGACTTCGCAATTTATCAGTTTCCATCAAGCACCTAACGTGACAGATGGCAATATTTGGTATTACGATAGTCGTCAAGACAATCCATACACGATTAAAGTCTATACACAAAACGATCAAGTCATCGCTATTGAAAATATTCCACAAATTTAAGTCTAACCTAATAAGAATGCCCAGAATCCTTCAGCAATCTACTTGAGATACAAAAATCACGGTCACACTTCAAAGCCGAAGTACACCGTGATTTTTTATGTTTTCGTGTAGTTTAAATTTCCAACAAACTCTATCGTTTCACATGAAACATCGCTATGCTTCAACTTTTTCAAATGTCCCAGGATTAAATTGAAATTTCGCACGTTCTAAAGGCCAATATCTCAGAAATGCTTCTCCAACAATACTTTCATGTGCCACGAACCCTACTGTAAATGAGCGACTATCGATACTGTTCATACGATTGTCACCGAGTACTAGGTAATGTCCTTGAGGTATCGTGGTCCTTCCATCTGAACCTTCAATATCTGATACATCGAAGTTTTCCGTCAAAAATTCGGCTGCTTTTTCTTTTTGATTACTTTTTAAATAAGGTTCATTGATCTTTTGGCCGTTAATATACAGTTGATCATTTTGATATTTCACCTGATCACCCGGCACACCGATGATGCGTTTAATAAAATCACGATCCGCATCTTCATGAAATACAATAACATCACCATGCTGCAAGGTATTGAGTTTTTTAGAGAGTTTATTAACAATAACACGGTCACCTGTTTCGAATGTAGGATGCATAGATGCGCCATTAACAGTGTATGGTGTGAAAATAAGCCATTTGATGCAACCAACGATTACAAGCCCAATCACAACAACTATTAATATATCTTTTGTTTCTTTTCTCATTCTATGCTCCTTTCAAGCTTCCATTTTATTTCCTATACTACTGAATTTTTCATCACTTCACAACAAGCGGTAGTCTACCGGCACACTCACCGCAGACTCCCCCTTCATTAATATTGAATTGTCGCCGTAATTCTCAGCTGTTCATCTGTTTGGTTACGATACGTATGCGTTGTATTCGCATTAAAACTGATCGCTTGTCCCGCTTCAATTTCATACTGTGCATCACCAACAGTTAATGTGAGTATTCCCTCATTGACAATAATATATTCTTTCGCACCTTCCTGATGGGCATCCGATTCGAGTATACTATCCGCATTCATACGCATACAAAACATTTCAAACGCATGCGCCGCCTCATATGGGAAGTATGGATAAACTACAACCGAGCGATCATCATTATAAATCGGTTGAATGTCTGAGCGGTCTATTTTTTGAATGGCTTCATTTTCTTCACTAATTAATGAAGTCAACGGAATACGTAAGCCATTTGCGATTTTCCATAATGTATTGATACTTGGATTTGCTGCACCTTTTTCAATTTGACTAATCATTGTTTTACTAATGCCTGTTAATTGTGCAATTTTATCCAAACTCAAACGATGTGTTTGTCGGTAATATTGTAAGTTTTCTGCAACAACTGTATTAATATTTTCCATTTTGAGCCCCTTCTATTTACAATATAGTGAACATCATGTACGATATAGTGTGTTCTTTATATAGAACGTTTTGTCAATTATAACAAATGTTGAAAGGAGTTTACACCTTGGAACAACAATCCAACCGTATCAATTGGCTGCTTTTCATTGGAATTATGCTAATTGCCGCCAATCTCAGAGCACCCATTACTTCAGTAGGCGTGGTATTACCCGCGATTAAAGATACATTAAACTTATCCAACACAGCTGTTAGTTTGATTTCCATTATTCCTTTATTAGCTTTTGCGGTGATTTCATCAGTTGTCGCCAAAGTCAGTCACCGTTTTGGTATGGCGCGTTCACTCTTTGTCGCTTTATTACTTATTCTATTCGGTGTCATTTTAAGAAGTATGACAGAAGTGAGTTTATTATACATTGGGACCATTCTCATTGGCATCGGGATTGCATTCGGTAATGTCCTGGCGCCTGGCATGATTAAATCCAAGTTCCCGTATCGTATTGGCATCATGACAGGTTATTATACCGTTGTCATGAACATCTTTGGTGCCCTTTCATCTTATGGTGCCGCACCGTTACTTAAAAATTACAATTATAGTATTGCATTAGGCAGTATTGGCATCGTGACTTTCATCGCAGTGCTCGTTTGGACATTCCAATTACGTCATCATACCGCACAAAAGCGAGTCGACCTGTCCGATGCTGTTAACGTATGGAAATCACCACTCTCTTGGCAAATCACGTTACTTATGGGTGGACAATCACTTATTTTCTACTCACTCATCAACTGGTTACCGGAATTTTTGTTATCGTATGATATCCCGGTGTCACGTGCAGGCCTTTATTTATCGATATTACAAATTGCCATTATTCCATTAACATTTGTCACACCGATTTTTGCTGCTCGCCTGAAAAACCAAGTCTTACCGATCGCATTCACAGGTATTCTCTTTACCGTCACTATTTTAATATTAATGTTTGCACCACGCATGGCACTTTTATCATTAATCATCATTGGTATAGCACTTGGAATCGCATTCGGTTTGGTGAATACACTGTTCAGTCTACGTACCGAAAGTGGTTTAACTGCAGCCAAATTAGCAGGGATGTCGCAAGCAGTGGGCTATTTATTCGCATGTATCGGACCATTGTTCTTCGGTGTTTTACATGATTGGACAGGCCAATGGTTTGTATCACTATTCGTATTACTCGTGACTGCACTTGCTATTATGACGATTGGCGCAAGATCAGGGAGAAATACAACCATTGAGAAGACTTTAGGGAAATAATGTTTTAGGATACGAAATCATCACTTTGTTGAAATATCAATCGTCCTCAAAAGTAGATGTTATTTAACGATTGCTGAACCGTTCTGCGCATTCCTATGTGCCTCAGGAGTCTTGCACGGTTCTTGCAATATTTAGTGCCTACCTCTTATGTTTTTCTTTAATTTAAAAGACAGGCGCTTGTTTAGATTTTCAAACAAGCGTCTGTCTTATTTATGTTTTATAAATGTTAAACTACGTGTTACAATTAGCTCCATTTTTCCTCAAAGCGACCGACTTTCCATACTACCATCGCAATGAGCCATGAAAGAATTAACACGATGACTAAAGCGTACCCGAGCCAACCGAAATCTAATTGAGTTACCCAGCCGAGAAAACCATTTTGCCAATGCCATTTTTCACCTAGCAATTGCACAATTTCAACGTCTCCGATAAGAATTGCGGCAACTACTGAAATGGCGGTCATCGTAATGTTATAGAAAATTTTGCGTGCAGGTTTGTCAAATGCCCAATGATACGCGTTTGTCATCAATACACCGTCCAATGTGTCTAACAAGCTCATACCCGCAGCAAACAAAATAGGTAATGTGATAATACCTAAAAATTGCACGGTATGTTGAGCAGCCCCTGCTGATAATGCGAGTAATGACACTTCACTTGCCGTATCAAAGCCCAGTCCAAATAAGAAACCTAATGGGTAGATATGCCAACTTTTTTGAATAAACTGGAAGAGAGGGCGAACAAAACGCATGATTAATCCACGTGATTCAATAAGTTCATCCATCTGTGCGTCTGTCACGTTTTGATGACGTAATTGACGGAATAATTGAATCAGTTGCACTAAAATCACTAAGTTTAAAATTCCAATGAGCAATAAAAAAACACCTGAAACAATGGTACCGATTAACCCGCCTGTCTCTTGAAAACTTTCCAAATGACGTTGCGCCCAAGTCACCGCAATACCTAATGCAGCAGCCATCAAAAACACAACAGAGGAATGACCTAATGAAAAGTAAAAACCAACCCCCATTGGATTTTGTTTTTGTTCCAGCAATTTGCGTACGGTATTATCAATCGCCGCAATGTGGTCCGCATCAAATGCATGACGTAAACCGAGTGTATACGCAATGACGCCCATACTCATTAACAATGGATATTGCGACCCTCCAATCCACATCAATGCGATACCAACAATATGTAATAAAATAACAATACCGAGATAAGGATAAGCATGTTTTATATTTTTTGTGTTATCCATATGATTTCACCCTATTTCTATTTTTAGATAATAAAATCATACACCTTTTCTCTATTATTTCAAGTTTTTCCCAATATGTCATACCTCAAAAAATATTTAGAAAATAATGATTTAATGCTATCACATTCATTGGCACCACTCCAATACAATGACACATCAAAAGAGCCAGGATCGATAATACATCCTAGCTCTTACGTTTAGTTCTCTTAATGATAAATTTTGCTTCCTTGTGCTTTAAACACTTCAGCCATTTCTTGCATCCCTTCTAATTTTTCTTTATGGGCCCTCACGGATATTGTGAGAAATTCGCATAGAACAGAATTTCGGGCCGCACATACTACAGAAATGGGCAACTTTAGCTGATTCTGCTGGCAATGTTTCATCATGATACGCACGTGCACGCTCTGGATCGAGTGATAAATTAAATTGATCTATCCATCTGAATTCAAAACGTGCTTTACTTATCGCATCATCTCGGTCTGTTGCACCTGGTAACCCTTTAGCGATATCCGCTGCATGAGCCGCAATTTTATACGTCACTACACCATCACGCACATCTTCTTTATTCGGTAATCCTAGATGTTCTTTAGGCGTCACGTAACACAACATCGCCGTACCATGACTAGCGATTTGAGCCGCACCAATAGCCGATGTAATGTGATCGTATGCCGGTGCAATATCAGTTGTAAGTGGTCCAAGAGTATAGAATGGGGCTTCTTTACAATAAAAGTCAGCCAACTCTTGGTTCTCTTTAATTTTGTGCATTGGGACATGGCCAGGCCCCTCAATCATCACTTGAACATCATGTTCCCAAGCAATGTCAGTCAGTTCACCTAACGTTTTGAGTTCGGCAATTTGGCTTTCATCGTTGGCATCATAAATTGAACCTGGACGTAAACCATCCCCGAGTGACACAGCAATATCATAACGATTCAGTATTTGACAAATTTCATCAAAATGCGTGTATAAAAAGCTTTCTTCATGATGCGCTAAACACCACTGTGCCATAATTGAACCGCCACGAGACACGATACCTGTTAAACGGTCTACTGTTAATGGCACGTAACGGAGTAACACCCCAGCATGAATCGTAAAGTAGTCGACACCTTGTTCAGCCTGCTCAATTAAAGTATCACGGTATATTTCCCAGGTTAAGTCTTCCGCAATACCGTTCACTTTTTCTAATGCTTGATAAATTGGCACAGTCCCCACTGGAACAGGCGAGTTACGAATTAAATATTCTCGTGTCGCATGAATGTTTTTACCTGTCGACAAGTCCATCATCGTATCCGCGCCCCAATGAATCGCCCATACTAATTTTTCAATTTCTGCTTCAATAGACGACGACACGGCAGAATTACCGATATTCGCATTAATCTTCACTTGGAAATTTTTACCAATAATCATCGGTTCTGATTCTGGATGGTTGATATTATTCGGGATGATCGCACGCCCTCTCGCAATTTCATCTCTGACATATTCTGGACTGACATTTTCACGTGCTGCAACGAATTTCATTTCTTTTGTGATGATCCCTTGTTTGGCATAATACATTTGTGTGACACGTTTGCCCGTTTTTGCGCGTCTTGGTTGATATTTGAATGGATGTTCAACAATATTTTTGTGCGTTTCTGAGTGGTAACCATTGTCGATAGATTGTACGCGTCGCCCTTCATAATGTTCAACGTCTTGACGGTCTTCAATCCAATCAGTGCGTAAAGCGGGAATCCCTGTCGTCACGTCGACTTCATACGTATCATCATGATAAGGACCAGCCGTATCATACACAACGAACGGGTCATTTTGTGTTGTACCTTGTTCGGTGACTGTTTCAGACAATGCGATTTGACGAAATGGGACTTGGATATCCGCATCTTCACCCTGTTTGTAAATACGTTGACTTGCTGGAAAGTTTTTCTTCAATTCAATTTGTTCTTGTTTCATTCCATTAACCCCCTCTAACTTCACTAAGAGGCATTAACGCACTGAAAATAATAGGCAAAATAAAAACGCACTCAGAATAATTCTAAAGTGCGTACGAAAACGAACGAATATATTAAAATGCGTCAAAAGTGAGCCGAAATGATGGGTGTTACATCACAACATCATTTCGCCTTACAACTGAACACAAGTGTGTCATGAAGGTTTCGTTTGCTTCCCTACGCTAGTATGATCTAGATCAGGTTCAAAGGGTTGAGGCGTTCACCTCTTTCAGCGCATGAATGGCACCCCTAGCAAGTTTCAATTTTAAGTTTTACAACAGTATCGTATCACTAAAAATGTAAAATGACAATTCCTATCATGATATTTATTTCATTGTTTAAATTTCTGTTCGTTTGAATATTTTTAAAAGCTGTAGAAACCTTTCTTACAATTGCCCTCAAATCCAAATAAAGAAAAAACTACAAAATAGGTGACAACAACTTCGCGATAGACTGCTTGAATTTCACCCAATTTGAGCGCGCTGCATAACGTTCTGGCGTCAGTTTTTTCGATACTTTCAAATCTTCTTTAAACGCTTCGATTAATTTTTGCGCAATCTCTTTATTATACATAATTGTATTGACTTCAAAGTTCAGTTTAAAGCTTCGTTCATCCATATTAGCCGAACCGACTGAGGCAACTTCTCCATCAATGACCATCATTTTAGAGTGAATAAAGCCGTTCTCATAAGTATACACATTGACGCCATCTTTCATTAGAAGCGCCACTGTCGTTAACGTCGCCCAATGCACAAAAGGTTGGTCCGGCTTGTTCGGCACAATCAGATGAATATCGACACCTGATTTAGCAGCAATACGTAAGGCATTCACGTAACCCATGTCAGGCACAAAATAAGGTGATTGCATGTAAATCGTGGACTTCGCATTCATTATCATTTTCAAATATGCAAATTCAAGTTGTGGCCACTCTCTGTCCGGTCCACTTAAACCGAGTTGCAATGAGACGTTACCATCTTTGCGTGCATTTTCTGGGAAATAACGTGAGATATATTTCAACTGTTGATCTTCTTCTACTTGCGAATTCCAATCGTGAATAAAGCTTAACTGAAGTGCATCCACCCCATCGCCTTGAATGCGCAAATGGGTATCACGCCAGTAACCCATTTTCTGATCTAAACCGAGATATTCATCGCCAACATTAAAACCACCGACGTAACCAATATCACCATCAATCACGACATTTTTTCGGTGGTTACGATTATTCACACGAAAATTGATAAACGGAATGATTTTCGCATGGAAAAAGGCTTCTACTTCAACGCCCGCTTCAACCAAATCTTTTAATTTCGACTTTCTCATTTTTTTAGAACCGACTGCATCATACAGCACCTTTACTTCGAGGCCTTCCCGCGCTTTATCTTGCAAAATTTGAAGTATTTCAGTGCCTAACCCATCCATATTTAAAATATAAAACTCCATATGAATGTATTTTTGGGTTGCTCTCAAATCTTGTTTCATTTGATTAAATAAATCATGACCATCTGTAAAAATAGCAACATGATTGTTTTCACTTAAAAAGCTCGCTTCTCGTGTTAACATCATTTCAACCAAGTCTGACTGCTTTTCGACTACAGGATTGTTCGTACTGAATTGCTTGTTTTTAAAATGTTCTCTTTGATTTTTAACACGTGTCCGCGCATCCTCTACTTCTTTACTTTCATCATAGCGCGTTTGTTTCAACTTGACTGCGCGACCAAAGAACAGGTACAACAAGAAACCGAATGTGGGCATAATAAAGAGTAATAGTAACCATGCCCATGTCGATGTCGCATCTCGGCGGTCTCTTTCCATAAAAATAATCACAAATGCGAGTACAATATTGATAAGAAAAACCCCACCTAAAAAGATGCGATAAATCGTATTCACTGCTGGGTCAAATATAAGTTGCATTGTGAAAGCCTCCTTTGCGCTGTTTTCACGCCTTTATCATCTTCATCACTATATCACTTTTAATTTTATCTTCATATTCTTTCACGTTTTTATTTTTTTAGTATACACTGTAATTAAAAAATAAGGAGGTTTTTCATGAATTATATCAAGTATATTTCTTCGCAAGACGGCACGCAGCTCTATACGAAAATCAATACAGCCGATGATTTATTCTCTTTTGGTGATGAAACAGTCAATGTGATCATTGTGCATGGTTTAGCTGAACATCTCGATCGTTACGATGAATTGACTGATTATTTGATCAACTATGATTATAATGTCATTCGCTATGATCAACGCGGTCATGGACGTTCTGAAGGACCAAGCGCTTATTATGACAACAAAGACCAAATTATTGAAGACTTAACTGCCGTCGTGGACTATGTGAAGACGCATTTTGAAGGAAAAGTATTCTTAATTGGTCATAGCATGGGTGGTTTCGCGGTCTCTATGTTTGGTACCCGTTTCCCTGGTCGTGTCGATGGTATCATTACTTCTGGTGCAGTAACACGCGACAATAACCAATTATTTGCGGAAGCGTATGGAGAACGCAATATCCCAGCCGACACGTATTTTCCAAATGAAATGAGCGATGGCTTATGTTCAGATCCACGTGTTGTTGAAAATTATCAGCGTGATGCCCTTGTATTAAAAGAAATTTCGATGGGATTAACTTATGCGATTATTGATGGTGTCATTGAATTAAAATCTAAACCAGATGACTTTGTAGATGACGTCCTCATTATGCATGGCACAGGTGATGGCCTCGTCAATCCACAAGATGCCTTACAATTTTATAGTGAAATCGCATCAGAACATAAATCATTACGTCTATATGATGGTTTAGAACATGAACTTTTCAATGAATCCCACTACAATAACGTCATTTTTGAAGATGTCGCAAGCTGGATAACAGAAGTGACCGCACGTAAAAATAGGGATTGAATAAAAAATAAAAGCGGCAGTAAGAAATTTAAATCAAATAAACTTCTTACTGCCTATCTTATTAAAACAGTTCTAATTGTGAATAGTCGTCATTATTATTAAATTCGTCAATTTTCTCTAATTCGTTAGCAATTCTAGTAACAATAGGAACTACTAAAGCATTACCCATAACAAAATATCTCATACGATCTGGCATTTCTTTTGTCCAGTTATCAGGGAATCCATTAAGTCTTTCTGTCTCTATTGGTGTTAATGTTCTATAAATATCTTTATCTTTTATAAAATGGGTACTTCTATTGATAGACCCTTCACTAGTTAACATCGTTCTAGCTGGTAAATCTAAGGAATCCGTTTCAGACATGCCACCTTCAGAAAAATAATACTCATGTCCTGTTTTTGAAGTTCTTAATATTTTTTTCGGGCCGCGTAGGTATTTAAACTTCTCAACTTTTTCTTCTGACAATTCAAATTCTGATGATACGTTCTTTTCTAAAATATCTTTTAATGGTATTGCTTTTTCATGTATAGGAATAGTATCTACTGTGAGAACTTCACCATTTTTCATTATACCTGAATTAAAAAATTGAAAACTAAAGTTATCAGACGTATTAACAATATCATTATCAAGACGGGTAGCTGAAACACGATTTTTATTCGCTTCATTTTCAATTGGAAATGCATTTGCGAACAACCCATTTTTGAATATAATGTCTTCTAAACTAAATTTATTCATTTCTTTTGCATAGTTTAAGCTTCTTCTATAACCAAAAATAAAAACTCTTCTTCTTCTCTGAGCATTACCATAATCAGCAGCATTAATTACACGCCATTCTATATCATAACCAAGCTCATTTAATGTAGCTAACATTACACCAAAGTCTCTTCCTCTTTGCTTTGAGGGAGATTTTAATAATCTATCCACGTTTTCTAACAAAATATATTTAGGAATTGTATTCTGGATAAACCTAACAATTTGCCAAAATAGAACTCCTTTTTTACCTTGAATACCTAACTCTCCATTTAGACTTCTAGCTACTGAGTAATCTTGACAAGGAAATCCACCTACTACCATATCAGCCTTTGTATCCGCCATTTCTTTATCTGATACTTCTGCAATATCAATATTAGAATGGATACCTTTTGTAAACCTATTAGCATAACAATCAAATGCATGCTGAACTTTTCTAGAAGGTTCCCATTGATTTGCCCAGATAACATCAAAGTTTTTAGCATTAGTTCTCTCTAATCCTAAGCGAAAACCACCGACACCAGCAAACAGCTCTGCTACTTTCATTTTACTCATTTTGAAGCTCCTTATAAATAATGAATGTACCTATTATACCGAACGATCGTTCTGTAGTCAATTTATTATAACTACAATTCATTCAGTAAGTATATCCATATTCTCTTATCTAATCTAATAAGTCTTTAATTTGTTCATTAATATACGTATTGTTTATCCAAAAGCTTTGCTTAGTCATCCAATTATCAGAATAACTGCCACTCTCAGGTCTATTAGTCCACTGAATTGGCGTAGGTAACTCGTCTGCGTATTTACCGCCTACACTATAGTCTCTATAGGT
Organism: Staphylococcus intermedius NCTC 11048; assembly: GCF_002902385.1. Classification (GTDB taxonomy): domain Bacteria; phylum Bacillota; class Bacilli; order Staphylococcales; family Staphylococcaceae; genus Staphylococcus; species Staphylococcus intermedius. Next base: position 18,896 of record NZ_PPQH01000017.1, on the reverse strand, counting down.
TGTATGAGGCCTAACATGACAAATTTTATCACCTTCTTTAGATATAAAGTTATTTGTGATTATCAATCCATCACTTGTTCCTTTGTGAGGTCTTGCTTTTAATTGAACTCCCTCTATAATTTTCTTTTGTGTGTCTTCCCATACTTCTCTTATTGTGCTTTCAATCAATTCTTCAGGAATAGAATGAAACTTAACACCCTTGAAGATATTACCATCTTCCTCTTCTCTAAATACAACGAACAAAAGATGTGTATCAAGCAAGAAAGAATGCCATGTTGCAGTGGCTTCTCCAAACTCATTTTCCCACTCTTCTTCTGCAAGTTCCTTAAATGTGAAAGCAGGGAAAGACATGTGCTCTCTGTTTTTATTTTTATTATTGACCTGAACAGTCTTAACTGCAATTGAAGCTTTTTCAAATTCCTCTATTTTTTCAAAAGAAGAAGCAATAGTATTGTTCCCATTTAAATTCAACATTGCCATCGCAATGTCATTATTTAAACTTTTATGTTTCTTACCTTCTTGTATCTCTATTCCAAAGTGCTTGCATAGTTTCTCAACAGACCAACCAATATAGGGTTCAAATTTTTCTTCCACAAGTTGATAAATCGTTTTATCTGTTAATTCTATCGGATTTTTAATAATTGAATCACTTTTTTTCTCACCAAATACATAATCTCGCAATAATGATGTTACAAATCCGGCTTTAAGTGAAAACGCTCTACTTTTAGCTTTTACATCTGAATTTGGTTGAGTTCTCATCGTTTGACCGTTTTTTCCTTTTGTACAAGGCGACAAGTATTGGAAGTGTCTTTCACTAAGTTCATGTGCTCTACCTTCTTCAACAAAAGTTTTAACTTTCTCCCAGTCTTGTCGAATAACTTCAAAGTCTTTTTTATTTTTTCTCATTTGGTAAAGTACAACTTCTTTTATAGACCAATATTTCTTTTCTATATCTGGTTCATTTTCATAAAAGGCAATTTCTAACGTTCCATTTTTCTTTAAAAAGCGGCTAGTATCAAAATCTTCATGTATTAAATCATGATAATTTATCATGTTTAGTACAAGTCTCTCTTTGGCGCTGTACTTATTATTTTTCATTCTTTTGAAAGGTGTTGCTTTTAATTCAACACCCGCCTCTTCCATATCAGGTTTACTTTCATTATCAGGTTGCTTACCAAACCAATTTTCAAATGCATCACCAAAAGAACTTTTCTTAGAACTCACATAACCTTTGACACTTAAATCTTCTAATGTCATTCCTTTTGCTTCAATAGCTCTATTATGTACTTCTTCTTTTGTCAAATATTGTCTTTCCATTTTAATCATCTACCCCTTGCCTATATGGTTCACTAGTAATTTTACCATATCAAAAATTAAGAAATGCTGCCTATAATTCGATAGAAAAAGTTTTCCTGTATTTTCGACATTCAATTGAACTTATGCAATAGAGTCTTGCGCTTCTGTACACGACATTGTACATTTTAACCAGAGCGTGTGAGACGTCTCAATTTCAATTTAAGGAGAATGATATGAAACCTGTTTATTTTAACCATGATGGTGGTGTCGATGATTTAATTTCGCTATTTTTACTTTTACATATGGATGATGTGCAACTCATCGGCGTGAGCGCTATTGGGGCAGACAGTTATGTAGAACCTGCAGAAAGTGCATCACGAAAAATCATTAACCGCTTCTCAAAATATCCGTTAGATGTGGCGGCTTCAGAAGAGCGCGGTAAAAATCCGTTTCCGAAAGATTGGCGTATGCATGCCTTTTTCATGGATGCATTACCGATTTTAAATGAACGTGTACCGGTACAATCTCGTTTAAGAGACGTCCATGCGTATGAAGATATCATTGAACGTGTGGAAAAAGCTGAACAACCAGTCACTTTACTATTTACAGGGCCATTGACAGACTTAGCGAAAGCGTTAGAAGTGGCACCACACATTACGCAAAACATTGAACGCTTAGTATGGATGGGCGGTACATTCTTAGAGCGTGGTAATGTCGAAGAACCTGAACATGATGGTACAGCAGAGTGGAATGCGTTCTGGGATCCTGAAGCGGTAGAAACGGTGTTCAACAGTGATATTGCGATCGATATGGTGGCCTTGGAAAGTACGAACCAAGTGCCATTAACATTAGATGTTCGTCAAATGTGGGCAGATGAACGCCACTACCCAGGTGTGGACTTTTTAGGCGTAAGTTATGCTGCAGTCCCACCACTGACTCACTTCCAAACGAACTCGACTTACTTTTTATGGGATGTCTTGACGACAGCTTATATCGGTAAACCTGAGCTCGTTAAAAAGGAAAAAGTGAAGGCCTCTGTCTATACGAAAGGCCCAAGTCAAGGACGCACGTATATTGATGAAGTACATGGTCGTGAAATTCAAGTCATTAACCATGTCGAACGTGACGCTTTCTTCCAATATATTACGGACTTAGCAAAAAAAGTCGGTACGGATTCGTAATTCATAAATTAGGATAGAGACTGGGTAATCACTTTTCCCAGTCTCTATCCTTTTATGCGCATATATCGATTAATGATGATCAAACAGCCAAAAATGAGGATGAATGATACGTAAAAATTGAACGTTATGAGGTTTCATTTCATAAACTTGCCCTAAGTGACTATATTTGATGTAAGGTTGCCCAGAAGGCTGAGACTCCTGAGGGATCAGCTGGTCCGGAGAATCCACTAACGCTTCAACAAATGTAACGGTTTAATCAAGCGTTAGTTAGTCGAAGGACCAGCCCCTCGGAAAGCGAAGCCATGAAGGCAATCAAAAATCATAAACCATAGGGAGGGCAAGTTTAACAAAAATATTGCATCAATAGCATCAAAATTTTTGGTGTCTCATTCCCTTACTTTTTATTTTGCTATTGAAGTTTACTTATAAAACTTGAGTTTAAAGTCAAATTGATACTGTTCTTGCAGTAATCGGTACTGCTCGGGTAATTCCGGACCACAACTATTCGTGCCGATACCGCTTTGTACCGCATCAATATGCAAGTAACTTACGCCTGTTTCTTCTAGTTCATCGTCGTGATTTGCTTCGGTCAACATTGCATCAGAATATGGTTTGGCGTTCATACTGAATGGTGCATCTGACCATACGGCACATGTATAGTTATCGTCACATAGCCCTACATAGGTCGTATCGATATGTGCACCGACCTCTTGTGGAAAAATCGGATGTTCATATTGATCACGAACTGTCGTATGAAATAGTGCTAAATGACTTGCTTCTTGCTTATCTTGATAGCTTTCAAATGGTCCTTGTCCGTAATACGTTAATGCTTGGAAGCGGTCCGGCAAACTGAATGTTATACCTAACCTTGGTAAGCTCGGCATGCGCACGTCTTTCCTCAATTGATGTGCCACATGGATCATACCGTCTTCGTATACCGTCCATGTCACTGTCCCTTCAACTAAACGCGGACGTGAGTCTTCCACCATGCTCATATCAAATGCGATAATCACATGATCGTTTTGTTGTTGCACATTCGTTTGATACACTTTCGGATAAGCTGTATCGTATTTCGCTGCACGCCAACCTTGTTGAATTTGAATATCATTGTCCGTCGGTGCACGCCAAATATTTAACTGACTGCCTTCTTTAAGTAATGCGGTTTGTTGATGCGTGACTTGTTGTAAACCACCTGTTTGCTTATCAAACGTATAGCACCATGTTCCACGTTTCACTTGAACCGTCTTCTTCGTCTCTTTTACATCCAATACATCCGCCGTTGTTTCCGGTACAAAATGCGTCGTTGGAATACGTTGAAAGATGATTTGGTCATGACCTAACACTTCACCCGGCGTCAATAATGGATGATCAGCTCTTAAAATATATTGAATTGTACATGTGCTCAAGTCTGCAAGATCATAATGGAGATATGATGCGATGTCCATATCACCATGTGCGTGTGGTGCAATATCAGGTGCATCAACCGTGAACGTTTCCGTATCACCCGCCACCGTTGTCACCGTTATTTCGAGCGCAACATAGTCTTTAATATTCGTAAAGTCCAATTGATTTTTAAATGTTACACGCGTCCCCTCATGCGCAACATAAACGAGCGGACGATGCACTTGTTGAAATTCGTAATATCCCGCGTGTGGTTTGCGGTCAGGGCTTACGATACCATCCACACAAAAATGACCATCATGCACCTTTTCACCAAAATCCCCACCGTAACGGTATATCGGGCGTCCCTCTTTCATACCGACTTGTACAGCATGATCACACCATTCCCACACGAAACCACCGATAAAGCTGTCATAACGTTCAATCAAGTCATGATACGCCTTTAACCCACCTGGTGAATTCCCCATGGCATGCGCGTATTCACATAAAACAAAAGGCTTATCCAAGTTCGGCTTCGTTAAATAACGCGTTTCGATTTCTTCAGGTGACGGATACATGCGTGATATCATATCTAAATTTGAACGATCATGATGGGATGCTGCGTAATGTGCGCCTTCATAATGCAGTGGACGTGATGCATCCAACGTCTTCGCATGTGCGAGCCCGCGTTCCATATTACAACCATATCCAGACTCATTCCCCATAGACCATGAAATAATCGAACTGAAATTTTTGAACGGCACAATCGATGCATCAATACGATCAACAACGGCTTGTTCATAACGTGGATCATCCATCATTAAGTTAAAGTCATCTAAATTTTCATCGCCGTACAAAAGCACCACACCATGCGTTTCTAGATCCGCTTCACTCATCACATAAAAGCCATATTGATCTGTCAATTCGTAAAAACGCTGACTTTTCGGATAATGCGCTGTACGAATCGCGTTGAAATTCGCCTTTTTCATTAATGTTAAATCCTTAATCAACTGTGCTTCCGACACCGTATAACCCGTTTGTGGATGGCTATCGTGATAATTGACCCCACGTAATTTCACAGATTGACCATTAATCCAAAGTTGTTGCTGATCGATTTCCACTTCTCGAATACCGACATATTGCACGATAAATTCTCCGTTTGCTTCAATGATGAGTGTGTATAAATCAGGATGCTCGGCGCTCCAAAGTTGGGGTTCTGGCACATGAATTCGTGTTGTTGTGCCCTCGAGCGTCCCTTCAGTGGTTAAACGTTGATCTGGATCGAGTAATTGATAATGAAGTGACACGCCGTCCGACACATCTTGCACAGTGACATCGATGTAACCATTGCCATTTTCGACCGTCGTATGAATTTGATAATCATTCAATCGTTGTCGCTGACGTCCAACGATGTAAACATCACGATAAATGCCCGAATGACGGAACATATCTTGGTCTTCAAAATACGTCGCATCAGAGTATTTCAATACCAGTACTGCGATATGGTTGTCACCTTCCGTCACAAGCTCAGTAATATCGAACTGCGAAAGTGCATGAGAAATTTGCGCATAACCGACAAACTCGCCATTCACCCATATGTAGTGCGCACCACTCACACCTTCAAACGTTAAGTGATAATCCAATTCTTCTTGATATTTTTTAATCGTAAAGGTCTTTTCGTAATAACCACATGAAGACATATTTGGCACATGGGGTAAATCAAACGGAATCGGAAATTGCACATTACAATATTGCAGTTGATCATAACCTTTTAAATTCCACACACTTGGCACTTCGATTGTGTCTTTTTGCGCATATACTGAACGTTGATAAAACTGCTCGAGTGACGCAAAATATTGAAAACCCCATGTCCCGTTCAATGATGTCACCCGCTGCATATGATGCCTTTCTGGATGCGCTTGATATTCCTCTAAACTAGTGTAAGGGAGCTTATATGCTGTTCGTGGTAACATGTTCACATGCTGTTTGTTGACATCAGTATGAAAATTAAGTTCCATAGAAAGAACCTCCTCGTCTAGATTTGACTAATCATATGACTGTTCTCTTTGACGCTTAATCGTTAATGTCCTTTCGATATCTCGCAAGTAGTCGCCTTTAAGATGGAACGCTTTATGGTATAACAATCCGCTGATGCACACAAGTACGATAGGCATCACAATGACCATCATCCGTAATCCTTGTTGTGTCGCCATCGTTTGTGTCTCATTCGGTACAAAACCTAACATCGACAACCCTAAACCGACAATTAATGCAGAAATGGCCTGTGACGTTTTTGTCAAAAATGTGTTCGTTGACGTAATAATACTTTCATTACGGTGACCAAACTTCACTTCACCATAATCAATCACATCTGCAATCGCAATCGTCGTCATACCAATCATAAAACCTGTACCGATTCTTAAAGCCATCGCACCGATAACGACCCAAATGACAACCTTAGGCGCAACCCAACCGAAAATCAAAATCACTGCAAGGCCCCCAATGATACTCATCATCGCACTATTAAAAGCGGTTTGACGTCCAACTTTACGAATCCATAATGGTAGTAATAATAAACCTGCCATTTCAGCTAAAATCATCGCATTGAAATATGAAAAAAAGTGTGGCATAGCAACCACATATTTAAAGTAATAGATAATTGTCCCATTGAGCGTTTGCACACAGAGATTAAAGGTCAATAGCACGCCCATCATCGCGAGCAACTCTTTATTTTGAAATAAAATCCGCTTCACATCGCGAAAACGTACTTTAATGCCTTCTTGTTGTTCCATCGCACGATCTTCCGGGACGACAATGACCGTCACTGCAATCGTCACGATAAAGACGACACTACACAGTACCGCAAATGTAAAAATCCCAGTTGATGCATTACCATTCCCTAACTGTTCAATGAAATATAAGCCAAATGTCCCTACCGTAAATGCCGCAAGACTTGCAAAAAAGCGTGGAATGACAGACAGCGCTTCACGTTCCTTCGCTTGATGTGTCAAATTCGGCAACCAAGACCAGTACGGAATATCCATCATCGTATACGTCATGCCCCATAAAATGTACATGAAAGAAATGTAAACGTACATCCATATACCAGGTAAATCAAAATGGGTGAATAATAAAACTGTCACGACGGCATTGATTGCTGTCCCGATAACAAGCCATGTTTTAAACTTGCCGAAGCGGTTATGCGTGTTGTCGACAATCATCCCCATAAACGGATCGTTAATCGCATCCCAAATTCTCGCGATAAAAAAGAGTACACCTACAAAAGCCGGGGAAAGACCGACAATATCAGTGATGTAATACATGAGGTAAAGGCTGACGATATTAAAAATGGCGTCCTTGCCAATTGCACCAAAGCCAAATGATAGTTTTTGTATTTTTGATAATTGTTTCAAACGCTGATACCTTCTTTCTCTCTAATCAAAAGCGCTTTCATATATGTTTAACATAGCATGTTTGTTGGAAGTGTAATATTGCGTCATGGAGATAATTATTGTCATAATGTTTCCTATTCAGATACGTTTTTGAAACATTATTCGAATTTCCATGCTTTTATTGTGAAAGGACTATGCTCATGTTCATATATAAACAACATCGTCTTTAACGCCTTTCCACTTCACATTGAAATCCGTATATCACCTTACCACCATACAAATGCCACTCAAATATGGCTGTCTATTTGTGCACTTGTACAATAGTTTTAAAATCAAATCCTCGTCTTTATGATCCATTTCCTTTCATATTAAAACGCTCTCATTTGAAAGTGAGATGATAGAAAATCCCAACACCCCCAACGCTTTTCTCACTTTGATACTCACACATTTTCAAAATTCAAGTTGTTGTCAATCATCATTTCCTTTAGTTTTATTCATCATTCATATCGTTTGATATATTCATTTGCATAAAATTCACGTATAATAGGAACATCTTTTACCATTAAGGAGGGTGCCATTTGATAGAAATAAAAGACCTCAGAAGACACGGTTATCGTCAATTAGTATTAGGAATGATGGCGCTGTTTATCGTTATAGCGTTAGGACGTTTTGCTTTTACGCCCATCTTACCCTTTATGCAACTCGACACCGGACTGGATAACAGAAGCGTCGGTCTATTAGCAACTTTTAACTATTTAGGTTATTTAATCGGTGCCATGTTGCCTATTTTTTACATCATGAAAAATAAAGTTTTCGACTTAAAGTGTTATCTCCTCATCAATGTCGCAACGATGCTATTGTTTGGGATGACGCATCACTTTATCATTTGGTTACTCCTTCGTTTATTGAATGTTATTGCCAGTGGTGCTGTATTTGTACTCGCATCTAACATCACATTAGAAGCATTACATTTAGCGCGCCGTGAAGGCATTGCGGGATTGTTATATAGTGCAGTCGGTCTCGGCTTATTTTCGAGCAGTTTATTTATTTTCCTTTATACAGATGTAACGCATTGGCGTGAAACGTGGATTTGGCTAGGCAGTGCTGCTTTCATCTTAACGCTCATTATTATCGTACGTTTACATGAAAACCCAACTCTACCTGAACCAACATCTCATGAAACAGATGCACCTCCGAAAGTGATACGTTATTCTAAAAAGTTCTATATCCCCTTTGCCATTGCTTATTTTTGTGAAGGTGCTGATTATATCAGTACAGGAACTTTTCTCGTTGCAATCGTTAAAACGATGCCAACCTTATCGGAATATGCGGCACTCAGTTGGATGTTTGTCGGACTTGGTGCGATTCCAGCGACTGTGATCTGGTCACTGATTGGTCAGCGTATTGGTATTTGTCTTTCTGTCATCCTCGCATTTTTATTACAAATCATTGCGGTGTTGATGCCAATCTTTACAGTCAATGCTTTTGCAATCGCGCTCAGTTCAATGATTTTCGGCGCCACGTTTTTAGGCCTTACAACACTTTTCATGTCAAAGTCGCACCAAATCACATTTGAAACGAAAGGGAGCAACTTAGTCGCAGTGATGACATTGATTTACAGTGTAGGCCAAATGATCGCGCCTTACATTTCAGGCATATTGATCGAACGCACGCATAGCTATAATGACGCATTGCTCTTTGCTGCAGCGATTTTAGTCGTCGGCATATTGAGTAGTCTGTACAGCAAACGCTATGCACATCCGATTTAACATATATGCATAGAAAAACACCCCCAACCTTTCTTTATTTGAAGGCTTGGGGGTGTTTGGTTATATTTCGTGGACTGAAGTTTTAATTCCTTGGAAAGCGTCGCACGATCTAGCAATCTTTTTTATATTAATGTAAGTACATGTCACTTCGAATCACATGCCTAAAATCGTCTTAATCGTCAATCCGATGACTACCGTTGTCGTAATTAAGAAAAATCCTGGAATTAAGAAGCTCGTTACTTTTGTTGAGCGTGTCTCATCCACATCTACCGCAAATAAAATCGTCGGTTGTGCAGGTATCACAAAGTTGACGTTTAACGTTTGAACAATCGCAATGAAAAACATCGGTGGAATACCTAAGCTCAACACAATCGGTACCATAATCGAAGCGGTTGCAGATTGCGAAATGACAATCATCGCGACGAGTCCAACTAAAATAATAATGAGCCACGGTGCTTGTGCAATTAATTCGCCGATCCCGTCTTCCATCATCGCACGGTTCGACGGTGCACTGAATATCGTTGCGCCTAACCAACCCGGTCCTAACACTGCAAAAATCGCACCAATCGCAGCCTGTGTAATATGCGTTGTCAAGATTTGGTTTGGTTGAACTTTAACAAGCAGTAAATTAATCATCGCACTCATATACATAAACAGTTGCACTAAATCTGTCATCTGAAGTTCAACGACTTTACCATCTACTTGGAATTTTGGTCCAACTTCTGGGAAAATCCCGAAGAGCAAGATAAAACCGACCGAGACGATAAATGCAAACACACCTAATTTCACACGTGTATCATACTGCTTCGTCGTTTGTTCTTGGTCTAAAGCCATTTTTTGAAGCATCGTTTGTGCTTGTTGTTCGTCAATTTTTGTACGACCAACAAATGTGTTAAAACAGCTTAATACTAACATACTCAATAAGGCAGTTGGTAATACGATAGAAAGGTATTGTCCCATTGAAATGCCTAATCCTGCAAATTCTGAAATCATGTACGCTGTTGCTGAAGCTGCCGGACTACAAAGCAATGCAATGTTCGCTGTTAACACTGAAGCGGTCAATGCTTTTTTAGGTTGAATACGTGCTTTTAATGCTGTCTTCGCAATAATCGGTTCTAATGACAGCGCAATATTCGTTGTACCGATACCGAAAACAAACACAAATACAATCATAGGTGCAATAAAAATAATAGATTTCGGAAAACGTTCAATCATTTTTGATGCGAGGTGCACTAAGTAGTCAATCCCGCCTGTCGCTTGTAACGTCCCACCTGCAATACCGATAGATAAAATAATCAATACGGCTGTGACAGGTGCTGATCCCGGTGGTAAACCAAAACCAAAAATCATCACAATTTGGGCTACAAGTGCAAAAATCCCGCAACCGAGTGCCCCAGCAGTACGTAGGCCCAATACAATTGCGAGAATCATTATTAAAATTTCTATCGTAAAAAGAAGCATCTTTTTCTTCCTCTTTTCTAATTTTTCATGTGAATATTCTAACACAGTTACGTTATCCCTTTAACACGTAAAACCACAAATTCATGTCTAAAAAAGAACAATTGCATCATATTATTATTTCACATGAAATGAACACGATAGTCACTTTAAATTATTTTGGCATTATTACAAAATGTGTTTAATTTGTAATTATTGTATTTCTTTTAAAAACGCACGGATTTCATAAGCCATTTCTGGATCACGTAGCGCAAATTGAATCGTTGTTTTGACGAAACCAACTTTCTCACCGACATCAAATCGCTCACCTTCGAAACGGTAGGCGAATACTTGTTGAGACTGATTTAACCGCTCAATCGCATCCGTTAATTGAATTTCACCACCGGCACCTTCTTCTTGATCTTCTAAATAATCGAAAATATCAGGTGTCAACACGTAACGACCCATGATGGCTAAATTCGATGGTGCAGTGCCAAATGCTGGTTTTTCAACAAATTGTGTCACTTCATATAAACGATCGTGTTGATCTTTCGGGTCAACAATTCCATAACGATGTGTTTCATGTTCCGGCACTTCTTGGACACCGATGACCGATTTACCTGTTTGTTCATATTCTTCCATGAGTTGTTGAATCGCTGGCGTCTCTGATTCGACAATATCATCACCGAGCAATACCGCAAAAGGCTCGTCTCCGATAAATTGTTTCGCCGTCCAAATCGCATGCCCTAACCCTTTTTGTTCTTTTTGACGGACGTAAAACATATTTGCCAGTTGTGTCGCATGTTGTACCTTTTTTAACAAATCATCTTTACCTTTTTCAGCCAAGTTCATTTCGAGTTCAATTTGATTATCAAAATGGTCTTCAATCGCACGTTTATGTTTACCTGTAACGATGATAATATCTTCAATTCCCGCACGTACCGCTTCTTCAACGATATATTGAATCGTTGGTTTATCTAAAATCGGCAACATTTCTTTCGGCATTGCTTTCGTCGCAGGTAAAAAACGTGTACCTAAACCTGCTGCGGGAATCACTGCTTTCGTTATTTTCTTCATTGTGCGTTCCACCTTACTTTTCTATTTATTTAATCCCACATCAAACGCTGACCGCTGGATGTTTTAATTTATTTAAGTCGATGTCGTTATTAGTTTATCATGTCTTTTTTAATTATCATAACGTCCTATGAAACGATATGCCATGTCATACCCCTTTAGTGTTTTTTAGTTTTGTCATTCCATTTCATATCACACGCATATTGACCAACGCTGAAATAGACAATAGCACCGAAAACGTGATGACCAACACCTGAATCATGAAATCAAACTACATGCATTAAAGTAACAACAACAGGCATTTTTTATGACATGTTCATTTTGACAGCGCCAAAGCATAAGAAAGTCATAATATTAATTTTTTTCTCTACAAATTAAATAAATATTGGTAAGATAAATACAATACTTGAGATAGGAAAGGATTATACAAATGAAAAAATGGTTATGCTGTCTGCTCATGATACTTCTCTGTGGTTGTCAACAAGATACATCTATTGCAAATGATACATTAACCATTTATTCCCCTTATCCGAAACACCTGATTCAACCTATACTCAAAGACTTTGAACATCAAGAAAACGTGAAAGTGAGCGTCATTGAAGATTCGACACAAGTTTTATTATCGAAAATTCATCAGACACCGAAACATGCACGCGGAGATATATTTGTAGGTGGGGTGTTAAGTGAAACCATCGATCATCCTGAAGACTTTGTGCCTTATACAGCGCCTGACCTATCAAAGTTTCGCATTTCATTATCAGACCAACCTATCGTGACACCGTTCATCTTAATGCCGACCGTCATCGTTGTGAACACAGACTTACAAGGTGATATTCACATCAATGGTTATTTGGATCTCATGCAACCCGTACTCAACCAACAAGTCGCTTATTCGGATCCTAAAACGACAACGACAGGCTATCAACATATGCGTGGGTTATACCATATTCATGGAAGAACTGACGAGATTCATCAATTCAGACATCAAGCAGTAGCACTTCCAAAGTCTTCTGATGTGATTGCCCAAGTCGCTCAAGGTCACTATTATGCTGGACTCAGTTACGAACAAGATGCACGCACTTGGCTTCAAAAAGGATACCCACTCAAGGTGATTTATCCTATTGAAGGTACTGTGCTCAATGTCGATGGGATTGCTTTAATTAACAACCAACATCCTCATCCGAAAAGAACAGCACTGATACATTATTTAACAAGCTATACTGTACAACAACGGTTAGCCCAACAAAACGGGGTAAAACCGATACGTCGTGATGTCTCAGAAATCAAAGAACCCGGAATCGCACAATTAAGAGATATTCCAGTCATCCCAGAAACTGCATTGCCACATGAAAGTCATCAAAAATTTTTGGAGCGTGTAGAATGAAAACGTATCAACCTTATCGTTATCAATTGCGTCGGTCGCTATTTATTTCGACGATTTTTCCTGTTTTCCTTGTCATTTTACTTGGACTCGTGAGCTTTTATACTTTATACATTTGGGTCGAACATCGGCATATTCACCAACATTTACACGAGGCCGAGCATGATTTAGCCTATACTGAAACTCAAATTAAAACAACGCTTCAGACAGAGAAATCAACGTTGCGACAACTCGATTTATCTAATAAAGCCGATGTCACAACTTTGAAACGTTTGTTACTGAAACTTGTCCATCAACAACCTGGTACGGTCTATTACGTGGTCGATAACGGGAAATCATCTATTACGAACAACTATGAAAAGAAAGATGTCCACCAATTGTATTTAATGCATCAGCAACGTATCCAACTGTTGCATGAAACGGTTGCGCTGTCTTTCTATCTTGCGCAAACACCACATATGGAAGAAATTCAAGACCGTTATGGGCATACGACTTTAATTTTAGATCGCTTTGACAATATTTTATTTTCAAACACGGAACATTTTCATGTTGATGATACATTCCCACCCCCACCATTCGGCTTTATCTCAGAACGTGTCAAACTGAATGACAAAGGGGAGCAAATGATTCAATTCAAGGATGTCCATGACGCATTAGAAGATGGTCTACGATTGTTAGCCATCATCATTATTGCTTTCGTGCTATTGATGATTTTCGGGTTTATGAATGCACATCGAATGGCTAAACGTCAAACACGTGATATTGAATTAATGATTGACCGTATCAACCAAGCACAACGACGTGAACTCGGCGCATACCAACCTTTAGGCCAACCAAGTGAACTCGAAGATATCAACACTTATATTTATGAATTAGTGGAATCAAACGAAACCCTGATTCATTCCATTGAGCAAACAGAGCAGCAATTGCGAAAAATACAATTAAAGGAAATCGAGCGCCAGTTTCAACCGCATTTCCTCTTTAATACGATGCAAACGATACAATATTTAATCACACTGTCACCACGCCTAGCACAAAAAGTCGTCCAACAGCTGTCACAAATGTTGCGTTATACATTGCGGGTCAAGACCGACAAAGTGCCATTAAAAGAGGAGCTCGCTTACATTCAACAATATGTCACCATTCAAAATATCCGCTTCGATGACAGTATTACGTTAAATATTGACATGGATCAACGTCTTGAAAATGAGCTGATTTACAAAATGATGATTCACCCTTTAATTGAAAATGCGATCAAACACGGCCGTGAATCCGAACCATTAATCATCACGATACGCGTGAAACAAACCGCCAAATTTTTACGTATTTTCGTCCATGATAACGGGAGAGGTATGACAGAAGATAGACGTGCTCAAGTCAGACAAATGTTGCAGGAAAATGTATTTGACACATCACATTTGGGCTTGAATCACCTGAACCATAAAGCCCAAATTCAATATGACGTCCGTGCAAGATTGAGAATTTTTTCTGTTTTTCATCAAGGCACGCTCATCGCGTTTCAACTACCAAGAGAGGAGCAAACTGATGTATAAAGTGGTCATTTGTGATGATGAACGTATTATTCGTGAAGGACTAAAACAAGCAATTTCGTGGGAAGACTATCATTTTCATGAAGTGTGGCTCGCCAAAGATGGAATCGAAGGGTTATCGCTGATTCGGGAGCACCACCCTGACCTTGTCATTACAGACATTCGCATGCCACGAATGGATGGCGTTGAACTGTTAGAAGCGATTAAAGACTTGCCGTGCCAAAAGATGATTTTATCGAGTTATGATGATTTTGAATATATGCAAGCAGGCATTCATCATCACGTGTTAGATTATTTATTGAAGCCCATTGATCTGGAGCAACTCCATCAACGTTTAGCGCAATTTGTTCCACATGCACATGCTCATAAGCAAAAATCATCAATGACAACGATATTACCGGTATTTCAACCGTTAATGAAATTAGAGTATCCCGATTATTACGTCAACCACGTCGTGCATCACATCCAACATCATTACGATCAGAAGTGGCAAAGCGCTGCATTGGCAACAGAACTCGGCGTGAGTGAATCCTATTTAATGCGGGTTTTTAAAGCACATGTCGGTATTACGATGTTAGATTATTTAAATCGGTATCGCATTTATCAAGCCATATCACTCTTACAAAGTGGTGATAAACATTATGAAATTGCACATAAAGTCGGCTTTACTGATTATAAAAGTTTCAGCTATCATTTTAAAAAGTATTTACAGATGTCACCGCGAGAATATATGAATTCAAATCAGCAGTGACTGGTAAAGTTAAAAGATAGGAAAGGACAGGGACATCATCATTTTTGATGCTGTTGATGCAGTATTTTTTTAACTTTCCCTCCCTATGATTAATGGCTTCTGATTGCCCTCATGGCTTCGCGTTCCCAGGGGACTTGCCTCAACTCAATTTGGCTTGATAGATGTGAACACTGGATGGAAGCCAAATTGGATTTTCGGCTGCGTCTGATCCCTCGGGAGTCTCAGCCTCTGGTCAATCTTACATTAAATGCAGTCACCTCGGGAAAGTTTACAAAATGGAGACACCCCCATAATATCCGTTGATGACGTCCCATTCACCTTCATTTTTGGCTGTTTTATCATCATTAATCGATATATGTCCATAAAAAAATAGGGACTGGGAAAGCTTAATATCCCAGTCCTCTTCTACGATGCGCGAAAACCAAAATATGGAAATGTAAAGTCCTAGCCCCTAGTCAGCCTTGCGGGGCAGTACGACGAAATCTTTATTACACATGAGATTTCTGTACTGCTCCCAAAATCCATCAAAGCTTCCACTATAAATGTAACAGTAAAAGCAAAGTGCTGATTAGTTGCAGGGTCAGTCCCTCGGAAAACAAGTCCACGACGCCAATTGCGAAATTTAAAAAGATTATCAATGAGAACAATTTGATTAAAATATATCAATGTAAGACAATCAAAAAATTGATGTTTCAGCCTCTCTTATAAATATTATAGATTTAAACTTCTAATTTTCTTTTCTTCAAAATAAGCGACAAGACCGAGCAAGATGATACCTATAAAGAGTGCCGCATAAAAGACGATAAATACATCTGTCCAACCACTTAAAGTATAACCAAATACGGTTAAACCATCACGCTGCGGATCTGCAATTGCCGCGAGCCCCACTTTCGCCATTGAATCACCAAACAAATATGCAAACGAACCGGTCATTCCATTGGCGACACTGATTGCATTTTTCGGTACAAATCCTGTTAATGCAACACCGATGAGTAACTGTGGTCCAAAAATAAGTGCACCTAAAGCGAATAATGATACGTTCACCATTGTCACACTTGTTGCATGTGTATAGAAATGCACGACAAATGTAATTAAAAACATACAACCAATAGCGACAACCGCACGACGGCCTTTGAGTAAATCCGACACATAACCCCATAATAAACTTGCGACTAATGCGCCGATTTCAAAATAAAATATCGTATTCACGGCATCTGCCTTATCAAAATGAAGATATTCAGATACGTAAAGTGGTGCCCAGTTGTCGATACCAATTCTCACAATATATACAAAAACGTTAGACACACATAAAATCCAAATGACCGGGTTCTTTAAAATATATTTCGTGAAGATTTGCCATTTCGTCATGTCTTGTGCATCAATGTTTTCTTGTTCAACAGGCTCTTCCCAGATTTCTTCTGCACGGTTCCAACCGAGTTCTTCAGGGTCATCTTTACCGATAAAGAGTGTCGCCACCCCAATGATTAACGCAATCACTGCAGGGAATACAAACATCCCTATAACACTACCATGGAAGAAAACATTCGCGCCCCATAACGCAAGCCCCCCTGCAATCGCACCACCAATATTATGTGATGTATTCCAGAATCCTAAATAACGACCGCGTTTCGTACGTGGTGCCCAGCGTGATATGGTCGAATAACTTGCTGGTCCACCGACCGATTGAAATACCCCATTTAATCCCCATAACACAATCAATAGTCCCATTACAGAACCGAAATAACTTAACACAAATCCCATAATGAGGACGACTGTTGCAGATAAAACAAGTAAAAAGGAGATGATTTTTTTCGTATTACGACCATCTACAAAATAACCAAGTAACGTCTTCCCTAATCCGTATGTAATACTAAATGCTAAGCCGATATACCCGAGTTGTAATGTCGTCAGCCCAATCTCTTCTTTAAGTAAAGGTTGAGCCGCCTTAAAGTTATTACGAATCAAGTACATCGCCATGTAAGCAAAAAACACAACTAAGAACGCTTGCAAGAAATAGCGTAGCCAAAGTTTACGTTGCATTGAAAGCGAGATCCCTTTATTAGGAATTTTTTGAATGTCGAAAAAGCTCATGTTGTTCACCTCTGTCTTCTTTTGACTTCACTATAGCACTGGGTGTAAGCGCTTAATATCCTAAAAATTATCGTTTTATCCGAAATACTGAACAAAGGCGTTTTATTGAACCATTGCACCTACATTTTCTGTTTCGTTGTTGCAAATTTCAATATTTCATCACAAATGGTTCAAAATTTCGAAATTATCTGCAACTTTTTATTGCGGATATAAAAAATGAAAATTACACTGATGTTGTAACCATTTTTTTATAAGGAGGAATCGTTTTATGAAAAAAATTGCTATCGCTGGCGCAGGTGCTATGGGCGGACGTATTGGGAGCCAAATTAAAGAAGCCGGTTACGATGTGAAATTGATCGACACGTGGGAAGAACATGTGAATGCGATTAATGAAAAAGGGCTTGAAATCCAAACAGAGACTGAAACTTACACGTTACAGATCCCTGCCATTCTACCGCATCAAGTGAACGAAACATTTGATTTAGTCATCATTTTAACGAAATCAATGCATGCCGAAGAAATGTTACGTACGCTTTATGACAAAAATGCTATTAATGAAGATACAGCTTTACTGTCTATGATGAATGGTTTAGGTCATGGCGATCGTCTATCAGCCATTGTCCCAAAAACACAAATCTTTTTAGCTGTAACAATGTGGACAGCGGGATTACGTGGACCTGGTCAATTGTTACTAGAAGGACAAGGGTCTATCGAATTCCAACGTGCTGATGGTCACGCGGATGAACGTACAGAGCGCATTAATCAAATTTTTAACGATGCAAAATTAAATGCCACAATTAGTGATAACGTATTTAAGTCTATTTGGAGTAAAGCAACATTAAACAGTGTTTTAAATCCACTTTGTACGATTTTAGACAAAACGATTAATGAATTCAGTCAATATGACAAATCACGTGACATTGTCGAACCACTTATTGCAGAAATTGTTGCAGTTGCTGAAGCGAAAGGCGTCTCATTAAATGCGGAAACATTGCTCAAAAAGATTGAAGCAGCGTATCCAAATGAAGCACAAGGGTTACACTATCCTTCAATGCATCAAGATTTATACCACGGACGTTATACCGAAGTCGACTACTTAAACGGTCAAATCGCAAAATACGGTCGTGAGCTCGGTATTGCTACACCAAATAACGAAATGTTGACACACTTGATTCATGAATTAGAAATGAAGCACGTGAAATAAGCCGTGTCATTTTAATCATCTTGAATGAGGTAAGCATGTTGATCAGAGGACCCTCTTTTTTTACCCCGATAGGTCAACATACTTACCTTTTTGTGTTTTTTCAACCTTCCCCTTAAAATACGCACAAATTAGTGAAATGACAACGTACCCTATACTTCACATACGATATGAAAATGAATCGTAGCATCACAAAAATGTATATCTTTTTCGTTAAAATTTTGACATAAAAAGCATAAAAATACATACATCATCTTACTGTTAAAAATTTTTATGTCATTTTTTCAGAAAATTATGTTGATTTTTTTACTAACCGCGTTTATACTTTTTACATAGCAAGCAACAAAATATATTTTAAAATCTTATTCGTCGACGAAGGGCTTTGCTATCTTT
>NZ_PPQH01000165.1 GCF_002902385.1 Staphylococcus intermedius NCTC 11048 | reverse complement strand
GCATACTACTAAGTTATTAAATAGTATAACGAACTATACCATAAAATGCAATGAATTTTCAGAATTTTTAAAGTAATTAAGTCCTTTTTTTATCGAATTTTTGTAATATTATCCTTATATTTACAAAATGTCATTGACTTTATTCAGAATATTCATATAATTAGAATTAGATAGAGAGAGCCTACACCTTAAGAGATAGGAGGGTTCTATTATGGACCAAAAATCCAACATCAAGTATGCAATTAGTAAGGGAGATATGTTTTTAAGACCAGTAGATGGCCCTGATGGTACGCTGATGAGTACGGAAATCTATAGATACGATGGCGATTATTTTATTATTCATGATCGTGCCCAACGTATTATTGAGCGTAGTTGTAGACATTATGGTGAATCATACTCTGGAAGAAAAGCACAAGCTAAACGCATCGCCAATATCTCCAACAAAACACCAATATTGCTCACTCCGATTTATCAAACCTACTTTTTCCCCACTCACTCGGACAGGGTTCCTGAAAACAGTTGGCTCAATATGCATTATGTAGTCAAACTTAAACCATTAAAAGGCGCCCGTTGTAAAGTCACTTTTGCCAATGATTTAACCGTAACATTGCCCATTTCACATCACAGTGTTAAGCATCAGCTTTTGAATTGTGTATATTTCGCTTACTTAGTAGGAAGGTCTAATCAAGTACAAACGCATAACCCTGAAAAACCGATAGATTATGACCAACAACCTTTTAATATTTTTGAAGCGCTATCGCAATATGCCTTATTAGAAAATGCAAAAAGAGAGTTAGCAGAAAAGAAGAAAAAAGCGAATTACTTGTAGCTATTGCCATTTGAATTAAATTTTTGTGCTGCATGAACATGATGTTGATTGCTTATGAGAGAACCCACACGTTAATCAATACGATTTCTTTTATAAAGTGTAAAGTTAGCGGAATTTATATACGCATAGTGTAAATGTTCCGTTAACTTTTTTGCTTTTAACTCTTGATTTCTTCAGTGATGTTGATATAATAATATTTGTGATTGAAAAAGTTATTCCACAGTAGCTCAGTGGTAGAGCTATCGGCTGTTAACCGATCGGTCGTAGGTTCGAGTCCTACCTGTGGAGCCATGGAAACGTACTCAAGTTGGCTGAAGAGGCGCCCCTGCTAAGGGTGTAGGTCGCGAAAGCGGCGCGAGGGTTCGAATCCCTCCGTTTCCGTAAATTATAGCTTGAAACCATTGATTTAATAGGATTTTTGAAAAGCAAGTGTCAAATATGTGTCAAGAAAATATTTCTCTGACACGTTGACCTTGCTCTTTTTTATGTTCGTCGAGCAGATGGGAATAAATATCAAGTGTAACAGATATTTTATAATGACCTAAGCGTTTGCTGATATATTCAATTGGTATTCCTTTTGAAAGTAGGTAAGATGTGTGGGTATGCCGTAATGCGTAAGGAGTTATAGTGTCATCTTTTAATCCAGTTTCTTTTTTAGCGTGATTGAATGATTTAGACACAGCCGTATGACTTAATTTAAACAGCTTACCATCAACACGTTTCGGTAGGTTTGATAGCTTAGACTTAATGAGTTTTATATCTTTTTGCGAAACTTCTACAAAACGATCAGCATTAACCGATTTAGTACCTCGTAAATGTATAATGCCATCCTTTTCGTTTAAATCTATATCTACCATATTAATTGCATCACTAAATCTTGCTCCTGTAATTGCTAAAATGAAAAGAAAAATATAACTTTCTTCATTACGTGTTTTAAAATACTCAATCAACTGTTCGTATTGTTTTATTGTCATAAATTTTGTAGCTTCTTCTTTTGATTTTTTCGTTCCTTTGACTTCCACATTATAGGTAGGGTCTTTCTTCAAATAGCCATCATATAGCGCATCTCGTAAACAACGAGATAAGCAACCATGCACTTTACGCACAGTCTCATCCGTATGTCCCTCACCATAACCATTTAAAAATTTTTGGTATTCTGTACGTGTGATATTTTTAATCAATATACCTGTACCGAAATATTCTTCAAACAGCTTAATAGAACGTTCATACCAATAAAATTGACGTTTAGATAAATTTTTCTTGTTTTTTATTTCAACCCAATCATTGTAATACTCTTTGAATGTCTTATCGTCAATCGCATTACCATCTTCTAAATCACGTATGAGTTGCTGCGCTGCATTAACCGCCTCAGCTTTAGTTTTAAAGCCTGATTTGCGTTTCTTACCCGACTTAAAAGAGGGGTGTTTAACATCATATTGCCATGATGATGATGTTTTATTTTTCCGTTTTGTTACTGTAAATGATGCCATTTCACCATTCCTCCTCAAAAATAGTAAAAAATAATAAGGGTACGTGGGGGTACCCGTAAATTGCATAAAAAAACAGGAAGTACAAGTGCACTTCCTGTGAGCCCTCTCTTTCAAGGGTTGATATAATGTAAAGTCCTCTTTTTCAAGGATTAATCTATTATTATATTAACAGGAAATCAGTAACTATTCAAGTTTAATGTTAGTGAATTGTTTCACTATTGCTCTGTCTATTTGATTTAATGTATATTCACTATAATGCAATTGACCAATAGGGTCATATTCATTAAGTACATTAATTCTATCTTTGCTTATGTTAGTAATTTGATTTATATTAGCAAAAGTCCTTTTATCGCTATATCTCTCATATCTCCTTTCTAATTCTTGCATCTTTTGAAATGTAAGTTCGTGTTCTCTAATGGACTCCTTTACTGAAGCATCTTTTAAAGATTCAACGCTTAAATATTCTTCTGCGAGTGACAAAAGGTTATTAGCTAAGGTTTGATATTGATTATTAATGTACTTACTAAATATTTGTATTAAGTCTTCTTCTACTAAAATATTAAACTTATTATTTTTTGAAGTCAGAGGAATTACAGTTAGCGTAGAATTAAAACGGTTATCTTTTTTATCTAAAACAACACAAAAATGATTACCAGAAAACTCATTGCCTATGTTAATACCTAATTTAGCATAAACGATTGCACCTCGTTTATAGGTTTTATATTTTCTTCTTTGATGACTTTTTGTGTTATTCACTTCATTTCTTAAGAACTTTGAATATTCAAAGCACCAAGAGTCCATATACATATATTTTTTAGTTGGCTATCTTGAACATATTTAAAATTTTTGTTTGAAATACGCAATAATTCTTCTCTTTCCATCCCTCAACCTCCAATCCAATAAAAAGGCTAGCGTGCTAACCTAATTTTATTCGCTTGTTGCATCGTAGTATTCGTCACCATTCTCATCAGTTTTTACGTTATTTTCTGATGGTTTTGGTATATTTTTGTCATAAATTGATGGGTGACCACCTACACCGTTTTGCGGTAACTCTTCGGTTTTTGGTTGCGTTGCTTTTTGATTATCGACAGCTCCAGTCGATGTGTCGTTATTTTTATAAACGACTTGATCCTGAGTGTTTTCTTGGTTGTTAATATTGTTTGATGATGTGTTTTGGCTGTTCGAGTCATTGAATTCATCAACAATATCATTCACGGCTGAGTAGTCGACAGTTTTCAACTTAGATAAGTCGATTTCTTTTTCTCCTAATTTTTTGCCACCGATACCTTTAGTTGCTTTTAAAGTTATATTATTGTCGTTTTCAAGTTCATAGCCCAAAATACCTTTAGCAGTCTTGCCTTTTTTAACCATATCATGAGCATGTTGTGACCATTCTTCAAATTCCCCTGTCGTAGGTGTTGTACCTGTTTCCAACTTTGCTAGTGAGTTCTCAGTATCTTGAAGGACAGTAAATCCAGCTATAAATATAGTGTTTGGCGCTACGTTTTCTCTACCTGATTTGCTTTTAACTTCATATTTAAAAACAACGGACTTTTTACCACTGTCTTTATCATTGACGATAAAAGTATCTTTGATTTTCAATACCGCGTCATCGATAACTAAAGTGTCGTTTGTAAATTGAGGTTTGTCCTCATTCACCTTAGTTTCTTGTTTTGTTTCATTTTCTTTTTTGTCGTTTCCACATGCACTTAAAACTAACAAACTAGCATACAATAAAAACATTAATCTCTTCATGTTTTACGCTCCTTAAAAATTGTTTTTATATAAAGCGTCACAAGGACGCTCGATATTGTATTCATCTATTTCTTTTTTAGTAATAGGTAGATTGTTTTTAACTCTATATACTAATTGTTCTAATGTGTAGATAGGAACCAACTCAGTTCCATCATCTTCTAAACGTTGCACTTCAGTCATGTGTATTCCTCCTACAATATAACTTTTCCCGCTACTTTAATATCGTGACTACTATCAAAATGTAAATCAGGATATTTCGAGTTCAACGAAACTAAGCGTATACCCTTATCGCTAATGAACACCTTTTTCAAATAAGCCTCACCATCAATGACAAAAATGCCGATTTGTCCACTGTTGATTTGTTTAGTTTTGTCTATAAAGATAATCTCTTTATCTTCAAACATAGGTTCCATTGAATCACCATTGACTTGCAGTGCAAAGTCATGATTAGGTATGTGCCCATTGTATTGTGTTGTAAACTCGACACCATCTATTAACGTTTCTCCAGTACCAGCTGAAGCATATCCGTATACAGCGACCTCTTCTGAAACGATATTGTTTGAGTTGATATGTAAAACTTTGTTATTTTGTTCGTCTAGTTGTTCAGTAGCAAAGTCTAGTACACGTTTTTGACGAGGAGGTGTTAGTTTGTCGTAGATGGAAGTGATGTCGCTCTTTTTATTATGTCTCTTAGGGAATAAGTCGTCGATACTAATATTTAATATATGCGCGATTTCAAATAAATCATCTTGTTTAGGAGTTCTATAGCCAGTTTCATAGTTTGAAATAGTAGCTTTTTTAGTATTAAGTTTTTCTCCTAATTGGTCTTGAGTTAAATTCATTTTAGTTCTATAGTATCTGATTTTATTACCTATAAATTTTGCTAATTCTTTTTTATCCATTTCCTTACCTCCTCTAAATGTACCTATATTATATCCCAATTATTTTTGGTATTCAACAAAAAATACACGAAATGCAAACTTTTGTATTGACGTATGTACACGAATCGTGTATAGTTAATTTTGTAAACAGGAGGTGACAACATGCAATGGAATTTAATAAGGCTTAGAAAAGAAAGAAAGTGTACTCAAGAAGACTTAGCTAATCTCCTGAATATATCTACTGAAGGATATCGTTTAAAAGAAATAGGAAAACATCAGTTTAAAAATGATGAAATGTTTATTATTGCTGACTTTTTCAATGAAAACATTGGAGATATTTTTTTACCTACAAAGTACACGAATCGCAAACAAAAAGCTTAAAAGGAGGGCAAATGATGCAGGAATTACAAACTAAGCCCAACATCGGAGAAATGTTCAATATTCAAGAAAAAGAAAATGGAGAAATTGCAATTAGTGGTCGAGAACTTCATCAAGCATTGGAGGTTAAGACAGCGTACAAAGATTGGTTCCCTAGAATGCTGAAATATGGTTTTGAAGAAAATACGGACTATACAGCTATCGCTCAAAAAAGAGCAACAGCTCAAGGCAACATGACTCATTATGTTGACCACGCACTCACACTAGACACTGCAAAAGAAATCGCAATGATTCAACGAAGTGAACCAGGTAAACGTGCAAGACAATATTTTATCCAAATTGAGAAAGCATGGAACAGTCCAGAAATGGTTATGCAACGCGCTTTGAAAATAGCGAATAACACAATACTACAACTAGAAACTCAAATTGAAAGAGATAAACCAAAAATCGTATTTGCTGATGCGGTAGCCACAACTAAAACATCGATTCTAGTTGGTGAGTTAGCAAAGATTATTAAACAAAATGGTGTCGATATTGGTCAACGCAGATTATTCGAATGGTTACGTCAAAATGGGTTCCTCATTAAACGTAAAGGCGTTGATTATAACATGCCAACTCAATATTCGATGGAACGAGAATTGTTTGAAATCAAAGAAACCACAATCAGTCATTCAGACGGTCACACATCGATTAGCAAGACACCAAAAGTTACCGGAAAAGGACAGCAGTACTTTGTTAATAAGTTTTTAGGAGAAAAAACAACTTAAAGGAGGAAGCTAAATGAAAAAAGCTCACTTTGGTAATTTATCTAAAGAATTGGATCAATTAGTGGATAGGAAAATACAAGCAATAGCGAATGAAAGTAAGAATTATGGCGAGGTTATAAACAAACTAATTGAAGACAAAACCATTCAAAACTCATCTAAGAAATTTGAGTATATTAAAAACCGCATTCTCAAACATGCATTGAACCAAAAAATAGAGCGCTAAAAAACGCCCTTGAAAATTAAAACATTGAATCTCGAGCCATTTTGTCTAAAACATTGTTAGTCATTTCATCTTTAAAATCCGATGAATGCGGTAAATGTTGAAAAATTTCAGCTAATGCGCTAGCTAAATTTTCATTATCGACATCATGTTTCTCTAAGATTTCTAGAATTTCATCTTTATTCATACTTATCACCTCCTTAGGTTGATAACAACATTATACACGAAAGGAGCATAAACAATATGCAAGAATTACAAAAAATACAAATTGAAAACAATTCAGAATTAGGAGTAGTCGTTTCTAGTCGAGTGATTGCTCAAGAGTTAGGTAAAGAACATGGAAAAGTGATTAAGAGTTTAGAGAGCATTATTTCTGAAAAGCCACATTTGACTTCTCACATTATTGCTAGCACTTACAGAGTAGGTGGCAAACAAAACAGAAGTTACAAAGAATATTTATTAACTAAAAAAGGTTTCAATTTATACATGTTTAATATACAAGGTCATAACGATTTTAAAGAAGCATATATTGATAAGTTTGAAGAAATGGAACGTCAACTAACGCAACCTATCGCAAGTTACATGATAGAAGACCCAGTCAAACGTGCTGAACTTTGGATAGAGGAACAGAAAGAAAAACAGGCATTACAACTTGAAAACAACATGCAAAAACAAAAGATTGCTGAATACGAACCGAAAGCATCTTATTTAGACACTATTTTAAATAACAAGAGTTTAGTAACAGTCGGACAAATCGCAAAAGATTATGGTATGTCGGCTCAAGCGCTTAACAAGTTATTACACGACTTAAAAGTCCAGTACAAACAATCAGGACAATGGTTACTTTATTCAAATCTACACGACAAAGGTTACACACATTCTTCTACAACGGAGATTGAACATAAAGACGGTAGCACATCGGTTCGTATGAACACTAAGTGGACGCAAAAAGGCAGACTGTTTATTTACGACTTACTTAAAGACAACGACATTCTACCCACAATCGAACAACCAAATTAAGGAGGAGAAAAAATGCAACTACTCAAATACACAAAAATAGCACTCCTAATCGTCATCTTGGCGGAGGAGATTAGGAATGCTATCAGAAAGAACAAAGTAACTATTGCAACTGAATCATTTATTAGTGAGAGATGTTGGCAATAGCTAAATTGAACATTTCGGTTTTCCCGCAGTTCAGACAAACAGTCACAAACATTTTCATACTTGGTGCAGGTAGATTTTGAGAAATAGCTGATAGAGGGGAACTTAAATTGAATAGAGATATACCAGTATACAACTTAAAGGAGTGTAAAAATATGCAATCATTACAAGAAACAACAATCGAACAAACAAATTAAGGAGGAGAAACAATGTTTAAACGTAGAAAGAAAGAACGAGTCCAAATGACACTAGAAACAAACTTAGAAGAACTCAAACTATTACTGAATAAAT
>NZ_PPQH01000164.1 GCF_002902385.1 Staphylococcus intermedius NCTC 11048 | reverse complement strand
AACGCTTAATAAACGCATATGCTGATTGATTGTCTCTTTTCTTACGTAACCAAATATCTAATGTATGACCATCTGCATCAATGGCACGATATAAATAGCACCATTTTCCTTTTCCTACGATTTGTCAAGGGCGTGTTAATTAAAAATGACATTACTGAACTAGACCGTCCAATTTTTACTTTTTTGAATAAGGTGTTATGATGTAT
>NZ_PPQH01000163.1 GCF_002902385.1 Staphylococcus intermedius NCTC 11048 | reverse complement strand
TTTAAAAACCTTTAGAAAACACACTGTAAAAATAGATTACGATGTAAGAAAAACAGACTTACTAAAAGCTAAAATAGCTGATGTTTGGCATGCAGGTGGAAGAGCGTTAGATGACTTTAGTAGTAAAATTGACCACTTAGCGACACGTATTCGCTCGTTTGGTACAGTGTTTGGCCAACAAATCAAAGGTGTGTTGATTGCGTCATTTCAAGCTCTTATACCTATAATTGCCGGATTAGTACCCGCATTATTTGCAGTGTTGAATGCGGCAGGTGTTCTCAGTGGCGGTGTACTTGGTTTAGCTGGTGCTTTCTCTGTCGCTGGACTAGGTGCAGTAGCATTTGGTGCAATGGCTATCAGTGCAATTAAAATGGTTAACGACGGCACACTTGCAGTGACAAAAGAAGTTGAAGCATTCAATGATGCAACCTCTGAGCTAAAAGATACATGGGCGGGTATCATCAGACAGAACCAAGCTCAGATTTTTAACGCAATGGCTTCGGGAATTAGAGGTGTCAACTCGGGATTGTCCAAAATGAAACCTTTCTTGTCTGGCGTGGCTGATCTCATTGAAGGTAATGCACGTAAGTTTGAGGATTGGGTTAATAAATCCAATACAGCGAAAGCGGCATTTAAAGCGTTAAATACTGTTGGTGTTCAAATTT
>NZ_PPQH01000162.1 GCF_002902385.1 Staphylococcus intermedius NCTC 11048 | reverse complement strand
TCAGAAGCAAAAGCAAGTGCTTCAACATCAACGGCGCAATCAGAAAGTGTAGCGAGCGATTCAGCAAGCACATCAACATCAGTTGAGAAATCACAATCAATCTCTGCATCAGAATCAGAAGCAAAAGCGAGTGCGTCAACATCAGCGGCGCAATCAGAAAGTGTAGCGAGCGATTCAGCGAGCACATCAACATCAGTTGAAAAGTCACAA
>NZ_PPQH01000161.1 GCF_002902385.1 Staphylococcus intermedius NCTC 11048 | reverse complement strand
GACTAGCGATAATTTTTTGTTTCAAGCTTTTAAACGCTTGTCACTCGGTTTTGCTTGGTAAAATCTATACTTACTTATCTAGTTTTCAATGTACAATTTCAAATGGTGGGCCTAAGTGGACTCGAACCACCGACCTCACGCTTATCAGGCGTGCGCTCTAACCAGCTGAGCTATAGGCCCATTTGAATTTTGAATCCTCAATGAATGAGCATTCAAAACTGAATACAATATGTCACGTTAATCCGCTTATCACCTAATGGTGATATTCCGTATATTATCCTTAGAAAGGAGGTGA
>NZ_PPQH01000160.1 GCF_002902385.1 Staphylococcus intermedius NCTC 11048 | reverse complement strand
GGATATATAGAATCATTCTTTGCAGTAGGATCATTCTTGTTACCTATGATTGTGAGGATGTTTGAATATCATTTAGACACGAAATACGCTATTATCTTTATATTTATCATAAATATATTTTTATTTTTAATTGTCAATTCTTTAGAGTTTAAAGTGAGTAGCAGCGATAAAATTAAAATACCCAAACTTCATTTAAGTAAAAAGTATATGCTAGTTTTAATAATTCTTACATGGTGCTTCTTTTATATTAGTATAGAAACTAATTTTTCAAATTTATTACCATATATCAACTTAGTTTCTGATAAATTTAGTTATATTACTGTAAGTGTATTTTGGATTGGTATAATAGTAGGAAGGTTTTTATATACGTTAATATTGCCGATGATTAAATTCAGGCTTGAAACATTGCTATTAATGTATACAGCTATTTCTTTTTTTCTCTATATTATGTTGATATATTTAAATACTCAAGATGAAATCAGATTAATAATTCTATTTTCACTCACCATATTTTTAGCGCCTATGTTCCCTTTAGGTGCTAGTATCATTAATCAACATAGTAGTAATAAAAGTGTATTAACTAGTATTTTTATCGCTGTAGCAGGATGTGGTGGCGCAATTGGAGCAGTAATTATAAAAGCAGCTTTATACATTCATATTCCAGTATATTTATCTATTTTATTTATATTAATGGTATGTTTGCTTTTAAATACTGTGATTTTAAAAACAAAACTCTAAATAAGATTATATATAATAATATACTAAAGTTAGCTATGAAGAAACCTGTAACAATTAATTTCTTCATAGCTATTTTTTGGTACTATTGCAATGTAGAAAACACGAAGGTACTTTTTACCTTAACATGATAGTATTATTTTATTTATCTAACATGCCGTTGTATTTGTAGTAAAACGAAAATTCGTAAAATGGTATAAACCTAGGGGTGGTTGATATAGTCAGCAATTACTTTTGATACATCTTAAAAAATTATTTATAATATTCACAATTTGATGCCCCGTCTTCTTACGTTCTATTTCATATGTTCTTGTTGGTTCTGTTGCAAAATCAGAAAAAATATAACTAATTATCATTTTAACTGGTAGTATTTCCTTAACTGACCAACATATGACTAATTTCATAGCACGGCGAAAATCCGTAGAT
>NZ_PPQH01000159.1 GCF_002902385.1 Staphylococcus intermedius NCTC 11048 | reverse complement strand
TTACTTACCTATTAGAACGTGGGACGCTAAAACTGGAAAAGTTGGCAAATTATGGGGACAAATTAAATAAAGTATGATATAATGTATTTTCCCTATAGTTATAAAAAGAGGGCGGCCGTATTGGCTGCTCTCTTTTTATGCAAATATAGTTGTGTAACTTAACATTAATATGTTACAGTATAAGCAACGAGTATTCTGGGGAGAAACTCCATCACATTATGTGAATACCTTTTAATTCTGGACAAGCAGATTGTTCAATAACTCTTTTTGTGTTAAAAGGGCGGTCATTGCGACTGCCCTGTTTTTTTTATGCTATAATTTTGGTGACAACGCCCTCACTCCTTTTTAGGAAGATACGGCCTGATGAGGGGGTATTTTTATTTGTGCCTATTCTTTAAATAGAGAATATAGATTATAACTGTTGACAGCCCAATTGATGATAAAACAACTACTAAAAGCGATAAAAGAATTTCGAAAAAAGTATCTTTAGGTAATATTTTTATTATGAAGGACATTGGGATAATTGAGACGAAATAAACCCACGCATATCTTTTTAATTCTTTTTCTATATTTACGTTTTGCATTAAATTCACACCTTCTTTATATTACAAGCTGCAAGCAGCGTCTTTACCGCCATATTTTTCAACTAATGTTGTAAATAGTAATTCGCATGCGCTAGCTGCAGTGCCACCTGTAATTACAGCTCCCCAAGGCCCCATTAAGGTTCCTCCAGCTGCTACTCCTGCCGCAGCTGTTGCACAAGAAACCTTACTTGAAAAGATGCAAGCCCATTTCAATGCAGCTTTTTGTGTACCTGAAAGATTTGAGCGGAAAGCTGTTTGATCTCTATCCATTGCTGTTTGTTCTTTTATGATTTCGCCATTTTGATTAGCTTCGGAGCTATATAAAAAGTTGTCATTGATATCGAATAATTTAAATAGAGCATTTCCGTTGCTTAATTTTGACTGTGTGCTGAAATACGTTATTTTTTTATTTTCAACATAAAAGTTATAGTAAATATCATTCTTAGAATCTTTTAAATTAATAATCCCTGTGCCATCTGACATCTTGTAGCTTTCTTGTAAGATATCTTTTTTAGATAAGTTTTTGTTTTTTAGAATCTCTTCTAAATTATTTACCGAAGTTATGTCTAGTTTGTTTGAATTTTTATTGTTGGTCTCAGCTACTGCAAAGTTAGGTATGATAGAAACGAATATTATAGAAAAAATCATAGTAAAAAGACTTATTTTTTTATACATATAGCCACCCCTATTTTATTTAGTATGCTCCTAAATTAACTTTACCCCAAACCAAAATCAGCAAAACTTAATAGTGGGATTAAACTTTTTATTAAATTGTATTCCTCGAGTTTTGAAATGAGTCAAGAAATGAGATTCAAAAAAATGTTGAGTAATCATGAGTATAGCGAAATTTTCAAATAATATTAATTAAATATTTTCAAACGATTCACTTATTATTTTATAATTTCAAAACCTTTAATTA
>NZ_PPQH01000158.1 GCF_002902385.1 Staphylococcus intermedius NCTC 11048 | reverse complement strand
CATATATCAAAATAAAAGGAAAATGGTGTTATTTATATCGTGCCATTGATGCAGATGGTCATACATTAGATATTTGGTTGCGTAAGAAAAGAGACAGTCAATCAGCATATGCGTTTATTAAGCGTCTGATTAAACAATTCGGTAAACCCAAAATGATAATTACAGATCAGGCACCCTCAACGAAGGTGGCCATGTCTAAA
>NZ_PPQH01000157.1 GCF_002902385.1 Staphylococcus intermedius NCTC 11048 | reverse complement strand
GTGGGACAAATGATTGGGGTGAAGTCGTAACAAGGTAGCCGTATCGGAAGGTGCGGCTGGATCACCTCCTTTCTAAGGATAATATACGGAATATCATCATTAGGTGATAAGCGGATTAACGTGACATATTGTATTCAGTTTTGAATGTTTGTTATAAATGTTCGGGGCCTATAGCTCAGCTGGTTAGAGCGCACGCCTGATAAGCGTGAGGTCGGTGGTTCGAGTCCACTTAGGCCCACCATTTAATAAAATTTAAATTCCTATTTTGGGGGCTTAGCTCAGCTGGGAGAGCGCCTGCTTTGCACGCAGGAGGTCAGCGGTTCGATCCCGCTAGTCTCCACCATTTATATGATTTGTACATTGAAAACTAGATAAGTAAGTATAGATTTTACCAAGCAAAACCGAGTGACAAGCGTTTAAAAGCTTGAAACAAAAAATTATCGCTAGTCGTCAAATGACGACTCACATAATTAATAACTGGTGATTTTGGGAAAAGTGGATTTCGGTAGATGACATGATGTTTTGAAAACGTTTGTCAGTCTATGAATCACAAGCATGAACGAAGGCGCTTACTGCGCGTAAGTAACTGAGTGAATACGAAGTGATGAAGCCGAATGCAAACGATTGTCAAAATATCATATAGATTAAGTTATTAAGGGCGCACGGTGGATGCCTTGGCACTAGAAGCCGATGAAGGACGTTACTAACGACGATATGCTTTGGG
>NZ_PPQH01000016.1 GCF_002902385.1 Staphylococcus intermedius NCTC 11048 | reverse complement strand
ACTCTATTGAGTTTTATGCAACAAGCGCTATAATGACTGTATACCTTGACTTATGTAAATTAAATAGGAACAATAAGTTATATCAAAATGTTTTATTTGAAAAGGAAGTGAGAAAAATTTCTGATATAAATGAAAATAGACATTTACAAATTAAAAGAGTAGAGCTACATGAGTTGTTTTTCGACTTAGTTTTTGTCTATGCCATTCAAAAAATTGCTCATGTTATACTCCAT
The DNA here is from genome assembly GCF_002902385.1 of Staphylococcus intermedius NCTC 11048. Classification (GTDB taxonomy): domain Bacteria; phylum Bacillota; class Bacilli; order Staphylococcales; family Staphylococcaceae; genus Staphylococcus; species Staphylococcus intermedius. The sequence continues at coordinate 21,090 of NZ_PPQH01000016.1, read as the reverse complement.
ATCCATCACGGATCGATTTCAGGGGAATTATTTTTTAAATATATTATGATGAGTTTAATAGTGTGGATTATCTGGTCTCATCAGACGTTTTTTATTAATCGCTTTGGTAGTTTAGCGAAAAAAGACATCATATTTATCATGTTTAATATATTTGTATTGATTTTCCTAACTAATAGTCTTTACCCGAGTTTTGAAAAGACGTTCACCCCATTCTTTTTCTGTGTCGCAATTTTGTATTTAAGTATAGGGATACAATATGTATTACACGCTAATAAAAATTTGAATGATGCAGATAAGCGAACTTGCCAGTCATTTGCGCTCGTTGCGTTTATTGTTGCCACTTTATCGTTTTTATCGCTAATCTTACCATCAAGTGTACATTACATTCCTGCATTTTTAGGTGTGTTAATTGCAAGTACAGGATTAATTCCGTTCAGAAAATATTTAAATCAATCACCGGTTAATATGATGCACTTAGTAGAAAGATTTTCTCTACTGACAATTATTATTTTTGGTGAAGTTATCATTGGCCTTGCTTCAATTTTTAGTATTACTAACTTTAGTTATATCTATATTTTCCAGTTTTTAATTTTAGTATTTATGTTCGGTACATATTGGATTGTCACTGAAAATTATATCAATCACAAGCGAAAATCTATTGGTTTTCGTTTAGTTTATTCACATCTTTTAATAAACATTGCATTAGGAACATTAAATGCAGCTTTAGTATTTAGTAACAATACTGAAATAAATCCATATTTCGAAGTGAATTTAATGCACTTAAGTGTTTTATTCTTTTTTGTCGGTGTTTGGTTAAATGCACCTTATTTTCATGACAAAATTAATAATTTGCGACATATCATCTCCGCATTGATGATGTTACTTATTTCGTATATCATGAGTTGTTTATTTATCTTTAATCAGCATGTTATGATTTTATCCTTAGCTATTTCACTTGGATTAATAATGTTAATGTATTATAAAAGCCAAGATAGTTAACTTTTGCGCTATACAAAAATAACTACTTTTCTTTCTAAAAATAGCTGTTTTTGTAGGCTAAATCATAATCGATATACTTGGTATAAAGTTAGATATATAAAATTAAATCATAACGATCATGAAATCATGATGTACGCATTACAATAAATCCCATCGCTTTTAACGGTGGGATTTATTTTATAATTGAATAAAAGTAAGGCATGCGTATTGAGGTGCCAAAATGTTTAACGACACAAGTTGTAGAAATTATAACTAAATAAAGTAAAGGGTGCAATGAATTTTTAATATAATGGATTTTTAAATGTATATAAATTTAATAATTATAAAAATAACGTTGACTATTATAGAGCTGCAGCGTTATATTAAATTAAAAAGGATTGGGTGTAATAAGTTGGAAAATAAAACAAAAATCATTTTTATTGTAGTGTTTATGATTTTTATGTTTGTCCCTTTTAATGTGAAAGCAGAAGAATTTGTCGCTGATGATGGCATTATTGAGCCTCAAGCTACGGATACATCTACAATGCCTGGTGATATATTGTCACAACCTAGTACAGAACAAGCAACACAAAGTATAGTCAATTTTAATAACACGGATTACTATAGTGATTATTTCCCTAATGTTGAAAGCGTCATCGGTAAGGATGAAAGAAAAAAAGTGAATTCTTTTACTGCATCACCAATTAAAGAGAATGTTGCGGTAAGAGTAGAATGGAAAAATGCAAATGGAAGTTACACAGGATATGTTGCATCAGGTGTAATGGTGAGTAAAGATACGGTGTTAACAGCAGCGCATGTTGTATATGATGGAGGAAGAAAAAAGTTTGCAGACAAAATCACGGTTTACAGTGGGTTAAATGGAAATATCAGTCAAGGTTCTGCAAAAGGGATAAAGACTTATGCACTCAAAGATTATACAAGCACACTAGATAGTAAATATGATTTAGCAGCTATAAAATTAGATTCAGATTTAGGAAATAAAACAGGTTCACTCGGTATCACATCATCTGTTGCCGTTGGGGATACTATTGCATCAGCAGGATATCCTGATGATAAGACTGATCGAACAAATCGTAATGACTTAAAGTATTATATGTGGCAAACGACCGGGAAAGTCATCAATATAGATGACCATAAAGTCTATTATGATACGGATACATTTAGAGGTCAAAGTGGCAGTGGCGTATGGAATGTTAAAAACAACAAGCTTGTAGCGATTCATACTAATGGTGCTGCAACATACAATTTTGGAACAAGAATTACGCCTCAAAATCTGGATTATATCAAATATTGGATTGGGACACCTGTCGCTCATGCGTATGATAAGAATGTGTCTATTTCAAAAGAAGGTCAAAAATTATGGGGCGACCTCCAATTTTCAAAAGTAAGAGCAGAAACGATTGGTAAGCTAGGAAAAGTATATCGTGCTAAATATCTCTATAATCATCCTGATGGCAATCAATACCTTTCTTTATATAACGAAGACGGGACTTGGGCAGGCTACAGCGATATCAAAAATTCAGTAGATGTGACAGCTGTATCTTATAAAAAAAGCGTAGTGATGACTAAGAAAAATTATGATTTATGGAGCAGTTTTTATTTCAATACCAAAAAGGGGAAAAGTGACACATATCTTAATAAGCCAGTTTATGCTAAATATATTTACACTTTAGGAAATGGTAGACAATATTATTCATTATACGATTCTGAAGGCGGAAAATGGTTAGGTTATGTGAATATCAATGCTACAAAATAGAAAAAAGGGGTCTTTTTAATGAACAAAAAATTGCAGTTCTAGGTATACTAGCAACTTTTTCGATCAGTCATGAAGTTGATGCTGAAGAATCTGCTACAAACAATGTAACATCAAATGAAACGAATTCAAATTCAGAGCAGGCACCTCGAGATCATTATATTCGTAAATCAGATGGAACGATTGTTGAGCCTAATGTAAATCCGCATAAAGATTACGTAGAGAATGAAGAACCATTACCAGAGATTAAAGTTCAAGATGATTCTGAACATGTTTCATCAGATTCAGAGCAGGCATCTCAAGAACGTAATGTAAGTAGACCAGATGGAATGGTTGTTGAGCCTCATGTGAATCCAAACAAAGATAATATGAGGAATGAAGCGGCATTGCCGGAAAGTAAAGGTAATGAAGATGTGCAGCAGCACGCGGGTAGTAACATGCAAGCTGATCAAAATGCAGTACATGCATCTCATCAACATGAAAACGAATTAACGCCGGCACCTTTAAAAGAATTACCTCAAACAGGTGAATCAAATAAAGAAACAAATTTACCAATTATATATACATTGCTATTTGCGGGAATTCTAGTATTATGGAAATTTAAAAATAAATAATAGTGACTATTGAAAGAAAGGGAAGGGGTTATTTAAATTGCCCCTTCTCTTTATCTTCTATATATTGATGTTTGTAGAACTCCTAATCGGTTAGAAAATGTTGCATTATGAAGATTTCAGAATGGCTCCTACTTAAATCCTCTCCTTATGCTTCAAAATCAATCTCTTTCACTATGATTAAAGTTAATGAAATAAATATGGTTATCGGTCCACTGATCAAATTCGTATATAAAGTTTTTTCGAGTACATTCAAATTCAAAACCTGCTTTTTCCAACAGCTGGATTGAGGGATGATTATCTATGTTCACATGTGCCTCAAGCCGATGAAATCCAAGTGTTTTATCAGCAATATGCAAAGTTTTGGTTAATGCTTCGTAGGCGTATCCCTTTCTCCAATGTTGATTATGGATAAAGTAACCACACTCAGCCCACTGAAAGTTTTCGCGTCGAATGGTGACGATATCAATCATGCCGATATGTTGCTGATTTTTATCAAATATAGCGAAAATATACATGTCATCCTTTTCGATTAATTCATGATGTTTTTTCACTAAATCTTCAAACCAAGATTCAGTACAGATTGACATATCCATAAGTCCGTCATCATATTGATATTGTGATGGTTTTCTCTCTAAAAATCCTCTAAACCAACTATCATAATCCGAATTGACTAATGGCCTGATTTCTAAACGCTCTGTAGTAAAAGTTAAATTTTTGTTGTCCATTCAAAAACCACCTATCTTTTTAAAAAATATTGACTGCTATTAAGAGATTTCTCATTCACTTTTGGGGTCATCCATATAAAACAAGGTTTCACATATTCTATACAAATTAATTTTATTTCTCTTTCAGTGATTGGCCGCACGTTTAAGAACTAAGAATTCACACTTAGGAAAGACAACCCCATTATGTCTTCCTATCTGTTAGTATTTTAAATATAAGGCTTAACGTTGATAAAGTGAAAGTAAATGTGAAAAAAAGGTGCTCTTTATCATTATTTTAAGCATTGTCCTGTGGCATACTTGCTGCTGTAGCAAATTGTTTCTAGGAGGTGTGAAATATGTTCGAAAAACCTCAACTGGCCAATAATAAAATTTTTAATATTGTATTAATCTTTATAGGAATTCTTGCATTTGTATTATTCTATTTTGTTTTTGATGCAGGGTATTTGTTAAGTTTAATCAATGCTTTTGCACCAATTACCGTAGGCATCATTAATTTGAAAGAAATAAGAAAGCAAAATCAAGTTCAGTAAAGCGATCTTTTGATAGGTCGCTTTTTATTTTGAGTTAGAACAATGCATCACAATCTTGTTCCTGAAAAGTGAGGTTATCAATGACGTTTTGAAGTACTGGCAATACCTTAATGCTGGTTATCCAAGGATGTTAAGACTACCCTTAGACTCCCCAGATACATCAACATAGGTCCTCAACGTCCCGCCATATGATAGGCTTATCCAATTTACGCGTCTTCAATCTAGCATACCCACCACTCAAAAAATTGTAATATTCGGATTATTTTAATTATATTTTTAATTTTTATTCATTGCATTTTCAATTGACTTTGATTCAGTTTGAGGCTAATATGTTAGTGAATTAATTCACAAACTCTATAGCTATAGACACTTCATCACGCTTTTTGAATAAGATTTGTTTGAAATCAACATGAAAAGCAGTTTCAATCACCTAACGAGGAGTGTTTGTTATGAAAATTGGTATTGTTAAAGAATTAAAACCGGGTGAAGGACGTGTAGGCTGTACACCTGAAAATGCTAAAATCCTGAAAGATCAAGGACATGAAGTCTACGTAGAACATAATGCAGGCATAGGTTCTGGATTTACGAACGAAGCTTATGAAAATGCCGGTGCGACAATGGTTTCACATGAAAAGTGCTGGGAAGCGGATTTAATTATTAAAGTGAAAGAGCCCCACGAAAGTGAATTCCAATATTTCAAAAAAGGCCAAGTGATTTGGGGATTTCAACATTTAGCATCGTCTAAAAAAACAGTTGAAACCATGCAACAAGCGGGTGTGACAGCGATTGGTGGCGAAACAATCGAACAAGATGGTAAAGCGATTTTATTAGAACCGATGAGTGCCATTGCTGGACGCCGTTCAATGTTAATGGGTGCGTATTACTTAGAGGCGCAACATCAAGGGGAAGGGATTTTAATTTCTGGTATTGATGCCATTTCTGGAATTCCTTCTGGCAAAGTGGTCATTTTTGGTGGCGGTTCTGCGGGTGTCAATGCGGCAACGATTGCGTTAGGCTTACAAGCAGAAGTCGTAATCATCGAATTAAAAGATGAACGTATTGCTTGGCTTGAAACACATTTTAAAAACGACAATGTGACTGTGGTGAAATCTAACGAAGCCAATTTAGCGCGAGAAATCAAAACGGCGGATGTGTTTATTTCAACCATTCTCATTCCAGGTTCTAAACCGCCGAAACTTGTGACGAGAGACATGGTACGTAGCATGAAAAAAGGTTCAGTACTCGTGGATATTGCGATTGACCAAGGCGGAACTGTAGAAGGTATTCGTCCAACAACGATTAGTGATCCGATTTACGTTGAAGATGGCGTCATTCATTACGCTGTGCCGAATCAACCAGGTGCTGTACCACGCACATCTACAATGGTGCTGGCAGCGGGGAACATTGACTTCTTATCCGAAATTAGTAATAAAGGTATCGAACGTGCCATTCAAGACAATCCAGTCCTCGCCTCAGGGGTGAATATTTATCAAGGACATATTACAAATCAAGGTTTAGCACAATCACATGACATGCCTTATGAAAAATTAGCAGACTTAATCTAGTTCGTACAACATCAATTTGAAAAGAGGATGATGGTCATGGCAACAAATGCTGTTATGATACAAACTGAAAAATATTGTAATATACATGACATTAAAGAAGCTAAAATGAGAATTCAAGATTATGTACGTGAAACACCACTGATTAAATCAATGTTTTTGAGTAACAATATTACAGGTGGCAACGTTTATTTAAAACTTGAGAACATGCAATACACCGGATCGTTCAAATTTAGAGGTGCGCTTAATAAAATTTTGCACTTAACGGATGAACAAAAAGCAAAAGGTATTATCACAGCTTCAGCGGGGAACCATGCGCAAGGTCTCGCATTAACTGGCCAACTGCTTGGTGTTGATGCAACAGTAGTCATGCCTGAAGAAGCACCGATTTCTAAACAAGAGGCAACACGTGGTTACGGTGCGGAGGTTATCCTTAAAGGAGAAACATTTAATGACGCGCGCCTATACATGGAACAATTGGCAGAGGAAACAGGTAAAACGATTGTGCATCCGTATGATGATGTTGAAGTCATGGCAGGCCAAGGTACGATTGGTTTAGAAATTTTAGATCAAATTTGGGACATTGATACCGTTGTAGTACCTGTCGGCGGCGGTGGCTTGATTGCTGGCTTAGCGACGGCTTTAAAATCATTTAACCCCTCTATTCATATTATCGGCGTGCAATCTGAAAATGTTCACGGTATGGCGGAATCTATAAAAGAAGGCCAAATTACATCACAATTTACAGCACATACCATTGCGGATGGCACTGAAGTCACCATCCCAGGTAATAAAACGTACGCTGTTGTTGAAAAACTTGTCGATGAATTTGTATTAGTCTCAGAAGATGAAATCGCGAATGCCATGCGTCATTTAATGCAACGTACGAAAATCATTACTGAAGGTGCAGGGGCATTACCAACTGCTGCCCTATTAAGTGGTAAAATCGACCCGCGTTGGATTAAAGGCAAAAACATCGTCGCGTTAGTATCTGGAGGTAACGTTGACCTTACACGTGTGTCACATATTATTGATGACTTATTAAGACCTGCAGATACAAGTGAAGGTGTGGTAGGATAGCCCATATCAAGGAATGAAACGGAGGCAACAGCAATGAGTACAGATACAGCTCTAAAGAAAAACATCGGCTTTTTTGCATCGCTTTCACTTGTCATGGGTTCAGTCATTGGTGCGGGTGTATTCTTCAAAGCTTCTAGTGTGACGGAAGTGACCGGTTCAACCAGCATGGCACTCTTTGTATGGTTGCTTGGCGGTATGATGACCATTTGTGCCGGTTTGACAGGTGCTGAACTTGCAGCGGCCATTCCTGAAACTGGCGGGCTCACGAAGTATATCGAATACACGTATGGCGACTTCTGGGGATTTTTATCTGGCTGGGCGCAAGCATTTATCTACTTTCCAGCTAACATCGCTGCACTTGCCATTATTTTTGGAACGCAAATCATGAATTTATTTCATCTATCGACGTCATTGTTATTACCTATCGCAATCCTCAGTGCCGTTTCGATATTATTGATTAATTTTTTAGGCTCCAAAGCAGGCGGGGCCCTACAAACTATTACGTTGGTGATTAAGTTAATACCGATTGCACTTATTGTCATCATCGGCTTCTTTCATACGAGTGACGTATCATTTTCTCTCTTTCCCGTTGTGAATGGTACAGACTCAAATTGGTTTGAAGCGATTGGTGCCGGTCTTCTTGCGACTATGTTTGCTTATGATGGCTGGATTCACGTCGGTAATATTGCCGGGGAAATGAAAAATCCTAAAAAAGACTTGCCAGGAGCCATTACACTTGGTATTGGCCTTGTGATGGTGGTTTACTTACTCATCAACGCAACATTTTTAATGACACTTCCGATTCATCAAATTGAAGGTAACTTAAATGCCGCAAGCGAAGCATCTTCAATTTTATTCGGTGCAGGGGGTGGAAAACTCGTCACAATCGGTATTTTAATTTCTGTATATGGCACGATGAACGGCTATACAATGACTGGTATGCGTATTCCATATGCCATGGCAGAACGTAATCAACTGCCGTTTAAGCGTTTATTTTTAGACTTACTACCCTCAAGAACACCATGGCTCGGTGGTGTCATTCAAATAGTCATTGCTACAATGATGATGTTATTAGGTGCATTTGACACAATCACAAATATGTTGATCTTTGTGATATGGACATTTTATTGTATGGCTTTCTTAGCGGTATTAATTCTTAGAAAACGAGAGCCAGAGTTACACCGTCCATATAAAGTGCCATTGTATCCCGTCATCCCTGTGATTGCATTGCTAGCAGGCACATTTGTCTTGCTGAATACATTATTCACCCAACCCCTCCTTGCAATCGTGGGTATCGGGGTCACAATGTTAGGTATTCCGATTTATTATTATCAGAAAAAAACATTAAAATCTTAAATCATACCCTACTCATAAAATTTTGACACGACTACAATGAACCCGAGGCTTTCGTTCTTCATGACGAAATGTCTCGGGCTTTTCTGTGATGTGTCATTTAATCAGCAAAATAGTACAGATGTTTTTATTTTTGTTTTTGCCATTCCTATAATTTTATTGTTTAATAAAAAGTGTATTAATAATAAAATCTCATTTAGGATGTGAAATCATGTGCCAAAATCATATGCATCAAAATAAAAAAGCTGATGTAAGCGTCAAAAAACTAAGACATAAGGCAGAAATACCATTGATCAGATTTGGGCTACTCGTCATTGTGATTGCTCTTTGTTTAGGATGTTATTTTCTGTTAAATGGTAGTGAAGTGTCTCAATGGATCAGTGCGATACTTTTCGGTTTACTTGTGCCTATTATCGGTTTTTTTGCGATTAGAAAAAATTATTGGGCAAGTGCTTCCAATGGTGTAGAAATTACAGCAACACAATTCCCTGAAATTCATCAAATTTTTATGGAACTCGCTGACGAAATGGGGTTTTCTGAAAAAGGGCCTTTAAAGACACCGAGATTATATATTAACAACGGAAACGGTACGATGAATGCCTTTGCTGCGAAATGTACATTGAGAAAGCGTTATATCGTGATTTATAGTGACTTACTTGATGTTTATTATAGCCATAAACAAAACGAATTGGTCCGCTTTGTTTTAGCGCACGAGTTGGCGCACCATAAATGTGGGCATACGAATCTATGGCGGTTGATACTTTCACCAGCATTAAAGCCACTTTTTCTAGATAATAGTCTCACAAGAGCACAAGAATATACTGCTGACCGAACTGCAGTGTATTATGCCCAAGAAGGTGCCTTAGACTTAATCTATTTATACGCCGGTAAGTATGTCGGTGCTAAAGTAGACATTAATGAGTATTTTAAATCTATAGATACGCATGATGAATCGTTTTGGTTAAAATTGAATAACTTCTTATCCGATCACCCTGTTGGTTACAGGAGGATGCAAGCATTAAAAGAAGCGAAAGAAAACGGATGGGATGTACACGGAAAAATGTTATAGATAGTTTAAGGCAGTATTTAACAATGTCTCTATTGGGACCATGCGGCATTTCACAAAATTTATCCTCTTGGTTTTGTAATACTTTCATTGATTGAGGACCACTATAATTTAATTAATAATGAAGGAATCATTTTGTGTTATATGACTGTTGAAAGAAATGATGAACGAACGCATTCGTAAAATTGCATTGAACAGTGACGTATGATGCATTTTCTCAAGATGAATAATGACTAAGTTAGAACTTACTCGGTGTACAATCTATTGAAGAACTAGAAAACTCGAGAAATTGGCTGTTTATCTTGCCGAAGCTGTAGTTAAGGAAAGAGGATATGGTTTTCCGTTATCAATGAAACCCATTAAAATATGACATAAAACTATTTTCAAGCCTTAATAGTTTTGCTAGAAATTATAGAAATGTAAGTCTTATGAATGAAAATACGAAGTTTTACGATACCATCTACTGTTACTGGAGTAGGTGGTATTTTTTAGGGAAAGTCACAAAAACTTAAGCGTATCACCCGGGAAATACAACTATAAAAAATTTTATAGTGACATTATAAAAAGATTTGATAGAATAGCACTTAATTACAAGTTATCGTGGGCAATGAAGGAGCTGTTGGATATGGATGTCAGCAATCAAATTAGGTATTACAGAAAAGAAAGGCAATTATCTCAGATGGCATTAGCGGAGAAAATTGATGTATCTACGCAAACGATTTCTAACTGGGAGAATGAGAGAAGCTACCCAGATTTGTATCATTTGATTGCACTCAGTTCTTTATTCAACATTTCTTTAGATCAACTTGTAAAAGGAGATGTAGTAAAAATGAAGAACATCATTGATCACTATAACATGGACAGATATGGTAAATTGATGGTCGTTTTTATGCTCATTACTATGATTTCAGTTGGCCCAGTTTTGAAATTTATTGACGGATGGTACGGTTTACTCATTCCATTCATATTTTGGATCATTTCAATGTATTATGCGATTAAGATTGAACAGTTGAAGAAAAAGTACGATGTCAAAACGTATAAAGAGATCGTGGATTACATGGAGAATGGCGCAAAGACTTATAACGATACAAGAGAAAAAAAGAAATTGTTGATAGAGAAAACCTTAATTGTTACAGCATTCGTCGCAGTGGCGGTTGTTTTGATGTTAGGCAGTCTATTTTTGTTTGAATTGTTTTAATAGAAAGTGTGAATGATATAGAAGAGATTTCATCATACAAAAAATAATAAAATCATAAATAAGATAACGTTTTTGTTGGAGGGCTAGGATATGATTCCTAGCCCTTTCTCATGGGGTAATCATTGTAGTGTACATGTAAATAAATATTTAAACCTATATCTTGTTTTGGTCTTTACTTTCTATACTTTATATTATATTATGAGTTTAAATGTTACATAACATATTTTATTTGAAGGGTGTTGGACTTAATGGAAAACAAAAACTTTTTTAGTATTCGTAAACTATCTATCGGTGTAGGTTCTTGCTTAATCGCGAGTTCTTTACTTGTAAACACGCCAAGTTTTGCTGAAGAAACAGATAATGCGAACATTAATGACGCACAACAAAACGCCTTTTATGAAATTTTACATTTACCAAACTTAACTGAAGAACAACAAAATGGATTCATCCAAAGCCTTAAAGACGACCCAAGCGTAAGCAAAAATGTACTTGAAGAAGCTAAGAAATTAAATGATAGCCAAGCTAAGGTAGATTACAGTGAAGCGCAACAAAATGCATTTTACGAAATTTTACATTTACCAAATTTAACTGAAGAGCAACAAAACGGATTCATTCAAAGCCTTAAAGATGATCCAAGTGTAAGTACAGACATATTAGCAGCAGCTAAGAAATTAAATGATACGCAAGCTAAACCTGATTACAGTGAAGCACAACAAAATGCTTTCTATGAAATTTTACATTTACCAAACTTAACTGAAGAACAACAAAACGGATTCATCCAAAGCCTTAAAGATGATCCAAGTGTAAGCACAGATATTTTAGCAGAAGCTAAGAAGTTAAATGATAGTCAAGCACCTAAAGTTGATAAAGCTGAACAAACTGACAAAGCTGAAGCGAAAGCAGATGATAAAGCTAAAGGTGAAGAAGCTAAAAAATCTGAAGATAAAAAAGAAAGCAAAGCAGATAAAGCAGACAAAGCGAAAGACGCAACTCATGTGGTTAAAGCTGGTGAAACTTTAGATAAAATTGCTAAAGATCATCATACAACTGTTGATAAAATCGCTAAAGACAACAAATTAAAAGATAAAAATATGATCACACCAGGTCAAAAACTTGTTGTTGATAAAAAAGAAGCAGCTAAAGGAAAACAAGAAGCTGCAGCGAAAAATGAAGTGAAAGCTTTACCTAATACTGGTGAAAATGATGATCTCGCATTATTCAGCACAACTGTTGCAGGTGGCGTGAGTATCGCTTTAGGTTCATTATTATTAGGAAGAAATAGAAAAACAAGCTAAGATTAAATAATTTCAGTATCATAAAAAATGAACTGTGATCGTAGTACTCAAGTGCTACGTCACAGTTTTTTATTTGAATAAAAACCGATTGTATTCGTGTGATGTGAATACGATCGGCTTTTTAACGTCTGATTATCTTTTGCTTGGTATATAGAAATGGGCATTTTTATAATGAAAGACGATATCTGATGCGTCGAATGGTATACCTGTCGTAGTATAAAAAGTTTGATGATAACGTAAGCACGGATCATTAGGTTCGAGCTCTAAAAGTTTCGCTTCATTAGAGTCGAGTTGATCAGCGTTAAAATAAATATCGGAAAAGCCGACTTTCACTTGCATGTTTTGCTCTAGGTAATCAAAGATAGATCCTTCTGTAATTTCAGTGTTTAAGTATTTGACGATTTCTTTGTTGTAATAAGAATATTCAATACACAGTACGTTGCCATCGACATAGCGTAGTCTTTCTAAATAATAAACACTGTCACCTTTTGATAAATTTAGTTCTTGCATAATCTTCTGAGGAATATAAGTAATCTCTTCTAATTTTAAAACCTTACTTGTAAGTTGGTGCTCGCTTAAACTTCTTGAAAATCCATTCGTTTTGAAGACGTTAATATGATTGTCGTTTCTCGCATTTCTTACATAAATACCGCTGCCTTGAGCTTGATAAATAATACCATCATGTTCGAGTAGTTCTAGAGCTTTAATAATCGTACTTTTACTGACTTCATATTTTTCTTTTAAAGCCGTGACACTCGGCAATTTATCCCCTGCTTTAAATTGATTGTTTGTGATGAATGTATGCATATCATGAGCGATTTTTTCGTATTTCAGCAACAATAAGCCCTCATTTCAATTTCTAGATAATTTATTATAACATGTGTCGTTGTTATTGTTTTGTATCGGCATAGACAAATTGAACCGGTACAATTATAATGATGGTGAACCGGTTTCATTATATGAATTTTGGGAGGTAATGTTATTGGGCAATAAGTATAGAGAATTATCTCAAGGTATATTGACGGCAGTTGGTGGAGAGGAAAATATTGTCAAAGCTTCACATTGCGCCACGCGTTTAAGAATTGTGTTGAAACGATCCAAACCTTCAGCTAAAGATGAAGTAAGTCAGTTGCCTGGAGTAGTTACAGTTGTAGAGAATAACGGTCAGTTTCAAGTTGTTATCGGAAATGCAGTAAGGGATGTTTATCAGGAGTTTGAAAATCTGTTAGATGAAAAGAAGGGAACAGTGACGCATTCTGATGAGGGTGAAACAGAAAAGCAATCTGTCCTAAATAGAATTATTGCAACAATGTCAGCAGTGTTTGCACCGTTTATTTATATTTTAGCTGCTGCCGGTATACTCCAAGGTTTACTAATTATCATTAACTTAATTGTCCCTACATTTGAGAAAACGGGAACGTATCAAATTTTTAACATGATTTCATGGGCGCCATTTGTATTTTTGCCAATATTTATCTCGGTCACTGCTGCGAAACATTTTAATGTCAATGTATATATCGCAATTGCTTGTAACGCAGCATTGGTTAGCCCTGATTTAACACAAATGATTAGCAAAATTGGAGAAGGGCAAGCGGTTCACTTTATAGGAATTCCATTATCAGAAACAACATATACGTCTAGTGTATTACCACCGTTATTGTTGGTTTGGGTTTTATCGTATCTTGAAAAATTCTTAAATAAAACGATTCATGAAGTGATTCGCCCATTATTTACGCCTTTCTTTAGTATTGTCATTATGGTTCCTTTGACACTACTTATTATTGGACCGCTATCCACATTAGTCGCTCATGGTATAGCGGGTGGTTATAACTTTTTAGTAGATGTGGCCCCTTGGTTAGCAGGAACAATCATTGGTGCATTTTGGCAAGTATTCGTTGTATTTGGAGTGCACTGGGGTATCACACCAGTGGTTTTAGCTAACTTTGAACAATATAAGAGTGATTCTTTCCAAGCTTTCCAAACGATTGCTGTTATCTCCCAAGTCGGAGCGGTATTTGGTGTTTTACTTAAGTCGAAACAACTTTCGATTAAACGTATTGCATCATCAGCAGGTGTGACAGGGATATTTGGTATCACTGAGCCGTCTATCTATGGTGTTAACTTGCGCTTTAAAAAGCCGTTTATTATTGCATGTATGAGTGGTGGTATCGGTGCGTTTGTCGCTAGTTTCTTTAACCCTAAGTATTATGCTTATGCAGGTTTGCCAGGACCTATTACGATAGTTAACGGCTATAGTGCGAGCAACCCATCGTCTATTTGGGGAATTGTCATCGGTGCTTTAATCGCCTTTATTTTACCTATCATCTTGATTCAAGTATTAGGTTATGGAGAAGATACGACAAAAGAAGTGGCATCTACAGAAAGCATTGAAGATACTGAGAGCCATCAAACTGTTATGGAGCTAGAGAAATCTGTTTTCTCACCAATTGGAGGCCAACGTATAGATTTACAAGAAGTGAATGATCCCATTTTTGCTGAAGGTATGATGGGTAAAGGTACGGCCATTATACCGAATGATGATGAAGTAATGACTGCACCATTTGATGGGAAAATTTCTATGATTGCACCGTCTAAACATGCAGTGGGTATCATTTCTGAAGATGGTGTCGAAATCCTCATACATGTTGGTCTAGATACTGTCAAAATGAACGGTGAAGGTTTTGAAGTATTCGTTAAAGAAAATGAAAGTGTACAACAAGGACAGCAATTATTAAAATTCAATAAAAAGCAAATTGAGGATAACGGCTACGAAAGCGTGATTCCTATTATTGTGACGAATTCAGCAGATTTTGAAGATGTCCTGATTACAGAAGAGCAACAGTTAAACCAAGGAAGTCAGTTGTTAACAATTATAAAAAAATAAAGGAGTGCAATGGATCATGTCTAAATTACCAACAAGTTTTATGTGGGGCGGTGCATTAGCTGCCAACCAATTTGAAGGTGGTTACGATCAAGGTGGTAAAGGATTAAGTGTTATCGATGTGATGACAGGGGGTGCGCATGGAAAGGCGAGAGAAATAACGGCGTCAGTGGAAGCGGATAAATATTATCCCAATCATGTAGGGATTGATTTTTATCATCGCTATAAAGAAGATATTGCGCTGTTTAAAGAAATGGGTTTGCAATGTCTTCGTACGTCAATTGCTTGGGCGCGTATTTTTCCGAATGGGGATGAGTTAGAGCCTAATGAAGAGGGGCTCCAATTTTATGATAATGTATTTGACGAATTAATTCAAAATAATATTGAGCCAATTATCACGTTATCACACTTCGAAATGCCTTTACATTTAGCACGTGAGTACGGTGGTTTTCGTAATCGGAAAGTGGCGGATCATTTTGCACGTTTCGCACAAGTTGTATTTGAACGGTACAAAGATAAAGTGACGTACTGGATGACATTTAATGAAATCAATAACCAAATGGATACAAGTAATCCGATTTTCTTATGGACCAACTCAGGTGTAAGTTTAAATGACAACGATAATCCTGAAGAAGTGTTGTATCAAGTTGCACATAATGAACTGATTGCAAGTGCATTGGCGGTCAAAATCGGTAAGTCGATTAATCCGAACTTTAAAATTGGCGGTATGATTTCTTATGTACCGATTTATCCATATTCTTGTCACCCCAAAGATATGATGGAAGCACAAATTGCGAATCGATTAAGATATTTCTTCCCTGATGTACAAGTAAGAGGTTACTATCCAGGCTATGCTAAAAAGATGTTTGAACAAAAAGGTTATCAAATCGGATGGCAAGACGGAGATGACGAAATTTTACGAGAAGGTACGGTTGATTACATCGGTTTTAGTTACTACATGTCTACGGTAGTTAAACATGATACGGAAACACTTGTTGATAACAATATTGTTAACGGTGGACTTCCTAACTCGGTTGAAAACCCACACATTGAAACAAGTGATTGGGGCTGGGCTATCGATCCAGAAGGGTTACGTTATGCACTCAATGTCTTGTATGAACGTTATCAAGTGCCTTTATTCATTGTAGAAAATGGTTTTGGTGCGATAGATAAAGTAGAAAACAATCAAATTCATGATGCATATCGTATCGAGTATTTGAAACAACATATAGAAGCGGCGATTGATGCGGTTGATAAAGATGGCGTAGACTTAATTGGTTACACGCCATGGGGCATTATCGATATTGTTTCATTTACAACAGGCGAAATGAAAAAACGTTACGGTCTCATTTATGTTGACCGAGACAATGATGGAAACGGTACCTTAGAAAGATTGAAGAAAGATTCATTCTATTGGTACCAAAAAGTAATTGAAACAAATGGTGAAAATTTAGGGGAGTAACTTACAAAGGGTGTGTGTTTAATGAACCTACAATGCGTTGTGACCGATATGGATGGGACTTTTTTAGACAGTCGTAGTCAGTTTGATCGAGAGGCATTTCGTCGTTTGAAAGGACGATGTGAAGAGAAAGGTATTCGCTTTGCTTTTTGTACGGGGAAACAGTGTGACAGAGTCGTTAAAATTTTAAATGGTTTAGAAAGAGATGCGTATATTGTGGGGGATAGTGCGACACGTATCCAATTTAATGGTGACAATATATGGTCTCAAACCTTTGACCGCCAACTGGGTCTGTTACTCATTCAACGTTTACAGCAAATTGATTTGGCGCAAACAATTATTGCCTGTACAGAAAAAAGTGCCTATGTATTGAATCAAATTAATGAATCTGAACGTCAAATTGTCCATGGTTCGTATGAAACGGTCACATATATTAATCAATTTGATGAAATTCAGGAAGATTTTTTGAAAATTACTGTACATGACCCTAAGCAACAATGTTTTGAGCATGTGGAGAAAATTAAAGATTTTGAAGAACAACTATATGTTGTTGCTTCAGAGGCAGCATGGATTGACATCACAGCCAAAGATGTCGATAAAGGTAAAACGATCCAACGTTTACAACAGCTTTTGGGGTGTTCCCAAGATTCGACTATCGCATTTGGAGATGGTTTGAACGATGTGGCATTATTTAACGCGGCGGGTATCAAGGTTGCGATGGACAATGCCTACCCGGAGTTGAAACGTAAAGCGGATCTCATTGCGAGAGACAACAATCATAACGGTGTAATTCATACATTGAACGTATTGTTAGATTTGGAAAGATAGTGAGAAAACTTTACCGATACAATGTCAGTAAATATTAATTATGAAGACAATTCAATATATGATAAAAAAACGTCTATGTTCCCGAGAGCATAGGCGTTTGAGTATATGTCTTTTATTTAACTTTATTGAGTGATTATACTTTTATTCATGAATACAACGCGGCCTTAATGGTTAAAATTTATGCATATCTTAAAGGAGTAGGTTTTGTATTTTTATTGGGAAATGTGACTTGTTGTAAGCGTTAGAAGCGGTAGATTATGCTAATGGAAACGTAGCAAAATCGTGATAGAAAGCGACGGGTCAATGATCCTGTACATGATGGTGTGAATACATCTAGAGGGAAAGAGTCTTAAGGTAACATAAGACACGAAACAGATTAAAAAAGTACATACTTAGATTGTTAAAATGGTATGTAAAGGAAGAAGTTATAGTTGAGGGAGAATATAGAATCGCTAAGAATATTTGTGGCACTATGAACTTCAAAGGAGAGATATGAAATTGTGGAAGACTTTATTTAAAATTATTGGCTTAATTTTGTTGATGTTTGTTATTTCTGTTTTTGCACAAAACGTCGCTATGTCATGGCACTTATTGTCGTTGTACGGTTTTGAATATGCATTGCATGGGATAACGTATGTTATTGTTGCGCTATTGCTCATTAAATGGATAGCTAACAAAGGGCTAAAAAAGCCACTTTCGTATTTTCGTATTACCCCATTTCGTGTGTTTCCAAGTAGCGTGATTTTAGGTGTATTATTGACTGTACTGACGATAGTTTTCTATTTTGTCTTCGTACCAGGGCAATTGAGTATAACGCATGTTGAATCAACAAAAGAATTTTTGGAAATGCTTTTTGAGTTGGTCATCCTCGGAGGAATTGCAGCGCCGATTGTCGAAGAAGTGGTATTTAGAGGTATCTTATTGAAATACATTGAAGAGAAAACGAATATTATCGTCGCAATGGTGATTACTTCGGTCTTTTTTGCAGCTGTACATTTGTTCAATGGCCGATTAACGGGGATAGATTTTTATTTATTAATCATAGGCGGCATATTAGTAGGTATGCTGTATGCAATAGCTGCTTACCGGTACAATTCTATTTGGGCAAGTGTTGTGCTTCATGTATGTTGGAATTTAGGAGCGTTGATTACGATTTCCCCAACTCAAACAGATGTAGGATGGATTCAATACGTGATCAATAGTCACAATGTATGGTTAACAGGTGGAGCATACGGTTTTTCAGTTTCTGCTGTAGCAATTATTGGTTACATACTCACGGGAATAGTGATACTTTTGTTAAAAAAACCTAGAAATACTTCTTTAAATTTATAAGCAATCACCAATATGTAATTAAAATACATATTTCTATATAAGGTATACTCACTCTTTAGGATGGATAATTTTATTCCTCCTTTTTATAATATGAAAAAAATAAAGCGCCTCTAAGCACATACTCTTAGGGGAATATAGCTATAAAATACTATAAACTAAAAAGTATTATATCAAGCTACAATGCAATGTTTTCATATTAAAGTGAAGGGGGTTCGATTCAAAATGAAAAAGACGCAACTCGATTTAATAGATTTGATAGCTATCATCATTTTAATTGGCATACCTTTATTATGTTTATATGTTTTCAAAATTCAAACGACGACTACATTCATCATTTTCGGTGCCCTTCTTGTTTTGTCTATTCTATTTGATAAGAAAAGGAGAAAGGATGCCCCTCTCCTTTTTCACTTATAAATGACCGCATTTCCCCAATTAATTCATCTTCTTAAAATTCCCTCTCAATTCGACTGTTCAGTGTCAGAGTTTCGCTTTTTCATATCCATATATAGGGAGATTGAACTAGAAAAAATGACTGAGAAAGGAATCATCATTTGGTATATATCGAATCCTTTGATGAAAAGATGATAACGAACGTGAATCCTAAAATAATCATGATGCCATCAAAAATCAATGCCCATGTTGTTTTAGCCATTATGCTCCCTCCTCACATGATTCAATTATCATCATTAGGCGCTTAAATTAAAAAATAACTATGATATGATTACCCATTTTGTGCATTTGTTACATTGTATTTTTTCACTATAACATTCTTTTTGTGGTAATTAGTGATGATTGTTGTACTTAATCGATATTTTCATTTGATTTATATTTTGAGCAACGATGCGTTTGATTGAATCGTGTCAGAACGCCCAATACTCAAGACTTAAATGACCATGACGTCACTGTGCATAGTTCAACATTTGTGATAATCATGTTGATGCTAACAATGAAAGATAGGCGCATTAGAATCGTCATAGAAACATTTTATGTCTTTTTGATTTTATTTATTTTTTCTAAAAATCATTTGAGTTTGTTATTTTATAATATTATAATCAGATAACCAAATAACATACTTTTGGAATGATTGTTATAAAAAGGAGGAGCACAACTTGTACAACTGTATGGTTTTTGGGCTTGAACGTTGGTTATCTAATGGTCAGTCATTAGATGGAACGTAGCGAGTCAGTGCGTTTCAAATGATGACTTATACGTATTAAAAATATTTTGTGAATTGGATTTCATCTTTAATCGGAATACCATTGTCGCCTATAAGCGGAATGGAAGGTTTGATATGTCGTGCGATGTCTACAGCATTGGGTCGAATATTGGACATGCGATACCCATTTTTTTGATAAAAGTACAGCGCTTTAATATTTTCATTTGTCGTTATCACTTGAATGGTTTGAATATTTAATGTCTGTGCGATGTTTTCGACGTGCTGAATAAGCCGACTTCCAACCCCCATATTTTCTCTAAAGCTATCTAATGAAATGATTTCTAATATGTCCGTATCAGTTCTATAAATTAAGACACCCACAATACGTCCTGCTTCAAATGCAACAATGCAAGGGAATTGTGTTAAATCATAGTGGCCTGATGAGACGACCATGTTGAAATCGAAATGATAGTGCGTTTTTAATTGTGAGATCAAAGGTGCATTTAATTGTTGAAAAGATTGGTAAGTCATCATCTCTATTCCTCCCTAGCCAAGTGTGAAAATTGCTTTTTAGTCATGATGTATCGACGCTTTGTATTTATTGTAGCAAAAGTAGAGATGAATGGTATGGATACGATATACAATGCCTTTCTAAAAGGGCGGGACATTGAAAATTTTAAACTTCAATTCATTCATAGATTCATGGTTCATTAATAACTTTAAAGCAGTCGGAAAATGAGGGAGAATGGCGTACAAAATATTGATGCTATTGTTTTCTTGATTTCATAAACTTGCCCTCAGTTTCGCTGTATTGGGTCTAAGATTGCCCAGAAGGCTGAGACTCCTGAGGGATCAGCTGGGCCGTAAAATCCAATTCGGCTTCTATCTCATGTATGTTTCAATCAAGCCGAATTTAGTTGGAGGGCCAGCCCCTCGGAAAGCGAAGCCATGAAGGCAATCAAAAACCACAAAGCATAGGGAGGGCAAGTTTAACAAAAATATTGCATCGATAGCATCAAAAATTTTTATGTCTCATCCCGTTTCTAAAGCTTTTGTAAAATACTAATGCGATATGATTCGAAAACAAAGATTAAGTTTGCGATAAAAATGCTAATGTAGAAAGACTGTTTTTAAATTTTTTACCGAAAAAATTCTAATTATTCAGACACAATTTAAAATATTTTATAGTGTATGGTTACCAAATGATTGATGGTGAACATACATTTTAAGGAGCTTGATTGAATGTCAAAAAAGGAAAA
>NZ_PPQH01000156.1 GCF_002902385.1 Staphylococcus intermedius NCTC 11048 | reverse complement strand
AGGTCCAATATTGTGATATTTATATAAACTGTCAATAATATGTTTAATAGTTCACTCTTTTTTATAACATAATGTTCAACTCAAATTGAAAAATTTAATTCACCTAAACTTCTAAAACCATAATTTTATTTTCTATTTGTATAAAATATTAATATTTATTGGTGAATTTTAAGTGATATAACTATTATAAGATATCAAGTGCTGTTTTAATATACTTAGCCTTTTTTTTCAGTTTTTCTAAATCAGATTCTATATCTTTTATAGCTTCCTCAATATCATTAATCATTGGTTTACTAGCTTTAAAAAAGTAATACCGTGTTCATTTTTCTCGGGATGACTATTTAATCGATATGGAGTTATGTTATGTGTATATTCATCTCTATACTTTAAAGTACGAATAGGACTATTTTTATTTAGTGCATTTCCTAGTTTTTTAAAATTTTCATCGTCAGAAGACCTTAATTTTTTTACTAATTTTTTTCTAAAGCCTAATTCTAATTTGACTTCATAAGATTGGGTTAATTCTCTTACTAAGATAAATAATAAATCGTGTATAGTATGTAAAAAATGAAGTGCTATATTGTGGTAATAAAATACCCAATAATAATTTTTCTTTTGGCTTTTTGTATATGGTAAATTCTTATAAGCATACTTCAAACATACAAAAGAATTGCAAAAATATTCACAAGTATCATGTAATGAATTGATAGCGGATGGTACATTTGAACCTATTTGATCAAATCCACTTACTAAAGTATTAGCCGCTGAAAAATCAAATATATCCATCTCTGTAAGTAATTTATTATATTCA
>NZ_PPQH01000155.1 GCF_002902385.1 Staphylococcus intermedius NCTC 11048 | reverse complement strand
GTATGATGGGTGTTTTAGTATCTGACTTACTCGAGGGCGAAGAAAAAGTGTCTTCTGAGCTTTCTGAGAAGATTGTAGCAGGCAAAACAGACTATACTTATCAATCGGTTAACGAAGAATTAAGCTTAACATTTGGGCATATTCCAGGTGACAAAGGTCAAGAGCAATTTAAGAAAGCGATTAAAAACCTACAACAAATTAAAGTGTGGTTAATCGAAAAGAAAAAGCGTGAAGATGGTTATCACGCGGCGTTTGGTTACACGGTTGTTGAAGATTATGCTAAATCATTCGATGACGAAGAAGATAAAATTGAAGTAACGCTAAAAGTTAAGTTCAACACTGCT
>NZ_PPQH01000154.1 GCF_002902385.1 Staphylococcus intermedius NCTC 11048 | reverse complement strand
GCATCCACCGTGCGCCCTTAATAACTTAATCTATATGATATTTTGGCAATCGTTTGCATTCGGCTTCATCACTTCGTATTCACTCAGTTACTTACGCGCAGTAAGCGCCTTCGCTCATACTTGTGATTCATAGACTGACAAACGTTTTCAAAACATCATGTCATCTACCGAAATCCACTTTTCCCAAAATCACCAGTTATTAATTATGTGAGTCGTCATTTGACGACTAGCGATAATTTTTTGTTTCAAGCTTTTA
>NZ_PPQH01000153.1 GCF_002902385.1 Staphylococcus intermedius NCTC 11048 | reverse complement strand
TCAGAAGCAAAAGCGAGTGCGTCAACATCAGCGGCGCAATCAGAAAGTGTAGCGAGCGATTCAGCGAGCACATCAACATCAGTTGAAAAGTCACAATCAGTATCTGAGTCAGAATCAGAAGCAAAAGCAAGTGCATCAACATCAACGTCAGCGAGCGCATCAGCGTCAACAGCGCAATCAGAAGGTGTAGAACGTGATTCAGCGAGCACATCAACATCGGTTGAAAAATCGCAATCTGTATCT
>NZ_PPQH01000152.1 GCF_002902385.1 Staphylococcus intermedius NCTC 11048 | reverse complement strand
AAGCATAAAAAAGCTTATTATAAATGGCGTGTTGATGAGACATATATCAAAATAAAAGGAAAATGGTGCTATTTATATCGTGCGATTGATGCAGATTTATAGCCCATAACTTTTTTGAATTCCATCGACGATACGGCGTCGAAAGAAAAATAAACAGACCGTATGAAAGAAAAAGCTACCTCATTTTATCTGGGGTAGCTTTTATTTTTTATGTCCTTATTTTGAATTTTAAAGGGTATTTTGAAGGCTTAGAGGTAAATTGTATGGTTTTATACCTAAAAGTTCATATATCCTCTTAAAACGCAAATATGAGCCGAATACAACAACAAATCTATTGCAAAGTTAAATGCAAAGTTTCCGCAAACCAAGTTTTCGATTTTACATGCAATATCCCATGCTCAAACCAGTCACATCAAGAGTTACAGTACTATATATACCACACAAAATCTATAGTGGTACCACTCTAAATCCAAGCGTGCCAACGCTTTTAACGAGTTAGGTACCAACTCTTAATCTTGCACTACCCCTTTTGACTAAAAAGGGGGGTATCGAAAAGAGTTTGCACTTTATAAAAATCACGCACTATTTCAATTTAAAATCATGCTCACTTTTATGCCGAGAAAACTTATGGTTTGGAATAAGCTTTGTGTTGTTGGTTCCAAACCATAAGGCAATTGGAATAAAAAAGACGCTGGCTAACGCCTTTTTTATTCTTCTTCAATTTCGTTAATCATTTGGTTGTTTACTTCTCGTTTTTCTTCTTCGGTTAAGTCGTAAATCTCACTTGCTAGATACTCTTTTTGATTCCACACATAAAAGAGTTGGTAAATATATTCGTCGGATCACTTTCTTTGAGATAATCCAACTCGCCATTTTTCATTTCTTTCTCGCCTCTTTAAAAAGACCTTAATAAACTAAAACCTGTTTGTCCTTTAATTATTTATAAAATGCATCAAATACCTTTTTGATATACTAAAGAAAGGAAGTTATGTAATACAAACTAATGAATCTTAATCTTGTTGTATACCTTACTTAAAGATTCATTATTTATAATTTCTTCTCTTTTTATTTAAGTGTTCTTTAAATGCTTGAGCTTCTGCTGCTAATTCTTGATCATTTTCTTCTTTCAATTTAAATTCTTCAGGGTGAGTTATCCACCTAGGTGTTTTTTCCTTACTTTTTAGTGAATGTATATTAGATTTAACACTAAAATTTTGAGCTTGCTCTATATCATAAATATGATTAGTAGACCACACTTGTAAGATCTTAGCTAAATACTGTTTAGGATTATTACCATTTTCAGAAGCATACTTGATAGCGTATTCCAAAAGGTCTGGGGGCATATCCTTACTTAGATCAGCTATTTTTTCTATAAATGCTTTTGTTGGTCTAACAGACATTTCTTCTTTTAAAAGTTTAATTAAATATTTTTCTCTACTACCACTACTACTATTTGTTTCAGTTTTTGTAGTAGTATCATTCAATTCAGTATTACTAATATCAGTATCATTAGTGTTTGATTTTCGAACTTCTTCGTCATGACAGGGTTCATCTACATTTTCTTCTTGCTTTTCAATTTCATAAATATCTTCTTTAGTAATTTCAGGGTTCATTAAATATAATTTGTTTGGTTTACCTTGACCACATCTTATTTGTTCTAAAAGATTAACTTCAGTTAATTCCAGACTGTCGACAAAGTCCTACGGACTTGTCGGCATTTTTTATTTCTTTAATATTTGTTTAATAACCTTTTCCCATTTTTTGTATAATAATAGTAA
>NZ_PPQH01000151.1 GCF_002902385.1 Staphylococcus intermedius NCTC 11048 | reverse complement strand
AAATTTGAACACCAACAGTATTTAACGCTTTAAATGCCGCTTTCGCTGTATTGGATTTATTAACCCAATCCTCAAACTTACGTGCATTACCTTCAACGAGATCAGCCACGCCAGACAAGAAAGGTTTCATTTTGGACAATCCCGAGTTGACACCTCTAATTCCCGCAGCCATTGCGTTAAAAATCTGAGCTTGATTCTGTCTGATGATACCTGTCCATGTGTCCTTGAGTTTTGAGGTAGCGTTATTGAACGCTTGAACCTCTTTTGTTACTGCAAGTGTACCGTCGTTAACCATTTTAATTGCACTGATAGCCATTGCACCAAATGCTACTGCACCTAGTCCAGCAACAGAAAACGCACCAGCTAGACCAATGACGCCACCACCGAGCACGCCTACCGCGTTTAATACCGCGAATAAAGCGGGTACTAATCCAGCAATCACTGGGATAAGCGCTTGGAATGTAGCTATAAGCACACCTTTGATTTGTTGAGCAAATACGGTGCCAAATGAACGTATACGTGTTGCTAAGTGGTCGATTTTACCACTAAAGTCATCTAATGCTCTTCCGCCTGCATGCCAAACATCAGCTATTTTAGCTTTTAGTAAGTCTGTTTTTCTTACATCGTAATCTATTTTTACAGTGTGTTTTCTAAAGGTTTTTAAA
>NZ_PPQH01000150.1 GCF_002902385.1 Staphylococcus intermedius NCTC 11048 | reverse complement strand
GCTTTTTTATGCTTTTTCTTCCAAATTTGATACAAAATAGGAGCGTATTCTTGAACCCAACGATAGATCGTTGAATGATGAACATTAATACCACGTACTCTTAATATTTTAGCTATATCACGGTAACTAAGTGCATATCTTAAGTAGTAGCCAACGGCTACAGTTATGACGTCTTTATTAAATTGTTTACATCTGAAATAGTTCATGTAGAATACTCCTTTTTATTAAAAT
>NZ_PPQH01000149.1 GCF_002902385.1 Staphylococcus intermedius NCTC 11048 | reverse complement strand
GTTATGACGTCTTTATTAAATTGTTTATATCTGAAATAGTTCATATAGAATGCTCCTTTTTATTAAAATTATATTACATATCTAACTTTGCAACAGCACCTTTTGGGTTATGTATTTGGAATAGGTTTTATTGTGTTTGGAATTTCTGCGTTGGTTCTTTGGGGAAATGAAATTTATAAAATTATAAGTAAAAGTAATAAAAGAGTTAGTTATAAAAGAGTGTTTTATGTGCGGTAATAGCTGTTATATGTGTTTTAGTTTTGCTTATTAGAGTTAATGTGTTTTAGGTTTTTGAAACGAGTTTCTTCTTGTCTTGATACTATAAAATTAACTTTGCAACAAAACCTAGAAAAATAACTATTCATTTTATGTTTGGGGTAATTTTTATCGGGTAAAATAACCTGTCTTGCTTACAAATAAATTTTAGGAGGTGTTTAGATAGATGTCTAACGAAGGTAAACTTGAGAAAGCTAAAGGTGATTTAAAAGAGGGTGCTGGAAGTGTTGTAGGTGATAAAAACTTAGAAAAAGAAGGTAAAAAAGATAAAGCTTCTGGTAAGGTAAAAGAAGTTGCTGAGGAAACTAAAGATAAAATTGATGATGTCATCGATAAGTTAAAAAAATAAATTTAAAATTAAATGTACTTGTCATATATTTAGGTAGTCACATTGTGTGTCTATCTTTTTTGGTCGTGGTTCTGTTGCAAAGTCAAGAAAATATAGCTAATTATCAATTAGGGGAATACTACCATGTTAAAACAAGAATTAATTATTTTTTACTTTGCAACAGAACCACTTGTAATATATTGCTTATAATAAAAGCTGAGAAACTATAATATTCAAACAACACCTCTTACTATAAAAGTGAGAGGTATTGTTTTTGTTTGAATATAAATAGTGTTCACTATTCTAAATATTACTTTTTTAGGATATCACATGTATCTAAACATTTTTCTTTTTAAAGGCATAAATGACCAATGCTAAAAAGATAATAATATAGATAATATTACCAATATATAATTCATGCAATTCTAGTTTAGTCATTTTTTTGAATACTTCGTTATCTAATACTTGTGTGCTTAAATTTAACATGTTGATAGGATTCCATTTTAACCATTCCCATTGATCTATTGCTGCAAATAGTATGACTGAAATAACAGAAGAAGCAAAATAGAAGACAATTCCCACAGCAATCGAAACACCTGGTGATTTTAAAAGACAAGAAATTAATAATGTTAAACTCAATATTAACCACATACCAATATAAGTAGCTAAACCAGTTAACAAGTGCTCTTGTAACAATGATAAATTGTCCCCAGATTGTTTTAAAATATCCATATCAGAAAATAGGATTAATTTTAGACCTAAAGTTATCAAAGTAGTTACAATAAATAATGCTAATGAATAAATAAATAAGGCGATAAACTTACTTAAAATAATACTCATTCTTGAGTAGTTTCTGTAAAGTAAGTTCTTAATTGTACCATAGTGGAATTCCATAGTGATTATGGTTGCTGCTTGAATAATCATTAAAAAGAATATCCAAGAAAAACCTGTATACCCTTGTTTAAACTGTGATTCGGGCTTAAGTATATCTTCATAATTATTACTTAAGACTGCCATAGCAATCATTAGGGCAAAAATTATAACTGGGATAATAATGGAAGATTTCTTTTTAAATATCTTATAAAGTTCTTGATTAATTAAAGTTCCCATTACGATTGTTCCCCCTTTTTATCAATAATGTTAAGTAATATATTTTCTAAATCACTTTCATCTGATTGGTTGAGTTCTTCCATAGTAGTCTCTTTAATAATCTCCCCTTTATCAATAATTAAAATGGAGTCTGTAACTTTTACAAGTTCACTTAAAATGTGACTAGATATTAAAAAAGTTACCCCTTGATTTTTAAAGTCTATAATCGTTTCTCTCACATTTTTTACAGCTTTTGGATCTAAGCCATTCATTGGTTCATCTAAAATAACTAATTTAGGATGATTTAAAAGGGCAAGAGCGATACCTAATTTTTGTTTCATTCCTAAAGAGTAAGTTTTTGCTTTACTATGTATAAAATCATTCATTTCTAACTTATCAACAATTTGTTGAATATTATTTGTGTCCTTATCTTCATTGATAAGCTTCATATTTTCAAAACCAGTAAGAAATGGATATAATCCAGGATTTTCAATTAAAGCACCTATATCATTACTTTTATTTAAAGTATGTGATTTCAGATTTCCAGATTGATAGCTAGATAGACCTAAAATAACTTTCATTAATGTTGTCTTGCCTGCACCATTTCCACCTACTAATCCAATAATATCGGAACTGTTTAGTGTGAAAGATACATCTTTTAGAATTTTTTTACTTTTGATATTTTTACTAATTTCGTTCAAAGTTAATAATTCCATAGTATTCCCCCTTTTTGGTTTTGTGACTTATATATCAATATTATCAAACAAACAATTGTAAGTATATAGTATTGCGTGATATAGATACTATTTAAATTATAAAAAGTGTGTCACTTTACTCGATATATGAGAATAATTTCGGTTCTGTTGCAAAGTTAGATATGTAATATAATTTTAATAAAAAGGAGCATTCTATATGAACTATTTCAGATATAAACAATTTAATAAAGACGTCATAAC
>NZ_PPQH01000148.1 GCF_002902385.1 Staphylococcus intermedius NCTC 11048 | reverse complement strand
AAGGGTGCTTCAAGCACCCATTTATTACATTACTTCTGAATCTCCTTCTCCTGTTAAAGATGATTCGAAGTTTTTACTTGTAGACTTACGTTCTTCAAGCGTACCAGTGTACTCACCTGGTTTTTCGAATTCAACCGTTGTACCAGCAACAGAAGCGTCTAACCATGATTTAGGTACATCGGTGAACACGCCATCAGCAGTGTTGAACTTAACTTTTAGCGTTACTTCAATTTTATCTTCTTCGTCATCGAATGATTTAGCATAATCTTCAACAACCGTGTAACCAAACGC
>NZ_PPQH01000015.1 GCF_002902385.1 Staphylococcus intermedius NCTC 11048 | reverse complement strand
TGAAAGTGAATCGATTAGTACGTCTGAATCATTAAGCGAAAGTGAGTCACTAAGTACGTCCGAATCATTAAGCGAAAGTGAGTCACTAAGTACGTCTGATTCAATAGATCAAAATAAGGATAATGATTTACCAGAAACAGGACAATCGACAAATAATAATGGCCTGTTAGCAGGAGTGTTAGGTTTAGGTGGTTTAGCATTACTGAGAAGACGTAGAAATAAAGATTTGAAAGATTAATTGTTGGCACTAAATTTGTATAAGAACAAGCTAAGGAAATAGTTCCTTAGCTTGTTTTATCGTCATAAATGATATAGTAACGAGGTACAGTTAGGAGAGGAATATGTTGTATGAATGAGTACAATAAAAAAGACGAAGACTTAGATGATATCAATGCAGAAATTGAAAAAGAGTTGAATGAATACGATCCAGAACATGACACAAAGAAAGTTAAGAAGGAATATTTAACAATGAAATTCGTATTTACATTGATATTAGTTTTAATGTTAGCATCAGGAATTATCAAAATGTTTATTTAATATAATAAGCAAAGAGAGTCATATAATATCTAGGAGGTGCATCTATGACAGTGTATAGCGTAAACTTTGGTATTGGTTGGGCAAGTAGTGGTGTAGAATATGCTCAATTATACAGAGCTCAAGCTTTGAGAAGACAACGCCAATCATTAAAATTTATATTTTTAGATTTTATTAGTTATGAAAATATCCAAACATTAACGAGTAACTTAGGGTTTAAAGATGAAGAAATTATTTGGTTGTATCAATATTTTACAGATATTAAAATAGCGCCAACAAGTGTGATACTTGATGAGATATTAAGTAAGCAAAGTTCCGAATATAATCACATGGAATTCGATGGTAAAACTAAAAAGTTTTTTTATGATAATAAATATATAATTTGTTATTTGAAGTATGAAAATAGTGACATTGTAGATAGAGTGGAATATGTATCAAGAGGTAAGCTGCTGAGAAGAGATTATTATTCATATGTAAGATTTTCATCAGAATATTTCGCCCCAGAAGAAGAACAAGCTATACTATTTAAAAGAGATTTTTATAATGAAGATGGGTCCATAGCTTTTAGCGAATATTTAAATGAAAATGAAAGTTTATTTGAATTTAAAGATGAGATGATATATTCAAAACCGCAACTAGTAGGATATCTATTTGAAAAATTGAAATTAACAAACGAAGATATGATTATACTAGATCGCTCTACAGATATCGCACAGCCTGTGTTGGAAAATAAAAATGATGCTAAATTAGGTATTGTCGTTCATGCTGAACATTTCAATGAACCTATCTCTAATGATGACTATATCCTTTGGAATAATCATTATGAATATGTATTTATGAATGCTGATGAAATTGATTTTTATATCACAGCTACGGATATTCAAAATAAATTACTTCAATCCCAATTTCAAAAATATTTAAATATTACACCTAAAATTTATACTATTCCTGTAGGTAATTTAAAGGCTTTAGTTTATTCTGAGCACAGAAAACCATATTCAATAATGACAGCATCGAGGCTCGCAAATGAAAAGCATGTAGATTGGTTAGTGAAAGCTGTTATAAAAGCTAAACAACAAATACCACAAATTACATTTGATATATATGGTGAAGGTGGTCAAAAACAATTGCTGAAAAGACTAATTGTTGAGAATGACGCCTCAACTTATATTTCATTATTAGGACATGTAGATTTAGAAAACACGTATAAAAACTATGAATTGTTTTTATCAGGATCTACAAGTGAAGGGTTTGGTCTAACACTGATGGAAGCTGTAGGATCTGGTTTGGGTATTATAGGGTTTGATGTGAATTATGGTAATCCAACTTTCATCAACCATCAGAATAATGGTTACTTAATATCATTAGATACAAATGAAGCTTCTGAAGAAGAAATTATAAACAAAATAGCTGAATCTATAGTGAATTATTTTAAGAGTGATATGAAAAAAATTCAGAATGATTCTTACCGTATTGCTGAAGACTTTAAATTAGAAGCGATACAAAATAAATGGACTCAATTAATCGAAGAGGTGCAAAATGATTAATTTATTTGAACAATTTGATAAAAAGACAATCGTGTTATATAAGAGTTTTAAGTATGCAGGTATTGATCGGAAGACTATTGTTGTAGAAGAAAATGGTTTTTTACCAGATGATGTGTTGAGTCCGTATCAATTTTTTTCAGAAAATAAAACACATACAGAACAACCATTATTTTTTAATCAAGTAAAAAAGCCGAGATTTTGGCAAATTGAAGGTAATAACAATGATGCAGTAATTAAAAATGTAGATGAAATAAAAGCTAGAATTATCTATAGACCTAATTACAAGTTTAGAATTGTTGAGCGTGTTGAATGGTTAAATAAAAATGGTCACACACAATATATAGACTATTATAATAAACATGGTTTTAAGTATGCACAAGTAGTATTAAATCCCAAAAACCACAGAAGGACTTTAAAACACTTTTTTAATGATAACGGCCAAATATTTATGACAGAAAATATTATTACAAATGATATTATGCTGAATTGGAAAGGTAAAGAGTATATTTTCAATTCTAAAGTTCATTTTATTATTTTCTATTTACGTGTAAATGGAATTGATAGCGAATCATTTTTGATTAATTCATTTCTTACTACAGCTGCAGTCTTAAATAACTTAGAAAATGCCTATAATAATACTTTGTTTTTACAACAAGATGTTAACGATAATACAATCAACCACCTTGAAAATTTATTAAGTAAAAATAACCAAAAATATAATATAGCAGTTTCTAACGAAGAAGATTATAAAGAAATACTATTTAAAATACGCGAAGAATGGGATCATAAAGTATTTAAATCTGGTTATGTATATAAATTTTTGAAATCAAATCAACATGGCAATCGTGTATTAACATTGACTAATTCGGATCAATTACCACATATAAGTGATATTATAGAAGAAAATCCTCACTTAGAATTTCACATCGCAGCTTTAACAGAAATGTCTAATGTGCTATTGAGCTTAAAGCAATATGACAATGTGAGATTATATCCAGGAGCTAAAAAACAAAAGCTTGTGAATTTATACAAAATGTGTGATATATATCTAGATATTAATAAAGGAAATGAAATTATGAATTCTGTTAGAGCAGCTTTTGATTATAAGATGCTAATATTAGGTTATCAAGAACTTGCACACAATTTAGAAGTAACTTCTCAAGCTAATTTATTTAATATTGATTTATATGAACCTCTTTGTAAGACTCTTAAAGAAGTTTCTTTAGATAAACAAAAGCTTGATCAGCGTTTAAATTTACAGTTGTCTCAAGCAGGTTCAATTGATCATAATTTTTTTAGAAAGCTATTTTGTTATTAATCTAATATTTTATATAAATTATTGTATTTTGAAAAAATTATTTATTAGATAGATATCAGAAATGATTTCAAAGTCAGATAGTTTAAAGCCCTCTTCAAATTGTGAATATTATAAAAATTCAGCATAATTATTTAGTTATAACAATCAATAACTGTCTCCTTTTTTAATAAAAAATTTTACAATTAAAGAAATTCAAAAAAATATTGAACAAAATAATAAGTCTGGGATACAAACTCGTGCAGCCTGTGATGCACTGACTGCAGCTGGTGCTGGTCATACACTAGCTACGACTGGAGCGATGGCCGCTTAGGTGTTTCTGGTCCAGTCGGATGGAGCGTAGGTGCTGGAATGACAGTGGCTTATGCTGGAGTTTCAATTGCTTGTAATCATGCTTAATAAAAAGAAATGGTGATTAAAGTGAAACAATTTATAGACAAATTCTATTTTACGCTGACTCATATTACAACTTTATTTTTATTTTCTTTTCCTGTAACTAATATTTATTCCGAAAATGTGTTGCTATACTTTCTCAAGTTTTTTGTAATAATTTTTAGTACGTTTATGCTTGAAAACCATTTAAATAAGAAATTCTCTTTAAAAGAAAAAGCTGAAAAGTTTTGTAAATCACTTTTACCAATAAATATAGTTATCTTTTTTGTATTTATTATGTTTATTTTTTAAAAAGTTATATTAGACTTAAAAATAAGGGAGTATATACTGTAAATATACAAAGTTACTGCCTATAATCTTTTATTATGTCAACCACCTTTTCGGTCGAAATGTTGTTATATCAATGTTTTAACGACTAAGCGAAAAGGTGGTTTTATTCATGAAATATACATCGTTGATTTGACGGGGTTTTGACTGGTAACCCAATGTTAGTGCTTTGTATTTTTATTCAAATTTTAAAAAGGAAACTCTGCATTATTGATGTACGTAAAAACGTACGTTATAATATAAGTATACTAATAAAGGAAGTGATATCAATGAATATTAAAACTCCTACAAATGCGAGACAAGAGTTTTACGAATTGTTAAAACAAGTTAATGATAACCATGAGCCTGTTATTATAAGTGGCTCTAAAAGTGAAAATAACGCAGTTATTGTAAGTCAAAAAGATTGGGATAGTATCCAAGAAACGTTGTTTCTTGAATCAACTGGCACTATGGATAAAGTAAGAGAACGTGAAAAGGATAATAGTGGCTATACAAATATTGATGATCTAGATTGGGATAACTTGTAATGAGTAACTACACTATTTCAATTAAAAATTCGGCGAAAACAGATTTAAAGAAAATACAGAAGTCGCAGCTTAAAAGTCAATTTTTAAAAATTGTAGAAACTTTAAAGCTAGACCCATATTATCCAAACCAATCATTTGAAAAGTTACAACCTAAACACTTAGGACGTTATTCAAGGCGTATTAATCATCAACATAGAGTGGTTTATACAGTTGATGACGAACAAAAAGAAGTTGTTATACTTTCTGCATGGTCGCATTATGAATAACCTATTTGCCCAAATTCAAAGATCATAACTAAAGTTATGTATTGAATTTGGTTCTGTTGCAAAATTATATTACATATCTAACTTTGCAACAGAACCAGAAATAGTCTAATCATTCATAGTGTAAGTATGCTGAAAGTATATAAACAACTTTTTGTC
>NZ_PPQH01000147.1:418-5020 GCF_002902385.1 Staphylococcus intermedius NCTC 11048 | reverse complement strand
TTTGAATATTTTTATACATATTATTGAAAAGCTTATAAAAAACAAACTACCGTTATATTTTTAATGTTATAACGATAGTTTGTCTACAGTCTGAGATTAACTTCAGTTAATTCTTTTTTGATTTTCACTAATTTAGCATTTTGACAATTTAAAATGGTTTTTAGCTTTTCATTTGTATAGATAAAGAATATATCTCCATTTTCATCAAACCAATTATTTTTTATAGATAGATCTAATCTATCTTTTAATAAAGCATAAGCAATTTTTGCATCGTTACTTAACTTTATATATTTATCATTGGTAAAAAATACTTTTGGTAATTGGTAAAACTTTTGTCTATATTGCTGTTGTATATTAAATCTTTGCTCTGACATAATAAAAACCTCTTTCCGTATTTTTTGTGCTGGGAAGAGGTAATAAAACGCTTTTATTTACTTTACATTTATTCAATGATTTTGGTGCTTGCACTAAGAAGTTATTCAATATATAATACAAGTATCAAAATAAATATAAATAAACGTGTGCATACGTTTTATTACCAAAGGGCAACTATTGCAAGTAGTTGCTCTTTTTTTTCTTCTATAAATCAATAATAACACGTTATGGTTAATTGTAAAATTTAATTTAAATCTTTTCCCCATTACCTTGTTACTCTTTTATTTTTGGCTACAATTTAATCTTTTCCACTTGCAAAAAGCATTGCTGTAAATACTATGAATATCAAAGCTACTATAGTTCCTAATAGAATAAAGATTGCTGAAACGATATTTCACATGATTAAAAGTAATCTTTTGACACCCTCCCACCAACTCATTTTATTAATAATGAATATAGCGAGAGTTATGAATAGTACAAATGATATTGCAATAGAAACCGTTACAATAGTGTCTGAATTCATAAGCCTCCCCCTGTTCTGTTAGTAAAACATTTATTGCTTATAGTATAAACTAAGTTTTTAAGCTACACAAGTGTAATTTATACTTGTGTATTTTACACATTCATAGTATACTTTAAATATACTCAAAAGGAGGGATACTATTATGACAGAAGTAGTATCAATTAATAACTTTAAGGGTGGTGTATCAAAAACCTCATCAACTGCTGGAATCGCTTATGTACTATCTGAAATCAAACAGAAAAATGTATTGGTTGTTGATTTAGATCCTCAAGCAGATGTTACTGATCTTCTATTAAAGACATTTAAAGAGAACAATAATGCCTTATTAAATGAGATAATGAATTCTAACAATTTTGAAAGTGTTTTAGATGAAAAAGAAAATGAAATACTGGATTTACTATTGAGAAAATCAACCGATATAAATGAAAATGATTTGTATCACACTTTAAAAGAAAAAAAACCTATACATGAAGCGATAATTGAATTAAGCGATAATTTATCAATAATACCATCTGACTTTAATATGATTGGATATCCATACTTATTAGAAGATTTAAAGTTGAATAGAATTGATGGTGCAAAGTATTTTAATAGTTTCTTAGAAGAAGTGAAAAAAGATTATGATTATATACTAATTGATACACCACCAACATTATCTGATTTTGCAAATAGCGGAATCTATGCATGTGATTATAGTTTGATTGTTACACAAACTCATGTAAGAAGTTTTAATGCCATTGAAAAGTTAATTAGTCACTTGTCTGACTTTAAAGAATTACACGGCAATGATTTTGATGTGATTGGGATTTTACCTGTTATGTTTAAAAAGCAAGGTAAAATAGATAGCTTTATTTTAAGCCTACTTCAACATGTATATGGAAGTTATGTTTTTAAAAATAAAGTATTTCAGCGTGAAAGAGTTAAATTTTGGGATACAACAGGGATTGCAAATGAAGATATGCACGATAGAAATGTACTTGCAATGTACGAGAGTATTACAAATGAATTATTAGAAAAAATGAGGGATCGTAATGAATAATAATAATGATAGCTTGTTAAATAAAAACAGAAATAGAACTAGTAATTATGAGAATACAATGCTTGATACGTCTGAAAGATATAGTGTTTTGCCAGCTCAAAGTTTAAGAGTAAAAGGTGTTATTCATAGTAAGGCTGTAGCACTAAAAAGATACGGGCTATATGACAATTTAAATGATATTCTGGAAGAAGCATTAGAAAAATTAATAGAAGCCCGTTCTGATAGTGAAAAAGAATTTATAAGGGAACAAGAAAGAGAAGAAAATGAACAGAAGCTAAGACGATTAAAAAGTAAAAATAAATCTTAACTTACACAAGTGTAAATAACTTTTGTGTAAGTTACACTTGTGTAAAAAAGCCGTAGGTATTCTTGGCAGACCCTACGACTAAAGCATTTATAAAAAACACTTACAAACATAGAATAATTTATAAATGCCTATAAATCAATTTGTAAATTTATACGTATTTCATATGTAACAAATGAAACATTGGAACTATGGATAATTATTAGAAAGCAAAATAAAGAATCTGAAATAGAAAATGATATTAGTATAGATAAAAGTACAAAACAATTATCATTACTCGATTTTGATATTGCTATTTGAATCGGGTAATTGGCCAAAATTTAACTAAATACATAAGTAGTTAGGAGGTTGCGATATGAATAAAAAACTCGTTTGAATTTGCTACAAAGAAACAATATGATCCTGCTGAATCCATTAGGAATAGAATAATAAATGATATTAAGCAAATGAATATAAATGAACTTAATCAAGTAGCAAATACTAATTTTGAAAGAACAGAATTAGTGAATTTCTTTGAGGAAAAAGATGATTTTATAGGTTTCTAAATGTATGATTAGGGTGTAACAAAAAGGGGTGTAAAATTTGAAAATTGGTTATGCTTGAGTATCAACACAAAATCAAAATTTAGAAAGACAAATAGAAATCTTAAAGAGATACGGTGCTACAAAAATATAAGAAGTAAATCAACATTCAAAGGCTTGTCTCCTAGACAATATAGGAAACAAACCTTTGAAATAATATACTAAACCAAAGTACAACTTTTGGGGTTTAGTACAAATATTTTTAAACATACGGTTAGACACTTATTTTTTTAACTTTGCAACAAAATCAAAATTTTAATCATTCATATATTCGGCGATGTTTTTTTTGAACGATTTTAAAGAATAAGAGTCTTCTTTTACATAATGACCGTTCACATATACTGTGGGGGATGAGGAAACATGCATTTTTTCACTTATTTTCTTATCTTTATCGGCATATTTCCATGCTTTACTATCTTTAGATTTATAAGCATCTTTAATTTTTTTTAATTTTTCTTTTGATAAAGATAATTTATCGAGCTCATTATCTATTTTCTTTTCAGTAAGCCATAAAGTCTCGTCATTTTCAGGTTGCTGATTCATTAAAGAATCATGGAATTCTGAAAATCTTTCAGGCGCGTAGATGTTTACTGCATGAGAAGCACGCGATCCTTTAATAGAATCCTTGCCTAGAAAAGCCATGTTTATGTATCGTATTTCTATATTGCTATCTAATTTTTTAATTACGTTATTGTGAAGTATTCTGCAATAAGGACATTTAAAATCTTCAAATACGACAAGTGTATTTTTTTTACTATTTCCTATTTTCGGAGAATGATTAGTATACTTTGTTTGTAAATCTTTTGAAAATGTAACTTCTTTGGAATTTTTTTTCACATCAGTAGGACGTAAAACAAGCACGAAAATAACTAAAACGACAAAAATAATTAAACCAATATAAATTTTTTTCATCAGCTTACCCCTTCGATATAAATAAAATTGAACTATACATAATATTATATTATAATCACAGTAACATCAAAGTTTTCTTGAATTTAAATACGAATTTTAGGAGGGTGTAAATATTTTAAGTATTGAAAATGTGTCTTTTAAATATGATGGTGCTCAGTATCAAGTTTTAAAAAATGTTACGTGTGAGTTCCAGTACGGAGATTTTATTGCTTTAATGGGGCCAAATGGTTCTGGTAAAACTACATTAATAAAATTAATTACAAACATACTGAATTTAGAAAACGGAACTATATCATTGGATGGTTTAAACAATAAACACCCTTCTTTTAATACTCAAGTTTTGTATCTTCCGAGTGATGATTTATTACCAGGTTTTATGTCTGGTTACGAATACATAAAATTAATGCATAAGCTTTATAATAAAAAAATAGAAGAAGATATATTAAATAGTTTGTCTGAAAAGTTATCATTTAAAGGAGCATTAGATTCTTTGATAGAGGATTACTCCACAGGTATGAAAAAAAAATTGCAAGTTATTATAAGTATCCTAATTGAACCTAATATACTTATAATAGATGAGACTTTAAATGGTATGGATATTGAATCTGTTGAAATAACAAAAAAGTTGTATAAAAAAATTTCTAATGAACATACTATCATTATTATGTGTTCACATGACTTAAACTTACTTGAAGAATTGTGTAATAAATGTTTAATGTTATATTCTGGAGAGTTGCGTTTATATAAACCAATTGAAAAATTAAATGGCAATTTAACTACTACTTTCAAAAAATTCATAAACAATGAAAAGGAAGTGTAGTTTATGTCGATTAGAAAAATAATAGAATTAAATAAAATTTATAAACTT
>NZ_PPQH01000147.1:0-395 GCF_002902385.1 Staphylococcus intermedius NCTC 11048 | reverse complement strand
CAATAAAAATATCAATACTTATTATATTTATCGCATTGCTTAGTATAGTCTCAACATCTGGATATTTATTTATTTCTCAAGTATCCACTAATGAAAAATCGCTTCTTTTAATGATAAAAACTTTTACTGCTTCAACAGTTATGTGGACAATATTAGTTGTGTTAGTCTTAAAAGTTATTTTTTCTAAAAGTCAGGATTTTTTTAGGATCATGGAAAATTTCCCCCTAACTAATAAAAGTAAGAATTTATCTTTGTTCATATTTGAGTCAATATGTTCTTTAGTGGCTATGTTTTTTATATCTTTTTCTTTCACTATTTCTATTATATTAAATAGCTCAATAGAATATTTAGGCTATTTAGTTGTGGATATTCTTTATGTTAGTATAGTAACGTAT
>NZ_PPQH01000146.1 GCF_002902385.1 Staphylococcus intermedius NCTC 11048 | reverse complement strand
AAATTAAAAAGTTTTGTAAGCAAAACAGAAAACAAACGAATCGAACTAAAGAAGAAAGTTAGCGAATACGAAAGTTTAGTTAAACAAACTGAAAATGTTATTAAAGAAATCAACAAATTTAAATTGAAAACAAAAATAAAAAAGGGTGACTAACATGGAATTTATCGGATTTGCAGACGCACAAGAATTTATTAAAATAAGTGGTTTTTCTGAATGGGATCTAGAACACAAAGTATACGCAAATACTGAATTTAAAAAAACGTGTATGTTTCGATTTGGTAAGGGCAACAAGCGCTACATCGAGATTGAACCGGCACTAAAATTTATCAAAGAAAACATTTTGATTAGAGAAACTGATTTGTAAAGGGGGTGACTAAATTGAAAACCACTTTAGCAATTTTCAACACGGTCGCAGTCGCTATCGTACTAACAACCATTTTAGCATTCAGTGGCGTGTACTTCACCACACTGCTATTCATTGTAATTCTAGCAGAAGCATCGACGTACAACGGCACAAAAGCGATTTACGAAGTATTAAAAAAGACTGAGTGCTAGCAGAAACTAGCAAACAGTCAGAGGGTATTAGGCAAGAACTACCCTCACTATACAACTTTTGAGGAGGATAAGCAAATGTATTTTAAAAACGGAGAAGAATATAGCGGAATCATCGAAGTTGAAGGCTTCAAATTCCGTAAATACGTTATTAGACAAGATGATTATATCTTGATTGAAATCACTGATATGACATACAAAACTGTAGCAGAAACGAAAGTATACGATGTCTCAGATATAGACATCGCACAAGAAGTTATTAACGCAGCTATTTACGACTTTATCGAATACCAAACAGATGAGTTAGACAAAATTATGGCACAACTCATCAAAAACTAGGAGGAAATAAAATGAAAAACAAAGGTGTAATTATAGTTTCTTATGCAGAATTGCAAAGGTTAATTTTAGCGGAATATCAATTAGAAAGGGAAAATGAAGAACTTAAAGAAAGGCTCAAAACTTTAGAATCACTTTACAGATTCCAGTCAAAAGAAGTTGAAAGACTAAAAGAGGTATTGGGCAGTTGCACTCTCGAAAATGACGAGGAGGAATTACTAGATGAGTAACATTTTTCAAATTAATGAAAAGTATCTTGAAGTTTTAGAGATGGCAAATCAAGATATTGACCCACAAACTATTCAAGATACTTTAAAGTCTATCGAATCTGAATTGAATGAAAAAGTTGATAACATCATTGGCCTTAAACGAAGTGTCGATGGCGATATAGATGTTATCAACAAAGAAATAAAAAGACTGAAAGAAATCAAAGAAAAAAAACAGAATCTGTCAGATAGATTAAAGCGGACTTTACAAGATATGTTAGAACAACGTAATTTAAAGAATTATCGTACACCTACTAACTACATTTACAAACGTAAGAATGCGCCTAGTGTTTATATTAAAAACATGAAAATACTTGATAAATCTTACTTTATTCAGCAAGAACCTACATTGAATAAAGAGCAAATTAAAGAGGACATTAAAGCGGGAATTGACGTTCCAGGTGCGGAATTACGAGGTAGCGAAAGTTTGGTGATTAAATAATGCCATTCAACATAACAAGCGCTAAAGACATCACAACAGATAAATCAACGTATTTAATCTACGGAAAACCTGGTAGCGGTAAAACGCACACATTGAATTATCTACCTGGACGTACCTTATATGTAAATGTAGATAAATCAGAACGACCGTTAAAAGGCAACGAGAACATTGACATCTTAGAATTTAACTCTCACGAAGCGTGGGAAGAATGGGGCGAATTAATGAAATGGTTTGCTGATAAGAATAATATATCGGTACTTGATAACTACGACAACATCGTAATAGACAACTTATCTGAATTGTTTAGATCAATGCTAGCCAATCTTGGACGAACAGGAAAAAACCAAAGAGTTCCCGAAATGTCGCATTATCAACGAGTAGACTTTTTTACAATTGATAGTTTGCGATTTCTACAATCATTAAATAAACGATTGATACTACTTGCATGGGAAACAAACTACGACTTTTTTACACCTGCCGGACAACAAATCACACAATCTGTTCCGGATATTCGTAAAACAATACGTGATAACGTTGCCGGATTATGTCAGGTAGTTGCTCGATTGATAGTGAATAAAGAATCGGGGAAACGAGGGTTTATCTTGATGCCAACGAATCAGATATTCGCTAAAAATCAATTAGACAACAGAGAACATTGCTTGCAAGAAGATTTATTTAAAGTTGGTGATGTGGATGGTTAAAAGTATATTTTTACAAGATGGAGAAGAGATATTTGTAGATGATGAAGATTATGAAAGAGTGTGTAAACTAACTTGGTATTCCTCATACTATGGTAATTCTAGAAGAGTATTAAGTACTCAAGAAAAAATACTTTTAAATTCTTATATAATCCCTGGTTCATTTCAGATTAAAAAAAATAACTATTTCACTAAAGATAATTTAACAACAAAAGGTAATAAAACGCGTTGGTCAAAACCGATGATAAAAGGCTCTTCTCAATATAAGGGCGTTCATAGAAATCAAAATAAATTCAAAAGAATTTGGAAGTCCACGATTGTTGTTGATGGAAAGCAGAAATTTTTAGGTAATTTTGAAACTCAAGAAGAAGCAGCTCAAGTATATAATGATGCTGTAATAAAATATTGGGACGGTCAAGGTTATTTAAACG
>NZ_PPQH01000145.1 GCF_002902385.1 Staphylococcus intermedius NCTC 11048 | reverse complement strand
CTGTTGCAAAGTTAGATATGTAATATAATTTTAATAAAAAGGAGCATTCTATATGAACTATTTCAGATATAAACAATTTAATAAAGACGTCATAACTGTAGCCGTTGGCTACTACTTAAGATATGCACTTAGTTACCGCGATATCGCTGAAATATTAAGAGAACGTGGTGTTAACGTTCATCATTCAACGGTCTATCGTTGGGTTCAAGAATACGCTCCTATTTTGTATCAAATTTGGAAGAAAAAGCATAAAAAAGCCTATTATAAATGGCGTGTTGATGAGACATATATCAAAATAAAAGGAAAATGGTGTTATTTATATCGTGCCATTGATGCAGATGGTCATACATTAGATATTTGGTTGC
>NZ_PPQH01000144.1 GCF_002902385.1 Staphylococcus intermedius NCTC 11048 | reverse complement strand
GTTACCTAACAACACACGCCTTGTTGGTCAAGGTAAAGGTATTACAACAATTAAATTAGCTGATGATGCACCTGCCGACGCAATTGTTGTAACAAATTTATCGATGGGCGGTAATGCTGAAAACATCGCTATCGAAAACTTTAGTATTGATGGTAATCGTCATCGTCAAAATGACACATTAAAACCTGCAGGAGGTTCACTTTCCAGTGGTGTACGCTTTGCAGGTGTTAAACACGGTTACATTTATAACATCGAGTCATAT
>NZ_PPQH01000143.1 GCF_002902385.1 Staphylococcus intermedius NCTC 11048 | reverse complement strand
AGCAGTGTTGAACTTAACTTTTAGCGTTACTTCAATTTTATCTTCTTCGTCATCGAATGATTTAGCATAATCTTCAACAACCGTGTAACCAAACGCTGCGTGATAACCACCTTCACGCTTTTTCTTTTCGATTAACCACACTTTAATTTGTTGTAGGTTTTTAATCGCTTTCTTAAATTGCTCTTGACCTTTGTCGCCTGGAATATGCCCAAATGTTAAACTTAATTCTTCATTCACAGATTGATAACTATAGTCTGTTTTGCCTGCTACAATCTTCTCAGAAAGCTCAGAAGACACTTTTTCTTCGCCCTCGAGTAAGTCAGATACTAAAACACCCATCATAC
>NZ_PPQH01000142.1 GCF_002902385.1 Staphylococcus intermedius NCTC 11048 | reverse complement strand
ACAACAGAAGATGAAGTAAAAGGTGCA
Organism: Staphylococcus intermedius NCTC 11048; assembly: GCF_002902385.1. GTDB lineage: Bacteria > Bacillota > Bacilli > Staphylococcales > Staphylococcaceae > Staphylococcus > Staphylococcus intermedius. The sequence continues at coordinate 174 of NZ_PPQH01000142.1, read as the reverse complement.
GTGAACATCCCAGGCTACCCAACAGATGGTGACCAACCGACAATTACAATTGACGATCCAAGTCAATTACCAGACGGTACACAAGAAGGCACAACAGATGTGAGTGTGACAGTGACGTATCCAGATGGCACAACAGACCACATCACAGTACCGGTAACCGTAGGTAAACAAGCA
>NZ_PPQH01000141.1 GCF_002902385.1 Staphylococcus intermedius NCTC 11048 | reverse complement strand
TACTATTATTATACAAAAAATGGGAAAAGGTTATTAAACAAATATTAAAGAAATAAAAAATGCCGACAAGTCCGTAGGACTTTGTCGACAGTCTGATGGGTGCTTGAAGCACCCTTATTTTTTTATACAAATTTAAATTGCGAGGTATTTAAATGACTAAAAATAACGTATTCCAATCAGAAAAATTCGAACCTATTACAGAATTAGAGTTTAAAGACGCAAAGTTAAAAGCAAAAGGTACATTTATGTTTGACATTCAAGCAGAAAAGTACGCAAAAGAAGATAAAGATGGAAATGTTGGTAGTGGTTATCACGAAATTCTACAAGGCATTTTAAATCGTAAGACGATTGCTATCGTACAGTTTTGGGATTGTGCGCTTGCACACCTTAAACAACGTCCGACTAAAGAAGAAATTCAAGAAGTTATTCAGGATGTAATTGAAAAAGAGGGTACTACACTCGGTTTATTACAAGGTGCTATTCAAGTATTAGGTGAATCTGGTTTTTTCAAGGAAGAGTTCAAGATGTACTGGTTCCAAATGACGCAAGGACCAAAAATGGTGAAACAGGAAGAAAAAGAAGAAGCGGCGAACGCAGTCCAATTCATGAAAGAAACTTACGTAACCTTAATGGGCAAAGAACCTTACTAAATTACAGTGAGATACGTTCAAAAACTGCACAATACTTAGGTTATATCAGCTCTGATGAGTTGTATCTAATGACACCCAAAGAATGGCAAGACTGGATAAGAGGCGCACGTGAGCGAGAATTAGACATGTTAGAACATAATGTGCACCTTGCTACAGCAAATGCAATGGCACAAAGTAAAAAAGGTGTAAAACCTATGAAACAGCAGATAAAAAAAGCCCGTGAGAACTTATTCAAAGATGATATTCAAATTAGAAATGACAGACAGAAAGAAATTGAAAAACGCAAAATGATTAGACAAAAACAAATTGAAGAAGCAGAAGCGTTCTTTGGAAATCAGAAGGGAGGTAACTAATGGAGAAAAACTTCTACGCACGTATCAATGCGATTATCAAAAACTTTGAGCGTGGAGTACGTAAAGCACAACGTCTGGCCAAAACTTCCGTGCCAAACGAGATTGAAACAG
>NZ_PPQH01000140.1 GCF_002902385.1 Staphylococcus intermedius NCTC 11048 | reverse complement strand
GCCACCTGTACCACCAACTCACAATATCGGTGATAAAGTTTGGGAAGATACAAACAAAGACGGTATCCAAGATGCTGACGAACCAGGTATCCCTAACGTAACAGTCACATTGAAAGATGCTGATGGTAACGTTGTCGATACACGTACAACGGATTCAAATGGTAACTACTTATTCGAAAACGTTAAACAAGGTGATTATACGATTGAG
>NZ_PPQH01000139.1 GCF_002902385.1 Staphylococcus intermedius NCTC 11048 | reverse complement strand
GCTTTGATATCTTGTCTTTCTTACTTTAATATGACGGTGATCTTGCTCAATGAGGTTATTAAGATATTTAGATGTACAATGACAGTCTGTATTGAGCTTAAAATCTTTAATTAATTTAGACATGGCCACCTTCGTTGAGGGTGCCTGATCTGTAATTATCATTTTAGGTTTACCGAATTGTTTAATCAGACGCTTAATAAACGCATATGC
>NZ_PPQH01000138.1 GCF_002902385.1 Staphylococcus intermedius NCTC 11048 | reverse complement strand
CATTATTGATAGAAAAAGTAAAGGTAATAAGCAATTTTTGAGTATCACAGCAAGACAAAAACAACTCGATGACTTAATGACATCACGCGTTATCAGTAATGTCACTGGCAGTTTTACAGTTGAAAACTATTTTAAGTTGGTCTTTCAAGGCACAGGTTACAAGTATAAAATACCGGTCAAAGTGCCGGCATCGCGTTGGGAAAATGCCGGACAAGGTGACAGTCGATACGACATGTTTAAGGCTGGTCTTGACCGTTATGGACTTGAATACAGTTACGACCCAACAACAAAAACATTTACATTAACACCGTTTTTGAACAACGTCGTTAATTACTATATTTCTAGTAAAGTAAATGCGAATAATTTGAAACTCGAAGAAGATGCAAGCGAAGCGTACACATTCATTCGTGGTTACGGTGGTTTTGAAGATGATGAGGAATTTACAGAGGGAAGTTTGTACATCGAGTTTACACACCCTTTAGCTAACAAAATAGGAAAGCGTGAAGCTCCTCCAAAAATCGATGGACGTATCACAAGTGTCGAAACGATGAAAAGAGAATTAGAATACATCATAGATCAATCAATTAAAACATCGCTATCGTTAGACTTTGTTGTTTTAAGAAAACAGTTTCCAACTGCAATACCTAGGATTGGCGATATAGTGCCTGTGAGGGACGATGTAATTGATGTGAATGATAAAGTTCGTATCATCGAGATAACGACGTACAGGGACGCGCACAACAACGTTATTAAGCAAGATGTTGTTTTAGGTGATTTAAGACGGCGCGACAGATACCAAACAAGCGTGAATAATGCTGCTACCCTCGCTAATGGACTCGGTGGAGGATACCAAGGTGCTAAGTCCATCAAAAACGTTACTAAACAAACAAGCGCGGTCGCTAAGTCGATGAGTAGTGTTGTACAAACGTCTACTGCGCTGAAATATGATGGGTTGGGCATACATGGTAAAAACGGTAGTTACGACGTC
>NZ_PPQH01000014.1 GCF_002902385.1 Staphylococcus intermedius NCTC 11048 | reverse complement strand
ACTCTAGACCTATTTTCTTGTATTTTTATCCTTTTTTTCAAGAAATGAACTGACTTTCATAAAGTATTAAATTACATTAATTTTATCTGGGTTAAATGATGTAGTTTAATCTTCATGTCATATTATGCAGAAGGTGAAAATTAATTATGAAATTAAATCAATTGCCGATTAAAACAGTCGCATTAACATTGCTCTATTTTGCAATTATGCTGACTTTGTATTTTATTTATGGTAATGGCGATACACAAAATACTTTTATCTACAACGATTTTTAATCATTAAAGGAGCCGACACATGAAAGATGTTTTAACAATGATTTCACAGCACAGTCAAACGCAGCCGGACCGTGTTGCCGTACAACATCAGAGTGAATCATTAACTTATCTAGAGTTAGATAGTTTTTCTACACGCTTAGCATCACAACTGCTTAAAAGCGACAACCCTGTTATTGTTTATGGCCACATGTCTCCATATATGGTTGTGGGGATGATTGGTGCACTTAAAGCCGGATGTGGTTACGTCCCAATTGATCAATCTATTCCGATGAACCGTATTCAACATATTATAGAAAAAGTTTCACCACAATTTTTAATTAATACGACTGATACACCGCTCAATTATGAAGGTGTGACAGAAATTACAATTCAAGACATTCAATCTTTTGAAACTGTATCATCATTGCCATTAATGAAAAATGATGGTATCGCCTATACGATTTTCACATCAGGATCTACAGGTCTCCCTAAAGGTGTGAAGATTTATTACGAGAGTTTAGTAGAGTTCGCAAATTGGGTGGACTTACTGAACCAATATCACACGAAAGATGTTTGGTTAAACCAAGCGCCCTTCTCATTTGATTTATCTGTTATGGCGATTTATCCGTGTCTCATTTCTGGCGGTACGTTATTGTTAGTTAATAAAGAAATGATTGCAGCACCTAAAAAATTATATGACTTATTCCAAAACGAGAAAATTAATGTTTGGGTTTCTACCCCATCATTTATGGAAATTTGTTTAATGTTACCGAATGTCAATGAAGAAGGAATGCCACACTTACGTACATTCTTATTCTGTGGTGAAGTATTAGGACACCATACAGCGCAAACGTTATTAAACAAGTTCCCGCAATCTTATTTATTTAACACGTATGGCCCAACAGAAGCGACTGTTGCGATTACAAGTATTAGAGTGACACAAGCGGTACTTGATCGCCATAAGTATGTCCCTGTCGGCTTACCAAGAAAAGGCACAACATTGAGTGTGACTGAAGAAGGAGAACTCATTATCACTGGTAATTCAGTGAGTGCAGGTTATTTAAAAGACCCTGAAAAAACAGAGAAAGCCTTTTTCAAAGATGGCGATAACCGCGCTTACTATTCAGGTGACAAAGCTGTATTTGAAGATGACATGTGGTTTATTAAAGGTCGTATTGATAACCAAATCAAATATAACGGCTACCGCATGGAACTTGAAGAAATTGAAGCTAAAATGAATGCACTTCCATTTGTGAACACCTCTTTGGTTGTCCCGATTTACAAAAAGGATAAGATTGCTTACTTAAAAGGTGTTGTCAAATTAAATACGGAAGACATCGACCCAGCAGATGTACCAAAAGAAGTCAAGCAACGTCTTAAAACAGAACTGCCTGATTATATGATTCCTAAAAAAATCGAAATTGCCGAAGAGATGCCACTGACAAACAATGGTAAACTCGACCGCAAACGAATTAACGAGGTATATCAATCATGATCCCATATAGTAGCTTTCACTTTTTTGCGATTGCGCTCATTGTGCTGTTACCTGTGATCATACTTGGATTGTTAGGCAAAAGATCTAAAACTTACAATCTTATCAGTACATTGATTATGATTGTTGTCATATTTGCTGATGATCAGCATCACTTTTTCGGTAATAAATACTTAAGTTATCATTTACTGAGCCTTGTTTTGTACATTGTTTGGCAAACGATAATTATTAAAGGGTTCGAGCGACTTAGAGCCAACAAGCGCTCCACACCACTTTACATTACGACAATGATTCTATCTATCCTGCCACTCTTTATGGTTAAACTCTTACAAAGTTCGTGGCTAGGCTCTGGTCAGCTGCATTTGCATAGCTCAAAAATCGTGGAATTGTTCGGATTCCTCGGTATTTCGTACATTATGTTCAAAAGTGTTCAACTGATTATGGAAATTCATGACGGTACATTAAAACAAACTGTAGATGTGAAGAAGCTCGTACAATTCATTACGTTCTTCCCTACGATATCTTCTGGCCCGATTGACCGTTATCGTCGTTTTGTGAAAGATTACGATAAAGAAATCGCTATGGACAAATATTCACAACTACTTGGCAAAGCGATTCATTATATTATGATAGGTTTACTATACAAATACATCATTGCACATTTCGTCCAACAATATTTTGTAACACCTTATACAGGTCACCTCGATTCGTTTGGCGATTACGTCATATACATGTATGGTTATAGTTTATATCTGTTCTTTGATTTTGCAGGTTACAGTTTATTCGCGATTGCATTGAGTTATTTGTATGGTATTGAAACACCTATGAACTTTAATCAACCGTTTAGAGCAAAAAATATTAAAGATTTCTGGAACAGATGGCATATGAGTCTATCATTCTGGTTCCGTGATTGTATTTACATGCGTTTTATTTTCTTTATGACTAAGAAAAAATACATTAAATCAAATTTCCATGTGTCTAACCTTGCTTTCTTACTGAACTTCGGTATTATGGGGCTTTGGCACGGATTTGAATGGTTTTATGTGGCGTATGGTTTATATCACGCCTTGTTATTCTTTTTGTACAACCACTATGAAAAATGGCGTAAAAAGCGTTTCGGTAAGTGGGATCATCCAGTGATCAATGCACTGAGTATCGTTATCACATTCCACTGTGTCGCATTTGGCTTTTTAATCTTTTCAGGACAATTAATTTAAGGAGAGAGTTTTATGGAATTTAATGAAAAAGTTTTAGATATTATTGCAGAAGTTGCCGATGATGATATTGTGAAAACAAATCCTGATATTCATATTTTTGATGAAGGCATTATGGATTCGATGCAATCTGTACAATTATTAGTTGCGTTTCAAGATGAACTTGATATAGAAGTACCAATTATGGACTTTAATAGAGAAGATTGGGGTACGCCAAATCAAATCATTAACGAATTGGCAAAATTACAATGAAGCTAAAACAACCTTACATCATTGCTTTTTTGGCGAGTATTCTATTATTCGGTATTTTTATCATATTACCAGCCAAATGGTTTGTGCCACCGCATATTGCAAACCAACTACCGAAGTATCAAGTGTCAACAGATAGTGATATGTTAAAAGGCCAATATGTGCAAGAAGCTATGATTAAGGACCCTGATTACTACCCCGTTTATGGTTCGAGTGAGCTCAATAAAGAGGATCCATTTCAACCTGCCATCTTATTAAAGGGGCATACGAAAAATCTCTTTTATGTGGGTACTGGGGGTTCCACGGATTTAATTCAGTTGATGACGTTAGGTGCGCAATATGACCATTTAAAGCATAAAAAAATGACGATTATTGTCTCACCACAATGGTTTACGAGAAACGGCTTAACTGAAGACAATTATCAAGGTCGTGCTTCTCAGTTACAAATTAATAGTATATTCAATAATCCAAATATTTCTAACGATATTAAAACACGCTTAGCCAAACGTTTGTTGCACTTTAAAGACAATAAAGACAATGACTTTTTAAAACACTATGCAAAGACAGATAAAGCAGATGGGCATTTCTTAAACCCACTCTATGCGAATCACCTTGAGAAAATGGAAGCATTGAAAAGCTACTTGCCATTTCATCATCAAGGGAAATTGCCAAGATTATTTGATAAAAGTCAAAAGCAACCATTGAATTGGAAAGCATTAGATCAAGAAGCGCATCAATATGGTGCACATCACAGTCAGTCTAATCCTTACCAAATCAAGGATGAATATTGGAAAAAGTTAAAACATAAAAAGTCTGTTAGTCGTGACCATGAGTTCCACTTGAAATCTGTTGAGTATGATGATTTATCCCTCTTGGTGGATACACTCAACGCTGCAGGTGCGGATGTACAGTACGTGTTAATCCCTGTTAATGGAAAATGGTACGATCACATCAATCTTCCACGTGACAGACGTACACCAGTCAATGAAAAAATCGTAAAAACTATCGAAGACCACCATGGCCATGTCGTTGATTTATCACATCGGGACTATGAACCATACTATATGAGTGATGCTGTTCATATCGGATGGCGTGGTTGGGTCGAGGTCACACAACATATTAAGCAGCATATGGACGAATAAAATTTACAATGCTCTATAAAAATAGCCATACCATGTCAGAAATGAAAACATGGTATGGCTTTCTTATTTGCGGATAGGACATGAAATTTTTTGATTGTTTTGATGCAATATTTGATTTCATTTACCCTTTCGCTATGAACTGTGTTTTTGAAGGCTCGCATTAAACAGTAGCTGTCTGACTTCTCAATGTTTTACTTTTGAGAAGTCTCGTCAGCCTTGCGGGGGCAGTACTACGAAATCTTTGTTGCACATCAGATTTCTGTACTGCTCCCAAAATCCAATTCGCCTTCTACTTCATGTATGTTTCAATTAAGCCGAATTGAGTTGAAGGGCTAGCCCCTCGGAACGCGAAGCCATACGGGCAATCAAAAATTTAAATCTTAGGAATAGGGCAAGTAAAGCAAAGTACTGCACCAATAGCATCAAAAACTTTATGGCCTATTTCCATGATTTTATTAATGATTAGCCAATTTGAATGCGCTCTTTCGGAAAATGATACTTCGCTGGCTCTCGATTCCCACTCATCATAATAATGAACGAAATCAAGCCCACACGTCCGACAAACATTAAAAACATCAACACGACTTTTGAAACGCTACCAAGCTCTGATGTGATGCCTGTCGATAATCCACATGTTCCGAATGCCGACATAATTTCAAAATAAATCTTAATGAATTCGATATGTTGCCCTTCATTTAACATGATGATAAACGTTCCAATAAACGTCATCATAATCGCGATACAAAATACCGCAAATGAACGTTGAATATCTTGGTTGTGAATTTCACGGTTGAATACTCTAATTGATGACTTTTCAGCGTTCGGTTTATAATTAATGACAAACAATACCATAATGGCAAACGTTGTTGTACGTATACCACCACCTACAGAACTTGGTGAGGAACCGATAAACATCAATCCCCCCATTAATAAGTTTGTCGCATCTGAAAACTGCGATACATCAAAAGTTTGCAAACCTGCACTTCGCGTCGACACAGACTGAAACATCGCATAAAATAACGTTTTATGCCATGACTCATTCGCGAATACACCATTAGCTTCGATAAATAAAATTCCAATCACACCTGCAATTAAAATAAATAAATACGTCACCGTTGTCACTTTAGTAAACAGTGAAAATCGGAAGTTAGGAATTCTGTTTTTAATGTACGCTTTAATTTCTAATAATACCGGGAAACCGATTGAACCCAAAACGATGAGAAACATCACTATCGTTTGTACAAAGTAATCATTCGCGTATGGAATTAATGACTCTCCCGTAATGTCTAGTCCTCCGTTTGTCGTTGCAGAAATGGAAACGAAGACCCCTTGCAATATCGCTTCTTTTAAATCATGAATATCTTGGTAAAAATAAAATGCGAGTAGTGTTGCACCTACAAATTCAATCACTAAAATTGCTCTCACAATGTCTAAAATCAGTTTGACTGTCCCACTCATCGCCTCTCTATTGTTATCTAACATAATGAGTTGACGTTCACGTATACCAATGTGCTTGCCTAATACAACCCATAACAACGTACCGATTGCCATGACGCCGATACCACCAATGTTGAGAATGATCAACAAAACAATATATCCAAATACGGAATACGTCTCGGAAATATTGACGGGTGTTAACCCTGTTACACTCACACCTGATACCGCTACAAACAACGTGTCAATCGGTGCTACTTTTACACCAGGTTTGTGAACACCTGGCAGATTAAGCAGCAAAAAAGCGCCAACAATTGCGACAAGGTAATACAAGACAATCCCTTGTTGTGGGCTGGATTTTTTTAGTAGTAATTTGACTATGGACAAGTCATTCACCCCAAAGTTATTTCAATTTGAATGAGATTTCCTTCACCTCATTTTCACGTAAGACCTTTAACTTCACTGGCTTTTGTTGATCGATGTGTTGCGTTAACTTTTGTTTATAAGCCAAATTATCTTTGATAGGTTTACTATCTAATTCTACTATGACATCGCCTTTTTTCAAACCAGAATTTTTCGCAGGACTGCTGTCGTTAACTTTTTGAACGACGACTCCTGTTGTCACTTCTTGAGGTATCTTATATGCATCACGTGTCGCTTTATCTACATCCGCGACGTTTTGCATGTCAATATCCGTCTTCGGTTGTTGAATGTCGCCTTCTTTTTCAATTTTTTTGGCAACCGCTAACGCTGAGTTAATTGGAATGGCAAACCCCATATTTTGAACACTCGGCATGTTGATTTTAAGTGATGCGATGCCTATTAAATGACCTTCTTGATCGACTACCGCGCCACCTGAATCACCTGGATTAATTGGTGCATCAACTTGGAATGCACTGAGCAATGTATCATATTCATTATCTTGATTGAAATCGACTGGTACATCACGATTTAACCCTGACACGATGCCTTCCCCAACTGTATTTTGGAAATCCAAGCTAAGTGGATTCCCCACAACTAAAACCGGTTCGCCTAATACAACTGCACTAGAGTCTCCGTGTTCAAGTGGCTTTAACGTATCGTCTTTGGGTGCTTTCATCGTCATCACAGCAATATCAGCCATTTTATATTTACCTATCACATTAGCCTTAGCCGTTTGGTTGTTACCAAAAGTGAGTTCATGTTCTTTACGATCACCGACAACGTGCGCATTTGTCAGTATATAAAGAGTGTCGCCTACTCGTTTGTAGACGACACCTGATCCACTTTCTTTTTCAACTTGTGCCTGAGCATCTGGATTCTGAACTGCATCTGGTGTAGGCTGACTATTATTTTCAATAGAAACGACAGATTTTACAGCTGTATTCGCATTCGTCATCGTTTGCGTAACTTTTTTATTTGTGCCTTTTTCTTTTTGTTGCGTTTCTAGCGTTTGCTTCATGTTCGCATTGTCACTTTTATTGACGTTATTAAAAATTGCAAACAATAACAGTAATACGAGAATAGCCGCGAGTACAATTAAAATCTTCGCCCATTCTCTAGAAATAAATTGTGTGACTTTTTCAGTCCAATCACGCTTTGTTGTATATTGATGTTTCGACGATTCTGTTTGTGAATTGTCCTTTGTATGTAGTGCTTCATCTTGCGTTTTTGTTGTTTCTGATTCATGTTGTGTCGACTTATTCGATTCTTCTGCTGTATTCGCGTCAGCATCCGTATGCGCCGCTTCTGTTGCTTGGCTACCGTTAATCGTCACTGATGAAGTCGCATCAAGTGGTCGTGCAGCTTTAGATTTTTCTGCATCCGTTGTTTCAGATGGTTGCTGATTTTTATCACCATCGTCATGCGTTAACTTTTCAATACGTGCTTTTCGCAGATTATCTTTGACACGTTCTTCATTATTTTTTACTTGCTTTTTTTCCTTTTCAGCTTTGAGCGCGTTTTCTTTTTCTTCAGCTTTAAGTCTTTCTTCACGCTCTTCGTTATGGAAATATTCGCGACGTTTGCGCTTATAATGATGCCTTGGAATCACATGTTTCTTATCTCGATCCATTGCACGCCCTCCTTATGTATCTCTTTTACCTATTATGACATATCGCTACTTAAATTTCTGTAATATTTACTTATATAGCGCAAACTTTTTGAACAGTATTTAAGTTGTATTGCTTGTTGTGCGTCTACGTTTAACCCGTTCGATTTGATTCGGATTAAACGACTCGTTTACAAATTACAGCAAACAAGTGCATCTTAAATATACCTTATTTAATCTTAATACACGCATATGGCTGACCTAAACGTAAAAAGGCCAGGGTCCTAAATACCCTAGCCTTAATCAAACATACTTATTTAAGTTTTATGATTCATCGTGCTTTTTATTATGCACTGCTGATGTAAGCCAACCAACGATGACAAGTCCAATCATCACCGTCCAGAAGATGATTTGCCACACTGTAGAATGTGGGAATTCGTGTGGAAGAATGCCGATGTCTTCATGTGCTAATACAAGTACTACCAGTTTAATTCCGACCCATCCAACAATTGCAAAGGCAGCACCTTCAAGACCAGGATATTTGTTCAGCAACTCGACAAAGAATGTTGCAGCAAAACGCATTAAAATCACACCGATAAGTCCACCGATGAACATCACTGCAAATTGTCCTGCATCCATACCACCGAAATGTACACCTATCGTTGGTAATGTTACTGCAATCGCTAATGCAGCCAACATTGAGTCAATCGCAAAGGCAATATCTGCAACTTCAACTTTGAGTACGGTACCCCAAAATTCTTTTGCACTGACTTTTTTCTCAACACCTGACTCATCGAAATGATGGTCATCGTTGTCTGGGTGTTCGTGTCCTTCACTTTTATGTTTGAAAAAGTCATATAAGTTTTTAGCGGACATATAAATAAGGTATGCCGCACCAATCGCTTGAATCCACCAAAAATTCGCTAAAATACTAATTAAGAACAATGCGATAAAACGGAAAACAAATGCCCCTAATAAACCATAAAACAATGCTTTTTTACGCTGTTCTGGTGGTAGATGTTTCACCATAACAGCCATTACAATTGCATTATCTGCGGCCAATAGTCCCTCTAAAAAGACGAGTACTAATACAACCCAACCATAAGATAACAACAAACTCGGATCCATTAACAGACCACTCCTTCAATTTTTTATATGGGCACATGTCCTCGCCCTGTATCACTTCATTGTTGCGCCTGAAAACGCACGAACAGTGACAGACATAATTAAAGAGACCCATGCTAAATCAATAGCAAAGGTCTCACTTAGCAATGTATCATGCCCGCTTCACCGGAAGAAATTCAGATTCTTCGTAATGACGACAAAGCGTTATTAACGATTAACACGTTAATCAAGTTACTCCCCTCTGACAATAGTCAGTCACAGGTATTTAATGATGATGTTAACATTATACCCAATTTTTTATGAAAATAACAGTCTATTATCCTAAAATTTAAAAATAATAGAAATCAACGCTTCTCATTTTTTATTATTTTAGGCGACGTGTTCATCATGAAAAACAGTAAACCTTGCGCCATTCGACGCAAAGTTTACGAATCATCGCTTATCTGTCATCATCATTATAACAAACTATAAAGTTTAATTTCCGGGAATTTTTCTTCAAACCAACGTGTCGCAAAATCATTTTCAAATAAAAATACTTTATTATCATAGCGGTCATTCACTAAAATCGAACGACTTGTACTCATCTTATCTTGTACATCTTCTTCATTTTCAATCCAACGTGCGATTTTTTTGCCGACAGGTTCCATAACCACATCAACATTATATTCATTGTTCATGCGATGTTCGAACACTTCAAATTGGAGTTGTCCCACCGCGCCTAAAATAATTTGATTGGTATGTGGTGATTTGTAATATTGAATCGCCCCTTCTTGCACGAGCTGTTCAATCCCTTTATGGAAATGTTTCTGTTTCATCACATTTTTCGGCGATACTTTCATGAAAATTTCAGGCGTGAACTGAGGCAATGCCTTGAAATGGAATTTTTGGTTCCCTGATACAAGTGTATCTCCAATTTGATAATTCCCTGTATCATACAAACCGATAATATCACCCGCGACAGCATGATTCACTGTCGATTTGTCATCAGCCATAAAACTCGTTGAACGCGTAATTTTTTGCTTTTTGCCTGTTCGTTGCAACGTCACATCCATTCCACGTTCAAATGCGCCACTCACAACACGCATAAAGGCAATACGGTCACGGTGTTTCGGGTCCATGTTCGCTTGGATTTTAAAGATAAAGCCTGAAAAATCTGTATCGAATGGACTTACTTCAACGTCTTCATCCGTTTGACGTGCGTGTGGCATTGGGGCATGATCGACATACGCATTCAAGAAATTCTGTACGCCGAAATTCGCTAAAGCTGAACCGAAAAAGACCGGTGTCAAATCCCCACGCATGAGCGCGTCTTTATCGAACGATTCACCCGCTTCATCCACGAGCATCAATTCTTCTATCGCTTGCGTAAAGATACTATCATTCGCAATGTCATGTGCCTCTTCTAATTCGTAATCTTCATTAATGTGCAAAATGTTTTCTTCATCACGGAACGGTTCGATTGTACGCGCTTCTCGGTCAATAATCCCGAAGAAGTTTTGTCCCATACCGATCGGCCAGTTCATCGGATATGTTTCAATTCCAAGTGTTGACTCAATTTCATCTAATAAATCAAACGGTTCTTTCCCAACACGGTCCAATTTGTTAATAAATGTAAAAATAGGAATTCCACGCATTTTACATACTTTGAATAATTTTAATGTTTGTGGTTCAATCCCTTTCGCACAGTCAATCACCATGACTGCGCTATCGACCGCCATTAACGTACGATACGTATCTTCAGAGAAATCTTCATGCCCTGGTGTATCTAAAATATTGATCTTGAAATCATCATAATCAAATTGCATCACTGAACTTGTCACCGAAATTCCACGTTCTTGTTCGACTTTCATCCAGTCACTCGTCGCAAATTTACCAGTTTTCTTCCCTTTGACTGTCCCTGCTTCACGAATGGCACCACTAAAGTACAATAATTTCTCAGTTAATGTCGTTTTCCCAGCATCAGGGTGAGAAATAATTGCAAATGTCTTGCGGGATTCTACTTCATTTTTAATACTCATTGTTTGTCTCCTTTAATTCATCAAACTTCTTGTATCCATCTCGTTATACGTAATGCTAAAATTTGTGCTTCTTCCTCATCGATCACATTAAATAAATGCACAAATAAATGTTCTGTTAGTTCCTCACCATATAACGTATCTTCTATTTGAATCGACCAGTATAAATCTGGAATCGATACGACAATATATTGTTCTTTCTGATTGTGATATAACCAAACTTTTGCTGAATAGTTTTCACTATGACTTTCCCTAATCTTCATTTGGACCTCCACCGAATTTTTGATAAGCTGCTTCTAATCCAATTAAATCATCACGATGCGGCACTTTGACATGACCTGGCATAATTTGATACGGCTCACGACCTTTAGATGCAAGCACGACGGTATCACCTGGTTCTGCCACTTCAATTGCATGTCGAATCCCTTCCGCACGATCAGTAAACTCGACATAATTGTCATGTGTTGCACCTTTCGCAAGCTCGGCCGTCAGCATTTTCGGGTCATCATTTGCCGGATTATCCGGTGTAAAGATCACATAGTCCGCACGTGAAGCGACACGTCCCATTTCAGGTGTTTTTGTCAAATCACGTTCACCCGCCATACCGACGAGGAAAATGAGTTTTTGTTTGACGAACGGTTCAACCGCATCAATCAATTTAGACATCCCATCTGCCGTATGTGCATAATCGATTATTAAATCAATTGGCAATGACGGGTCGAGCACTTCTAAACGGCCTTCTACAGGTTCTAGATCGGCTACCACTTGCGTTACTGTTTCGAGTGGCGCACCTTTCACCCATACACCTAACATGGCTGCCATTAAGTTCGCAATGTTAAAGCGACCGACGTAAGGTGAGCGCACTGGATATGTACCAAAAGGCGTCACAAAATCGAACGTCACGCCTTGTAATGATTCATGAATGTTTGTTGCCATGAACTGTGCCTCTTGTTCGATACCATATGTGAGACTTTCATAAGGTGTGACTGATTTTAAATAAGTAGAAAATGGATCGTCTGCGTTAATAATGACATATTTATCACGACTCAAATCTTGTCCTAATTGACTGAATAACAACGACTTCGCATGACCATATGCTTCCATCGAGCCATGAAAATCGAGATGATCTTGTGTCAAATTTGAAAAGATTGCAACATCAAATTCTACACCACTTAAACGCCCTAAGCTGAGACCGTGTGAGGATACCTCCAACGTCATCGCTTCAGCCCCTGCTTCTACTGCTTCATGAATTTTCTTCGTTAATACAACGGTTTCTGGCGTTGTGTTGGCACCTTTTGTTACTTTTTCGTTAATTTGAAAGCCGTTCGTCCCTAAATACGCACTGCCTTTACCAAGTTTACGATAAATATGATGAATCATCGTCGCAATCGATGTCTTACCGTTTGTACCTGTGACACCGATTGTCGTCAGTTGCTTGCTTGGAAAATCATAAAGATGGTGCACTAAATGACTCGCCACACGTAACGTGTCTGGCACAACGACTTGTGTGACCTCACCTTGTAATTCAAGCATACGATTCACAACAACAATCTGACATCCTTGTTCTACGACGTCTTGCACAAAACGATGACTATCGACGGTATAGCCTTTTGACGCGACAAAGATACTGCCCGCCTTTGCTTGACGCGAATCTGTCGTCACATCATTCACTTCAATATCTAAACGTCCTATGACCTGTTTAATTAATATATGATCAAATAATTGTTGTGCATTCACAGACATCTCTCCTTTATATATACACCCATTTATTATACACGTTTTTACTTGAAATCCCATTAAATGTCACGTATTTTTATAGCGCGGCAATTGCTTTTTATCAGTCAAAGGCGATTCAAATTTTTATTAATGGGTATATTGATTTAAATATTATTTTATTCTTTCTTACATCTCAAGACTGAAATGTGTAAATGACTATTGTGCCTATCTATGGAGTATATTAAGATAATATAATGAATTTACTGTAAAATATAGGTTACGTACACACATTTTCTCATCTTTTATCACAAGGTGTACAGTCAAAATAATTTTAGCATTGTTTTCGTTTTGTCAAAATCCTTATAACTTTTCACAAGACGTACAAATTGCGGTACACTAACATAGAACCAGTTAAAGTCTAAATATTTCGGAGGGTGGCTTTCATGATCACTGAAAAGAAAAAAATATTGATTATCACCGGTTCATTCGGCAACGGCCATATTCAAGTGACGAACAGTATTGTTGAACAGTTGAATCAAATGAATCTTGACAATCTGACAGTCATACAACGTGATTTGTTTTTAGAAGCACATCCGATTATGACAACGATTACTAAAAAGTGGTACATCAATAGTTTTAAATATTTCCGCCGTATGTATAAAGCATTTTATTATAGTCGCCCTGATCAATTAGATAAGTGCTTCTATAAATATTATGGTTTGAATAAATTACTCAACTTACTATTAAAAGAAAAACCAGATTTGATTTTGTTAACTTTTCCGACGCCAGTGATGTCTGTATTAACAGAGCAATTTAATATGAACATTCCGATCGCTACGGTGATGACGGATTATCGTATGCACAAAAACTGGATTACACCAAATTCTGAACGCTATTATGTCGCCACACATGATTTGAAGCAAGAGTTTGAATCAGTGGGCATTCCAAGTGACCGCATTAAGGTAACAGGAATTCCTATTTCCGAACAATTTGAAGAACCGTTAGACCGTGCAGCTTGGTTACGTCAACATGACCTTGACCCCGACGCACAAACGATTTTAATGTCGGCGGGCGCTTTTGGTGTGTCTAAAGGGTTTGACGAAATGATTCAACGTATACTTGATGAAAGCCAGAATGCACAAGTGGTCATGATTTGCGGCCATAGTAAAGAACTCAAACGCCAATTGTCTGCTGCGTTCAAAGATCATCCAAATGTGCTGATTTTAGGTTATACCCAGCATATGAATGAATGGATGGCAGCAAGTCACCTCATGATTACCAAACCAGGTGGTATTACAATTTCTGAAGCGTTAATCCGAAAAATACCAATGATTTTCTTGAATCCTGCGCCAGGTCAAGAATTAGAAAATGCACTTTACTTCGAACAAAAAGGCTTTGGTAAAATTGCAAACACACCATCTGAAGCAATTGATATTGTCACATATTTAACACGTCACTCGTACGAAATCGACCAAATGATTCAGAACATGAGCGAGGCACGTCAACCACATGCGACGAAACGTTTATGCCAAGACTTGTTAGATTTACTTTACAATGCTTCAACATTCGAAACTGTATATGGAAAGGTGCCTTTATATGCAAAACTACTCGTCAAATAAAATGGCTATGCGGAATTTTTATATCCTATTAGTCATTTTATTTCTGATGGAATTTGCAAGGGGTATGTATGTATTAAGTTATTTACCTTTATTACCAACAGCAACAACCATTGCCGTTAGTATTACTTCGATTGCAATTTCCATACATTTTATTTCTGACTCAATTACAAATTTTTTCGTCGGCTTTGTATTGAAACGTTATGGTCCTAGAATTGTACTCACTTCCGGCTTTTTTCTCGCTTTAGTGAGTCTCATTTTAATTATTTGGATGCCGACTTCACCACTCATCCTTATTTTGAGTGCAGTCATGCTTGGTGTTGCTGTCTGTCCTATTTGGGTTATCATGCTTGCCAGTGTTGATGAAAGAAGACGTGGCACACAAATGGGTTACGTTTATTTCGCATGGCTTGCAGGGATGTTAGCCGGTATGATCGGAATGAACTTAATTTTCAAAGCCCATCCGACACACTTTAACTTTTTAATGTCGCTCTGTGTTGCGCTTGCCTTTATCCTTTATTATTTTGTAAAAGTGAAGTTAACGGATTACAATACGAAAAATGTGAGACAACAGCTGAAACAAATTGTCAGTGTTTCTAAGCGACACCTTGTGCTCTTTCCAGGAATTTTACTCCAAGGTATTGCAATTAGTGCGCTCATACCTGTATTGCCTCAATATGCAGTGGATATCGTCGGTGTGAGTACCGTTGAATATACTGTGGCTATTGTGATTGGGGGCATCGGTTGTACGATTTCGATGTTGTTCTTATCTAAAATGATAGATGCATACTCTACACGCTTTATGTATAGTGTGATTTTCGCAGGGTTTATCATTTATGGCTTAGCAATTTTTGCGTTAACATTGATTCAGCAAATTATTATCGTGTGGATCATTGCGTTATTCATCGGTCTTTTGTACGGTTTACTTTTACCGACTTGGAACACATTTATGGCACAATTCATTCATCCGAGTGAGCAAGAAGAAACTTGGGGCGTCATCAACAGTATTCAAGGTTTTGGTGCGATGTTAGGGCCCCTATTCGGAGGTCCGATATCGCAATTCATGGGGAGTCCTATTTTTACCTTTTATTTCGCAGCACTACTTATCTTTTTCTTAGCACTGTTTTATGGCGTTTATTTTGTCAAACAACGTCACGCATAGTAAAATATCTCGATGACGACTTCGAAACACACATAACGCTAGTTTCAAAGTCGTTTTTATTTTCATTCAAATTGTGACATTCAATACCTTTTCATGCTTTAAAAAAACTCAAACTACTACAAATCATACTGAGTAAAAGAATTAAAGTCAGTTTACTAACCTACACTCACATATAAAATATATTGAGCGCGTCGCCTATCTCTCAGGCGTCAATTTTGGCGTAGAGAGAAGGTACTAAAATACAAATATTTTTGTTCACACCCTAACAACAGCTATCAGTGATTACATATTTTGCTTACTAGCTGAGTAAACGCTGCAAATCATTCTAAGAGACATCAGTCACACCAACAAAAATCCCCTTACTCATTGGCCGTTCCTATCACTTAGCCTTGTTTGAAACATAAAAAATGGACTGATACGCACAACTTATGCGTCATCAGTCCATTTTTACTTTTCTCTCGTTACGCTAAAGAAAAAGTAGCAATTTCTTTCCATTCTTCTACATCTTCTTTAAATTGCATCAATGATAAGGTATCAATTGTTTCTTTATGATCAATACCTGCTAAGCGGACCTGACCATAAATATCTTCAAACTCTTGGCTCGTTAAACCTTGCGCAATCGTAAAATGTGGAACAAATGCATGTTCTGCTTCACCGTAAAAATCTTCCCCATCAAAACGGTTGAATAAATCTTCTAGCGCTGCATTTTTCTCCACTTTAAAATAAATAACGTTTGTTACCGGTGCAAAATTTGAAGCTTTTGACACATAAACTTCTGTAGGTTGTGCACCCTCTAAACGCTTTTCTATTTCAGCTTTAACTTGATCAAGATCATTTTCATCAATTTCAAAATTACTTTTAATCGTAATATGAGGTTGAATCATTGTGTAGTGCTTATCATAACGTTTACGATAAGCGTTGACCTCGCTTTGGAAATCTTTTGACGGAATTAACGCTAATCCTAAAATCATTTGAATTCCTCCTTTGTATTCGCTTACTTTTATTATAGCAAATTTTCTTAAAACTAGTTACCTAAAAAGTAAGTTAACATTTTTGGCAATTCTTTCTGCCAAGTTTTCCAATTGTGCCCACCTTCTAATTCCTCGTAGTAATATGTCATTTGTTTTGATTCAAATAAATCTTTTAACGTACGGTTAGGGGTTAAGAAATCAGCACGTTCACCACTTGTTGGCAATTTAAAATCAATTTCTTCTTTCCCAACCGCGTGCCAAATATTTAATTCTGATTTAAACTGGCAACGATCAAAAATGAGTTTCACAATATCATCATAATGCGGACTCAACAAGCCGACTTGACTCATCACACGTGGATATGAGAGCGCAGTTAATAGTGCAATACTCCCTGCTAAACTATCTCCCAATAAAATTCTCGCATTCCCCACTTTATATGTCGCAAAATTTTCATCAATCCACGGTAAGATCTCATTCGCGACAGCTTGAACGGTTTGTGCAGCTTTTTCACCTTCTGGATGGAATTCCATATGACGTATCTTCACATTTTGATAATGCAGTCCGACGATGATTGCACGTTCGACTTCCCCATTTTTTCTTAATTTCTCATAAACACGATGAAGTTGACCATACCTTAGAAAATCACGACCATCAAAACAAAAAATTACTTTCGATTTATATAAATCAGAATAATCTTTCGGCAAATATACTGATAATGTAATTTCTCGCTCTAAGTAGTCGCTTTGTAAATGTGTGACCGTTACTTCACCCGGATTAAATGTAGTCATAAAAAGCGCCTCCTCATACGAATTAATCTCATTGTATCAGGAGACGCGTGCTGTGTTAATCTATAAAGCTTGATTTGACGCTATTATATCTAACTTATGACGTTACGGTTGAATATCTTCTTCTTTCAAACGTTTCGGATAATCTTCTAACCAAAACGTTGCAGTTGGAATCTCTTTAGGGTCAGGACGATAAATGGCTGTTTTGCCTGTCCCTTTTTCTTTCTTCTGACGCTCAAAGTCTTTTAATGCATGCATCGCTGGTTTATACAAAATCCAAATCGCGACAATGTTTAGCCATGCCATCAATCCGACACCTAGGTCACCCATAGCCCATGCGATATCTGCTGTTTTCACCGCACCGTATGCAGTCGCTGCGATTAAAACGAGACGTGTCACATTACGCCATAATCGGTTTTGATTTTTAGCAATCCGATTGGTTAAGAAACTCACATTCGTTTCAGCGATGTAGTAATACGCTAAAATCGTTGTAAAGGCAAAGAAGAATAACGCAATCGCAATGAAGTATGAACCAAATCCAGAGAAGCTCGGATCAAAGTGATAACTTGAAC
This sequence comes from Staphylococcus intermedius NCTC 11048, assembly GCF_002902385.1. Classification (GTDB taxonomy): domain Bacteria; phylum Bacillota; class Bacilli; order Staphylococcales; family Staphylococcaceae; genus Staphylococcus; species Staphylococcus intermedius. The sequence continues at coordinate 14,031 of NZ_PPQH01000014.1, read as the reverse complement.
CTTGCAATGCTTTGTCAATCCCTGCTTGTGCATACATCGCTGTTCCTGAATAATCTTTCGTACCATCTGCGTTTTGAACGAAAATTTCGCCATTTTTCAATAATCCTGGCATGCCATCAGCCCCAACCGTACCGTCTGTTGTATTGTATGTACCAGAAATTAAAATAATGAGTGCTGTTGCTGTACAAACGAATAATGTATCTACGTAAACAGAAAACGCTTGAACGAGACCTTGTTTCGCAGGGTGAGATACTTCAGCTGCTGCCGCTGCGTGTGGACCCGTACCTTGACCCGCTTCGTTTGAATAAAGGCCACGTTTTACACCGATTTCAATCATTGCACCGATAATACCACCAAAAGCGGCTTCCATTCCGAATGCTGATTTAAAAATAAGCGCAAACAATGCCGGCACTTCTTGAATGTTCAGTACGATAATCACAATTGCCATTAAGATGTAAATGATTGCCATAAACGGAACAACTGCTGTCGCTACTTTTGCAATCCATTTCACCCCACCAAAAATAATGAGCGCTAAAACGACAACAAGTACAACTGCCATCACCCATGGCTGAATTCCAAACGCATTATGCATTGAACTTGCAATGGCATTAGACTGTACACCCGGTAGTAATAGACCAACAGAAATAATCGTCACAATAGCGAAGACTAAGCCGTAAACCTTGCCAAATTTACCTTTAATCCCTTTTTCGATATAGTATGCTGGACCTCCGCGGTATTCACCGTCTTCTTCTTGCTTATAAATTTGACCTAATGCTGACTCGATAAAAGCTGTCCCTGCACCTAAAAATGCGGTTGCCCACATCCAAAAGACCGCACCAGGGCCCCCGATAAATATTGCTGTAGATACCCCAACGATATTCCCCGTACCTACACGACCTGCTAATGATAACGCAATGGCCTGAAAACTAGAAATACCAGTTGGTGACTTTTCTCCTTGAAACATGAGACGAATCATTTCTTTAAAATGACGGACCTGTAAAAATCGACTCATCAAACTAAACGCGACTCCCGTTAGTAAAAGACCATAAACTAATGGCTTACTCCAAACAATATCATTGAGCCATCCCACAATCGTTTCTAACATACGCACTCCCCCTTTTTCTATATATCGATTTTTAATAATTTTCTGATAAATCTGATATAAGTATACACAGTTAAAAAATTCCGTGCAACTCTTTTTTAAAGACAATACACCAAATGAAAATAAAAATGATTGTCATATTGGGTCAATTTTTTCTTTTAACGTGATACCGATTGGGATATACTGTAATCAGTGTTCTTATAGAAGGAGGAAACAATGTATGACAAATAAAGTGTGGTTCCGAACGGGTGTAGCCCTGCTACTTTTATTTTTAATCATCAAATTATTTTTAGATGTTAACCACATATTTATGCCCATCATTATTATCATTCAATCGGTTTTATTACCTTTATTGCTAAGTGGGTTTTTATTTTATATTTGTTTGCCATTCCAGAAAATGCTCGAGAAGCGTCATATACCGCGATGGGCAAGCATTACGATTATTTTACTCGCATTAACAGCAATGATGGCAGCAGTGATTGGTGTGATTGGGCCGGTTATTGCCACTCAAATTGAGAATTTAATCCATCAAATTCCATTTATTCAACGCGAAACTGAGCGTTTAATTAATTTTGCACTCGACCAACGTGATCGTTTACCTGATCAAGTCACAGAAAAAATCAATGACATCATCTCTTATTTAAGTCAAATGACTTCAGAACTGTTGTCCAACTCTCTAAACATTATTTCAAGTATTGTGTCGACATTGTTCTTGTTGATTTTAGTACCTTTTTTCTTAATTTATATGTTAAAGGATCACGAACGTTTCATTCCAGCAGTCGCAAATATTTTTAATGGTGAACGTAAAATATTCATCGTTAACTTATTAAAAGATTTAAACCACACACTGATGTCTTATATTCAAGGCCAAGTGACAGTAAGTTTAATTCTTGGTGCTATTTTATATATTGGTTATTCAATTATCGGTTTAGAGTACACAATGTTATTAGTGATGTTTGCCATTGTAGCAAACATGATTCCATTTTTAGGACCTTGGATGGCATTCCTACCCGCTGGTATTTTAGGCTTAATTCAAAGTCCAACAACGTTCATTTGGGTCTGTGTCATTACTCTAATCGCACAACAGCTAGAAGGTAATGTCATTACACCAAATGTGATGGGTAAATCATTAAACATTCACCCACTCACAATTATCATTGTCATTTTAGCTTCTGGAAGTTTAGGTGGCTTTGCACTGATTTTAGTCGCAGTGCCACTATATGCTGTACTTAAAACCATCGTACGTAACGTGTTCAAATACCGTCACCAAATTATGCACAAAGCACATAGTGACGTGAACGACTAAGAAATACTTGAATGTATCAACAGACATGCCGACCTCATTTTGGTTCAGGCGTGTCTGTTTTTTACTCAACTTTCAAACAATGAAAAAGCCGTCCTACAAATAGGCACGACATTTTCATTGGAAACCTTATTTTTCTGTTGTCGATGGTGGTCCTTGTCATAGGGATTTTTAATCGATCCAATCCCAATAGCCCACAAAAGAATACGGGATAATATGTAGCAAAATGATCGACATGTATATAAAATCGATACAAAAGAAAAACGACAAACGCTACAATAAAATACTCAGGGATAAACTGCTTACTCCATAAAAATGAATCTTTCATATGAGTCACCTCTATTTGAGCCACATCAATATGAGTGATAGCACGCAAGCGATAACGGCTCCTTTTATGTATCTTCATTACAATGTCGAAAGAAAGAACCCTATCATCAATAGACAAAATAAGTGACATGTGCTATTTTATATGTATCAAAGGCAACACACATCTTGTGCATTGCCTCAGTGAGACCGTTAAAAAGACGGTGGCTTCGTTAAATGTAAAAAATAACCATCTAACCGCCAAAGTTAGAGATGGTTATTTTTTTTGAACATTTGTAGTAATCAACACGACTAAACTGATTAAAGCTACGATAAAGCTACCGAAAGCACACATCAGCATCAGTACATCTATGACACTTATCATTCGAGGCTTCTCCTTTCTAAAGATTTTGATAATACGTTCATACGCATCACCTCTCTTTATACTGAGATAGCCACCATCCATCTAACTTTCTCACACCTTCATTTTATAAGCCTATCTATATTTTGTCCACAATTATATTAATTAATACTTTTATTCTATTTATTATAAAATGGGAATGATGAGGCTTAGTATTTCTATAATAGAAAAGTTACCATATCACTTTCCACTTTTCCGTATTCATTCCCGGTTATAAAATAATAATGTTTATTAAATAAAAATCAATAGACAAAATGTGCTACATGTGCTATCTTTTTACCATCTCACTTCTCCAAAGTTAGTGATGGTTATTTTTTGGATTTATTATAGCAACTGTGATTCTTAGGTCTACAAGCCTAAGAATCACAAAAAGACACCTCTCCATTGGGGGTGTCTTTTTTTAATGTTCATTAATTTTATCGTATCGCGTGGTAACCTGCGTCAACATGGATATTTTCACCTGTCACACCAGAAGAAAAATCACTTAGTAAATACGCAGCTGTTTTCCCTACTTCTTCTTGATCAACATTACGTCTTAATGGTGCACGTTCTTCAATTTCTTTTAAGATACTCGTGAAACCACCAACGCCACGTGCGCTTAATGTACGGATTGGACCTGCAGAAATCGAATTCACACGGATGTTATCTTGACCTAAGTCTGCCGCTAAATATTTTACTGATGCTTCAAGGCTTGCTTTTGCGACACCCATGACATTGTAGTTAGGTACTGCAAATTCTCCACCAATATATGATGATGTCACAATACTGCCCGCTTCATTCATAATTTTGCGTGCTTCACGTGCAACAATCGTTAATGAATACGCACTGATGTCATGAGCAAGTAAGAAACCGTCACGTGATGTATCTGAAAAACGTCCTCTCAATTCTTCAACACGTGCAAATGCGATTGAATGGAACACGCCATCAATTTTGCCGACTTCTTTACCGATTTTTTCAAAGCCATTGACAACCTCTTCATCGCTTTGTACATCGATTTGGTATACATGTTTTTCAGATTGGTTCAGTTGATCGACAAGCTTATCCAATTCCTTAAAACTTCTTTCTTTTCTGTATGTAAAAACTAATTTTGCGCCTAATTGGTCTAACACTTTTGCTACACCGAAACCAATACTACGCTTGTTTGCGATACCCATAATTACAAAAGTTTTACCTTCAAGATTCATCACTGTAAATTGCTCCTTTACGTTTAATAACATGATTATATTAATTTTAACATCTGGTACTAAATTTTGAAAAGTATTTCCCTTTTGAAGAAAAAGACACAGCCTTGAAACCACTTTTATCGGTATTTCAAAACTGTGTCTGTATGCATCAAAACATTTCTAATTCTATTTTTAGTTGATCCACATATTCTTTCGTACCTGTCACAATCAAACGGTCACCATATTGGAGTTGCGTATCTCCGTGTGGCACGATCGATTCATTGTTACGAATAATGCGGACAAAGATGATATCGCCACCAAATGGGAAATGACGCAGTTGCATATGATCGAACGCATAATTGTACATTCCAATTTCGTATAAAGAGGTTTCGACATTGCTTAATAAGTTTAGCATGTTTGGCGTCTCAATCATCCCTTTTAATAAAATTTGGTTACTTTGGAAGTTACTAAACAATTCGATACCTTGGCTACTTAATTCTTGTGATTCATCGTTCGTTTCAAGACGACAAATGACGCGTTCGACACCATGTTCTTTAGCCATTAATGCAACACGACGGTTAATGTCATCATCATTTGTTGAACATACGACGATATCACTATCATACAATCCTAATCGTTCTAATATATCAGAATCATAATCAGTGATTTCAACCATCGTAATATCATCGGATAGTACACGGTGGTCTGATAAGTCTTTTCGGTAGTATAACGAAATCTCATATAACTGTGACCGCAATCCCTGTGCAATCGGTATCGACAATTGGTTTTTTCCAATCATGGCCACTTTAATAGACCGTTGCATTTCATCTGGAATCGGGATCAATTTCTTAAAGACAATCGGCACAAAGACACACGTAATGACTGCACTTAAAATTAAAATCCCTGAAGTTTCTTCACTAATCGTACCAAGTTTTTCAGCGATTTTGGCCGCTGCAATGACGAGCGAAAGTGTCGATGTTAATAAAAATGCAGAAGCAATCGTAGTCTTCATATCAAACCATTTTTTTAACAGCATGACAGGCAATAATTTGGAAATAATAAATGCAATAATCAGTACTGGAATAATGAGTAATATCTTAGGGTCACTAATGAGTGATGGAATGTCTAAATCCACGCCAACCATAATAAAGAAAATCGGAATGAAGAAACCATATCCAAATGAGTCAAGTTTCTCAACTAAGTCTTGTGTGGGGCCGAGTAACGACACAACCACACCCGCTAAAAAGGCACCTAGGATATGTTCCGCACCGACACCTTCAGCTAACGCAACGAGTAAAATAATAAGCGCAAAAACAGCTCGAATACCAATTTGTGTCGTTCCTGCCATTAACTTTTCTAAAAATGGTGCTTTTTTGAATAAGCCACCTAAGAAATAGAACACGATTGTAAACACGACTAAAATACCAATCAGCCAAATCGTGCCACCACCTGAAGCATGGAGTGCACCATAAACTGTTAGTAACAGCATTGTCGCTAAATCGGCCAATACCGCAACTAACAAAATTAATTGCCCAATCGTCGTACTCATTAAATTCATTTCTTTCAACGTTGGCACAACAACACCTAACGAAATCGTTGAAATGATAATCACCATTAACAACACATCATCAATTAAGCCCATCCATCGAAATGCGTATGCGAGTATAATCGATATCATCATAATCAGCATAAACACACTCAATGCAAGCTTAAAATGACTCGGTGTTTTTTGTTTTTCCTCGTCTTTGTTCTTTTTACTTTTATCTTTTTTAAATGCTGAAAAGTCAATTTCCAAGCCACTTAAAAACATTAAAAATATAAAGCCCAATGTCGACAAAATATTCAACATTTCATCTCGATGTACGAGATTTAAAAACGAATTCCCGATGATAATCCCCATTAAAATTTCGGCGACCACAACAGGTAAAAACGATATTTTTAACCTATGAATCAAAATCGGCGTAATCATAGCAGCTACTATGACGACGACAAGCGATACAAATTCCATGGGAACCCCCTCAAATTAAATATGACATAAAAGTCGTAGCTAATCCGAAATAAATTAACATACTGACAATATCATTGATCGTTGTAATAAACGGTCCACTCGCAACAGCAGGGTCAATACCTAAACGATTAATCAAAAGTGGAATGACCGAGCCAATCGTTGTCCCTACCGTCATCGCAATTGTCAAACTTGTTCCTACAATCAATGCAAGGTAAGGCTGACCGTACAACAACATAATGATAAAACTTAAACTGATGGCACATGTAATGCCTGTCAAAAAGCCACTACCAGATTCACGTAAGGCGAGTTTAATCTTACTCTTTTCTTTAATATCACCTGTTGAAATATTACGCACAGATACGGCTAACGACTGGGTACCTGAATTACCAGACATCCCGCTAATAATTGGTATAAATGCAGCTAATAAGGCAACTTTTTCTAACGTTTCTTCAAATGAGCCTAAAATGGATGCCGTGATCATACCTAATACAGTCAGAATCAAAAGCCACGGCAAACGTTTTAACGCAGTTTGGAATATCGTATCATCTGTCGAGTCGATATCAGATACACCGGCTAAACGAGAGTAGTCCTCGCTCGCCTCTTCATCCATAACGTCGACGATATCGTCAATTGTGATAATCCCTAACAAATGATTTTGATAATCTACTACGGGCATCGCGATGAAGTCGTAATCTCTCATCGTTTGCGCAACATCTTCCTGGTCATCAGCGACATTCGCACTAATGACACGTTCACTCATGATGTCTTCAACGTACGCATCGTTTTCAGCTACAATCAAATCCCTTAATGAAATAACCCCAACCAGTTTTTTATCTTCATCGACTACGAAAATGACATAAATCGTTTCGGCGTCGGGTGCTTGATCTTTAACACGCATTAACGCTTCATGTACAGGTGTATTAATTGTGAGTGAAATATACTCCGTCGTCATGATACCGCCGGCTGTATCTTCATCATAATGGAGTAGTGCTTTTATTTCTTTTGCTTCTTCGCGGTTCATCAACATTAATAAACTCGCGATTTTCTTTTTCGAAAGCTGATTTAAAATATCGACCGCATTATCGTAAGACATTTGCTCGAGCACTTGACTCGCATAGGTCGCATTCATCGTTTCAAATAATGCTTCATAATCCTCTTCATCAATCTCCAAATTCTCAAAGAACTCTGCAACTTCTTCTGGAGATAAAAATCGATACATTTTTTGACGGACATCATCGTCACTAACTTCGAAATATTCGCTTTGTTCATATGAGTGCAATGCTAAAAATTCTTCACGAAAGCCGTCGATATCCCCTTTCGCGATAAAATCATCTAACAAAGCTTTGTTGAACATTTCTTCGTCATCTAATAAGATTTGTTCATTGTCGTTCACCACGTTTGCCACCTCCATCGTTCCTATCAATTTACAAAGTGGTTAATAATTGTGCGAAGTGAGGCTGTTCATTCTTGATTGTCAGTTTTTCCTGAGTCAATGGATGCACAAACCTAACCTCTGCACATTTTAATAATTGGGTTTGATACGTATGATGTGCGTGTCCATATAATGTATCGCCCACTAACGGTGCCCCTAACCATTGAAAGTGCACACGAATTTGATGTGTCCTACCCGTTTCAAGTTTAACACGGCACCAAGTATAAGTCTTGAAGTTTTTAAGCGGCCAATAAATAGTTCGAGCAGGCTTACCCTTTTCCGACACGACTCGATTAATAATACTATCTAACGCTCTCGCAATGGGTTGATCAATCACACCTTGTTCTGTCAAAACGCCTTCACAAATACACTCATAATATTTTTCAATTTCACATTGATTCATCAAGTGATGCAAGTGTCGTGATTTCGCGATAATGACAATGCCCATCGTATTCCGATCTAAGCGTGTCACAATATGCGGAATCCCTCGTTCTCCCTTTTTCTGCATATGCGCTAATGCTTGTTCGACCAAACTCTCATGTGGATGTTCGCGTGAAGGCGCTGTATTCTGATGACTCGGTTTTGCCACAATCAGCAACCATGTATCTTCATATAAAACATTTAACGGCGCATGATAAGGCTCAAGGTATGGGCTAGGTTGCTCTGTTGGTAAATGGACTTCCAATATATCACCGACTTGCAACGAATAGCGTACCGTACGTGCCATGCCATTAACGAGGAGAGCGCCATCTTGTTTAATGGCGCTCAACGTCTTTTTTGAAAATTGTTGTTCATATAAAAATATCTTTAACGTTGTCGATTCTGTCACATGGTATTTAAAAATCACAATGATTCACCACTAGAAATGAATGAATCATGCACACGTTTCCAAAATGGGAAAGGTCGAAAACGTGCAAATCGTACTTTTTCATTGGCGACACGATATTGGACAGCATTCACATTTTTATGTTTGACACTTATATGGTCAACGGTCGACAAAATCGTACCATGATCGACAGGTTTGACATGACATGTGTGATGTTTAGGCAATACGAGCGGAGACCCCACCGTGCGGAACACTCTATTATTGATCGACGCAATCTCAGTCAACTGAATCGCCTCTAATGACGGATGAATCAGTGCCCCACCTAACGCTTTATTATAGGCTGTTGAACCTGATGGTGTAGAAACACAGAGCCCGTCACCTCTAAAGCGCTCAAAATGTTGCCCACGTATATCAATATCCACAACTAATGTACTTCCATTTTCAGTTTTCATCGTCGCTTCATTTAATGCAAGATAACGTGTTTCATACCCCTCATCATTGTAACGGACAATGACTTCCAACAACGGGTATTCAATAACTTGAAACTCAGCCTTATTAATTGCGATGATCAGTTTTTCAACTTCATGTGGGAGCCAGTCTGCATAAAAACCGAGATGCCCTGTATGTATCCCGACAAATGCGCAACGTGACAACATATGGCTATAATGGTGGAACGCTTGAAGCAAAGTCCCATCACCACCGACAGAAATAACAATTTCAGGGTTTTCAGCATCCTCTATCATATTAAAGTCTTGCATGTGGCACATCATTTTATGCTTCAATGCTTCTGATTTAGGATCACCCTTAGATAAAATAACGTAACGCATTTATACACACCTCAATTATCATGATCATGCTTGCTGGCACGCTTTTTAGAATAATACTTTTGTGCTTCCTGAATTTCTTCTTTGATTTCAGACATTTCTTCATCTAAAAGAAATGCGGCTTCAGCGGCACGTTCGAGTCTCGTTTGAATTTCTGGTGGATAGTCGCCATCATACTTGTAACGTAATGTATGTTCAATCGTCGCCCAAAAGTTCATTGCAAGTGTTCGAATTTGAATTTCAGCGAGTATCGATTTCGTCCCATCCAACATTTCAATAGGATAATCGATAATCACATGGTATGAACGATAACCACTTTGTTTTGTATTGCTAATGTAATCGCGCTCTTCAATCACTTTGAAATCTTTGCGTTGACGTAATAGCTCGACAACAATATCAATATCATCCACAAATTGACACATCATTCGAAGTCCCGCAATATCATACATTTCTTCGCGCAGACTATCGAATGCAATTCCCCTTTTATTTGCCTTATCAACAATACTTGAAATCGGTTTGACACGCCCAGTCACAAATTCAATCGGTGAATTATGTTCATTCACTTGATATTGTTTGCGTAAACCTTTTAATTTCACTTTCAATTCATCAATCGCTTGTTGATAGGGTGCTAGAAAAATTTCCCATTGGTTCATCTTACCTCACTCCGCTTCATACGAGTTCAAATGTTTCTTCAACAGCAGACACAAACTCTTTTCCATAATTCGAATTACCTTTGATATTGTCGAGCAGGTAATCTAATTCCTCAGAAAAGTTTGTGAGTGTTAAGGCATCATTAATGACTATCTCTTTATCTCGATGTTCGTGAAGCATGGACCAAGTTTCTTCTACAAACAATAAGTATGAGAATGAAGAGCCATCGTCTAATAAATAAACAAAAGCATGACGGTCACTATCAGCAAGCATTTGCCCGACTTCTGTTAGACCCTCTGTAGGTTGATCCGTATAGCATAAAATACGGTTATCTTGAATTTTTACTTCGTTGACATAAATACGCATATACTTTCCTCCTCATCACATAACATTTTAACACAATTCACGCGCACTCTCATTGGTGAACTCTACCCTATTCTAAATACTTTTCAATCTCGTATCAATTCGGCATAATATGGCATAAGGAGTGATTTCATTGGCAATTGAACGTGAAATAGAATTCAAACAATTACTGGACAAAAACAGTTATTCAGCTATCAAAGCACACTATTTTAAAGGTCAAGCCCCTTTTAAACAAGTGAATTACTATATTGATACACCTGATTTTCAAATACAATCTCAAAAAATGGCGTTACGCATCCGTGAAAAAGCGGATGGCACTTATGAACTCACATTAAAAGTCCCTGATACAGTAGGATTATTGGAATATAACGCGCCATTCCAAATTCAACCCGTAGCAAACATGACACTCGAGGGTTCTCAGATTGATGATGACATCCGTGAAGTCCTTCAACAGCGTCATGTTCAATTGGATCAATTAAAAATCTTAGGCGCCTTAACCACATTTCGATTAGAAACAAAGACAGTCGATGGATTACTTGTCCTCGATCATAGTCTTTATTTAGGAACCGAGGATTATGAACTCGAATTTGAAGTCAGTGATTTCAAAGCTGGACAACAAGCATTTAATGATTTGTTGGCAGAACTCAAATTGTCACCCGTCGTTCCAAAAAATAAAGTACAACGCTTTTTCGAATATCAACGCGAACATCAATAAAAACTTAAAATACTGATAGCGAACCATGCATTTTTCTTTATCTCTCATTCCATAAACTGTAAAATAATGAAAATAACATTTTGAAGGTGTACTCTAGGATAAAGCAACACGCTAAACTCCTTAACACGACGATCACCTGTCATCTATTCAGTGACAATTCGTTGATGCAGAAGGCAATTTTGTATTTTCAAAAACCGTCATGTTGCACCTTTATTTCGTCCGAAAATACGATTGTGCACAACAACAGACACTCACGCTATGCTATGTAAGTGTTTTTGCTTTGAAATGTAAAAATTCATGTTATGATTTATATATAATAAGTCATATGAGCGGTGATATAAATGACCCAAACGCCTTATGAAGTGATTGGACAAGAAAAACTTTATCAGTTGATTGATCACTTCTATAGCCTAGTAGAACAAGACAATCGTATTAATCATTTGTTTCCGGGTGATTTTGCAGAAACAGCACGTAAACAAAAACAGTTTTTAACACAATTTTTAGGTGGACCCGACTTGTATACGCAAGAACACGGTCATCCTATGTTAAGAATGCGTCACATGCCATTTCCAATTGATGACAAAGCGAAAGAAGCATGGCTTGAAAATATGCACATTGCAATTACGCACGCCCAACTTCCTCATGGTGCGGGCGATTATTTGTACGAAAGATTACGTTTAACAGCAAATCACATGGTCAATATAGAAAATTAATTGTAGGTGAAATAACATGACGAAAGAATTGAGAGCTATTGTAAATACTTGTCGTGAAGATTCAAATCTTTCACCTGTCAGTAAGATTGAAATATATTCTTTTTTTGATCCATTTGACAAAGACAGTTTTAAGCTATCTGCAGTTTTGTCAAAGTTAAGAATAGAATACCATCAATATATCCGTATTCGTCATATCTTAAACCCATCATTGCGGGTACTCACGAAATGTCAGGCACAAAGTACATCAGATCGTGACAATATCGCACTCGCCTTTAAAGCGGCTGAGCTACAAGGTCGTGCACGTGCGCATCGTTTTATGCATCTCATCCAAAACGAAATTATTCCAAAACGCGATATTGTGACAGAAGACATGATTGCAAAATGTATTATTAATGCTGGACTTGATTATGATGTTTATCTTGACGATTTAAAAAATGGACAATTACGTGAGAGCCTGAAGATAGATCTCCATATCGCGCGAGAAATGGAAGTCGAACAAGCCCCTTCTTTAGTATTTTTCAATGAAGATATTCAAGCTGAAGGGTTAAAAGTAGAAGGACTCTATCCATACCATATTTATACGTATATCATTAACGAAATGATGGGATCACCTATAGAAAAAAGCTTACCACCTAAATTATGCGAATATATTCAACAAAAGCAATTGGTGACTGAAGAAGAGTTGCTCACGATTTATGAATGGCCAGAGAAGACGTTGCAGAAAGAGCTAAAAAAATTAATGTTGCAACAGAAAGTAAGAAAATTGAATTATCCAGATGGTGAATTTTGGAAGTCTATGATGTAAAGAGGTATCTCATTTGTGAGGTGCCTCTTTTAATTTTGTTTGATTTCAAGATCTTTCTCTTTTATGTATTTCATGTAAGCTACATTTCAAAATTAGCTTTGTCTCTTAAAAACCCCGCCCAGTTCTGGCTATTTTGAATCACTCATCTTCTAAAACATAGCTTGACTTGAATCTCCTCATTTTAGCCCCCTCATCTGAAATCATGAATAAAGCCCCTAATTTATGCAGTGAGCGTTCTACACAAATCCGAGGCCTGTTTCAATTTCATACATTATAGCTGATCAATTTTAAACCGCATTTCAGCTGTTTTCAAGATTTTGTATTCTTTTGTCTAAATTGGGATGGCTCGCAAATAAAACTAATTTTGTATCTTTTAAAACCCCTAATTTTTTTAATGTCAGCAATGAACGAATCCCCGTTTCACGACTCGTATGGTAGCTTGCATAACTGTCACATGTTAATTCCCTATGTCTGATGCGCAAAAAATATAAGAGAATACCACTTAAATAGATGATGACAGCCAATACGATATAAGCGATAAATAGATTCATAGATGTAAATTCTATAAACCCGGAAATAAAAACAAGCAAAATAGGCAAAACACCATAACTCAATGCGCGAAATAATTGGTTTTTAGTGATGTCATTATTTTTAATATGACACACCTCGTGATAGATGAGAAATCTCAATTCATCAATGGGGACTTTTTCAATCAACTCAGGATGAATCACGATACTACTTTTAGAACGGTTACCTTTTACATACATGCCCTTAATGAGTAGCGATGCTTTCGTATACATTTTCGTCCCTTTAGGTAATGCTACAGATGCTTCTAGTTCCTTATAATTTAAAGGCACTAAGTTTTTAGTACTCTTGTTAAAGATCGGCCTAATAATAAAAGTTGGCACTAACAGCGTCATGAATATAAAGATGAGACTTTTAGTATTTTCATCTAAATATGGTGCTTTTACGATGTTCAATCTTATTAGGACAACTAACAAATATATCAAAATTGCCAATATCCGCATATCAATGACCTCCTCAAAGCAAAAGTGACACGCTATCTTTTTCTATGATTGCTACCTAAATGATAAGCAATGTTCTCATGATTGGATACAATTGTAACAAATACCTACTTAAAACATTGAATCTCCATTAATTCGTGAGTTAAGTCTATGATACTATTTTGCGACAGAAATATGTATATTTCGCTAAATATTCACTTAATTTTTCGGTTACACATCCTTGATGGGCAAAATCTAAATTCCTCTTCATAAATGAACATTTGCTTTCATATCACTCACAAAAGAATAATTGGCAAATAACGCTATAAAGAACCTAACTTGATATTATCTTTATACATTTCATTATCGATCTTATTATATATTACACTACTCATAAG
>NZ_PPQH01000137.1 GCF_002902385.1 Staphylococcus intermedius NCTC 11048 | reverse complement strand
GCGGTCGCTAAGTCGATGAGTAGTGTTGTACAAACGTCTACTGCGCTGAAATATGATGGGTTGGGCATACATGGTAAAAACGGTAGTTACGACGTCTTATTCTCTAGTGAGGGTATCAAATCTAGCATTGATGCCGGAGAAAACTACACAACCTTGATTAATGGTAACGGCTTTAACATGGAGGCTATGCCTTTAGTTACTAATCAAATGAATGGTTTGATGAGCGCTGAGGATAAAGCGAAGTTAGATAAAGTTAACACGAACGAATCGACCAATGAAGTTGAACTTAATAAATTAAAATCTTTAGAGGTGAATTCTAAAGGGTTAGTCATTACCGGAGAAAACGGTAAAAAATACAATTTGATTGTTGATGTTAACGGTCAATTGAAGGCTAAGGAGGTTTAAACTTGAAAATCAACTTATTAAAAAAGTTAGATGTTTATTTTAACGATAAGTTACTTAAACAGATAGAAAATAATTTCGAAAAAATAGAACGATGGTTAAATGGTTTTTCTGATGACATGGATTACCATCGTAAAGACGAAAAAGATGCACACAATTCAAACAACGTTACACATTTTACAAAGAAAGGTCAGAAAACAAATGTAGGTGATGAATTACGTTACCAAAACGAAGTGAACGACCACCTTGTATTAGGTGCATTGGGTAATGGACAACAAGAATTGCGTCAAAGCCGTGTATCCATTGACGCAATTCAACACGACACATTAGAGGGACGACTCCAACATGATTTTTTAAGAGAAATGAACGAGCGTAAAAAAGGTTTGAAGGAATTACTCGACAAAATCAATCGCGTTGTTAATGTTGACGAATTTGGTGCAGATCCAACAGGTCAAAATGATAGTACGGCGGCGTTCGAAAAGGCATTTGGCGAGGGAAATGTACAAGTTACAATGTCGGCTGGTACTTATAAGGTGTATGGTTTAAGGTTACCTAACAACACACGCCTTGTTGGTCAAGGTAAAGGTATTACAACAATTAAATTAGCTGATGATGCACCTGCCGACGCAATTGTTGTAACAAA
>NZ_PPQH01000136.1 GCF_002902385.1 Staphylococcus intermedius NCTC 11048 | reverse complement strand
GTTACCTAACAACACACGCCTTGTTGGTCAAGGTAAAGGTATTACAACAATTAAATTAGCTGATGATGCACCTGCCGACGCAATTGTTGTAACAAACTTATCGATGGGCGGTAATGCTGAAAACATCGCTATCGAAAACTTTAGTATTGATGGTAATCGTCATCGACAAAATGACACATTAAAACCTGCAGGAGGTTCACTTTCCAGTGGTGTACGCTTTGCAGGTGTTAAACACGGTTACATTTATAACATCGAGTCATAT
>NZ_PPQH01000135.1:3308-12992 GCF_002902385.1 Staphylococcus intermedius NCTC 11048 | reverse complement strand
TGATTTTTTGTGGAGTATCAATACCTTTTTTTATTTCCGAGAGTTTTACTATAACTTTTTTATAATTTCTAGCATTCCTAATCTCCTCCGCCAAGACGACGATTAGGAGTGCTATTTTTATAACTTGTAATATTTTCAATTCGTTTTCTCTCCTTTCAGCATTCTGTTAAGTCGCTCATCCACATCGACCCAACTGTCGTGTAGATGGTATTTGTCGTTAAAACTATCCATACCTATGTTGTGCTGTTCTGTATGATGCCTACGGCATAGCGCAAGCACCTTGTTATCCGTATGGTCTATTTTGCGTCTATTACGTCCTCTACCTACTGCGTGATAATGTGCGAGCTCAGCGTGAGGTTTTTGGCATATCACACAATTGCGGTTTACCGTCGACCAGTACAAGAATGATTTGTCTTGCTTGAGTAGGTCACTTGTTTTGTAGTTGAGCGGTATGTCGTTGTGGAACACCCAATCGAGAATCACTTCGATGATTTGAATTGCTTGCGTCCTGCTGCAATTGCTAAGTGATAGCCTGTCGTATCCCTCGACAAACGCCACATAGTCCATAAACATGTAGCGCATATACTCACGCGGTTGACCTGTATGTTCTTCTATGTCGTTACATAAAGCGAATATCTTGCGGCGTTGTTTATTGGTTATTGCGTATGGATCAACAGGCTTGACCTCGACTTCTACATCAAGCCCGTTATCCAACACAAGTAAATCTTTATTAGATAGTTCTACATTGCGAATAACGACACTGTATAACCCGTTATCTTGTTTTTGGTGCTTATCTATCCATTGCATGTTATCGCCTCGCTAAGTGGCTTAAAATGGCAAATCTGAAAGGTCGTCATCGGTATTGGTAAAAGGATTATCTTGCGCAGGTGCTTGACCTCTTTGTTGTTGTGGTTGATTGTTAGACTGATTATTATTTTTAGGCTCCAAAAACTGCACACTGTCACACACAACTTCCGTAACAAACACTCTATTGCCTTCTTTATTTTCGTAACTGCGTGATTGTAAGCGACCATCAACGCCAGCTAGATTTCCTTTATTTAGATAGTTGTTCACATTTTCTGCTTGCTTACGAAAAACAATACAGTTTATAAAGTCTACCTGCTGTTCCCCGTTTTTACTTTTGAAGTTGCGGTTAACTGCTAATGTAAATGTTGCTACGCTTACTCCTGAGGGCGTCGTTCTGAATTCGGGGTCTTTTGTTAATCGACCTACTAATACGACTCTATTAATCATTATTATTTCCTCCAGTAATATTTTTGGCATTGTTTCGTATTTTATTAAGAGCATCTGCTGCTTGTTTTTCTGTTAACTTATAGTTGTTTATGTTGAATTTTTGTTCTACTACATTTTGTGGTGCTTCTTTATCGGTGCCTTTAATCAAATTTGTAAAAGCTATAACTTCTTTCTTTAAAGTTCCTATCGTTTCGCTACTAGCCCATTGCGTTCTATTCTGTTGCTTGGGACTGTTATTCTTTCCACTTGCTGCATTACCATCATCATCTTGATCGCTTGTGATTCCGAATATTGCTGATAATGAATAGCGTTTAAGGTAACTTATTAATGAACCGGCACCTTGTGGCGTGTTCTTTTCTGCGTTCATAAATACTGGGTCATATTCGATGTATTCTCCACTTTCGTGCATGAGCATTGTAGCTACTCCAACACGTCCGTCTTTATCATTTAATGCCCATTGGGTATAAGAGAGTCCATGAGGTGTTGCCGCCTCGTCAATGGCTTCTACAACGTTTTCGAGAGGCACATATTTTGATTTAAAGAATGGATTATTTTTATCTTTGAGCGGTTGTTTAACTTCTTTGCGGAAAGCCACCATTGCTTTGTTGATTTCTACGACTGATTCTGATTTATTCATCACTTACTCTCCTGCCTTTACCGTGTATGACGTTGGTTTACGCACCATCTTAACGCCTTCTAACACTTCGCCGTTCATGTCGATTAAAGTACCATCGTCAGTAATATTAAAATTCTTTTTGATGTCAGCTTGATTGAGTTTTTTAGTTACTTTTACAAAATCCACAAATCCTTTTTGTTCAAGTTGATCAATGACATCTTGTTCGTTCACGCCACCTTGCATTTCCAACACTTTAGCACCTACGCGTGATGTGACTTTTCCGTACGGCGTACTAAGTTTAAATTCGTCGTTTTTCTCTTTTTCGCGCTTGTAATAATCTGTGACAAGATATTCAAAGTATTCTTTGTCATTCTCGATACTTTTCAACTCTTGCGATTGCCATTGCTTAATGCGATCTAACTCTTTTTCTGCAACCCCATTGATTTCGGTTTCTTTTGCTTTCAACGCTTCAAGTTTTTTAAAAGCCCAATTTGCTGTTTCCAAACTATTAACTTGAAAACTTTCGCTTCGTTCGAGGTTTTCGAGTTCTATTTTTTGCAGTTGATTAGTCATTTAAAACACCCCCTCTTGCAATAACTTCTTTAGCTTTGTTAACTAGACTTTCGATTCTTTCATCACTTTGCCAGTCATAAATAAAAAGCGTTTTATTGTTGTAAGGGTATCTTTCATCGAAATGAGTGAAATGGACAGAAAAACTACCAGCACTCGATTGCCAAAATTGAACGAAGCCGTGCACTTCTGAAAGTGCAAGATAAAGATTCAATTTATTTGCAATACTTAACATTTTTTCTTTTTCCATGTTTATTCCTCCTAGTTTTTGATAAAATGAGCCATAACTTTGTCTAGCTCATCTGTTTGGTACTCGATAAAATCGTAAATAGCTGCGTTAATAACTTCTTGTGCGATGTCTACATCTGAGACATCGTATACTTTCGTTTCTGCGATGACTCTGTATGTCATGTCAGTGATTTCAATCAAGATGTAATCATCTTGTCTTGTGACATGCTTACGGAATTTGAAGCCTTCTACTTCAATAATTCCTGTATATTCTTCGCCTTTCGGGAAATACATTGTTAATTCCTCCTAATCTGTTATAATTAGGTTGAAATTTATTCCAAATTTTTCAACCTCGACTGTTTGCTAGTTGCAGCTAGCACTCAGTCTTTTTTAATACTTCGTAAATCGCTTTTGTGCCGTTGTACGTCACAGCTTCTGCTAAAATTACGATGAATAACAGTGTGGTGAAGTACACGCTTGCAAAAGCGAGTATTGTCGTTAGTACGATTGTGACTGCTACGGTCATAAATATTGCTAGTGTGCGCTTCAATCTAATCACCCCCTTTACAAATCAGTTTCTCTAATTAAAATGTTTTCTTTAATAAACTTGAGCGCTGGTTCAATCTCGATATAGCGCTTACCGCCTTTTCCGAATCTGAACATACACGTCTTTCTGAACTCTGCATTTGCACAAACTTCACGTTCAAAGTGCCATTCAGAAATACCGCTGATTTTGATGAATTCTTGCGCATCTGCAAATCCGATGAATTCCATGTTAGCCACCCTTTTTTATTTTTGTTTTCAATTTAAATTTGTTGATTTCTTTAATAGTATTTTCAGTTTGTTTAACTAAACTTTCGTATTCGCTAACTTTCTTCTTTAGTTCGATTCGTTTGTTTTCTGTTTTGCTTACAAAACTTTTTAATTTATTCAGTAATAGTTTGAGTTCTTCTAAGTTTGTTTCTAGTGTCATTTGGACTCGTTCTTTCTTTCTACGTTTAAACATTGTTTCTCCTCCTTTTCGCTGCCGCATACATTCAAACTTTGCCTCATTCATTGAAATTTGATGATTTTGATACCGAACAAGAATATGAAGAATATCTTGAAAATAGACGGGAAACATATTTTTATGAGTATCTAAAATCTCTTGAATTCGCTAATGGTTTATCTAAACCTCGAGATGAAATGACAGAAGAATAATCTACTTGAGTATCATTTATTTTCCTTTCTACCTTCCAAACCTTCCAAGTCACAACTGCCATTGTGATGAGGAGGGTTATTTTGTATAATCTTTTCATTGTTTGTCCTCCTTATTTTGTTTGTTTTTCACTCAAAAATTTAATCTATCTTAAATTCGATACCATCAATTAAAGCGTAAAAGTTATATCCAGTACTAAGCTACGTTGGTTCTAATCTTGATTTAGAAATTAACGACTAGTTTTTTCGGCCTCTTGTTAAATCAAGGGGGCTTTTGTTTTTAGAAATCTCTGTGTTTTGAATGTAGTTCGACAATTTATTATCAACCACATCAAATACTCTTTTAACTTGTTTGTATGACAGCTCGTATTCATGTATTAATTGATAAATTTTTCTTTCTGTCGCACCTTCTGCTAAGTCTAGTTTTATGTCATCGTAATTTGTTGGTTGTTCCATAGTGTCCTCCTTAATTTGATTGTTCGATTGTGGGTTCTATTGCTTGTGTATTTTTCTGCTATACTCCTTATTAGGAGGTGATAAGTATGTCTGATAAAATTGATATCACTATCAAATATGATGAACTTTGCCAAAAAGCTACTACGTTATCCATTGATGAAATAAAAGATGATTTCAATAACGTAGAACCCATATTTGATAACGATGGTTACGAATATGCTCGTAAAAACACTGATTTATATTTAGATCATTACATTTCGGTTTTGCGTAAAAACCTACACTCTTTAGTTCAGAAAGATGTTGAACGTCAAATTAACGAGCAATCGTAAATTCTAAGTGGTCTTTATTCCATTGACCATCAACTACCTCATTCTGCTCACTGCCATGAGTGGTTTGAGGTTTTTTGTTTTGTTCTTGCATTTTGATGCTCCTTCCTCTCAAAATGTTGTGTGTAATATATTTAACGCTACTGCGTTGGATTGGGAGTGTTACATAATGTTGAAAAGCTATTTCTCAAAATCTACCTGCACCAAGTATGAAAATGTTTGTGACTGTTTGTCTGAACTGCGGGAAAACCGAAATGTTCAATTTAGCTATTGCCAACATCTCTCACTAATAAATGATTCAGTTGCAATAGTTACTTTGTTCTTTCTGATAGCATTCCTAATCTCCTCCGCCAAGATGATGATTAGGAGTGCTATTTTTGTGTATTTGAGTAGTTTCATTCTTTCTCCTCCTTAATTTGTTTGTTCGATTGTGGGTTATTATTCAACTAATCCTGGAATGTTCCAGCTCGCTTTATCTTCGAGTTCATGTTGCTTAAAGTCTTTGAATGCAATCATCGTTAAGAATTGCTTAGTACGCTCATAATCTACTTTTTGAATAGCTGTATAGCGCGGCACATTGAAATACTCTTTTAGACGCGTCCACATTGCACGAATGAATTGACCTTTCTTTTTCTTAAACAATTCGCTCTGGTAACGCTTTTCTACTGGAATGCCGTTTTTATAATACTCACGTGTAAACTCATTTGATTTAGATTGAACGATTGATTGAAGTTCTTTTTGTTGTTCATAAGTGATTGGTACTTCTTTCTTAATTTCTTCAACCATTTCTTCCACGTAAGACACTCTGTTTTCAACACGATCTTCCATGTCTAACATTCTTTCGATAATTTGCTCTAACTGCTGACCTTGGTTATTTGTTTGTCTAATGTGATTTTGTAAAATAATTAATTCATCTTTGCGTTTTGCCATTTCTAATTCCTCTTTTCTGATAAAATTTATTTAACTCCTAATGAAAGGAGGTGTTACATTTGGCTAAGCTTGAATATATAATGAACATGCCACCATCTTTTTGCCCTGCTTGTGGGAACAAGTTTAATTACGACTCCTCTAAATCCACTAATAAATGCAGAAAACAAAGTTGTGGCACAAGAGTAAAAGTTAAATAACTTTTACACCTAGTGGTTGTTACAGCAACTGCTAGGTTTATTTAATTTCAAGAATAGTTTCAATGGATCTAGTTAAATCTATAATCGTGTCTGGGTCATTAGCTTGTTGTATCTTTTTAAGTAATGAAATTATTGTTTCTTCTTTTACTTCTTGTAATTCATTCATGATAATTCCTCCTAATTTACGACGATTCTTCCGTTTAACATTGCTTCTAAATTACTAGTGAACTCTTTCAGTAACGCTACATTTTCTTGAAGTCTCTCTTTCGACTTCGGATTTGCTTTGATAACTGTATCGAGCCTATATGTCTCAACCGAATTCTCTTTAATAAAGTTTTGAATGCTGATTGCTATCTTGTGTGCGTTGATACTTGATTCACGCTCTAACCTAGTTAATTCTTTTTCTTCATACGCTTGGTTAGGGTCGCTGAAGCTATTTCTATATCGTTGTAGTTCATCTCGAAGTTCATTAGCGTTGTTACTTTCACGCTCAAACTTTTGCTTGAATTGTTCGAGTTGTTGCTTAACGTCATCTGGTACAACCTCTTTAACAACTTCTCTCTCAATCACTTCAGGCTCTCTATTCTCTGCTTCTTCTAATTTTTGTAATGCTATCTCTTCCGAACGCTGCGCTTGTTGCACTTGCGATTGGAGTTGAGCGTTTTGTTCGTCGCGTTGTTTAAGTTGTTTTTTCAATTCGCGTAATTCTTTTCGCGTCATTTCATCTGGAGTTTTTGTTTCTCCATTTGTAGTGATATGTTCTTTGTATCTTTCTTCTTCTGGTAGAGTAGCTATTTCATACAAAGCAGTTACTCCCAAATTACTCGCATGCGAGTAATTTAAATAATTGGTTTCTGAAATTTTCATCATTTTGTTAGCAACACCATGATTTATATCAACTTTTTCAAGCCACTTGCCAAACTCTCCATGTGCTAGATCATTTTCCTTAACGTGTTTCAGTCTGCGACCAATCTCAAAAATAGATTGACCAGCGATGTTTTGATAGCTCTTAATTTCTGTTTCGATTGTAGTTAGATTGTTGCTAAGTTGTAATTCATTCAATTTTCGCCCCCCCCCTTATTACTTAAAGTGATATTGGTGTTAAATTTTTTTAGCCTTAATATAATCAACTTCAGTGTTGAATAATTTGGCTAAAGCGTAAAGTTGTATTCCCTTTAACTCAACGTCTTCCTTTTCCCATCTAATTACTGATTGCTTAGTAACACCTAATTTATCAGCAACATCTTGTTGCGTCATTTTTGAGTTAATGCGCCAAACTTTTACTGGGAATTCTTTAAAATCTTCTGGCATTTTTTGTTCACCTCCCGCTGACATGTATAACTATACTATTACTTAAAGTGATATGTCAACACTTAAAGTCATAATAATTTAAAAAAAGTGATATTTTTAGTTGTAAAGTAATATAACTTATGGTAAATTAGTATTACATTAAGTAATACTAAAGGAGAAAAAGTATGGAATATAAAAGTGCTAGAAAAATTTTGTCAGAGAACTTAGAACAACTTATGAAAGAACGAAATATAACTCAAGTAGAATTATCTGAAGCTATAGGCGTAAGTCAATCCACTATCTCTAACTGGCTAAAAGAATCTAAATATCCAAGAATCTCAAAAATTCAAGAATTAGCCAATTACTTCAATGTACCTAAATCAAGAATTACTGAAGAAAACAATTTATACCAAGAAACAATTGCCGCTCATTTCGACAAAGAAGACTTAACTGAAGAAGAGATGGGCGAAGTAATGCAATTCATCGAAATAATTAAAGCACGTAAAAACAGATAACATTTGCAACAAAGGGTGATTTGATGGGAAGATATGAAGAATTAATTATTTCAGAAAATATTGATGTTGAAGAAAGGTCAGACTTTCCTAGTCATCAAAGTGGATTGTATTACGAAGGTAAAATTTATATTAAAAGCAATATGTCGAATGCTAAGAAGTATGAAACTTTGTTAGAAGAATTAGCACACCATAAATTTACATACGGCAACATTTTAGACCAAAAACATTTCAACAATAGAAAATTCGAAAATTACGCAAGACGCTATTCATACGAAACGTCTATGCCCTTATCAGGTATAGTCGAGGCGTTTAAGCAAGGTGTACGTAATTTGTACGAGCTTGCTAATTTTTTTGAAATTACAGAAGGTCATGTACTAGATTGTATTGAATATTATAAAAAGAAGTATGGGTTAAATACTCTTATCGGCGATTACTTAATAGAGTTTGAACCGTTGAGGGTTTTTGAATATAAAAATATTATTTAAGGAGGACATTCAAAATGTTAGATAAGAAAAGTGAAAATGAGAAAGACGAAAACAAAAAAGGTTGTCTCGGTTGTTTGGGTATCTTAATAGTAATATTTTTAGTCATCGGAGGTTGTAACGCATTATTTAATAATGATGATGAATCTGAGAGTGACACAAACAAGCAAGAGAAGAAAAAAACTAAAGTCGAGGATGAGGAAAACAAGAAAGAAGAGAAGAAAGAAGAGAAAGCAAAACCAAAAAAAGAAGTAGAAGAAACAAGCAAAAAAATTGAGGATTCAAAAGTTGAAACACCAAAAGCTATGACAGAAGATGAATATAAAGGGGTTATTCGAAGCTATCAAATGCAAATTCAGCTTGCAGGTGAAGACTTGCAAAAATTGCAATATGAAATAAATGATAATGGTCGACTGACTAACAAAGGGAAAGATTTGGTGTATGCTATTTATGGTAGTTTGGACGGTGCAGATTTAATACTAAAAGGGGTTAAAGATAACGTTGTTCCGCCTTCAAAGTATGAAAATGACCATCAAAATTTATTAGATGCGAATGAGCATTTCCAAAATGCTGCTAGATCATTAGAGGACTTTGAACAATCTGAAAATACAGATTCGCTCGATAATGCTCTAAACGAATTAAATATTGCGACAGAGAATGCAGACATCGATGTTAGGAATATCTTAGAATGATTTTTCAGGGTAGCACGCCTACCCTTTTATTTTACCGCCCTCGTGACGCTTTATATAAAACTAAGGAGTGATGACAGTGTGGTAGGAAAAAGAAAAACTAACCTTTAAAGAGAAAATGGGGGATTTAATTAAATTTGACTAAAACAAACTAATTATGATAGTATCTAAACATACGGAAGAGCCACCACTAATAGTTGGCTAAGAAAATAATATCACAGCGTGATACCCCCTAGTATGTTTATATAGCATGCTAGGGGTTTTTCTTTGGGGATTGATAAATTGTTTGAATCTAAAACTTATTATGAATTGGTTGATATTTTAGGTTTCACATTCTTGTTAACTGCTTTTATAGCAACTGTTTTGATTCGAAATAAAAAAGTAAAGATAAAAAATAATGGTAAAAAATAATGGTAAAAAACGCCTACATAAGTAGACGTTTTAAGGTGGTGATATTGTGAGTAAATATAAGAATGGCTCCACAAGGTCTTTAGGTAAGCCTAGTAAAACTAAAGGGACGAGAAAACCGCCTGATAAAAAATGAATTACATTTCGATAAAATAAATTTGCGTTTTTTCGTTCAGATTTATTAAAACTTTAGATTCGTTTTCTGGTTTCTGAGACCATTCAACAATAGCGTTGAAGTTTTTTATAGGTGGCTCTTCGTCGAAGGGTTCAATGATCAACTCGGTAGGTTCGTTGTTTTGAGTGTTAAGGTTAGTAATATATCCGCAGTTTATTAATTTTTCTTCAAAATCAAAAATATAAACAACAGTATGTTTGTTATTGTTGAAAATTATTTCTCTAACTGGTTCGGCATACTGATAAGCTAACCCACTTCTGTTCCTTGAGTTGTTTATTTCGACTTTTATTTTTTCTATTATTGATAACGAAAATAAAAAAGGATAAGTAATAGATAAAATTAATGTGCCGA
>NZ_PPQH01000135.1:0-3298 GCF_002902385.1 Staphylococcus intermedius NCTC 11048 | reverse complement strand
AGATAACAATATTGAAACCTGAATGCTCATCCAAAAATTCAAAAGCAAAGTTAGTGAAAACAAGATGATGAAATTTATGAGAGATAATAAAATGTTATAAAAAACTTTATCTTGTGTATCATAAACTTTTATTTTACCCATTTTATTAAGTAATAGAAATGATAAAAAACCAAAACCTCCTGAAGATACGAGGGCACTTAATACTGGCATGTCTAAAATGTTCAATATCTCACCTACTTTTTCTTCAATTATAACACACAGTTATTAATACATTAATTATTAATAATGAAAAACTATGACTCTTATTTCTTGTAATACTTCAATAAAAAACGCTTGTTCACAAACGTTGGGAGGTGATATCAAATGAAAATAATTAGTTGCATAATAAACAAAGAAACTGTCGTCTACAAGGTGTTAACAAATGACAACCATACATTCACTTACGAGTTACCTAAAGATTTATCCTCGCAAAAAGTAATAGAGTATTTAAAAATCATTGAAGAAAAAATAGATAACGATAACAAAACAGGAAAGATCTTATCGTAGTGTGTAAGTATATTTAAAGGAGATGCAAAAAAATGAGATTAATCAAAAAACTAGTTCAATACATCGTATTAAATGTAATCTACAGTATTGCGCGTAGAATTTTAGATGATAGAAAGAAGAAGTAAAACTTGGGTAGCACGACTACCCTTTTTATTGGATTGGAGGTTGAGGGATGGAGTTAAATAATGAAAAAGTATATCAGTCATTTCTAAGTACTACAAAAAAATTGATTGATATTTATAAAAACTCAAATATAGAAAATAGAAAAATAAAATATTTGCCTGAATGGCTAGAATTTTATACTCGCCAATTATTAGAAGAAAATAACAACAAATATAAACTATACTCCACGTACAAACGAGGGACTATAGTTTATGTAAATCTAGGCAGTAATATTGGTAATGAATTTTCTGGTAATCATTTTTGTGTAGTTATGGATAAAAAAGACAACCCTAAAAAGAGTACAATCACAGTTGTCCCATTATCGTCAAAAAAGTCTAAGCATTATACTCAGTTAACTTCCTCTATTTTTGATATTACTATAGACAAATTGGATAAGAAAGGAATCCAACTAATTGAAGAAGCAGATAAAATAGAGGATTTTGCTAATTTGATAATGGATAAACATGAAGATTATATAAAAGCTAAAGCAGAAAGAAGCGCATTACTTTTGAAGTATGGGTATTTAACAGAAACATATATAGAGAAGCAGTATAAAGAAATTGAGGTTTTAATAAAAGAAGAAGCTAAAAACTTTGAGAAAAAAATATCTAAAATGAAAAAGAAGGCCAAAAATATTAACCTTGTACGAAAAGTTTTTGATAGGCATAAAAACAAACGGTCTTATGCTAACGTTTCTGCAATTACCACAATAAGTAAAAAAAGAATTCAAAAGATTAACAATGAAGACCCCACTGGAGAAATTAAAATTAGCGACGAAGATTTAAAGCAAATAGAGAAACAAATAATAATCAGGTTCATAAAAAGTTGAAATTAAAGATAACATCTGGTATATTTGTATTAACAATTCGCGGTGAAATCCCGCTTTCTACTAATTTATAGTAGCTCATTCCCGGTAACCAATCCGGCTGGCCAGATGTTAATTCATCTGGTCTTTTTTTATGCAATTAACCGGGTACCTCCCACGTACCCTTATTATTTTTTTTTACTATTTTTGAGGAGGAATGGTGAAATGGCATCGTTTACAGTAACGAAACGTAAAAACAAAACGTCATCTTCATGGCAATATGACGTTAAACACCCCTCTTTTAAATCAGGAAAGAAACGTAAATCAGGATTTAAAACTAAAGCTGAGGCGGTTAATGCAGCGCAGCAACTCATACGTGATTTAGAAGATGGTAACGCAATTGATGATAAAATATTTAAGGAGTATTACAATGATTGGCTTGTGATAAAAAATAAAAAAAGTCTTTCAAAACGTCAGTATTATTGGTATGAACGTTCTATTAAATTGTTTGAAGAGTATTTCGGTGAAGGTATGCTGATTAAAAATATCACCCGTACAGAATATCAAAAGTTCTTAAATAATTACGGTGAGGGGCATACGGATGAGACTGTGCGTAAAGTGCATAGTTGCTTGTCTTGTTGTTTACGAGATGCGTTATATGATGGCTATTTGAAGAAAGACCCCACTTACAATGTTGAAGTCAAAGGTACCAAAAAATCAAAAGAAGAATCTACTAAATTTATGACGATAAAACAATATGAAAAGTTGATTGAGTATTTTAAGACGCGCAACGAAGAAAGTTATATTTTTCTTTTTATTTTAGCAATTACTGGAGCAAGATTTAGTGACGCAATAAATATGGTGGACATAGATTTGAATGAAAAAGACGGTATCATACACTTACGAGGTACTAAATCTGCTAATGCTGATCGCTTTGTAGAAGTTTCGCAAAAAGATATAAAACTCATTAAGTCTAAATTGGCTAAATTGCCTAAACGCATTGACGGTAAATTATTCAAATTGAGTCACACCGCTGTATCTAAATCGTTCAATCACGCTAAAAAACAAACAGGAATAAAAGATAAACATATAACACCCTATGCATTACGACACACTCACACATCTTACCTACTTTCAAAAGGTATACCAATCGAGTATATAAGTAAAAGATTAGGTCATTATAAAATATCTGTTACCCTTGATATTTATTCCCACTTGCTCGACGAACATAAAAAAGAGCAAGGTCAACGTGTCAGAGAAATATTTTCTTGACACATATTTGACACTTGCTAATGTAAAACGTTGTTATATCAATGGCTTCAAGCTACAATTTACGGAAGGTGGGGGATTCGAACCCCCGAGACGCTTGTGGCGCCTACACACTTTCCAGGCGTGCTCCTTCGGCCAACTCGGACAACCTTCCATTTTAGAAAATATAAAAAATCAGAAGCGATATTTCACTTCTGATTATATGACCCCTACGGGACTCGAACCCGTGTTACCGCCGTGAAAGGGCGGTGTCTTAACCGCTTGACCAAGGGGCCGTGGCTCCACAGGTAGGACTCGAACCTACGACCGATCGGTTAACAGCCGATAGCTCTACCACTGAGCTACTGTGGAATAATAATGGAGCGGGTGATGGGAATCGAACCCACAACATCAGCTTGGAAGGCTGAGGTTTTGCCATTAAACTACACCCGCATAAAAAATAAACGATATAGGCGGGTGATGGGAATCGAACCCACGAATGTCGGAACCACAATCCGATGCGTTAACCACTTCGCC
>NZ_PPQH01000134.1 GCF_002902385.1 Staphylococcus intermedius NCTC 11048 | reverse complement strand
ATAAGTTTTAGTAAACCACTTGCGATTGGTGCCATCGCCTTACCAAATGCAACAAGTATACGCACAATATCGCCAATCAGTTTCATAATTACAGGACCATTTTCCTCAACATACTTCACAAACTTTTTAAAGCCCTCTGATTTACCAACCGTTTCAGACCATTCTTTAAATTTATCCGTCATTTTGACAAGCCAATCAAAAATACCTGCACTGTTTTGACCAAAAGCAATCATTAAGTTGCCGATACCTTTAAATACATTACCAAATATCTTGCCTATTTTAGGTAGATTTTCTTTGGTATATTCGATGAACGACTTAATAGCGTTCTGTCCGCCGACACTATTTGCCCAGTTCTGAAAATCAATGCTCATATTTTGTAAACCTTGTGATACCCATTTGAACAATGGCATAAACTGAGTAAAGATGTTAACTAAACCATCACCAAAACGTCCAGCAGCATTGAGTAAGTCGCCGAAAATTTGAACACCAACAGTATTTAACGCTTTAAATGCCGCTTTCGCTGTATTGGATTTATTAACCCAATCCTCAAACTTACGTGCATTACCTTCAA
>NZ_PPQH01000133.1 GCF_002902385.1 Staphylococcus intermedius NCTC 11048 | reverse complement strand
ACCTGTCATACTGTCTCTACCTAGTTGCATAAATTTACGTGACGGTGAGTGGCTATCTAACGCGCTTTTTGCTGCGTTCAATGCACTTTTTGCTGCATTCCATGCTGTTTTCGCTAAGTCTCCTGCTTTTTGGACGATACCACTAATCAAACCAGCCACTAAATCGACGCCAGCCTGAACAAATTGACCTATAAAACTTCTAACTGCATTTAGTGCGTCTTGCATACCTTTCCTACAAGCTTCAACAACTTCCCAAAATTTTTGTACAACGGCATTTTTGAAATTAGTCATCGCTTGTCGGATTGATGCCACCCATTGCGCGCCAGTTCCGACTACATAAGCTAGTGCTTCAAGCATTTTTTGTTGCACTGTGCTAGCCACGCGTTGAAACCAATTTGATACAACATTCCATATCGCTATTGCAAAATTTTGTATTGTTTGCCAAATTTGTGACCAACTTGTTACTGTTTGGCCAGTAATTCGAGTATAAGTGTTGAATAAAAACTGTTGAATTTGATTCCAAATTGACGATAATCCCTGCCATATCGTATCGCTCACGTTAGCAATAGTTGTTTGTAAGGTTTGCCATGCCCCCGAAAAATCACCTGACAAGAATTGAATGAAAGCTGTAAAAAGGCCAACGATCCACTGAATCATTCCAGAAATTAGTGCCCCTATCGCTGTGAACGTTACAGTAACAACTGTCCATAAACCTTGTATAGCGGTTATAACACCTTCTACAACCGCGATAAACACATTACCTAAAACTTCATAAAAAATATCACCTAATTGTTGTAACAAAGGCATGATAGGTTGAAGTGTTTCTTGAATTTTACTCCATAGGTCATCAAACCATTTTTTGATACCTTCTACCGCTTCTCCTATGCTTTTTTTGATTGTCTCCCAAGCTTCTATAACAGCATTTCTGAAATCTTCATTCGTGTTCCATAAATAAATTATGAAACCAGCCAATGCTAAAACTGCACCTATTGCTATCCAAATAGGTAAGCTGATACCCGCTAACGCACCGCCCAAGATTGGTAATAGCTTCATAAGATTACCGATAGGGTTCAGAAGTAATCCAACAGCACCTCTTAGTAAGCCGAACGCACCTTTTAAGATAGTTGACGCTCTTGTAAATTTAATGATGTATTTAATTACATCGAAAAGACTTTTACCGAACAGGCCTTTTAGCATAGTGGATACGAATATAATAGGCGTAAGCAAAGCCCAAAAAGCACCACCGAGAATGGTAAGAATACCAAAGAATCTCGCCACATTTGGGTGATTCTCGAATAACGCTGCCGTAAATTCGGCTATTTTGCCTATAAGTTTTAGTAAACCACTTGCGATTGGTGCCATCGCCTTACCAAATGCAACAAGTATACGCACAATATCGCCAATCAGTTTCATAATTACAGGA
>NZ_PPQH01000132.1 GCF_002902385.1 Staphylococcus intermedius NCTC 11048 | reverse complement strand
CGAAACAAGAAGAGTCACCGGTAGAAGAAAGAACAGAAGCGAAACAAGAAGAGTCATCGGTAGAAGAAAGAACAGAAGCGAAACAAGAAGAGTCACTGGTAGAAGAAAGAACAGAAGCGAAACAAGAAGAGTCACTGGTAGAAGAAAGAACAGAAGCGAAACAAGAAGAGTCACTGGTAGAAGAAAGAACAGAAGCGAAACAAGAAGAGTCATCGGTAGAAGAAAGAACAGAAGCGAAACAAGAAGAGCAATCAGTTAACGATAAGATGACAAAGTTAATTCAAGAGAAAAATATTGAAAATATTGATTATGGAAGCTTGAATTCAGAAGAGTTTGCTTGGTTACTAAATTATATTTCTAATAATCCAAATAGTCCTAATAATTTTATGGTCAATAATGAACATGAAAGATCATATCGAGTGAGAAGAGCCGCAAGTAGTCAGAGTATTGAATTTGTTACAGAAATAGATAGAGATAAACCAGATGGAAGAAGTAAGCTATTAACTTTGAAGGGCTCATATGACCTTGACACAGATCAAGTAGAATGGGACTTAAATATAAAACTAATAGAAAATAGTTCTCCAGAATATTTATTTGTAACGGTCTCAACAGAAAATCAAGGTAAACTAGGAGAAGCAAAAATTACTAGTACATCTGTTCCATTTGAATCCATAGGAAATAATTCTACAATATCATATAAAAATTTTAGTGGGAAAGATGGTAAAACAGACCCTCAATGGAGAAGTAAAGATAAATTAAAAGCTGGAGAAGAAGTAACGTTTAAATTTATTACTCCTTTTACTGGTGATTTAGATGATTTAAAGAATATAGATGGTACAGACATGTTATTTACAGTAAAAACTGCATCTTTACCATTCCAAAGATATCAATCAGATTTTGGTAATAATGAAATTTATGCAACAGTTAGTGGATATGGTGGTTTTAATATTCCAAAAGAGCAACCAGAAAATGATCAATATGAGCCAACAGCTGGAGAAGTTGAAAAACCATATGGTGAAGAAACAACAGAAGAGGACGTAATAAGTAAAGTAACAGTTCCAGGTTATCCAGAAGATGGAGAGCAACCAGTGATTACGGTAAATAATCCAAGTGAATTACCAGATGGTAATACACCAGGAACAACAGAAGTACCTGTAACAGTAACGTATCCAGATGGAACAACAGATGAGATTACAGTACCTGTAACAGTTGGAGAGCAACCAGAAAAAGATCAATATGAACCAACAGCTGGAGAAGTTGAAAAGCCGTATGGTGAAGAGACAACAGAAGAAGACGTTACAAGTAAAGTAACGGTTCCAGGTTATCCAGAAGATGGAGAGCAACCAGAAACCGACGCAGATGCAGATGCAGATGCAGATGCGGATGCGGATGCTGACGCGGATGCGGATGCTGACGCCGATGCGGATGCTGACGCCGATGCGGATGCTGACGCCGATGCCGATGCGGATGCTGACGCGGATGCGGATGCCGACGCGGATGCGGATGCTGACGCGGATGCGGATGCTGACGCCGATGCCGATGCTGACGCCGACGCCGATGCCGATGCCGATGCTGACGCCGATGCCGATGCTGACGCCGATGCGGATGCTGACGCCGATGCCGATGCTGACAAAGAAAATGAGGAATTACCTGATACAGGTGAAAAAGCAAATAGTAGCCCAGTATTATTCGGAGCGTTATTTGCAGGATTAGGGTCATTACTATTGGCTAGTCGAAAAAAACGTCGTGAAGAAGATTAAAATATAGTTAAAGGGAGCAATTGCTCCCTTTAACTATTTATAAAGGAGAAATTGATTTGGAGAAAACCATTGAATTTTTGAGTCAAAAGATTATTGAGAAATATTCAGATGATAGTAAAGTGTTCATTAGCTTAGGAAATCCAAATATTAAAGCGTACGTAAAGTTAATAAAGAAGACTAAGAAAATGAAATATCAAGTCATGAAGCAAATTAATAAATATAAAAAAACTAATGGTAAATATCCAGAGTGGATTAAAATTGACGTTGTAACCAACGAGCAAGAAGTTAACTTTAATGATGTAGAAAGAAAATTAATTGAAACAAGAAGAAACTATATAGATTTTGGTTTCTCTTTAGATAAAAACTGGCAACTTGTATTTTTGCCTGAGGAAATTAATGCCAATGCTTTTGTTCGTCTTTCTAAAAAAAATAAAAATTTAAAAGAAATTGCAGAAAACAATATCACACATTATTTGAAGAAATACAAACGATTAAATAAAAGTTTTAAAGTTGAAGATTATAGAGATAAAAAAGTTATTACTTTCCATACAGCAGGATATTTTGTTGAAAATGAAGAGATTATTGATCTACATGATAAAGGATATATGAAAGGGATTCGTAAGTTAAAAACTTTGACTAAAGAGATCGACAAGCTTATAGAAACGAGTACTCAATATTTACAAAATGAGATTCAAGCCGATGGGAAATTTACTTATGGCTATTTTCCTCATTTTGATAGACAGATTAACCACTACAATGTATTGAGACATTCATCTTCAACATACGCATTGACAGAAGGTTTATTTTATTTAAATCAAGATACAAGTATCATAAAAAAGACGTTAAATTACATTATTGAAAATCATTTTTATGAAAAAGATAATAAAGGTTTTATCTTTGATGATACGAATTCTGTTAATGAAATAAAATTAGGACAAAATGCTTCTTTTATTTTCGCTGTGTGTGAATATTTAAAAGTTAATCCAAATGATGAAGTTTATTTAAAATACGCACAAAAGGTAGCTAGAGGGATTTTAGCCATGATTAACATGAATAATATGGAAACTATTCATGTTTTAAATTATCCTGATTTATCTATCAAAGAACGTTTTCGAATTGTTTACTATGACGGAGAAGCTTCATTAGCGCTCCTAAGATTATATCAATTAGATCAAAATCCAAATTGGTTAAACACTGTAGAAATGCTTTTTGAAAGATTTATAATTGAAAAATATTGGAAATTTAACGATCATTGGCTCGGTTATTGCACGAATGAACTTGTACAAATCACACCAAAAAAAGAATATTTTGAGTTTGGTATTAAAAATGTAGTGGGTAATTTAGATTACATTTATCAAAGAGAAACAACATTTCCAACTTTTTTAGAATTACTTATGGCGACTTATCATTTAGTTGAGGTTGCAAAAGAAAACGGGTTTGAAAAGTTAGTGAAAAGCATGCTTGACGAAGAAAAATTAATTAAAACAATTCATAAAAGAGCTAATTATCAAAGGACGGGTTATTTTTACCCTGAAGTTGCGATGTATTTTAAAAACCCACGCCGTATACTGGGGAGTTTCTTCATTAAGCACCATGGTTATCGTGTAAGAATAGATGATGTCGAGCATTATTTATCGGGATATGTGCAATATCAAAAAGCTTTCAAGCAATAGTATAGGTTCCTATTTACAATTACTTGTTTGAATTATAAAGACAAGCTAATTGTTAAATCTATAATATTACATAAACATTTTGATGAAGGAAATAAGTACCATTGATAAAACAATACATAAAAAAATGGCTCTAGGCTTATTCAAATTAGATGAGTTTGGTTCATTCTCATGAGTCTGGTTATCATTTAGTAATTCTTCTTCAATTTGTTTATTAATTTCTTCTAATTTTTTTTGTCTCATGAGTCCCCTCCTATTTAAATAAAATTATAAAACGTTTAGTGTTTCAATACAAATATTTTTAGTTAGAGAGGTTTTTTAAAATGTATACAGTTAAAGATATTGCTTATATATTAAAAGAGCTAGTTATTAAGACACAAAATTTAAACGATGAAATTATTAACGATTTTGAATACCAGTATCGTTTTGTTACTCATATGAATACAGCTTTTATCAGCATATCAAAAGGAACTTGGAAAAAGTGGTTAGGAAAAGAGCCTAAGATTTTATCAGGAAATGAACAACTTAAACAAAATAATCATCGATCGAGTTTAGTTATTACTGATGAGTTGATTAATGATTTAAATCCATCTACCCCTCAAATTATTGTAGACGATTCTATTGAAGCTATGCAAGTATTAGGAACATATTTTCGCGCTCAATTTCATAATCCCATCATTGCAGTAACAGGATCAATGGGTAAAAGTTCAACTAAGAGGATGATAAGCAAGGCACTTAGTAACTATCAGATTTTACAAAACAGAGGGAATGCCAATACACGCGTGCCCATTTTACTCAATCTTTGTAAATTAATAAAAAATCCAAACTTTGCTGTTTTTGAAATGTCTATTAATGCAATAAACAATAAAGGTAATTTATCCCTCATTGTAAAGCCACATTATACGATTGTGACAGGAATTGGCGAGGCGCATTTATCTACAATTAAAAATACTGAAGAAGTTGCTAAGTTTAAATCAAGAATATTTGCTGGTCAGAGTGACAACGATACTGCAATTATCAATGGTGACACAAAACATGTAAACTTATTGGAAAATGAAGCAAGAAAATGCGTAAATCATATCATTACTTATAGTCGCTATGACCATAATAAAGTTAAAATTACTGATAATAAGGGTTCTACCACAATTAGTATCCATGTGAATACAGAGGATGTTGAATTTACTATACCGACTGTAAGTGATGGTATGGTATCAAATGCCATTGCGACAGTTCATTTGTTACAATTACTTGATGTTGATTTAAAATCCTGCTTAAATCACTTGTCACAATTTAAACCTTTTAAAAAAGTGTTGGAAATAAAGAAAGTGATTACGCCAAGACTAAAAACAACTTTATTAGATGATACTCATAATGCTTCTTTACCAGCAATGCTTAATGCAATTGAGGCTTTTAACAAGCAATCCCAATTTTATACTGGAAACAAAATTATTGTGTTGGGAAAAATCAGTGATTTAGGTGATGAATCTGAAAAAATACATTTACAATTAGTTGGAAAATTAGAGCAGTCCAATGCAGACTATATTCTATGTATTGACTCTGAGATGAGAAAAGTGGTCAACAGAGTCAAGAATAAATCGATTACTTGGTATAGCGATCCGGAATTATTACTATATGATTTATTATATTTAGTAAATGAAGATGGTTTAACCTTATTAAAATCATCAGTAACAGGTACAAAATTACCTAAAATTGCTACAAAGTTATTTGAATATTTACAAAATGAAAATATTCAAATAAAAGAAAAGCAATATTTTCATTATTTTCCTATAGAAAAGACTTATGCTTATTTAAGTCAAGACGGTAAAATTGAAAATAATGTAGATCTCAATACACCAATAGCTATAGAAGGTATCACACCGCTTATTTATTATATTTACAGTCAAAAAAAGAAGTTAGTTAATAGAAAAATATATTTGAAAAAATGGCCAACAAACAATGAAACATATTTTACAGGAAAAGAAATAGAGTTAACTGATTTGATAAAGGCTATGATTAACAAAGCGCATCCTAGTTTGATTTATCAACTGGGGTATGAGCTTTTTGCAAATGAAATGGAACGTAGGAATTACATTTCAATATTTGTTGAAGAACATCGATTATCGCTTTCATCTTCTGTGAATGTGACAGGGAGGTTTAGACTCAAAGAGCGTCAAACATTTACCATTGATGATTTAGTAAAGATATATATAATGTATAATGATATTCTTTTTGAAAATACGAATGCTGTTATTTTTGGTGATAAATATTATCATGGCATGATAAAAGGTGTTCGTAAAAATTTGCTTATATTTGCTATGTATGAATCTACAGAAACACTCATTTCAGAATTACTGTAGGATGTTTGATTTATTATATCGCTGGTTCTGTTGCAAAGTTAAAAATCATATAATATAAATACAGAGAAATGAGAAAATAACCACATCTCCAGAAATAATCTATTGTTATTGCAGCAT
>NZ_PPQH01000131.1 GCF_002902385.1 Staphylococcus intermedius NCTC 11048 | reverse complement strand
CGTTTGATGGTATAGATAACTTTTGTAACGTCTTTAAACCTCACTGTCGGCTTGTCTGGTTCTTTGTTTGGCTCTGGGTCAATCGCTGGTGGTTTAGGTGTCGATGGGTCACTCGGGTTTGACGTTGCACTTTTTTTATATGGTGGTCTAACAAAGTGAGTTACACCGTTATAGTTATGTTTAATTTTGTATGCAGGCGATCCTGTCCAGTTAGCTGTGTACCAATTTTGATCGCAACTATAAAAATAACTTGTACTTGCTGGACCCACAACAATCGACACATGACCCGGGTTACTACCTGCCCAAACAGCCCAATCACCAGGCAACGGTACAAAAGAAGGTGTGTTACGATATATTTTAAAATCGTTTCCGCGATAATTACTTTTTTGAGCCATCGCATTTGCGTTACCCCAAGTTGTAAAACCCCAGTATTTCTTCAAAATATAGTTAGGTAGGTCCCAACACTGCATTCCATAATAGCCATCTACATCAACACCTTTGCGTCGCTTAGCTAAGTCCAACGCCCAATTTACAACATCTAAAGCAGTTGGTTTACCTGTTTTAGGTAATGACATGACATCACTTCTCTTTCATAAAAATAAGTCGACGCATAAGCGCCGACTTCGTTTTAATTAACGTTTACATTTACCAAACCAAAAACACGCCCAAAAACTGTAACCGAACAACATAGTAATCACCTCCTTTAAACACCAAAAAAGGTACGTAAAATTGCGATTATAATTGTACTTGCGATAGTCCCTATGACACCTAACATCCACATTTTTAATTCTCGAATATTTTTAGCATTCTCTTTTTTATTTTGCTCTTCTTTTAATCTGTCTTTCTTTAACTCTTCGAAAGTTCTATCTAACTTATCATAAACTTTTTCTTGAGTCCGCAGACTATGTTCAATATTATCTAACTTTTTAAACATATCTTTGTCGTTTTCTTCTAGACGCATGATGCGCCATTCGTGCTCGCGTCGTTTCATAAATCCGAACACTATCACACCCGCTTTCTAAAAAACTAAGTCATAGACGTTAAACCTGCGACTCGTATTCAACACCTGTAATCTCTTTGAATTCTTCTTCATTAATACATTCTAGTTCTACAAAACGTTTGATTTGATCATTAGTGTAATAGTTTCTGTCATAAAAATATTTGATGTTGTTAAAACTTGGGAATTTCATATTATTTAACCTCCTTAATTTCTGCAAACGCAAGCATCATTTGAGCTTGCTGTTCTTC
>NZ_PPQH01000130.1 GCF_002902385.1 Staphylococcus intermedius NCTC 11048 | reverse complement strand
ACGCACGTATCAATGCGATTATCAAAAACTTTGAGCGTGGAGTACGTAAAGCACAACGTCTGGCCAAAACTTCCGTGCCAAACGAGATTGAAACAGAAATTAAAGCGAACACAAGTAAGTTTCAACGAGCGTTGACACGGGCTAAAGCAATGGCTCAAAAAT
The DNA here is from genome assembly GCF_002902385.1 of Staphylococcus intermedius NCTC 11048. Classification (GTDB taxonomy): domain Bacteria; phylum Bacillota; class Bacilli; order Staphylococcales; family Staphylococcaceae; genus Staphylococcus; species Staphylococcus intermedius. The sequence goes on along the minus strand of NZ_PPQH01000130.1, from coordinate 169 downwards.
GGCGTGAGCATACTGTTGAAATTGATGGTGACGCATCCCCTTTGAAAAGAGTTATTACAACGACAAAAGCAATTTTAAAAACCTTTAGAAAACACACTGTAAAAATAGATTACGATGTAAGAAAAACAGACTTACTAAAAGCTAAAATAGCTGATGTTTGGCATGCAGG
>NZ_PPQH01000129.1 GCF_002902385.1 Staphylococcus intermedius NCTC 11048 | reverse complement strand
GATAATAGCGTATTTCGTGTCTAAATGATATTCAAACATCCTCACAATCATAGGTAACAAGAATGATCCTACTGCAAAGAATGATTCTATATATCCAAAAATTTTGGCAGAATCAAAATTAATATTAAAAATATATGATGCAATAGATGACTCAATAAATCCAGCGCAAAAACCTAATATAGCTACAACTAGATATATAATTAAGTAATGCTCAAAAATAATAAAAATAGTAGTAATTAATAGAATAGATAGGTGTATTATTTTAAAAGCCTTCTTTATATCTTTATTAGCTAAGAAGGTAGAATAAAATACCCCAAACATAAATGTTATGAATTGAATACTAATCAGATTTGATACACCTGATTGATTCATATTAAGATTTATTTTTAAAAATTGATTAAATGAGCCGACAAATGTGTGTATCATTCCAATGAGAAAATACATTAAAGAAAAGTAAAGCGTATGAAATTTAGTCATCTGAACTCAATGTACTGTTTTTGTTGATAACTATTAATACAGTGCTCCAAAACTTCTTGCGCTTTCAAACCATCTTCAAAAGTAGAAATTGCAGTTTCTTTTCTATTTTTGATAGCCTCCAAAAGTTTTATATGTGAATAGTAAAAGCTATCTTTCCATCCATAGAATTCATTTTCTGGGTCAATGTATATCCTATCATCTAATTGAACTATCTCTTGAATATCATTGTTACTAACAGTAACTACTCCTTCATTTTTTGATGAAAACTTAATTTCACCACTACGTCCTGTAATCGTAATGTAGAAACCGCATAAATCTTCATCACAAGCTTTAGAAGTCTCTATATGAATATATTGTCCATTACTAGTCATAAAAAATGTTTCTGAATGGTCATCAACTTGCACTATACTATCATTTTTTTTCTTTACTTTAGTCATCATTTTAGTTTTAATTGTTTCTACCTTTACATAACTGTCAGTAATATGAGTCGCTAAATCGAGAAGATGAACTCCTAAATCTCCTAAGGCACCACTACTTAACTTTGAACTTCCATCGTCTCTCCAAGTAAAAGTTTTTCT
>NZ_PPQH01000128.1 GCF_002902385.1 Staphylococcus intermedius NCTC 11048 | reverse complement strand
TGCATCAATTTTGCCTGTCTCGATAACAAGATGCGTCTTACTACTCACGCCACTTCTTGACGTTAATAGACCCACATATCCTTTAGGAATGTTTACAGCAATATCAGTACTGATTAATGCTTTTTCTTGTGGTTCTAATACCACTGTTTCTGCTGCATAAATGTCGAACCCTGCGTCAGTTGAGTGGTTACATGTAGGTAATGTTGCGTTATCTGATAATAATTTGATTTGTAAT
>NZ_PPQH01000013.1 GCF_002902385.1 Staphylococcus intermedius NCTC 11048 | reverse complement strand
GAAAACAAATTCTCTCTTGAGTGGATCCTGAGTACGGCGGAGCACGTGAAATTCCGTCGGAATCTGGGAGGACCATCTCCTAAGGCTAAATACTCTCTAGTGACCGATAGTGAACCAGTACCGTGAGGGAAAGGTGAAAAGTACCCCGGAAGGGGAGTGAAATAGAACCTGAAACCGTGTGCTTACAAGTAGTCAGAGCCCGTTAATGGGTGATGGCGTGCCTTTTGTAGAATGAACCGGCGAGTTACGATCTGATGCAAGGTTAAGCAGAAAATGTGGAGCCGTAGCGAAAGCGAGTCTGAATAGGGCGAATGAGTATTTGGTCGTAGACCCGAAACCAGGTGATCTACCCTTGGTCAGGTTGAAGTTCAGGTAACACTGAATGGAGGACCGAACCGACTTACGTTGAAAAGTGAGCGGATGAACTGAGGGTAGCGGAGAAATTCCAATCGAACTTGGAGATAGCTGGTTCTCTCCGAAATAGCTTTAGGGCTAGCCTCAAGTGATGATTATTGGAGGTAGAGCACTGTTTGGACGAGGGGCCCCTCTCGGGTTACCGAATTCAGACAAACTCCGAATGCCAAATAATTTAACTTGGGAGTCAGAATGTGGGTGATAAGGTCCATATTCGAAAGGGAAACAGCCCAGACCACCAGCTAAGGTCCCAAAATATATGTTAAGTGGAAAAGGATGTGGCGTTGCCCAGACAACTAGGATGTTGGCTTAGAAGCAGCCATCATTTAAAGAGTGCGTAATAGCTCACTAGTCGAGTGACACTGCGCCGAAAATGTACCGGGGCTAAACATATTACCGAAGCTGTGGATTGTCCTTTGGACAATGGTAGGAGAGCGTTCTAAGGGCGGTGAAGCATGATCGCAAGGACATGTGGAGCGCTTAGAAGTGAGAATGCCGGTGTGAGTAGCGAAAGACGGGTGAGAATCCCGTCCACCGATTGACTAAGGTTTCCAGAGGAAGGCTCGTCCGCTCTGGGTTAGTCGGGTCCTAAGCTGAGGCCGACAGGCGTAGGCGATGGATAACAGGTTGATATTCCTGTACCACCATTATTCGTTTTAAGCGATGGGGGGACGCAGTAGGATAGGCGAAGCGTGCTGTTGGAGTGCACGTCCAAGCAGTGAGATTGAGTGTTAGGCAAATCCGGCACTCTTAAGATTGAGCTGTGATGGGGAGAGGAACTTGTTCCTCGAGTCGTTGATTTCACACTGCCGAGAAAAGCCTCTAGCTAGAATAACGGTGCCCGTACCGCAAACCGACACAGGTAGTCAAGATGAGAATTCTAAGGTGAGCGAGCGAACTCTCGTTAAGGAACTCGGCAAAATGACCCCGTAACTTCGGGAGAAGGGGTGCTCTTTGAGGTTCACGCTTCGAAGAGCCGCAGTGAATAGGCCCAAGCGACTGTTTATCAAAAACACAGGTCTCTGCTAAACCGTAAGGTGACGTATAGGGGCTGACGCCTGCCCGGTGCTGGAAGGTTAAGAGGAGTGGTTAGCGCAAGCGAAGCTACGAATCGAAGCCCCAGTAAACGGCGGCCGTAACTATAACGGTCCTAAGGTAGCGAAATTCCTTGTCGGGTAAGTTCCGACCCGCACGAAAGGCGTAACGATTTGGGCACTGTCTCAACGAGAGACTCGGTGAAATCATAGTACCGGTGAAGATGCCGGTTACCCGCGACAGGACGGAAAGACCCCGTGGAGCTTTACTGTAGCCTGATATTGAAATTCGGTACAGTTTGTACAGGATAGGTAGGAGCCTTAGAAGCGTGAGCGCTAGCTTACGTGGAGGCATTGGTGGGATACTACCCTAATTGTATTGGATTTCTAACCCGCAGCACTTATCGTGCTGGGAGACAGTGTCAGGCGGGCAGTTTGACTGGGGCGGTCGCCTCCTAAAGAGTAACGGAGGCGCTCAAAGGTTCCCTCAGAATGGTTGGAAATCATTCATAGAGTGTAAAGGCATAAGGGAGCTTGACTGCGAGACCTACAAGTCGAGCAGGGTCGAAAGACGGACTTAGTGATCCGGTGGTTCCGCATGGAAGGGCCATCGCTCAACGGATAAAAGCTACCCCGGGGATAACAGGCTTATCTCCCCCAAGAGTTCACATCGACGGGGAGGTTTGGCACCTCGATGTCGGCTCATCGCATCCTGGGGCTGTAGTCGGTCCCAAGGGTTGGGCTGTTCGCCCATTAAAGCGGTACGCGAGCTGGGTTCAGAACGTCGTGAGACAGTTCGGTCCCTATCCGTCGTGGGCGTAGGAAATTTGAGAGGAGCTGTCCTTAGTACGAGAGGACCGGGATGGACATACCTCTGGTGTACCAGTTGTCGTGCCAACGGCATAGCTGGGTAGCTATGTATGGACGGGATAAGTGCTGAAAGCATCTAAGCATGAAGCCCCCCTCGAGATGAGATTTCCCAACTTCGGTTATAAGATCCCTCAAAGATGATGAGGTTAATAGGTTCGAGGTGGAAGCGTAGCGATACGTGGAGCTGACGAATACTAATCGATCGAAGACTTAATCAAAATAATTGTTCAT
>NZ_PPQH01000127.1 GCF_002902385.1 Staphylococcus intermedius NCTC 11048 | reverse complement strand
GCGTGAGATTATTGCTATCACGTTCCATGTTTATAGTCAGTACGAGAACGGGGCGGAAGCGCGTGAGTTGCTACGTTTTTTGGACATAGCAGTAAGACAAAATATTTCATTTGACCATTACGATGTCGAATGGATTAAAAAAGACAATTCACAAGTATTTACTGATATAGATCAGTTTACAAAACATGGTGTACTGAGAATGTTATATAAAGTACGCCATAAGACAAAAATGGAA
>NZ_PPQH01000126.1 GCF_002902385.1 Staphylococcus intermedius NCTC 11048 | reverse complement strand
GTTTTTTGTTATACATTTTGTTGCTTATAGAAAATGAATGTGTTGTGTACATCTAAATTTACATATAGAATCTGAATATCAAACGTTAAATTGAGGAGTTATTAAATGACAAAAAAACAAAAAAGGTTGAAAAAGAGTTTATCTGAAGAAAAAGCAAGAGTCAGATTATATAAATCGGGGAAAAATTGGGTTAAAGTTGGTATTAGAGAATTTGAAATATTGAGAATCATGGGAATGCCCTTTATTAGCAATGAAATAAAAGAAACTGAAAAAATGCAAAATAAAACGTTGTCAAAAAATATGTTGAAAGCAACTACTTTGCTAGGCGGAACATTTGTGACTACGGCGTTAAACGCGCAAGAAGCGTTTGCGGCATCTGAATTGCCTTCTACTTCAGAATTATCAACACAAAGTGAAACAATAGGGAATCAAAATTCAACAGCAATCGATAGTTCAGAAAAAGCAATAACTTCAGAATCAGCAAATGAAAATGCTACGTCTGAAGAAGCCGATCAAACAACAAGCTCAGAATCAACAAGCGAAAATGCAACATCTGAAGAAGCCGATCAAACAACAAGTTCAGAATCAGCAAACGAAAATGCAACATCTGAAGAAGCCGATCAATCAACAAGTTCAGAATCAGCAAACGAAAATGCAACATCTGAAAAAGCAGACAAAACAACAAATTCAGAATCAGCAAATAAAAATACTACATCTGAAAAAACGAATCAAACAACAAATTCAGAATCATCAGACAAAAATACTGCATCTGAAGAATCAAATCAAAAAGCAAGTTCAGAATCAGCAGATGAAAAAGTTGCGTCTGAAAAAGCAAGTACAACAACATCAACGTCAAATCCTCAAACATCTACATCAGAGCCTTCAACATCAAACAGCACAAGCTTATCAACTTCTTATAGTGAGTCTAATAGTGCGGCACCACTGCGATTAAGAGCATTGAGCACGTTTTCTGGTACGCGTATGCTTGCTGCAGCGGCGATTACCACACAAACCAATACGTATACAGGTGTAGGAACAGATAAGTATAACAATGTCCCAATCTACTATAAACTCACTGTTGTCAACAACGGTGATGGTACGGTGACGTTTACTTATGATTTATCTTATGATAACCCTAATACACCTGCAGCAGATGCACCAACTAATCTATCAACTAGAACTTTTACAAGTAATACAAGAACGACCGCACCATTAATCACATTAGGTAGTGGGTACGGAAGTATTACGTCGGTAAAATCAGGTCCAACCAACACGGCATACACCGATAATTATGTAACTAGTGGTAATCCGGCTATTACTAAAACAGGTGGCGGTTATACATGGACCAATTCCAACTTGAATGGTACGCAAGGAAATAGAAGTTACGGTATACGTTCAACTTTTACTGTTCCAATTACTAATCCGAATGGGGATCTATCATTTAAATTTACACCATTTGCTACCCAAGATGACGGTTCAACTTTAGGTAACTACTTTTCAACAACAGTTAACGCTGTGGAACCGTCAGCATCAACAAGTCAAAGCACAGCAAATTCAGTGAGTACATCAACAAGTCAAAGTACAGCAAACTCAGTAAGCGCATCAACAAGTCAAAGTATAGTGGATTCAGTAAGTGCATCGACGAGTCAAAGTATAGCGAACTCAACAAGCGCGTCAACAAGTCAAAGTACAGCGAATTCAGTGAGTGCATCGACGAGTCAAAGTACAGCGAACTCAGTGAGTGCATCAACGAGTCAAAGTATAGCGAACTCAACAAGCGCATCAACAAGTCAAAGTATAGCGAACTCAACAAGCGCATCAACGAGTCAAAGCGCATCGAATTCAGTGAGTGCATCAACAAGCCAAAGTACATCGAATTCAGTAAGTGCGTCGACGAGTCAAAGTACATCGAATTCAGTAAGTGCATCGACGAGCCAAAGTACAGCGAACTCAGTAAGTGCGTCAACGAGCCAAAGCGCATCGAATTCAGTAAGCGCATCGACGAGTCAAAGTACATCGAATTCAGTAAGTGCATCGACGAGTCAAAGTACATCGAACTCAGTGAGTGCATCGACGAGCCAAAGTACAGCGAACTCAGTAAGTGCGTCAACGAGCCAAAGCGCATCGAATTCAGTAAGCGCATCAACGAGTCAAAGTACATCGAATTCAGTGAGTGCATCAACAAGCCAAAGTACATCGAATTCAGTAAGTGCGTCGACGAGTCAAAGTACATCGAATTCAGTAAGTGCATCGACAAGCCAAAGCACATCGAATTCAGTAAGCGCATCGACATCAGAAAGTGCATCAACAAGCACGAGTGTGTCTGACTCGACAAGCGCATCAACGTCAGTAAGCGAGTCAACAAGCACGAGCGAATCCGACTCAACAAGTACATCAACGTCATTAAGTGGATCAGAAAGCACGAGCGTATCTGACTCAACAAGTGAGTCAACGTCATTAAGTGAGTCAGAAAGTACAAGTGTGTCCGATTCAACGAGTACTTCAACATCATTAAGTGAATCAGAAAGTACGAGCGTATCTGATTCAACAAGTGCCTCGACTTCAGTAAGTGCGTCAGAAAGCACAAGTGTATCTGACTCAACAAGTGCATCAACATCAGTAAGCGAGTCAACAAGCACAAGCGTGTCCGATTCAACAAGTGAGTCAACATCATTAAGTGGATCAACGAGCACAAGTGTGTCGGATTCAACAAGTGCGTCAACGTCAGTAAGTGAATCAGAAAGTACGAGCGAATCAGACTCAACAAGTACGTCAACGTCATTAAGTGGATCAGAAAGCACGAGCGTATCGGATTCAACAAGTACTTCGACATCATTAAGTGAATCAGAAAGCACAAGCGTATCGGATTCAACAAGTGCGTCAACGTCACTAAGTGCATCAACGAGCACAAGCGTATCTGATTCAACAAGTACGTCGACATCATTAAGTGAATCAACAAGCACAAGCGTATCTGACTCAACAAGTGCCTCGACTTCAGTAAGTGAATCAGAAAGTACGAGCGTGTCAGACTCAACAAGTGCTTCAACATCACTAAGTGCGTCAGAAAGCACAAGCGTATCTGATTCAACAAGTGCGTCGACATCATTAAGTGCCTCAACGAGCACAAGCGTATCTGATTCAACAAGTACGTCGACATCACTAAGTGCGTCAGAAAGCACAAGCGTATCTGATTCAACAAGTACGTCGACATCATTAAGTGCCTCAACGAGCACAAGCATGTCTGATTCAACGAGCACGTCAACATCATTAAGTGAGTCAGAAAGCACGAGCGTGTCAGACTCAACAAGTGCGTCAACATCAGAAAGTGCATCTACGAGCACAAGCGTATCTGATTCAACAAGTACATCGACATCACTAAGTGCGTCAGAAAGCACGAGCGTGTCAGACTCAACGAGTGCTTCAACATCAGAAAGTGCATCTACGAGCACAAGCGTATCGGATTCAACAAGTACATCAACGTCATTAAGTGGATCAGAAAGCACAAGCGTATCTGACTCAACAAGTGCTTCAACGTCATTAAGTGAATCAACAAGCACGAGCGTATCAGATTCAACAAGTGCCTCGACTTCAGTAAGCGAGTCAACAAGCACAAGCGTATCGGATTCAACAAGCACATCGACATCATTAAGTGCGTCAGAAAGCACAAGCGTATCTGCCTCAACAAGTGCGTCAGAAAGCACAAGCGTATCTGATTCAACAAGTACGTCGACATCATTAAGTGAGTCAACAAGCACAAGCATGTCTGACTCAGGAAATGGATCAACATCAGAAAGACCTTCAACAAGCATAAGCGTATCTGATTCAACAAGCGCATCAACGTCAGTAAGTCCATCAGAAAGTGGATCAACAAGCACAAGTATGTCTGGCTCAGCAAATGGATCAACAAGCATAAGCGTATCTGATTCAACAAGCACGTCAACATCAGAGAGCTCTTCAACAAGTACAAGCATGTCTGGATTAGAAAGTGGCTCAACATCATTGAGTCATACAGATTCAACAGGTACATCAGATGACATGCGTACAACGAAAAAAGATGGTAACGCGCAACGCAATACTGAATTACCTGAAACTGGTGAAGACGGGACATCTCAAAACGGTTTAATGGCTGGTGTTGTCGCATTATTAGCCGGATTAGGATTGATGAAAAAAAAGAAAAAAGATAAAAACGAAGGTAATGATAAAGCTTAAATCATCAAGCTTTAGAAATAGTTTGTTTTTAAAATTAAAAGGTTGAAGCACGAATTCTTAGAGTATAAGATAGTAAAACGTAAACTTTGGAAATGGCCAGTTTCTAAAGTGGGATTATATAAGTCATTCAACAAAACAATAAAATCGTTATTCATCTATTAATGGTAATAGTAGGGTGCTATGCGTTACTGATGATGACTAAACGCCAATAACGCATAGATTGTTTATAGAAACATAATCGATCTGATTTACTCAATGTTGTGTGTCTTAAACCAGAATTGTATCAAGTGAGTCGCTACTGCAATAACGAGATGAGAGGCGCTAAATGATTTTAGCCCTCTCCTCTAACATTTTGGCTCATGTGTACTTGAGTTTAAATCCTGAAGCGTATGTGTTTACTAAAATTTCACTCAAGGAATAGTGCTTTAGCCTATTTTTATATTAAAAGAGGTAAATGATGAGAAGAATAATTAAAAATATGGAATATAAAATTTTATATAAACGTATCATGTTTACTTGCTTAGTTTTATTTGTTTATATGATCGGAACTAACATAGCTATTATCCCTGATCAAGAAAGAAAATCAGGTCATAGCTTTATAGAATTAGGGATATCTAATGTTGGTGGTGATTTAAGTCGTCTCAATATTTTTACACTGGGGTTAGGCCCGTGGTTGACGGCTATGATTATTTTAATGCTATTTGCATACAGAAATATGGACAAGTATGCTAAACAAACTAAAGCTGAACGCCATTATAAAGAAAAATTATTAACATTATTTTTAAGTGTGATACAGGGTTCTTTCGTGGTCCATCAAAATATCACAACCATTCAAGATCATCATCTCAATCCATTTGTCGTATTACTTGTGTTAGTGACAGGGGCAATGTTGTTAGTTTGGCTTGCTGATCGTAACATGAGATTCGGATTGGCTGGACCCATGCCTATCGTGATGTTAAGTATCATTAAATCCATTTTTTATCAAGGTGCCATCAATCTATCCGTGAGTACGTTGACTATTGTGATTATCATTACAGTTCTTGTCATCGTCTTGCTCATCTTATTGTTTATTGAGTTGGTAGAACGGCATTTGTTTTATAAAGATATTATGAATGTGTCTTCGCAGGACATTGTTACATATGTTGCATGGAAGTATAATCCAGCAGGCAGCATTTCAATCATGGTGAGTCTATCGCTATTTACGATATTTAATATGTTGATACAGCTGCTTACACTTGTCATACCTATTCGTTTTGATATTTCCGATTTTCTGACTTTAACGAATCCTAAGGGTGTCACGCTATACTTATTACTACAATTAGTATTGGGCTATTTTTTATCACGCTTTTTAATTAATACGCCCCAAAAAACGAAAGACTTTTTGAAAAGTGGGAATTACTTTTCGGGCATCTATCCTGGAGAAGATACGGATCATTATTTAAATAAAGTTGCAAGACGTGTTTGCTTTATAGGTGCGATGACGGTCACATTGATTATTGGTATACCGTTATATTGTGCTTTATTAGTACCACATTTATCACAAGAAATATTTTTTATTATTCAATTGGTGATGTTGGTTTATATCAGTGTAAATATTGCTGAAACAATCAAAACATATTTATATTTTGATGAATATAAGTTGTTCTTGAACAAATATTGGTAAGGGGGATATCATGAAATATTTTATACCGTCTTGGTATCAGTCTAGTCGCTGGTGGGCAACAACACCTGTGCCATATTTTCAAGAAAGTAAACAGACTGATTTTGATGATATGCACAGTCTGATGAAAATGCATTATAACAATCAATCTCAGTTTCAAATTGTCGTGTTGAATTACGCTCCTCATTTAAGAACCTATTTACATCGGCATGATTTATATGAGGCATCGTATTGGTCACTCTTTGATGAGATACAGGGGTTTACAGATCAAAACATGCGCTTATGTCATTTTAAAGATTTGCCTTGGTCTGATGAGACAGAATTGATGTATACGCCTTATATGGTGCGCGCGATAACGAGTGAATCAACGTATACGCATATTTATTTTAGTCAAGATGGCTATATCACATGGTTTGAAGAATTTGAATCGCAGCGTAAAGTCAGACGATTTGTTATGGATGATCGAGGGTTTATCTCATCTATTATTGATTATGACCATAAAGGTGATGAAAAGGAGCAACACTATTTAACAGTAGATGGGGATGTCATTTTAACTGAGAATTGTATCGATCATACCGTTGTAGTAAGTGAAAAATATAGCGATGACTTTAATCAAGTCCAATATGCACACATGACGGAAGTGATTGATGAAAAATTTGCGAAATATGATGCGTCGAAAATGAATCCATCAGCACCTGTTATTGTGGCAGCAGATGAACGACACAATCATATTATTACGAGACATTTACCATTTAAGCGCATTTGTTTTTCAGTATTTCAAAACCGGAACCCAATACCGACGACAACATTGCTTTCTTCTATGAAACTCGGAAAATATTGGCTCGTAGACCGTAGTAGTACTGAACAGAGACTGAGACAATACCATACTGACAATCATTTAAGCAATGAGTTAATGAAAATCACACCTTTTGATGCGCAAAATTCACCCAATAAAAGTAGCCAATTGTCCGAAACGTATATTGGCTTATGGTTGGATAGTTTAGATGACCAACAATTACAAAGCGTCATGTCTATCATCGTTCCGTTTATCAAGAAAGATGTGAAGTATCGTCTCAAACTATTAACGAGATCTGAAAAACAAACCTTACCTACCTGGTTGTTAACGTTGATGGATGATGAGAATGAACAATTCAATCGTACACCTTTAGATCCACAAGGCGTTGCACCGCTTATAGAATCAGAGCAAGAACAAATTAAAAAGGTGGATATTGTCCATGTTCCGTTTGAAAAAGATATGGTAGAGGCATTGTTAAATATGAGAGTCATTGTGGATTTAGGTGTCGAGCCAGACTTATACCTACAAATCAGTAGTATAGGGTCAGGCATCCCACAAATTAATCAAATGCATTCGGAATATGTTGAAGATCAGGAAAATGGTATGATTATCGATCATTTCCATGAACTAGAAGGGGCTTTAGATTATTTTTTAACCCATTTAAAAAACTGGAACTTTGCTTATGCGACGTCTCTAAAATTAATGGATAAATACACATATAGTAACATTGTAAAACAATTAGATGAATTATTAGTAGGTGATCATCATGGCTCGTCAATTTAATGTACTGCAAATCGGAGGGCGAGATTTAGAACAACAATTTCAACATAAAGCGAATGTGACATGGGATTATTTTGACATCTCTTTGTTCGATTTTGACAGCCATTATCGTCAAGCGATAGCTGATGTGCTTGATCAAAATGGTGGCTTTGATTTTGTGTTTGTTCAAACAAACTTTTCATATATGTTAATGGATGTGTTAGAGCAAGTCAGTACGCCATACAATACGTATATCGATCAGCAATATTGGTCTCGTCATTTTGAAGCGCAAGCAGTCGTTAAGGAAAATTATATTAGACCCTTTATTTATGAAGATGAACAAGTGCTCTACGAAAAATTAGATGCGATTACATTTTCTGGGCAGTATGGAGATAAAATATCCCCTAAAATGGCGACGGTTAACGCTAAATGGATGCCAAACACTACATTTTTCGGGAATACACAGTTGGTCATTGCCGGGGATTTTGGCGATACTTTTACCCCTGTTTTGTCATGGCAAAATAATTTAATTTATGACAAACATAAAGTGATTCAAATATGGCCTGAATTTACGTTGGAAGATGATGCTGAACTGCGCTATACGTTTCGCCTCATTAAAAGTGGGACAACCGACAATGTCATTGAAGAAATCACTTTGCTTCACCACGAACTTGACGAACCTTTAGAGATTGCTGCCAAACCCTTTGATGCCTATATTAGTGTTGCTGTTAAAGCGCGCGGAAAAGGTGTGATTCATATCGGTGCGATACACAAACGCTGGTCTCGTTTAGATATGGGTCAGTTTATTTTAGGGGGACAAAGGTATTCAGATCCTCAACGACAAGAGCTCATGTATTACTTTAATCCAGGTGATTTGAAACCACCATTGAATGTATATTTTAGTGGTTATCGTTCAGCAGAAGGGTTTGAAGGTTTTTTTATGATGAAAAATTTAAAGGCCCCATTTTTATTAATCAGTGATCCACGTATTGAAGGTGGCGCCTTTTATTTAGGATCTGAGGCGTATCAAAACAAGGTCGTGGAGGTCATTAAACAATCATTAATAGCGTTAGCATTCGAACCGCATGAATTAATATTATCAGGATTATCTATGGGTTCATTTGGGGCACTATACTATGGCTTACAACTGCAACCCTCTGCCATTATTGTCGGGAAACCTTTAATTAATATAGGGACGATTGCACAAAATATGGCGCTCCTAAGACCAGAAGATTTTGGGACGGCACTGGATGTTTTGTTACAAAGTGAAGGGGACGCATCACAAAAAAGCATCGACGGATTGAATGAAACGTTTTGGCGACAAATAGAACAAGCACATATTTCACAAACAACATTTGGTATAGCTTACATGGAACATGATGACTATGACCCTAATGCTTACGAAGATTTATTGCCCTATTTAACGGCTCAACAAGCACGTGTGATGACGAGAAGTGTACCAGGTCGGCATAATGACGATTCACCAACAATTACGAATTGGTTTGTAAACTTTTACCAACTGATTTTAGGTACTGATTATGGGAGAGTGTATGATCATGGCTAATCGCACACATACAATAAAATGGAAAACAATTCATCAAGACACCTTTATGTATGGTAGCAAAGTAACATTTCACCCATGCGTTACAGAATTTGAAAATCCGTTAATGCCTTCAGGGTTGCCTATTCATAAATGGCGTATGTTGACAAATTTTTCCAGAGATAAAGATACGCCACAATTACCCATATTAAAGAGGCAACACACCTATCGTTTTGATTTTGATTATAGTGTGACGCCAGAGCAATCCGTTTATTTTATATTCATATGCTTGGGTAAAAATGGTGAAGAAATGGAGCGACATATTGTTAAAGAGAAACAAGTGGATATCATCTTTCCAGAAGGCGCCTACAGCTACGAGATTAAACTCATGAATGCAGGTGCTGAGCGCTTGTTGTTTCGTGAAATGACGATAACACCATTGAATGAGAAAGAAAAACCCGATATGGTCATCTCTGACGTCATTAACGAAATAAGCGATGGAAATTATAAAAATATTATTATCATTGAACCTACGACGTTTAACTATGAATCTGTTATCAGAAGCGTGAAACATTTGAATAATGTCATCACTGTTGATCAATGGTGGCAAGGTGATCTCTCATCTAATATTAAAAAAATGTGTGACTATTTTGCGCCGTTATGTCAAAAAAGCGAGGTTCATTTTGTAGGATTTGGAGCGAAATCGAATGTGATTGCACAAATTTTAGGTAACTTGCTAGAGAGTCAGACGTTTCGTACAACGCATGATGATTCAGCCATTTTACGTGAAATGAGTGAAGATTTAGCGACACATCATGTGATCAACAATCAGACGGTGATTTATGACGCGGATTATCACCACAAAGATATTCCTAACTATTTGGCGGATTTTATCAATCCTGTCACGAAATTGAATGAATTGGATACGTTTGTGCTGAATGATGGAGGTGGCGATCATGTTTAATATACATCGTACAATTAACGACCTACGTGTACGCCGTCTTCAAAAGAGGTTGAAGCAAGTGAATGCGTGGAGTGAAAAGGTTAAACATTATTCTGATGAAGAGCTGCAAAATCAAACAGTGCGATTTAAACAACGATTAGAAAATGGACAACAAACACTTGATGATTTATTGCCAGAAGCCTATGCGGTTGTCAGAGAAGCGAGTTTTCGTATTTTGGGGATGTATCACAAAGATGTGCAAGTTCTAGGTGCGATTGTATTACATGATGGCAATATCGCTGAAATGCAGACGGGTGAGGGAAAGACATTAACTGCGACCATGCCGTTATACTTAAATGCCTTAGTGGGTAAGCCTGCATTTTTAATTACAACAAACGACTATTTGGCCAACCGTGATTGTGAAGAAATGCGACCCTTATTTGAGTGGCTAGGCTTAACAGTGAGTTTAGGATTTGTAGATATTCCTGATTATGAGTATCAGCCAGGTGAGAAACGACGCATCTACAGCAATGATATTATTTATACGACGAACGGTAGATTAGGTTTTGATTATTTGATAGACAATTTAGCTGATAGTCAGCAAGGCAAGTTTATTACAGAGCTGAACTTTGCCATTATTGATGAAGTGGATTCTATTATATTAGATGCAGCACAGACCCCATTAGTCATATCAGGGGCGCCAAGAGTTCAATCTAATTTGTTTCATATTGTTCAATCTTTTATTGAAACATTGGAAGAAGAGACACACTACGAATTAGATAAAACGAAAAAAGAAATTTGGTTAACAACAGACGGGATTCAGCTGGCCAACCATTACTTTAATATTTCAAATTTATATGACGATGCCCATTTCGACTTAGTTCGTATCATTAACTTATCTTTACGTGCGCAACATTTATTTGAGTCAAATATGGACTATTTTATCTACAATGGTGAAGTCATACTCATTGATAGAATTACAGGACGGATGTTGCCAGGAACTAAGTTGCAGTCAGGTTTACATCAAGCGATTGAGGCCAAAGAAGACGTAGAAATTTCAAGAGATATGAGTGTGATGGCGACGATTACGTTTCAGAACTTATTTAACCTGTTTACTAAGTTTTCTGGTATGACCGCAACAGCCAAATTGGGAGAACTTGAGTTTTCGGACCTTTATGGCAAAATAGTCGTTCAAATTCCAACAGCTCAGCCGATTCAAAGGTTGGATGATAAAGATCGCGTTTTTATGACGATGGACCAGAAAAATGAAGCCATATTAAATCAAGTCAAAACGCTACGACAAATCGGCAGACCTGTGTTGGTCATCACTCGAACAGCAGAGGTCGCGGAATATTTTTCCGATCAACTCTTTCAATTAGACATTCCGAATAATTTACTCATTGCACAAAATGTAGCAAAAGAAGCTGAAATGATAGCTGAAGCCGGTCAAATCGGTGCGGTAACAGTTGCAACGAGTATGGCAGGTAGAGGTACAGATATTAAGTTAGGTCCCGGTGTGGAAGCGATGGGGGGACTCGCTGTTATCATTAATGAACATATGGAAAATAGTCGGATTGATAAACAACTTAGAGGTAGAGCAGGTAGACAAGGGGATTTAGGCTCATCTCAAATTTATATTTCATTAGAAGACTACTTAGTACAACGATACAGTGATTCCAATTTAATCGAAAATCAAAAACTGCAGACCCTCCATTCAAATCAATTGGAAGAGAGTCCGCTATTCCAACGTCGCGTGAAACGAATGGTCAAAAAGGCACAGAAAATTTCAGAAGAAAAAGGCATTGTCGCGCGGGAGTTGGCGAATGAATTTGAAAAAAGTATTAGTATCCAACGAGAATTAATATATCAAGAACGTAATCGCATCATTAACATGGAAAGTGTTGATGCGCTTGATTTAAATCGATTGGCATATGATGTTTTTAAAGAAGATATTAAAAATATGGGTGTCATCCATGTTCGCGCGTTACGAGAATATATTTATAAAAATATTAGCTTCCAATTTAAAGGGGATTTGTCACATATTAATGTCAACAATCATGATGAAGTGATTCAATTTTTAATGGATCAGTTTAAACAACAGCAACAATATCAAAAAGAAAATTTAGCTGATCCATATCGATTTCATCAATTTATGCGCAAGGTTATCTTGAAAGCGATTGATTCTTGTTGGATTACGCAAGTGGACAATTTACAACAGCTTAAATCAAGTATCAATAACAGACAAAACGGTCAAAGAAATGCAATTTTCGAGTACCATAGAGTATCGTTAGAATCATTTAATGTGATGACGCAAAGAATTAAGAAACGGATTGTAATCAACACGTGTCTCAGCATGATGACATTAGATAAAGAAGGGGATATGGTCATTCATTTTCCATAGAAGAGGTGTAATTGTATGACGATTTATAGTATTAACTTTGGAATCGGGTGGGCAAGTAGTGGTGTCGAATATGCACAAGCCTATAGAGCTAAGTTATTAAGACATACGAATGAAACAGCTCGATTTATCTTTTTAGACTTTATTCAACATGAAAATATTCAAGCATTAACACATAATATAGGATTTCGAAACGACGAAGTGATTTGGTTATATCAATACTTTACTGACATCCCCATTGCACCTACGACCTATCGCGTTGACGACTTGATTAATGATTTGAGCAATCCGGTACAACGGGTGGAACATGTTGGGAAAATTAAGCGTTTGATATTGGATAACAACGCAACATTTGTGACATGCTATTTGACGAACGAAGATACGGATATTGTGCACCGTGCTGAATTTGTCATTAATGGAATGCTAGTTAGAAAAGATTTTTATAGTTATGTCAGAGTCTTTTCAGAGTATTATGCGCCAAAAGACAATCAAGCGACATTGTATATGCGTCAATTTTATAATGAAGACGGCTCTATTGCTTATCAAGAGTATATGGCTAAAGATGCCAAGCAAAGTATTTACCGGTTTGATGATATGATTTGTTATGGAAAGCTTGAGCTTATTGCATATTTTATTAAAAAATTACAGTTGTCATCAGAAGATATAGTCATACTTGACCGTGCATCTGAAATTGGTCAAGCCGTACTTCAGAACAAGGGTGAAAGTCGTATCGGTGTTGTTGTACACGCAGAACATTTCAGTGAAAATCTCACGGACGATGACAATATACTGTGGAATAATTATTATGAATATCAGTTTTCTCGAGCAAATGATTTTGATTTCTTCATAACTGCAACAGAAGTGCAAAATCGAATCTTATCTGAACAATTGTTGAAGTATAAAGGGCTGAAACCTAGAATATTTACAATTCCTGTAGGGAGTCTTGAAAAATTAAAAGAACCTGAATCCCATGGACGTCAACCTTACGCCATCATGACAGCATCTAGATTGGCCAGTGAAAAGCATCTAGATTGGTTGATTAAAGCGGTGATGAAAGCGAAAGTAGAGGTGCCACAATTAACTTTTGATATCTACGGTGAAGGTGGCGAAAAAGAGCAATTAACGACACTCGTTCATACGAATGAAGCACAGGACTACATCAAGTTGCGAGGGCATGTGAACTTATCTAAAGTATACGCCCAATATGAATTGTTTTTGTCAGGTTCGACAAGTGAAGGCTTTGGATTAACACTCATGGAAGCGGTAGGATCCGGACTCGGTATGATTGGATTAGATGTCAATTATGGCAATCCAACATTTATCAGTGATCAGAAAAATGGCTATTTAATCCCTTATAATACAGTGGAACAAACGATTGAAGATATTGCACGTGCGATTGTACAGTATTTCAATCATGGACCTACACATCCGCATGAGACTTCATATGCGATAGCAGAACCCTTTCTCACCACACATATTATTGATAAATGGAAGAATTTAATTTCAGAGGTGCTGTATGATTAAATTATTTGAAACATTTGATAAGCGTTCCGAAATGTTGTGGCGTTCACTAGAAAATATGGGGATGTCTCAATTAACGATTGTCATGAATGAAGATGGATTTTTACCTAAGAGCATTACGACACCTTATCAATTTTTCGCCGATTACCAGCCTAAAACGACAGACAAAGCGTTGTTTTTTAATGAATTACCTATTCCGGATTATTGGGAAATCGAAGGGTTTAATGATATCGCTTGGATTAAAGATATGGGAAAAGTGCGCGGAAAAATCATTTACAGTCCACATTTTAAAAGCCGTATCATTTCAAAAGTGGAATGGTTTGATACATCTGAACGTGTGAGATATGTCGATCATTATACGCAACATGGGGTGAAATTTGCAGAATCCGTATATGATACAGAAGGTCAATTGATACTGAAAAAATATGTGACGCAAGCAGGTAAAGAAGTCATCTATGAAAATTACGTAACAAAAGATGTAGTATTAGATTGGAATGGGAAAACATATCTTTTTGATTCACAAGCGAGTTTCATTCTGTTTTATCTAGAACAACTACAAATTGATTTGCGTCATATCATCATCAATTCGTTATCGGTACCGTTCACAGTGCTCTATAATTTGAATCAACCAGGTGCCGACTTAGTATTTTGGCAAGAACAAAGCCACGGTCAAATCCCAGGTAATATGAGCATGATTTTTAATGGGAAGATGCCAAGAAAAATGAATGTCATGATTAACGACAAAGATGAATATGACACGATAATGAAACACATAGACTCCGATGCACAGCGATACGTTCATCATGCAGGTTACGTGTATCATTATAATAGGAAGAACGGGTTATCGAACCATGTATTGACGTTAACGCATTCAGATCAATTAGACCATATCGAAACCATTGTGAGAGCATGTTCAGATATGACGTTTCACATTGCAGCATTAACTGAAATGTCATCAAAGTTAATGGCTTTAAATGCGTATGCCAATGTTAAACTTTATCCTGTCGCCAATAAGCAAACGATTGAAAATTTATTTGCGACGTGTGATATTTATTTAGACATCAATGCAGGTGCTGAAGTAGAGAATGCCATTGAACGTGCATTTTATCAAGATATGCTCATTTTAGGATATCGTGATACGGTTCATGCGCCGATGTATCTTTCTCAGGAAAACATCTATCCTAAAGAACAAGTCGAAAACTTAACGACCCAACTACAACGTATCAATAAAAATAGAGATATTCTATTAAGTCAATTGGCGAAACAACATCAAGCTGCCAATGAAATATCTCAACAAGATTTGAACCATCTGATGCGGCGTGTGCTTTCTTAATGATCAATCGGACTGTTGGAAAAGTTGAAATTCCTTTCCAGCAGTCCGATTTTTAAATATGTGCAAGTGTCGTAAGGCTAGAACGGGTTATCTTAATTTACGATTCTGTTGTTTATTAGGTACGACAAAATAAAGAATCGCAAAGACGATAATGGAGATAAAAGTGACGGTGGCTGTGATGGTCGGGCTTAAACCAAACAGAACAGACGACAAGACACATAGCGTACTCACAATGATGGCAATTAAATAAATACGTTCTTTTAATTTTTGCGACATGATTTCTCACCTCTTTTACAACTTAATCATATCAAAACGCCACATCGTTTCAACACTAAAATTTTGATGAAATACTATAAAAAAGTGTTCTATCATTGTCGATGATGGATGAATGTGATATATTCCAGAGTGACTTAAACGATTCAACGTATTAAAGTAAAGAAAAAGAGAGGATGAACGGTTTTGTCGCAACGGTCACAATGGAAATCGTCAACCGGCTTTATTTTAGCGAGTGCCGGTTCCGCGATTGGTCTAGGTGCACTATGGAAGTTTCCTTACATGGCGGGAATGTTCGGTGGTGGCGCATTTTTATTGATGTTTTTAATTTTCACCATTTTAGTAGGTCTGCCCTTACTGATTATGGAATTTGCGGTCGGTCAGCTCGGGCGCACGTATACTACAGAAATATTTGGTCAATTAACAGGGCACAAATGGTTAAACAGTATCGCCTGGATAGGTAATTTAGCTGTTTTTGTGTTGTTTAGTTTTTACAGTGTGATTGGCGGGTGGATTATCGTCTATCTCGGTTTTGTCCTTGGGCAACTGTTCCACATTGTACCGACACATCTTCATGACTTACAATTTCAAGATATCATCAGCCAACCGCTCTATGTCGTTACAGGACAAGCAGTGTTTATTGCTTTAACATGTGGAATCGTCATGCGTGGGGTACAACAAGGATTGGAAAAAGCATCGAAATTAATGATGCCATTATTATTAATCTTTTTAATCATCATCGTAGTGAAAACTTTATCGCTTGATGGCGCTATGGAAGGCGTACGTTTCTTATTTCAACCTCGTATTTCTGAAATCAATATGGAGTCCATGTTGTTCGCCTTAGGACAGTCCTTTTTTGCGCTGTCTTTAGGAACGACAGGAATGATGACATATGCGAGTTACGCTTCCAAAGACATGCCGATTAAAACATCTGCAGTGACGATTTTAGTTATGAACATTGCCATTGCGATATTAGCGGGTCTTGCGATTTTTCCAGCATTAGAAACGTTTGGCTATCAAGCAGAAGAGGGACCTGGCTTATTATTTATTATTTTGCCGCTCGTCTTTGAAAAAATGCAGTTTGGTACGATATTCTATGCGATTTTCTTAGTGCTCTTTTTATTCGCAGCGCTCACATCTTCTATTTCACTATTGGAGCTGAACGTGTCGAACTTCACACGTAACGATAACCGTAAACGTCCAACGATGGCATTGGTCATCAGCGTCATTGTTTTCATTGTCGGTGTACCTGCCACACTTTCATTTGGGCCGCTCAGTCACATTCAATTTGGTGCCGGTTCGATTTTTGATAATATGGATTTTGTCTTTTCAAATATTTTATTACCTGTCGGCGCATTAGCGTCCACACTGGCGATTGGTTATGCGATGGAAAAGGTACGATTGAAAGCAGGTTTTGGTAACGATCCTCTGAAATTATTTACGCTATGGTACATTTTCATTCGCTATCTTTTACCGGTTGTCATTTTATTAGTGTTTATATTGCAATTAGTGTAGAAATCGTAGGAACAGGACTGGGACATTGAAATTTTTGCTACTATGGAGGCAGTATTTTGTTTTACTACCCCGCCTAATAATTTGCAGTATTTGATTGCCCATATGGCTTCGCGTTCCCAGGGGCTGGTTCTTCAACTAACTAACGCTTGATTCAACAGTTACATTTGTTGATGCGTTAGTGGATTCTGGGAGCAGTACAGAAATCTCATGTGCAACAAAGATTTCGTAGTACTGCCCCCGCAAGGCTGACTAGACTTCTCAAAAGTGATCGCATTGAGAAGTCAGACAGCTACTGCGATAAACAGCAACCATGATTAAACATTAGAACTCGCATTAAGCCCTTGTATGATCCCTCGGGAGTCTCAGCCTTTTGGGCAATCTGACATCAAATGCAGTCACTTGGGGAAAGTTGTTGAAATGAGGACACCCCTATAACATCCAATGATGACGTCCCATGCATCCTCTGTTTTGACTGTTTGATCATCATTAATTACTATACGTCCATAAAAAGTTATGACTGGGGTCAATTCAATGTCCAGTCATTTTTATTTTGGGCGGTTATATTATTCATAAAAGCGATCGCCATCTAGTGCGCTATGTTTGGCGAAATGGCACAAATCACGAATCATGCGTTCGCGTAGTTCGGTCTCCCGCTCTGTTAATTTGAGGCCGTGCGCTTCTAAAATGTCGAGACGTCCCATCCAAAAAATCATATCTAAAATATGGTACGCCGACGAATAGTCCGGATGATCGTTACGAGACCAATTGAACGTTGCTTGCCATGTCGGTGTGACGGCTGACAATGCTTGATACAGTTGTCGGAAGGGCGCTTTGAAATGACAATTCGTAATAAGGTCACGCTGTTGTTGGGCAGTCGCAATATCCTCAAGTGGTGGTATGGGCCCGCCTAAACGTTCTAGCACACGTTGAAATTGACGTGGGGCTAATTTTTTTTGCTCATTTTTAATATAAATGTCGCCTTCAGCAGTAGTGAGACTTAAAAATACAGGGACATCGATGTTCTGGTAGTCTGGTTCGATATCGTCAGTGGCAACGGGTTGATACAACAGCTCTAAACCTTTCGATGGGCCATACTGCATTTGGTGTTTCGCCATTAAGGTTAATATGGTTTCTGCATCGAGTTCATGCCAAGGTGTCTTCGGATAGTGCTGTGCTTTTAATGCTGCAAAGGCGTCTGCTTTATCTTGTGCGACTTGTGGCGATTCCAAATGTAAAACCCCACTTAACATCACCGCATTTTTAATCCAAGGCCGGACTTTCGGCATACGCAACAATGCCGCAACACTCATCGCGCCCGCGGATTGTCCCATTAAGGTGAGGTGATTCGGATCTCCACCAAAATGGGCTATATTTTCACGCACCCATTGCAATGCACATATTTGATCGGACAAGCCATTATTTGCATCCCATTCCGAATTGATTGCAGACCAGTCTAAAAATCCAAGTGCTCCTAACCGATAATTGATTGTAACGACAATGACTGATTCACGTTTGACGATTTCGTGAGGATGATACAACGCTTGAGCACTATGACCATTGACGAAACTACCGCCATAAATAAACACGATGACTGGAAGCGGCTGATATGTTGGTTTTGTAGGACGCCAAATATTTAAAGTAAGACAGTCCTCACTCTGTGGGAAGTGTTGATCTTGCGTTGCGAAAAATGACTCTAATGAATTCGGTGGTTGAATGGGTACAGGACCAAACGAAGTCGCTTGAAAATCGTTCGGCCATGCCGGCATGAGTCGTGCATGCTTAAAACGTAATGTGCCGATAGGTGGTTGTGCATAAGGAATCCCTTTAAATACTTCATAGTCATGATGCTGTTCACCATGAATTGTGCCGATAGAAGTGTACAGTTGCATCGACCTCTCTCCTTTATGTCTTGAAATATGGCGCGTTATTGCTTTCATTATAACGTAAAAAAGTGTGTCGTCGATGAGAGAAAACAGCCTCCGATATGCCCCGTTATTAAAAGTTGCAATAGTTGTTTTTTAAAATAATTGAATTTTTCTAGCGCTTTGCATTGAAACAGAAGTGCATTTATCTTATAATTCATATGTATTAACTAAGAATTAGACGGTTGAAATGAGGGGACAGTGTTGAGAAACTTTGACTTGATTGGCCGGACACCGCTTGTACAACTCGAGCATTACAGTACAGACCGGGTTCAAATCTTCGCCAAACTGGAGATGCACAATCCAGGGGGAAGTGTGAAAGATCGATTAGCCAAATATTTAATTGAGCGTGCGATAGAAGAAGGTCAACTTCATCCCGGCGATCAAATTGTGGAAGCAACAGCAGGCAACACCGGGATTGGGCTAGCGATGGTTGCGAATCATTATGACATCAATTGTGTTATTTTTGCGCCAGAAGGTTTTTCAGAAGAGAAAATTTCGATTATGCGTGCACTTGGTGCTGAGATTCATCGTACGCCACAAGCATAAGGGATGCTTGGTGCACGACAATGGACCGAAGCATATGCGGATGAGACGGGTGCTTTTTATACCAATCAGTTTGAAACACGTCATAATCCAGCAGCATATCGTAATACATTGGCAGTTGAGCTCATTGAAGCCCTTCCAGATTTAGACTATTTTGTTGCAGGTGCAGGTTCGGGTGGGACATTTGCAGGCGTGGCAGAAGAACTCCAATCCCATGATGTGAAGTCGATTGTCGTTGAGCCAGCAGGTTCTATTCTCAGTGGTCAAGAAAAAGGACGTCATGATACAGAAGGCATTGGCGTAGAAGTGTGGCCACATTTTTTAAATGAAG
This sequence comes from Staphylococcus intermedius NCTC 11048, assembly GCF_002902385.1. GTDB lineage: Bacteria > Bacillota > Bacilli > Staphylococcales > Staphylococcaceae > Staphylococcus > Staphylococcus intermedius. The sequence continues at coordinate 3,703 of NZ_PPQH01000126.1, read as the reverse complement.
AATGGATCGAAGCGGTCGAAGTGGTTTCGGACGCGATCGCATTTCAACACGTGAAAGACTTGGCGCGTTACGAAGGTATCTTAGCGGGGAGTTCTTCAGGCGCTGCATTAGAAGGCGCGATTCGAGCAGCAGCACGATTAGATCATGGAAAAGTCGTTACAATTTTTCCGGATAGCAGTGATCGATATATGTCGAAAAAAATATTTCAATACGGAGGAGATTTAAATGAATAAAAAAACATTATTAATCCATTGCGGTAACACAACAGATGATTACACAGGTGCTGTGACAACGCCGATATATCAAACGAGTACGTATGAACAAGATGCGATTGGGGAGTTAAGACAAGGTTTTGAATATTCACGTACAGCTAACCCAACGCGTTCATCATTGGAATCTGTTATCGCTGATTTAGAACATGGGAACTACGGTTTCGCATTCGGTTCAGGTATGGCGGCGATCAGTGCAGTCATCATGATGTTAGACCAAGGCGACCACATCATTGTCGGTTCTGACGTGTATGGGGGTTCATATCGTACAATGACACGCGTCTTCACACGTTTCGGTATTGAATTCGACTTTGTAAATACAACAGATGTTCAAAATATTGAAGATAAGATTAAAGACAATACGAAAATGTTATTTATCGAAACACCATCCAACCCACTCTTGCGCATTACAGACATTCAAGCGGTGAGTGAGATTGGCAAGCAGCACGACCTGATTACAGTCGTGGATAACACATTCATGACGCCATATTACCAAACACCGTTAACACTCGGTGCAGACATCGTTGTTCATTCAGCAACGAAATATTTAGGTGGTCATAGTGACGTCGTAGCTGGACTCGTTGCAGTAAAAGACGAATCACTCGCAGAACGTATCGCATTCGTCCAAAACTCAACAGGTGGCGTATTAGGACCTCAAGACAGTTACTTACTCATTCGTGGGATGAAAACATTAGGTCTACGTATGGAACAAATTGAACGTAACGCATTAGCAGTCGTAGAAATGTTGAACCAACATGACAAAGTGACGAAAGTGTATCATCCAAGCCAACCGTCACATTTAAATTACGACATACACCAAGCACAAGCAGACGGCACATCAGGCATCATTTCATTCGAAGTCGCGGATGTGGAAAAAGCAAAATTCCTTGTGAAACAAACGAAATACTTCACATTAGCAGAAAGTTTAGGTGCGGTCGAAAGTTTAATTTCTGTACCAAGCTTAATGACACATGCATCCATTCCAGCTGATATTCGTGCAAAAGAAGGGATTGCAGACGGTTTAGTACGTTTGTCATTAGGTATTGAAGATACAGATGATCTTGTAGAAGACTTAAAACAAGCACTTGACCAATTATAAGTCACATGGGATTGAGGGCGCAGTACATCGATAGGACTTACTGTAAACGTTGTGTTTTTACGGTTCGTGTTTTAGTGACAGAATGGGATGTCCTAGCGCCTCTTTCCCAAATAACCTGATGCACGTTGATAAAATTAATCACATTTGACAGCGCATGCCATGTCTCAATTTGAACATGGTATGGCTTTTTTTTATATGTCTGCCAAATGAAAATCGCAATCGTGGGCGTCCAATTTATATTATAATAGGTTGTAATAGAGTTAAACGGAGGAAATGCAATGTCAATTACAGAAAAACAGCGTCAACAACAAGCTGAATTACATAAAAAATTGTGGTCAATCGCGAATGATTTAAGAGGGAACATGGATGCGAGCGAGTTCCGTAATTATATTTTAGGGCTCATTTTCTATCGCTTCTTATCGGAAAAAGCAGAAGCAGAAGTCGCTGAAGCACTATCAGGCGAAGAAGTGACATATGAAGAAGCATGGGCAGATACTGAATATCAAGAAGACTTAAAAGGTGAATTGTTAGATACAGTCGGTTACTACATCGAGCCACAAGATTTGTTTAGCACAATGGTGAAAGAAATTGAAAATCAACGCTTTGATATCGAACATTTAGCGCAAGCGATTCGTAAAGTCGAAACGTCAACACTCGGTCAAGACAGTGAAGAAGACTTCATTGGCTTATTCAGTGACATGGATTTAAGTTCAACAAGATTAGGAAACACAGTGAAAGACCGTACAGCACTGTTAAGTAAAGTCATGGTGAACTTAGCGGACTTGCCGTTCGTTCATAGCGACATGGAAATTGATATGTTAGGGGACACATATGAGTTTTTAATCGGTCGTTTTGCGGCGAATGCAGGTAAAAAAGCAGGTGAATTCTACACCCCACAACAAGTATCAAAAATTTTAGCGCAAATCGTCACATTAGGTAAAGATAAATTACGCAATGTATATGACCCTACATGCGGATCAGGTTCATTACTATTACGTGTCGGTAAAGAAACGAAAGTCTACCGTTACAATGGACAAGAACGTAACAACACGACGTACAACTTAGCACGCATGAATATGTTGTTACACAATGTTCGTTATGAAAACTTTGACATTCAAAATGACGATACGTTAGAAAACCCAGCCTTTTTAGGAGAGAAATTCGACGCCGTTGTAGCCAATCCACCGTACAGTGCGAAATGGTCAGCAGACAGTAAATTTAATGATGACGACCGATTCAGTGGTTACGGCAAACTCGCACCGAAATCGAAAGCCGACTTCGCATTTATCCAACATTTGGTCCACTATTTAGACGACGAAGGCACAATGGCAGTCGTATTACCACATGGTGTCTTGTTCCGTGGCGCAGCAGAAGGGGTCATTCGACAATATCTCATTGAAGAGAAAAACTACTTGGACGCGGTCATTGGTTTACCCGCGAACATTTTCTACGGCACAAGCATTCCGACGTGTATTTTAGTGTTCAAAAAATGTCGTAAAGCCGATCAAGACGTGTTATTCATTGACGCATCAAACGCGTTCGAAAAAGGCAAAAACCAAAACCACCTGACAGACGAACACGTTGGAAAAATCATGAACACATACAAAAATAGAGAAACTATCGATAAATACAGCTACGCCGCAACATTACAAGAAATTGAAGACAACGACTACAACCTCAATATCCCACGCTACGTCGATACATTCGAGGAAGAAGCTCCGATAGACCTCGATCAAGTTCAACAAGACATCGCGAACATCGACAACGACATCGCACAAATCGAACAAGACATCGAGGGCTATTTAAAGGAATTAGGAGTGTTGCAGCATGACTAATTTAAAGAAAAATGTCCCAGAGTTACGATTTCCTGAGTTTAGTGGTGAGTGGGAAGAGAAGAAAATAAAACAGCTTTTTAAAGTTGTTTCTGGTTCTACACCACTTAGATCAAATAGTAATTATTATGAAAATGGAAATGTTCCATGGGTTAAAACAACAGATTTAAACAATACAATAATTACACAAACCTCTGAAAAAGTAACTGAAGAAGCAGTGCAAAAACTTAAATTAAAACTATTGCCTAAAAACACCTTGTTAATAGCTATGTATGGCGGATTCAATCAAATTGGTAGAACTGGGGTATTAAAAATACAAGCAACAACAAACCAAGCTATATCAGCTTTGCTAGAAATGGGAGACACTAATTCGAAATTTTTCCAAGCGTATTTAAATTTTAATGTTAAAAAATGGCACCGTGTTGCCGCAAGTAGTAGAAAAGATCCTAATATTACTAAAAAGGATATAGAAAATTTTAAAATCCCTAATACTAGTATTAAAG
>NZ_PPQH01000125.1 GCF_002902385.1 Staphylococcus intermedius NCTC 11048 | reverse complement strand
TACTTAGTGACTCACTTTCGCTTAATGATTCGGACGTACTTAGTGACTCACTTTCGCTTAATGATTCAGACGTACTAATCGATTCACTTTCACTTATTGATTCGGATGTACTTAGTGATTCACTTTCACTTAGTGATTCAGACGTACTTAGTGATTCACTCTCACTTAGTGATTCAGACGTACTGATTGATTCGCTTTCGCTCAATGACTCTGATGCACTAATTGATTCACTTTCACTTATTGATTCAGACGTACTAATCGATTCACTTTCGCTCAATGACTCTGATGCACTAATTGATTCACT
>NZ_PPQH01000124.1 GCF_002902385.1 Staphylococcus intermedius NCTC 11048 | reverse complement strand
ACGTTCATCGAAGTATTTATAGAATTCTTCTTTGTTCATAACATCACCTCCAATCTGATGCAAAAGCATTCAGAAAAAATTATACCAGAAAGGAGATAAAAAATGGCTACATTTAGAGTTTACAAAGAATCAGGTAACTTTGTGACAGTACACAAAGATTTTATACATGATTCTAATATAAGTTGGAAAGCTAAAGGAATTCTACTTTATTTGTTAAGTCGGCCTGATGACTGGCAAATTTATGAAACAGAGCTAGAGCAACATTCAACCGATGGACTTAGCGGCTTAAAAAGCGGAATCAAGGAATTGGAAGAAATTGGATATATTCAACGTAATAGAAAACGTGATAAAAGCGGTAGGTTAAATGGCTATGAGTACTTAGTATATGAGCAACCACACCACATTCGATTTTCCAACGTTGGAAAAACCGTTAATGGAAAAACCAACAATGGAAAAACCGTTAATGGTAAATCGCATACTACTAATAATAATAGTACTAATAATGATTTAACTAATAATAACAATACTAATAATGACGGTAATATATTGTCGGGCAACCCGACTGCATATCCTTATCGAGATGTTATCGAATATCTTAACAAACAAACAGGTAAGCAATACAAATCAACTACTAAAAAGAATCAAACAGTCATACGTGCTAGAACAGATGAGGGCTTTACACTAGATGATTTTAAAAAAGCAATTGATAACAAAGTATCGGAATGGAAAGGTACAGACATGGAGAAGTATCTGAGACCCGAAACGTTATTTGGAACAAAATTTGAGGGTTACCTTAATCAGACGCCTAAATTAAGTGGTGTGGATCAATTGGAACGTATGAAGCATGACATGAGCTATTGGGAGGAATAAAAATGAATCCTTTTGAAAAAATAGCTGAGAGAATACAATTTAAAAACGAAATCGTAGAGAAGGAAACAGGATTACATTGTGATAAATGCGGTAGGGATTATGACTGGTATAAATTTGATAACGGTTATGAGTATAAAGATGGTTGTGACTGTGAACTAA
>NZ_PPQH01000123.1:2779-2874 GCF_002902385.1 Staphylococcus intermedius NCTC 11048 | reverse complement strand
ATACGAAGTATTGTATAAATAGAGAACAGCAGTAAGATATTTTCTAATTGAAAATTATCTTACTGCTGCTTTTTAGGGATTTATGTCCCAGCCTC
>NZ_PPQH01000123.1:2550-2769 GCF_002902385.1 Staphylococcus intermedius NCTC 11048 | reverse complement strand
TGCTATGAAATTAGTCATATGTTGGTCAGTTAAGGAAATACTACCAGTTAAAATGATAATTAGTTATATTTTTTCTGACTTTGCAACAGAACCAAAAAGTCTCTACAAATAATAACATGTAGAGACTTTTTATTTACATACGTACTCATGTGATTACTTACTTGTTTATTTTTGTTGTACAACAAAAATAAAACCCTATTAATATTTTATTAATAGGGT
>NZ_PPQH01000123.1:2447-2540 GCF_002902385.1 Staphylococcus intermedius NCTC 11048 | reverse complement strand
AAGTCTCTACAAATAATAACATGTAGAGACTTTTTATTTACATACGTACTCATGTGATTACTTACTTGTTTATTTTTGTTGTACAACAAAAAT
>NZ_PPQH01000123.1:681-2437 GCF_002902385.1 Staphylococcus intermedius NCTC 11048 | reverse complement strand
TAGGGGCTATATTTCTAAAAACTGTAGTTTATTCATTCCTAAATCTTTACTTTTAATCAACAAACCTACATTTTCTAATTCTATATAATACTTTTGAATAGTACGTACATTCAAATTTAATGGCTTTCCGATTTCTGTTCCTTTTATTTTAAGGTAATCTGCTTTCTTAAGCAATTGAATATATCGATAATAAGTATAAAATATTTTCGCTCCCTCAGACAAATCCTGATATTTCCCATATACAAATTCTTCATTTAAAGGAATAAATTCTCTATTATGCGGTCTAGTAACTTTTATAACTTTATTATTATCTATAGTTACAATACCCGTCTTATATAAGTAAGATAAACGTATACCTATACCGACTTTCGTAAGTCCTATCATTTCTCCTAATTGTTTTTGTTGCATCGGTAAATATCCATCCTCATCACTTAATGAATATAACAAAGATAAGAAAAACTTCTGCGTCATAGTTAAATGGAAATATGGCTCTTCTTGAAAAAAGCATTTATATATATAAAATCTGTCATTCATCTTATCACCCACTTCAATTACTCTTATCTATATAATAACATTATTGGAAATAAATTTGACTATCATAAATTTATTAGTTTTCCATTGGAATATAGAATTACCAATGTTATAATAGGAACAAATAAAAAACACAGTTGTTCGCCGCAACTGTGTTAGGGTGTTCTGTCGCCAGAACCAAACAAATTAAATTGAGATTTTCGTAATCAAATAGTTAATCATAAATAAAAACGTAAGTACGTAGTTATTTACGACTTTATTTATACTCTTATTATAAAGGGCATTCTTCCACAAATCAACTATCCTACTTAATTTGTTAATTTTCGTAATATTCTACTGGCGACAAACCCCTGAAAATCACTTAAAGAGGGGAATTAAAATGGAAAACAACTTCAAAACACGCGTATGTAACCTAAACGATAAAAAACATTTACCATTTCTTAAAGCTTACAAATTCTTATTCGAAGACAAAAACTATCAAGACCTCCCATACCAAGCTAAAGCAATGTATACGTATATCGCAAATAAACAAATCCGTGTCTTAAAATCTCAAAATAAAAATGCGTATATTGATAATAATGGGAAACCATTCGTTATTTACTCTATCAAAGACTTAGAAAACGACCTCAAATTATCTAATTCATCAGCAAAAAAATACAAACGTATTTTGGTTGATTATGAGCTTATTACTACTACAAATAAAGGTATACATATTTATGTTAATACACCTGAATTATCCAATGATTCATTGACTTATTCTGACGGTAAAAAACTGTCTTATTTTCACATGCCAAAATTCTTTGATACAAATCCAAACTATAAGAATGCGTCTTTGCTTACAAAATTAGTATACACATTACAAAAAGAGCGATTTACGCTTACACTCAAAAATGTAAATATTAAAAAAGCTTCAAAATATGTAGATGAAAAGGGACGTATTTTCTGCATTTATGCCAACCAAGAATTAGCCCAAATGCTCAATGTATGTGAAAAGAAAATTATTGATGCAAAAAAAGAGTTAATAGCGCTAGGTTTACTTAAACAAAAAAGACAAGGTATTCATGACCCAAATCGCCTATATTTATATACACCATTGTATAGTGAGCAATTATCAACCGAAGAATTTTTAGAAGAAAATAAAGAGAAAGATAATACTGCAAAACGCAAGCAAAAATTTGTATTAGTACCCCCTGAAAAATCTATGAAGGGGTGCCTTTATAAGGTG
>NZ_PPQH01000123.1:0-671 GCF_002902385.1 Staphylococcus intermedius NCTC 11048 | reverse complement strand
ATGACCCAAATCGCCTATATTTATATACACCATTGTATAGTGAGCAATTATCAACCGAAGAATTTTTAGAAGAAAATAAAGAGAAAGATAATACTGTAAAACGTAAGCAAAAATTTGTATTAGTACCCCCTGAAAAATCTATGAAGGGGTGCCTTTATAAGGTCCAAGGGGTGAAAAATGCAGTCGGCAATGGTTTAAATATGCAGTCTAGTAATACTGATTTTAGTAATACTGTTATAAGTAATACATTTAATTCTATGTATTTAGAGAGTAGTAGATTATCACAAACAGAAGACACAGAGAACACTTATGAATTAACTCGAAAAACAATGAAATTAAAATCATTTAATTTCTCAAAACCGTTAAACAGCTATCTTATGAATTTCTCATCAAATGATTTAGGTATTGTCTTGAAAAAAATGGTCTCTGCTAAAAACCACTACAACGAAAACTATGATACAAACTTCTCTTTAGAAGATATTGATGCTGAATTATTAGCTATGCTAAAACGTATTAAAGTTGTTATTCATGATAAAAATAGTACAGTCGAAGCTATGGAGGGCTATTTCTATCAAAGCACCATCAATGAATTTAAAACATATGAAATTAAGCAAATCGAAGAGCAATGTAATAATGATTACGAAACGCCCGAAGAATTTGAAATTCGTTGG
>NZ_PPQH01000122.1 GCF_002902385.1 Staphylococcus intermedius NCTC 11048 | reverse complement strand
TAATGTGACAGTCACATTAGGGATACCTGGTTCGTCAGCATCTTGGATACCGTCTTTGTTTGTATCTTCCCAAACTTTATCACCGATATTGTGAGTCGGTGGGACAGGTGGTTCAGTTTTGTAGAAACCACTATCAATGGTTAAGTCATCATTGTCCCCAACAGTTACGTTCGTTGAAGTACCATTAGAGTCGTTATCCGTTGTGCCTTGACCTGTTTGCGTTGGTGTATAACCGTC
>NZ_PPQH01000121.1 GCF_002902385.1 Staphylococcus intermedius NCTC 11048 | reverse complement strand
TATAGTCTGTTTTGCCTGCTACAATCTTCTCAGAAAGCTCAGAAGACACTTTTTCTTCGCCCTCGAGTAAGTCAGATACTAAAACACCCATCATACCTAAAGTGTTGTTAGTAGGCTCACAAACGGCAATATAACTTGTTGCCATATATTTACACCCTTTCCATTTTTGTCTTATGGCGTACTTTATATAACATTCTCAGTACACCATGTTTTGTAAACTGATCTATATCAGTAAATACTTGTGAATTGTCTTT
>NZ_PPQH01000120.1 GCF_002902385.1 Staphylococcus intermedius NCTC 11048 | reverse complement strand
ATGCTGCAATAACAATAGATTATTTCTGGAGATGTGGTTATTTTCTCATTTCTCTGTATTTATATTATATGATTTTTAACTTTGCAACAGAACCAGTATAAATATATTCAAAACTCAATCAATCGGAAGTTTAATGTTCAGTATCGGAGAACTAACATTAAAAACAATAATATATTTTATTATATTTAAATTAATAATAATGCTAGCACTCAAAGTAATTAATTAAATATTTATTCCAATTTCCTTTTGACATGGAACCTTTGAGCTATATGATTTTCTGTTGGTGCTTGCTTGGTTTAATCCCAATTCAATCCCCACCAACATTTTCAACAAGTTGAAATATCATATAGCTCTTTTCCATTTCAAAAGTTTTCTCGGCATAAACGTCATCTTAAATATGTCTTCACAACGTCTAAGAGCTCATTCTAAACATTTAGGCCTATTTCTAATATTTTTATATCTTATTAACACTAAAACCTCTCTGTGAGCCTCTGAGCGCTGCCCAAACGCTTAATGGATTCCATCCTTGCGTTTTCAGAGGCTCACAGAAGTTTAAACTTTAAATAACCAAATATCACAAATATCATTGCTATGTGTTGGTTTTAATTCTCCATTCTCATCACATAATGGCAGAATATTTACTAAATCAGAATAATTGCCTGCATACACTTCAGGAAGCTTCAAACCTTTACTACTCCAATATTTAGCTTTATGTTTTCTCACAGGGCTATATAATAAATCTTTCGTAATATATTTAGTCATATAACTACTCACTTTTGATTTCGAACGCATCTTTTGAACATTCGTAAAACCATGTCCCCAATCAACGCAATTATACACCTTTTGATTATTGTAAGTATTACCACTATCAATCAGATTTGGCTCTAAATAACCTGTTATCATATGCCAATGAATTTGGCCGCTTTTATGACGTTCTGGAACAGCTATATAGTTAAACGGCTTATCACTTTTACGTTTATGTCTCCTTCTGATATTATGCAAAAATTTACTCATTAATTCATAAGCTAATTCATCACTAATTTCACCGCCATATTTTTTAGGGTCAAAGGTCAATGTCCAAAACATATCAAAATGATTGCACAACACATAATCTTTAATTAAATTTTTCACTTCAAAGATATGACTTTTTCGGTTCTGTTGCAAAGTTAAATTAGTATACAAATCTATACAAAATCAATAAACAAAATGCTGCAATAACAATAGATTATTTCTGGAGATGTGGTTAT
>NZ_PPQH01000119.1 GCF_002902385.1 Staphylococcus intermedius NCTC 11048 | reverse complement strand
CGAAAGAAGTAAGCCAATTCTTCAGCGACTTAACATCAGGAGCGAAATCAACTTACGAATCATTAAGCGCATCAGCAGCGAATAGTGAATCAATGAATGCTTCGACTTCAATGAGCACATCTGAATCAGTAAGTGCATCAATGAGTGCAAGCGAATCAGCAAGCACATCAACAAGTGCGTCTGAATCAGCAAGCACATCAACAAGTGCGTCTGACTCAACAAGTACTTCAACAAGCACAAGCGAATCAGATAGCATCGCGAAAGAAGTAAGCCAATTCTTCAGCGACTTAACATCAGGAGCGAAATCAACTTACGAATCATTAAGCGCATCAGCAGCGAATAGTGAATCA
>NZ_PPQH01000118.1 GCF_002902385.1 Staphylococcus intermedius NCTC 11048 | reverse complement strand
ATATAACTTATTGTTCCTATTTAATTTACATAAGTCAAGGTATACAGTCATTATAGCGCTTGTTGCATAAAACTCAATAGAGTAATTCAATTTTTTATTTCTTGTAAAATCATACAAAATCAACAAGAATTAAAAATTGAATTATCAACAAATTAATTAGTATTGATGTCTCAAATACCCCCATCACTTATGATAGGCTTCTGCTAATGATAAATTAATGGGCTTTTTTAATAAGTATCACTTTATTTCAAGCAGATAATGTAATCTCCGCTTTAATAAAGGGATAACTAAATTTGGACATTTGGATTCGAATTTCAATTTCGTCTGTAAACTTATCTCCTAAAAGGCTTTCACCCTTTATCTTTACAAGTAATTTCGGTGGTGTGACAATATAACCGAATAAATAGAAATTAATAGCATAACTAAATTCAGTTGGTACACCAACTAATAGATCATTGTCTTTAGAAACACCTTTTATTTTCATTTGTTTTGTATGTGTGTTGTAAATAATTTCCTTATTTGAAAATCCCCATTTGTCATGCTCTGAATAAAGGTGACATATATTGTCATTACAACTCAATTCTCTTTTATAATCTTCAAATATAAATCTTTGCTTGTGAGTTTTAAATTCATCCTTATCCCAAATGACTTCAGACTCAACAATTACATTCTTAGCTACTCCACCAACATTTTTTAAATATATAAAATTTTTATTTTTGCCTATAAAATGTGCTTTGGCATTATTATTTGTTACTACTGACGATTCATTACTAAAGTTAAAGATGTCTATCTGTATGCTATTCTTTACAAAATCTTCACTTAATTCAAATGAGTATTTAGTGCTATCAAACAAAAATAGTGGGGTATTTGAAATTCTTTTATGCTCTTCGGCTTTACCGTTATAATACATATTCGTCAAAAATGTAAGTATGGAAATCACTAAAGAAAATCCTGATATATACTTTGCTGTTTCTGGATTAATAAGCATAAAAATCATTAATAATATCAAAAACAAAATAATTATGTATATAAATT
>NZ_PPQH01000012.1 GCF_002902385.1 Staphylococcus intermedius NCTC 11048 | reverse complement strand
CAATAACTTAAAAAGCGTAATTATTCCATATCTATAATTTTATATATTAAAGTAACTGCTTTAAATATGCTTCATATACGGCGTTAAGGCCGCATTGGCACTTCCTTTCTCACGACTGATTTCTAAACACGACAAAAAAGGCGCTAGGACTATGCCTAACGCCTGTATGATCTATCTATTATTTATGAAAGGTTTGAGAAGTACTGAGTTTGAGAATTATTATCTATATTTAATATACTTTTGGAGGGAAGCGTAATGTGATTGTCGTTCCTTGGCCATATATGCTACTCACTTCGATATGCCCACCGATTTGATGTGCTAAAGTTTTGGCGATATATAATCCAAGGCCGGAACCACCTGTATCTTTATGTCGAGAACTTTCTACGCGAAAAGTTCGTTCAAATATGTTTTTAATATCCGATTCCAAAATACCCATACCTTGATCGATGACTGAGATGGCGATTTCATCATGATCTTCAATGACCTTCACAGCTAAGGGCGAGCCGTGATCTGAAAATTTTAGGGCGTTGTCGATGAAATTCATGATGATCCGTTCTATCGCACGTTGGTCTTGAATGAAAGGTTTGATATTTTGTGCAATTTCTACATCAAGTTGTCTATTTTCATGGTGTAATTTCTGAGAATAAATTTCAAAAATTGGGATAAGCAATTGATCCATGTGAATGAGTGTCTGTTCGCTTTCTTGGTGGTTAACTGTGATGACATCCGTCAGATCATCAAACATTCTCGACAGCCGATCAGACTGCGTAATCAGAATGCTGTATGCTTTTTGCATATCTCGTTCACTATGAATAATGCCGTCTCGCAATCCTTCTGAATAGGATTTAATACTTGCTAAGGGTGTTTTTAAATCATGGGCAAGATTTTGGACTAAATTCATCTTTTCTTCTTGCTCTTCTTTGATAAGATTCATCTGCTCTTGAATTTTATCGACCATTTGATCAAAAGACTCACTCAATTGTTGTATTTCTTTAGGGGCATGTATTTTCGTCTTTTCTGTTTCAAATTGGCCTCTCGCTATCTTTTGCGTTTTTTCGTTCAATCTCTCTATCTTTTTAATCATGGGGACTGTGAAACAGATACCGATAATCAGTGTCATCATACCGGAAAGAAATGAACAAATCGTCAAAAGAATTGTCAGTGGCCCGTCAAACCACATCAATTTATATAGCGTGTAAAATAAAAATGTCGTTGTGATAATCGTAACGATAAACGAATAAATCAGTTGTTTACGTATCGTCATTTAAAATTGCCTCTGAAATTTATAGCCAAGCCCCCATACCGTTGCGATGATATAGTCGTCATAGCCATATTTTTCTAATTTTTCACGTATACGGTGGACATGTACATTTAATGTATTCATGTCTTCGTAGTACTCGTAACCCCAAACTTGTTCTAACAAATCTGTTTTTGACAAAGCGACAGATTCATTATTTGCAAAGTGCCATAACAATTCGAACTCTTTGATGCGAAAAGGAATTACTTCCCCTTCAAATTCTGCGGTTTTAGTTAAGTTATTTAATACGAGTCTGCCACAACGAATCGTTTCTTGTGTGGAAGGACTTGTGACGTTGACACGATTCAATAAGTTTTTGACACGTATCACTAACTCTCGGGGACTGAAGGGTTTCTTGACGTAATCATCTGCCCCTAACATTAAACCGAATATGGTGTCTTGTTCGCTTGTTTTTGCTGTTAGATAAACATATGGGATATCGAGTCCTTTATTTTTCATCTCACGTACCACTTCATAACCATTAACTTTTGGCATCATAATGTCGATCACCATGACATCGATATTTGCGTCTAAAATCTCGAGTGCCTCAGCGCCGTTTGATGCGGTCGTCACGTGGTAGCCTTCGTATTCAAAATAGGTTTTACATATTTCTCTAATGTCCTGCTCGTCATCAACTATGAGTATGTGCGCCATGTTCATCATTCCTTATATTTTTACGTTTGATGAAATGATTTAAACTAATTGCTGCCAATGTCTCTCTATTCATTAATAAAATAACGAAGAACAACAATTGCAGTGGGTATGTAAAAATCATATCAGCTAAAATATAATTTAACATAATGAACACGCCAAAGAAACTCGCAGTGTAGGACATGACGCCTAAGATGAGTCCTAAACCAATAGCAATTTCACCGATTTGGACCATCCATTTGAAAATTTCCAGATGATTTGCAACTGCAAACTCGAAAAATGTCTTATACCATTGTGGGGAGTCTTGGTTGTCGCGAATGACTGAAACGAGTCCATCAATTGCAAAGCCACCTGTCAATTTTTCAAATCCTTGCATCAAGATATAAAAGCCTGAACCTAAGCGAATAAGGAGAATTAAGACTTTATAAGCGATTGCCATATGTCACACTCCTTTCTCTTGATGTTTTCTCTTGTTGATTATTTAAGTGCCGCTGATCCGAAAATAACGTGAGCTTTGTCACAGTAGATTGTCACTGTGTCATAGTCTGCTGCATTTACGTCTTTAAGGTCGAAAGTTTGTGTAGCTTCATCATATTTAACTTCATCAAGTTTAACGCCTTTTTTGATGTCGTTACCTTTTGTTAAGTAAACATGTAAGTCTGGACCTTTTGATGATTCGTAGTCTGTTAACATTAACTTACCATCTTTAATCTCAGCGTTACCTTTTACCATTTCATTGTTTTCGCCTTTGAATGTGCCTTTTTTCATCACTTTTGAATTATCTGATGCTTTAGACTCATCCTGTTTGTTGTCTTTCATAGATGTTTCAGCTTTGTTATCTTCTTTAGCTTTATCCATGTTGTCGTTACCACAAGCACCAAGCAAGAATGTTGTCGCTAACGCACCTGAAACTAATGCCATTTTCATGTTCATAACAAATTCCTTCTTTCCATTTGGGATTACATGTATCATGATAAAGCCTTAAAGGTGCAATTGACATAAACTAGTTATTAATAATTCTTAACTAAATATTAACATCTGCTTATTAATCGTTTTATATTTAAATAAATACTATAGATTGTATCAGTTTGGATTAAATGCTTAAAAATTCACTTTCAGCATTAAAAAAGACTGATGAAACGTGTATTCCGTCCATCAGTCTCATTGATTCTATTGATTTTTACCGCTGTCGACCTTAAAGATAATTTCTAGTGAGGCTGCCATCTCTTCTACATCGATTGGATAATCATTTTCTAGCCACCGCTTCAACACTTCAATCAATCCACTACTATAAAAGTCACTAATCACTACAGGGTGTTGTGCTTTTCTAATTTGACATGTAATCGGATCCTTGTTTTTTACATTCTGTTGCACGTCATCTCGCATCATACGACTGACAAGTTGAACTAAATCGCCAAAAATATCGACGCGATTGTCTGTTGTCATAATATTTTTGAACAACTTTTTATGTTCAGCCATAAAGTTCAACATGCTGTAAAAAAATGGTCTTTGTGCTTCACTATGCGCATAATGGCCCAGTCTTTCAGAGATTTCCAGACTCACGTAATACAACAAGTCATATTTATCTTCAAAATAACGATAAAACGTACTTCTATTAATTTCTGCACGTTCACATATCATTTGTATCGTGATCACGTTAAACTGTTTTTCATTCAATAATTCAAGCATCTTAGAGATAATGTGCTGTCGCATCCGTTTTTGGGTGGCAGAATACATCCGAAATCACGTCTCTTTCTGTTCACTAGTGTATGGATGTAATTTACCACATCTTCATGATGCTTTCTACTTATCTGAATATCACCTGTCAGCCGTGTTGCAGTTGATTCGCCTACCTATCTTACGCTTGCGCACTACGATTTATGTTGATGCACACCACTAAGCCAATCGTCTACTTTGCGATCGTGGTTATCAACATAGTCTTTTGCGACTTGCTCGGCATTTTTTCTGTCGACGAAAATTTGCTTCATCAATGCTTTTTCATCTTTTTCATCCCAGTCTTTCGCAATACGTGTCGCAATCGTATAGGCAGCTGGATGCGCATCTTTAAAGTCTTTATTAAACACTAAGTCGATATGTTGCTTTTCATTGCCATAAGCATGATTGGGGTCATCCAACATTTTCATTTCGAATGTATCGAATAACCAATGCGGCTGCCATCCAGTAATGATGATTGGTTCTTGTTTTTTATATTTCTCTTCCAGTATTTTTAACATTTCTTCATCTGATCCTTCTTCTAGTTGCCAATCGTCTAAGTCATAATCATCAAGTACGGCTTTCGTTTGTTTCATAACACCATTTCGTGGGTCTGTACCTTGAATTTTGTGATCTACTTCTTTTGCCATTTCTGGTTCATCGTCGAGTTGCGCAATACTATCAATCGACATGTATTTCGGTACTGCGAGACCTACACGTGCATTATCAATGAAATGTTCTTCGTCATAAACAGTTAAATCTTTACCGTATTTTTGCATGTAGCTCTCATCCACATTCGGAAAACGCCCACTCGCATGAAAAGCATCTGAATTTTGTGCAACCGATGCATACATAGGACCACTTGATGGTACAGGCGTCGTCACAACATCGTAGCCCGCTTCTTTCAATACTTCTGCAATCACAAGTGAACGCGCAGTCGAGCCATCACTTGTATATGGGATTTCAATTTCTTTCCCACCCATTTCCATCGCCTTTTGATCTGAGTTGGATTCACTTTGACCACACGCCGACAATGCAAGAGCCATGATAAAAATGAAAGCTATCCCTATCCAACGCACACTTTTTTTCTTTAACATCGCCTGTCCTCCTTTAGTCTTTATCGTCATTCGTTTTATGAGACGACTGTTTTGACATATACATCTGATGACGTTGATATGCCGAACGATTGTGTTTTTCTGCATATTCAAGCAATGCATGATATAAAAAGTCTGGATCTTGATGTTCGTATGCAAGTTCTCGATACAATTGAACTAATCCTGTGACATCACCTTGATCTGCTGCCATACTTGGCGCAGGTTGAACATTGGGTTTGTCAGTCGTTTCTACCACATCATCCGCTTCAGTCCGCACTTGATGTACTGTATCATTTTCCACTGAATCACGTGTTTGTTGTAATGATTGCTGCAATGCTGTCCCTTCTACATCCACATTTGGCAAGATACGATCCAACCATTTCGGCATATACCAAGATGCACGGCCAAATAATTTTGTTAATGCTGGAATCAACGTCATTCTGACAACAAAGGCGTCAAACAATACACCAAAGCAAAGTGAAATCCCCATTGATTTAATCGCCATGTCATCTTGGAACGCAAATGCGATAAATACACTGAACATAATCAATGCTGCAGCGACAATGACTGGACCACTTTCTTTAATACCGACTTTAATCGAATGTGCATTGTCTTTCGTTCTCACATACTCTTCATGAATACGAGACATCAAGAAAATCTCGTAATCAATCGCTAATCCAAACAAGAGACCAATCGTAATCACCGGTAAAAACGCAAGTAATGGACCCGTTTGGCTGACACCGAGCAATTGATTTAAAAAGCCATCTTGCATGACAAACGTTGTAAAACCTAACGTTGCGGCTAATGATAAGACAAAGCCACCTACTGCTTTTAATGGAATCAACAGTGAACGGAAAACAACTGTGAGTAATATAAATGCTAAGACAACGATAGAACCTGCGAATACAGGAATCGCGTCATTAAGTTTTTGAGACATATCAATATTAATCACACTTTGACCTGAAATTTCTGTATCAAAGTGGTAACGATCTTGAGCGACATCACTATAATCGCGTAAATCATAGACCAGCTCATTTGTTGATACGGCATTCGGTCCTTCTTTAGGAATAATAGATAACAATGCATAACGGTTATTATCGTTCAGTTGTGCTGGACTCACCGCTTCGACATTATCTAATTTTTCAATATCACTTCTCACTTGATTCAGATCATTGTTTATATCGTCTTCACTGCCACCATCTTTCGTATTCACTAACATGACGATTTGACCATTATAACCTTCTCCAAAGTGCTCTGACACCAACTCATATGCGCGATGTTGATATGAATCGGCTGGTTGCGTACTATCATCAGGCATACCTAAACGCATATGAAATACCGGGATAATCGCCAATCCTAAAATCACAATACTTAAAATCGCTGCAAGCACAGGTTTCCCAACAACAAAGCGAGACCAAAATGTATCCGGTTTGTCATGTGCATCGTCATGAGCACGAATTTTAATTTTTTTATGGAAAACGCTAATTAATGCCGGTAGTAATGTCAGTGCGCTGATGACAGCGAGTAAAACACTGACTGCCGATGCAAAGCCCATCACCGCAAGGAAATCAATGCCTACGAGTGACAGCCCACAAACGGCAATGATCACAGTAATTCCTGCAAAGATAACCGCGCTGCCTGCCGTACCTACCGCAAGACCAATGGCTTTCGTATGATCAGTTTCTGTTTTCCGTATTTCACGATAACGGAACAAGATGAAGAGCGCATAATCTATACCTACTGCAAGCCCAATCATAACCGCTAACGTTAAAGTAACATTCGGAATTTCGAAAACAAATGTAAGGAGTGAAATGATACCCATACCTGTCCCTAAACCGATAAGTGCACTGATAATCGGTAATCCAGCTGCCACAACACTACCGAATGTAATAAGCAATACAATAAACGCCACGACAATTCCAATAATTTCAGATGCACCACCGACTTCAGAATTTGCAACCATTCGATCGGTCGTTTCTATTTGAATATTGTGTTTTTCTTTTAAGTCGTCTATTTCTTTTTGGACAATTTGTTTTGATGTCTCTTTTAAATCTGTTTGCGGTACGACATAATTAATATCCGCAATCGCTGTATTATGTTCATCATTGATTTGCTTTGTTTCATATGGATTCGACACATGTTGAATCCTATCGTCTTGGTGTTCTATATTTGTCAGCGTCTTTTCAATGTCTGACTGAAGTGCTTTATCATTCATACCATCTTCTTTATTCGTATGAAAAACTATGCGCATCGATGCCTTTTCACTATCTTGGTGGAAGGCTTCATTAATTTTATCGTTCGTATCTAACGACTTCAGACCATTCATCGTTAAATCGCTTTGAAATTTCGGTGCGTTGATGAGAAGCGGTGCCATAATGATGATTAGCGCCATCAACCAACCTAAAATTCCTAACCCTTTATGTTCAGCAATCCATTTACCGAACTTGTACAACCATTTCGACACAATTTTTCCCCCTTAACCTATTTCAATTCAGTATAAAAAATACTCTAACGCGCAAAGCTTTACGTTCCAACCATCAAAACAAAACAAGCGTTGAAAAATGCAACACATTTTCAAAATTGTTGCGACTGAATCAATCACAGCACTCATAGTTGTCTCATCTTCAGAACAGTCTTATTTCAAAGTGTCCAAGCACTTGTCTATACATATATTTGAAGAAAATTTTTAGGTTTACCTAATATTTTTGTTTACAAAACCTATTCAATGTGCTATCTTAAAATTGTTCAATTCGATAAACACCTATCACATGTCATACATACAATGTCATGGCTCGGCTTTTTTGTAGCGATTCATCTGGTCTCAAAGGCATAATTTGAGCCCTATGCGTACACTGTGATGACCGCATGAACGATACAACTGAGCACTTGATATGCGTGATTTATCATTGAACAATTCAATTAAGGCAAACTTGCATTAGCCCTGCACACTGTGTCTTAATTGATGGTGGAAACACGTAAGGTTACTTGATATTTGTTATTGTGCGCACAATGATATCAACGCTTTACATGACTTAGAAACAATGGTGATACCTATCTCAACATTGTTCGCATTTCAATCAAATCCGTTACTTGAAGCCAAGGGTCAAGAATCATACACATATCAGTCATTCCTAATAGACTACAGTAAGTTAACATTCATATTTCCCTTAGTAAAGCCAAGTTGAACCATCTCAGCTAAGTTGATAGCAGATTGGTACAACGGAAATGTTTATCCTCCATAACTAAAGTAAGATTGAACAGCAGGTATGAATCCTATTGAACAGTTGAAGCCGCTCCTATGTTATCCCTCTAATACATAGGAGAAGACGACATCAACTGTAACATGTAGACATATGCCATGATATTGAATAGCCCTTGATATCATGACATGCGTTAGGTTGTTACGTGATACCCCTAAAATTGCGTAACGCCTCCAAAAATTACAACTTGATTCTATAGTTAAGGTTGTTGGTATGGTGATACACTCCCTTTCATCTATAGCAACACACCGACATCTTGTATCATTTTTACAACTCTAGATAATGAAAAAAATCATCTTAAAATCTTAAAACCTTTAGCCCCCTGATGTGCTTCATCTCACATCAGGGGCATTTTTTATGGTGTGGTGTGGTGTTATTTCATTGGTGGGGTTTTGAAGCATTTGATGTGACATGAGTTTGTGGTTTGTGGTTTTAAGCATTTGATGTCACAGAAGTTATTTTAAACCGTTGGCTACGCCCACCATGCTCCCTTTTCCTAGGGGACTTGCCTCAACTAAATCCGGCTTGATTGAATGATACATTTTGATAGAAGCCGAATTGGATTTTCGGGAGCAGTACAGAAATCTCATATGCAACAAAGATTTAGTAGTACTGCCCCCGCAAAGCTGACTAGACTTCTCAAAAGCTCAAGCATTGAGAAGTCAGACAGCTACTGCGTTAAACAGTAGCCACTATTAAACTTAAAAGACGACATTTTGTTTTTAACTATGCCCCTCAGGAGTGTCGCATGGATGGTTGCTTACCTCGGGACATTTCTGTTTGTTGAATATTCACTCATTTCATTGTCTGTCACATTCAGTTACCATACATGCCGTGAGTGGAGATGAAGTGCTGTGAGGCTCTGGTTTTTAAGTCTTCATTCTTTGAAATTTGATTGTCCCAAAAAATTCAGTTTCAGCATTGCCAATCATTTCAGAAAAAAAACAGACGTATGTGGTGTATTTTCCCTACATACGTCTGCTTTCGATTATTATGTTGTTTGACTACTGATTTTTCATGATGTATTCAATATTTTCTCTCTGTTCTACTTTTTACTGAGTGACTAATTTCAATGGGATTTTAATCGATGCATCGACTTTTTTACCGTCCATTAATTGAAGTATCGATGTTACAGCTTTTTGTCCCATCACATCAGGTTGTTGCGCGACTGTCGCATTCAACTGTTTATTTTGAATGGACTTCATCGCATCTTCATTACCGTCAAAACCAACGACGATAATATCTTTATCTCCAATCGCTTCAATCGCACCCAACGCCATTTCATCGTTATGTGCAAAAATCGCCTGAATGTCTGGATGTGCTTGAATCATGTTTTGCGCAACGTTCAAACCTTCAGCTCGATCAAATTTCGCACTTTGTTTAGATACGACTTCTAATTTTTGATCTGCTACTTCATGGAATCCTTTACCTCGCTCACGTGTTGCACTTGCGCCAGGTACGCCCTCTAATTCCGCAACTTTAGCATTTTCACCAAGTTGATCGATGATAAAGTTAGCCCCCATTTTACCGCCTTCTACGTTATCAGACGCAATAAATGTCGCCACTTTTCCTTTATCGACAGAACGGTCTAATGTGATGACTGGAATGCCTTCATGGTTCGCTGATTCCACTGCACTTGAGATGGCACTTGAGTCTGTTGGGTTGACGATTAAATAATCCACTTGTTGTTGGACTAAGTCTTCAATGTCATTCGTTTGTTTGGCTGAATCGTCACGCGCATCCACAACTTTCACTTTCATACCATTTTTCTTCGCTTCTTTTTCAATACCATTTTTAATCGACACGAAGAATGGATTATTCAAAGTTGAAATGCTGACACCAATTGTAATATCCGATTTTTTCTTGTTCGTTTTACCAGATTGATCCTTTTTCACCGGAGACTCCAATGAACATGCTGCTAAAAATACGACGACAGTAAGTAAAATTATTGCTAGTCTTTTCATCATTTTTGCCTCTTTCGCTTATTTTTTTCTATCAATTAATACTGCAATGAGAATCACAATCCCTTTGACCACTTGTTGATAGAATGACGATACACCTAATAAGTTCAAACCGTTGTTTAACACACCAATAATGAGGACACCGATTAATGTACCGACGATGCGCCCTTTACCACCTGTTAATGATGTCCCACCTAACACAACTGCAGCGATTGCATCCAGTTCATAAGCTGTCCCTGCTGTCGGCTGTGCTGAATTCAAGCGCGATGTGAGAATAGCACCGGCTAATGCTGACATTAAACCAGAAATGCCGTAGATTAAGATTTTAATACGGTCAACTTTAATTCCTGAAATCAGGGCTGCCGTTTCGTTACCACCAATCGCATACGTGTGACGTCCAAGCGTTGTACGGTGCAAAATGATAAATAAGATAATAAATACGATGGTCATTGTGACTGCTGGTACTGGCACACCGAAGAAATACCCTTTACCAAACAGTTGAAAAAGATAGTTGTCACCTAAGTTGGTAATCGGATTTCCGTCCGTCACAACAAGCGTTAAGCCACGAAAGATTGTCATCGTTGCTAATGTTGCAATAAAGGGTGCCATTTTACCTTTTGTGACGAATAAACCATTGACCACACCCAAAATAAAACCAATCAATACTCCGATAATTATAGCGATAATCGGATCAAGACCGCTCGTAATCATCAATGCAATAAAAGCTGATGATAACGCTAAAATCGACCCTACTGATAAATCGATACCACCTGTTAAAATCACGAATGTCATCCCAAAAGCAATGAGTCCGTTAATAGAGACTTGACGTAATAAATTAAGTAAATTGGATAAGTCTAAAAACGCGGTATTCAGTATGCTAATAATGACAACAAGTAAAATCAAACCGACAAATGGTAATATTTTTTCGAAAAACGGTGCTTTAGCCGTTAACTGTTTCATTTAAAGTCCCCCCTGTTGCTAATGTCATAATGTTTTCTTCTGTAATAGCATCGCCTTTTAAATGACCTGCGACTTTACCTTCATGAACCACCATTACGCGATCACTCATGCCAATCACTTCTGGTAATTCTGAAGAAATCATAATAATCGACACTCCCCGTTCAGTCAGTTCATTCATGAGTTGATAAATTTCACGTTTGGCACCGACATCAATGCCTCGTGTCGGTTCATCAAAAATAATGATATTCGGGCCAGTGCCAATCCATTTCGCTAAAACGACTTTTTGTTGATTTCCACCTGACAATGCAGCAACAGGTCGTTCATCATAGCCTTTAATGTTTAAACGGTCTTGCATCGTTTTGACAAAAGCTTTCGTGCTCTTCGTATCTACAAAGCCATATTTCGCAAAACTTTTGAGTGATGGTAAAACCATATTGTCACGTATCGAAAAATCTAATATGAGTCCTTCATCTTTACGACGTTCGGTAATCATAGCGAGTCCATGTGCCATCGCATCTTGAGGTGAACTGATTTTAACCGCCTTACCTCTAATTTTGATAGCGTTTTCATTTTTGTCTATGCCAAATAAACTCCGCATCATTTCGGTACGTCCAGCGCCCATCAAACCACTCACACCTAAAATTTCACCTTCATTCAAATGAAATGCTGCATGTTCAATGTGATAGTCTTGATGGTTTAAATCTTCTACCTCTAACACGGGTGGTTGTTCTACATAATTCCGTGTCGGATACTGTTCCTCAATATCTCGTCCAACCATTGCGCTCACAATTTCTGGATAAGCAGTCTCGGCCGTTGAACGATACAGCACTGTTTTACCATCTCGCATCACTGTAATTTCATCCGATATTTCAAAAATTTCAGCCATTCGATGTGAAATATATACAAATGCAACACCTTGTGATTTTAAACGGCGCATCAATTTAAACAATGCTTGAATTTCAGTATCCGTTAATGTGGCAGTTGGTTCATCCATAATAATCATTTTGGCATCTGTCATGAGTGCCTTAGCAATTTCTATCATCTGTTGCTCACCAATAGAGCAATGCTTCCCTAATTTATTAAACGGAATATGAAAATCTAACGTATCAAAAATATGTTGCGCTTGCGCACGCATCGCTTTTTGATCTAAGAAACCTAAAGCATTGTGTTTTTCTTTACCGACAAATAAATTTTCAAGCACCGTCAATTCCGGCCAAATATTGAGTTCTTGGTGAATGAAGGTAATCCCTTCAGCTTCAGCTTGCTTTGGATTATCATACGCAATCGGCTGATCAAAGTACGTTAATGTACCTTGATCTTTTTGATGAATGCCGACTAACACTTTCATTAATGTCGATTTGCCAGCACCGTTTTCACCCATGAGTGCATGAACTGTGCCTTCTTTTAATGTAAAATCTACCCCTTGTAATACTTTGTTTGTGCCAAATGATTTATGAATATTCGTCATTTGAATCATTCTTGTCACCCCTTAGAAAATCACACCACTTTTTAAGATAATATTCGCATATGGTGTCGCTTCACCTGTTCGAATAATCGCTTTTGCATGACGTGTTTGCTTTTTAAAATCTTCATGCGAGACCATTTCAAGCGTTGGAAAATCTTTGTTAATCATTTGATACAACGTTCCATTTTGCTCTGTCATTTCTTGAGCGACAACGACTTGTTCCACAACCATATGGTGCATGAGTTCTTCATACACTTCTTTAAATGACGGCGTGCCTTGTTTCAATGCTAAATCAATGCGTTTGACCCCGTCTGGAATTGGGAGACCACAATCCGCAATAACAATTTCATCTGTATGACCTAACGTGCTTAATACTTTTGAAATTTCGCTATTTAATGTTCCGTATCTATACATCAAACTCACCTTCCAAATCTGCCAAGTACGGCATGCCACCTTGTGCACCCATACCTGTGACTGAATGACTTGCTGCTAAGTTTGCAAATTCAATTGCTTTCGTTAATGGATAATCTTTTTGCAATCCAACTGCTAATGCACCGTTAAAGGTATCACCTGCACCTGTTGTATCTTTAACTTCTCTTTTAAAGCTTGGGACTTTGACGATTTCTGAACCATTATGATACATCGCACCTTCTGAACCGAGTGTCACAATGAGTTTGTTTGGATATTGTGCCGCAGCTTCGTCAATGTCTTTCCCTTCAAAAAGATGCGCACTTTCCGTTTCATTTGGTGTAATATAATTCGCCTGTGCAATGACTGATGCCGGCACTTCACGGTATGGTGCTGGGTTTAAAATCGACACAATATCATGTTGTGCACAGTAATCAATCACGTGTGTCACCGTTTCTGCAGGAATTTCTTGTTGAATCAACACAATATCTCCTGCTTTCATACGTTCTAAATAAGGTTGAATTCGTTCAGGTGTCACATAACCATTCGCTGACGGCACCACGATAATGCGGTTATCTTGTTGCGATAATGTAATATGTGCTGTTCCAGATGGTTCGCCTTCAATCACTTGAATGCCATCCACTTGGACTGCGTTGTCTTTAAAGTTTTGTTGAATTTGCTTGCCAAATGTATCTTCACCGACACAGCCAATCATATGGACATGTTCACCGAGACGCGCGGCTGCAACGGCTTGATTCGCCCCTTTGCCTCCAGGTGTTGTAAAGAAGTCGTCACCTAACACCGTCTCACCTTGTTCAGGTACTACTTGGGAAGATACAACTAAATCCATAGACATACTTCCAATCACGTAAATTTGACGCATTTTTACTTCCTCCTTGTCGTTTCTCTTTCTATTAATGTGACATCTAACAATGTTTTACGCTCTATATTACTTCGACCTTCAATTTGGGCGATTAATTTTTGCGTTGCGCGTTCCCCTAACGTATACGCTGGTTGTCGCACAGTCGTTAATCCAGGTACAAACCATTCCGCGAGTGGCATATCATCATAGCCGACAACTTGCACATCTTCGGGTACACGCTGTCCGTCATGATATAACCACTTTAATACACGAAATGCTGCCACATCATGACTACAAATGACACTATCAATACGATGGTCATGTATTAAAGTTAAAAATTGTGCCTTTGTCATCGCTAAATCTGACAATTCAAGCACGGTACAACCTGCTTTTTGTAATACTTCACGTGCGGTTTCAAACCGCTGTCGAAAAGATTGATAACTTTGATCTTGATACACAATCAACACACACTGTCCTTCACCACGGAGTACCGCTTCAGCTTGTAAACGCCCACCTTGTCGATGATCCGCTTCCACACAATAGTCATCTGCCGTTACCCTGTCAATGAGCACATGGGGTCGCTCGTCATGTTGAAGCTGTTCAAAGGCATGTGCTGTCGACAGTTGGGATGCGATAATACCACTGCAATGATTCGCTTTAAAAGTCGCTAAATAATCCAATTCTTTATGCTCATCCATCGCCCCATTGCCAATCATAATGTGATAACCGTGTGCCATTGCTGTATCTTCTACACCACGTGCCACTTGTGTAAAGAATGGGTTGCTCATATCCGGTAACAGAAGACCGAGCACTTTAGACTGTTTCATATTTAAAGTACGTGCCACCTCATTCGGCGCATAGTCTAATTGTTGAATCGCTGCGTCAATTTTTGCTTTTGTCTCTGCTTTAACATAGCCACTTTGATTCATTGCTCGAGACACAGTCGCTACCGAGACACCCGCCAAAGCTGCCACTTCTTTAATGGTCGCCATCACACACCTCCAATTGTGGAAACGTTTACATATAAATTACCACGAGTTTCATAAACGTGCAATATAAAGTGTTTTTTTCTTTGTCAGCCCTAAGACTTCCCGCACACTACCGGTAGTCCAAAAGACAATTTCCGTACAAAAATCACGCTATTTTTTTCGATAGCACAAGCACTCTACTTCGCGCTTTATCACAACAATGCTATATTGGAATTAACAAAAACAGCTTAACAGTCAATCAATATGACAGAAATAAAAAGGAGAGAAAGACAATGGCAGAATTTACATTAGGCGATCAAATGCCCAACTTTAGCCTAAACGCAACAGATGGTACAGCATTCGATTTTCACCAATTCCAACAAGCACATCCAGAACAATGGTATTTTGTGATTAACTTCCGCGGTTCTTGGTGCCCTGTTTGTATGGAGGAACTCGATAGTTTAATTAAAAATGCAGGTTACTTTGAAAAGAAAAACATTCAAATCATTTTAACTTCAAATGACACAGCAGAAAACCTTCGTCAAATGGTGGAGGAAAAACAAGTCCCATATCCCGTCCTTGTTGATGAAAGCAGTGATTTTGCGAATACTTATGGCGTTTATAGTCATCCGGACGATTCCATTTATGATGACCATGGTACACACAATGAACCAGCATATTTCTTAATTTCTGAGGACAATCGTTTGCTTTATCAACAAAAACAAACGAATCCATTCGGCCGTCCAACGATGGTTGAATTAAGAAAAATCATTCAATACATTCAAAAAAGTTATAAAAAGGCTTAATTAAAAACGTACACTTTATTGAATCAAAATCATTTTAAAAGATTGCAGTCCATTTACTGCGCCTATTTCTGGTGCTAAGAATGGCTTTGCAATCTTTTTGTGATACTTGCCTCCTTGTGGTTTGTGGTTGCCCTCATGTTCTCAACCACTTTAAAATTATTGATAAATTATCAGTCTATGAATGGAATGAGGCTTAAAACTTTCTATGTCCGAACCCCGTTTCCTATTATCATCCTATGCTTCATCTTCGCCACAGTTCGCAATGGTTGGCGTGGGGTTGATAAATGTGTAATATTCCTTCTGTTTTATTACGCTCATATTGCCAAATATATCGTATAAACTCCCAACTGATGGTGTCTGGATTGTCTCCAGCTTGAGGGCGAATTTTGCTCATCACATAACGACGGATGACGCGTAAAATACAACGCCATCGTGAGTCACTCAACCAAATCAATAAATCTGCACGTGCTAACCTTTCATCCAATGTCTTTTCATACGTACCATCCATCACCCATGCGTCTGTATTCACAATTTCAGTGACATGACGTTGTAACACGTCTGCTGGTACAAGTTCACCGTCTTCCCATGCATAGCGATCCAAGTGATATGTGGGTATATTGAGCGTCTTTCCAATTTTCCTGCATAACGTCGATTTCTCCGAACCTGGTATGCCTAAAATAACGATACGTCGATACATGAAACCCCTCCTATACTCATGATGTTTTAATTATAATCCAGTTTCAAAACTGTAGCACATTCTAATTTCTAATTTTACCAATAACATTTTTCATTATCAATTAAATTATTCAACACGACTCAATTGTATTCTTTTATGTTTTATTTATCGAAAAATTCTGATTCATTTTCCAATAATCCCTTGTATTCTGATAGGAATTAAGGTAATATGTCCATATTAAATTTCTTGGAGGTACTGTATATGTCATTATTCTTATTGGAAACTCAAGATTTATCATTCGCAAAAACGCCAGTCGAGTTAGAAGAAAAAGTACAATCCCTTTCTGAGCAAGCAGGGCCAGAACTGATCGAAGTACAAGTCACTGAAGATTTATCACACGGCTATTTCATTGTGGAAGGCAATAGTGAAGAAGAAGTGAAACAATTTTTAGAAGATGCATCAATCGAAGTAAGCCTCGTGAAAGAAGTACGTCTTGTCGGCAAAGATTTAGATGAAGTCAAACAAGGTGACGTTTCTATCGACTATTTAGTCACTTGGAACATTCCTGAAGGTATTACAATGGACCAATATTTAGAACGTAAAAAGAAAAATTCTGTGCATTATGAAGAAGTGCCAGAAGTCCAATTCCAAAGAACTTATGTTTGCGAAGATATGACAAAATGTGTATGCCTCTATAATGCACCAGATGAAGATGCGGTACGTCGTGCACGTGAAGCTGTAAATACACCGATTGACGGTATCGAAAAAATTTAACGCATCATTTTATCAACCTATGCAAGTGCGCACATATCCATACGATATATTGAGAGCGAGAACTGTGTAGTCAGTCAGCAATTTGATTTTGAAATATCATAAATCTGCCACTGCCTACTGCTCGCTCTTTTTTTACCACTATAATCCCTAGTATTTCAATAAGGTTTAGGAGGTGTTGAAATGATTGAAATGAATGCACTGCACCATTATTTTGGCGAACAACATGTGATTCGAGATTTTAATTTAACGATACCCACAGGAAAAATCGTTAGTTTTATCGGAAAGAGTGGTTGTGGAAAATCGACGTTACTGAATATAATGGGTGGCTTTTTAACACCGACATCGGGTGAGGTCATGATTGATCAATCATCCAAAACAGCCCCCTCTTCTGATTGTTTAATGTTATTTCAACATCATAACTTATTACCTTGGAAGACGATTAACGACAATATTAAGCTCGGGTTAACAAAACGTGTGTCCAATGCTGATATTGATACATATTTATCTACAGTGGGCTTAGCTGGCAAAGGGACGCATTTCCCTGCTGAGCTGTCGGGTGGGATGCAGCAACGTGTCGCCATTTGTCGTGCCCTCATTCATCAACCACGTGTCGTGCTGTTAGACGAACCGCTTGGTGCACTGGACGCCTTTACACGTTATAAATTACAAGATGAACTGATCAAATTACGCACACATACGGATGCGACACTCGTTCTCGTAACACATGATATTGATGAAGCGCTCTATTTATCAGATGAAATTGTCTTGCTTGGTGACGGGGCTCAAATACTCAACCAATACACCGTGCATCAATCTCATCCACGCAATCGTAGTGATGAGGCGCTATTATCCATTCGTCGTCAAATTATGGAAGACTTTGCACTCAATCATCATATGGCTGAACCGGAATATCATTTGTAAAGGGGGGCACATCATGAAACGACTACTCATCTTATTCATGATTACCGTTTTCATCATCTCCGGCTGCAGTCCAAATTCTCAAAGTGACATGCATGGTGACAAAAAAGTGCTCAAGATTGGTTACCTACCGATTACACATGCCGCGAATTTGATGATGACCAAAGAAATAAAACAAAGTCACTCGGATTACGACATCGAATTGGTTCGCTTTAACAATTGGCCAGATTTAATGGATGCGCTCAATAGTGGACGAATTGACGGCGCTTCGACTTTGATTGAACTTGCGATGAAGGCGAAATCGAAAGGGTCACCGATTAAAGCAGTTGCACTCGGACATCATGAAGGCAATGTCGTGCTTGGACAAAACGGCCATGATTTGCATGACTTTAACAATCATCACGATTATTCATTTGCGATTCCACATCGCTATTCGACACATTATTTATTGTTAGAAGAAATGCGCAAACAACTCAAAATTCATGATGACCATTTTCATTATCACGAAATGGCACCCGCTGAAATGCCTGCCGCGCTGAGTGAACAACGGATTGATGGCTATTCCGTCGCAGAACCGTTTGGCGCACTAGGTGAAAAGCTCGGTAAAGGACACTTGTTGCAACATGGGAGCGACATTATGCCTGATGCGTATTGTTGTGTCCTCGTCTTACAAGAAGATGTCATCCAACACTATCATCAAGCCGCACAACAGTTTGTAAGTGACTACAAAAAAGCGGGGTACCAATTAGATGACAAACAACAAAGCGTCGATGTGATGGCTAAATACTTTAAACAAGATCGCAAAATTCTTGAACAATCTGCGCAATGGACGTCTTATGGTGATTTGACGATTCAACAAGAGGGCTACGATAACATTGCACAGCTCGTTCAATCACACCATTTATTTGATGCACCATCCTACAATCAATTTGTAGATGACACATTATACAAGAAAGGGTGATTCAATTGATCGGTTCTATATTCAAAAAATACTTACTCCCTTTCTACACTTTTGTGTTGTTCTTGTTACTTTGGCAATGCGTCATTTGGATTGGACAATACCAACCCGTACTCTTACCAGGGCCAGTGCAAGTCGCCCAAAGTATCGGACAATTCATCATAACCGGGGAAATATTCGTACACCTTGGCATTAGTCTTTACCGTTTTATCATCGGTTTTTTAATTGCTGTCGTGCTTGCCATTCCACTCGGGATCCTTTTAGGTCGCAACCGTTTCCTGTATCAAGCTATCGAACCTTTACTACAAACGATTCGACCGATTTCACCGATTGCATGGTCACCATTTATCGTTTTATGGTTTGGCATTGGCAGTTTACCGGCCATTTTCATCATCTTTATCGCCGCCTTTTTCCCTATCGTTTTCAACACGATTAAAGGCGTGCGCACCATTGATGACCACTATTTAAAAATCGCTGACAATTTGAACTTACGCGGCTGGGCATTGTACCGTGACATTATTTTTCCTGGTGCATTTAAACACATCATGTCCGGCATTCATGTTGCAGTCGGTACCAGTTGGATTTTCTTAGTCTCAGGTGAAATGATTGGCGCACAATCGGGTCTCGGTTTTCTCATTGTCGATTCCCGCAACATGTTGAATTTAGAAGATGTGCTCTCTGCCATCTTTTTCATCGGGATTTTCGGTTTTCTCATCGACCGCATCATTAGTTATTTAGAAAGTTTGATTTTAAAACGTTTTGGAGAATCTTAATCTATACAGGAGTGATAGGATGACAACGATTGAAACTTTAATTGAACAAGAATTAAACCCTTACTTAATTGAAATTGATAACGGACAATATTATGCGCAAGACTTTATTCAACATTTATTTGAAAACGGACATTTTTCTAAAGATGACTTAAAACAAAATGCGCAAGTTGTTGAAAAAGTGGCCTACTCATGTCTCACAACAGCCTTTTGTTTATGGTGCCAACTCGCCTTTTCAACGTATTTAAAGCAAGCTGAGCAACCGGCATTACATAATGATTTACAACAACAAATTTTATCTGGTCAAGCGTTAGGAGCAACAGGTTTATCCAATCCGATGAAGTCCTTCAATGCGTTGGAAACATTCAACTTGACGCATCATTACGAAGGTGAGCAACTCATCGTAAACGGTAAACTTCCAGCAGTGAGCAACATCGGCACAGATCATTATTTCGGTGCCATCTCACAAAATACAGAGACAAACGAACTCGTGATGTTTATTTTACAAGCGAATACAGCGGGTCTCACACTTGAAGAAAAATCGAACTTCTTAGGGGTCAACGGTTCAGCCACTTACAGTATTACATTCGACAATGTGGCAGTACCTGAATCACAAATCAT
This sequence comes from Staphylococcus intermedius NCTC 11048, assembly GCF_002902385.1. Taxonomy (GTDB): domain Bacteria; phylum Bacillota; class Bacilli; order Staphylococcales; family Staphylococcaceae; genus Staphylococcus; species Staphylococcus intermedius. The sequence goes on along the minus strand of NZ_PPQH01000012.1, from coordinate 23,853 downwards.
TACGAAAGATGCTGAACAATTTGCGGCAACGATTCGCCCACAGTTCGTCACACTGCAAATTCCTATCGCATTAGGTTCCATTCAAAGTTCACTCGATTTAATCGACCAATTTTCAGACGCACAAAATGGCATTAATGCGTATTTGGAATATGATGTCGACAGTTACAAAAAGCAGTTTACAGCATTACGCAATCAATATTATGCGTTATTAGACAAAGCACAAGACGACTTGAGTGACCATTTACTCGAAGTCATTCAATTGAAAAAGGCGCTAGGTTATTTGTTGCTTGATGTGAACCAAGCATCGATGGTCAATGGTGGGTCTCGTGCATATTCACCTAAAGCTCCACAAGCGCGTAAGTTGAAAGAAGGGTTTTTCTTCGCGGCACTCACACCCACATTGCGTCATTTAGGTAAACTTGAAGCAACATTGCAGACGACATCATCCATTTGATGCATCTCGGCATAGTACCGACTTGTTAAAAATGAGATGGGACATAAAAATTTTGATGCTATGGATGCAGTATTTTGTTAACCTTGCCCTGTTCTTAAGACTAATGTTTTTGGATTGCCCTCAAGGCTTCGCTTTCTTAGGGGCTGGTCCTTCAACTAACTAACGCTTGATTAAACTGTTACATTTATTGAAGCGTTAGTGGATTTTCCGGACCAGCTAATCCCTCAAGAGTCTCAGCCTTCTGGCAATCTTACATCAAGTGCAGTCATTTAGGGCAAGTTTATGAAATGAAGACACCCTATAGCATCCAATTTTTACATCCAATGCATCCTCATTTTTCGACTGTTTTATCATTATTAATCAATATGAGACCATCAATAGGACTGGGAAAACTCAATATCCCAGCCCTATTCCTACGATTTGTCAAGGGTTTAATAATTAAAATTGACATTACTGAACTAGACCGTTCAATTTTTACTTTTTTGAATAAGATGTTATGATGTATATGATTATATGGTTTCGTTAGTGTGGTGCTTTCTGATAATCATATAATTTATTTTTGACTATCAAGTCATGAATGGTCTTTGATAAGCGATTGATACTCGCTTTTACGGCAGTCTTGTGGGCTTTCCCATGAGGCTGCTCTCTTAATTTATAATAATATGATTTTGATAATGTTTTGTTCTCCTAAGAATGTTCATAACGATCAAATACAATAAACGTCTTGCTTTTTTATTTCCTCTTTTGTTAATCGTACCCCTACTTTTGAAGTGCCTGATTGATAACGTTTAATATCAATGCCTACAAATGCATTCAGTTGTTTATTAATTTAAATACGCGCATTGCACACATGATGATATCACCCATCCTTATTTTCTAAAGTAAAAACATACCATCTGTGCATTTTTGAGCCCCCTAGGAAAGCGACCCGTTGATGCCCATCATCGAGACAAGCCCAAAACCGAAAATAGTTAAGCAATCTATAAATCCACCGTTTTGATATGACAAGTGTGTATCACTATGCACTCCCCTTTCCAAAGCCTCTTGTTGGGCATGTGCATTGCTATGTTTTATACTAATAACATATCAAGCGCACTACTATTACTAACAAAAGGTGGTCCTGTTTATGCAAAATCAACTTTGGTCTAAAGACTTTATTTTCATCACGATGACCAACTTTTTAATGTACATGATTCACTATATGTTAATCGTGACAGTGACAGTCTTCACCATTAATGAATTCCATGCCTCTGAAAGTATCGGTGGCCTCGCTTCAGGGATTTTCATTATCGGTATGTTATTAGGACGTCTCGCTTCTGGCCGTATAGTGGATTCGCTTCAACCTAAAAAGGTGCTCGTTTACGGCATTATTTTTTCAATTATTACAGTTTCACTTTATTTTGTCATGCAAACGTTAATGATTTTACTCATTGTTCGTTTTATACATGGTGTCGCATTTGGCTTCTCTTCTACTGCGACAGGTACCATTTCATCACGTATTGTACCAGAAGCACGTAAAGGTGAAGGGATCGGTTATTATGCTTTAAGTGTGACAACCGCTTCTGCTGTCGGACCGTTTTTCGGTATTTTATTCAACCAATCATTCGGGTTCCGCTCTATCTTCTCACTCAGTTTAGGTGTGATTATACTCGCGTTTATTCTTGCACTTGCGATTAAACCGTTACCTAAAGTGGAAATGTCAGTGGAAAGTACACCTGTCAAAGGACTGCAAGCTTTTATCCAAAAAGATGCCATTCCGATATCGTTCGTATTAGCCGTCATTGGCGTCGTATATTCAAGTGTATTGTCATTTTTATCGGTGTATACAGAAACGATGCATTTACCGACTGCTGCAAGTTTCTTCTTTATCGTGTATGCGGTCAGTACATTTGTGACACGGCCCTTTACCGGAAGAATCTTTGACCAACACGGCCCAAATGCGATTATGTATCCTGTCATTGTCATTTTTGCGATAGGTCTCGTTATACTCAGCGGCGCGCAAGGCACATGGCTCATCGCATTATCCGCTATATTTATCGGTATTGGTTACGGAACGATTGTACCAAGTGGGCAAGCGATTGTTGTCCAGCAAGCACCCCGCCATCAAGTTGGGCTTGCAACATCCACATTTTATATTTTCTTAGACTTTGGTGCTGGTTTCGGCCCATTTTTATTAGGTTATATCATTTCAATGTGGGGGTTCCGTGCACTTTACATTGCGATGGCCATCTTAGCACTCATCGCACTTGCACTCTATTATTTCGTACATGGACGTCATGTTGCACAACGTTCACAATAACACACAAAGGACTAGCCGTTCATAGGTCTAGTCCTTTTATTTTTGAACACTCTACATTATTAATTCACCCCAACAAAAATGATAGCATCAGTCCAATCATCTACAAACCTCCGAAACATCATATTGTGATTTAAACATTGCAGTATCACCTCGAGTGCTTTGGGCTCAGTCTGTAGATTGGCTATCTGGTTGACACTCCTGAGGGTTCAGCTGACCCGGAAAATTTGTGATACACAATAGCACACATTCAAATTCATGAAACATCATGTTATAGTTCAAACATTGCAGTAGCCCATTTGTCCCCTTATCTGACAAAAGATGACGCGCCTGGTCGACACTCCCAAGAGACCAACTGACCCGAAAACATTTGTGATACCCATAACATACCTCCCAATTCATAAAACATCATGTTATAGTTCAAACATTGCAGTACCATCTTGAGTGCTTTGGGCTCAGTCTTTGGATTGGCTATCTGGTTGACACTCCTAAGGGATCAGCTGACCCGGAAAATCCACCAACGCTTCCGAAAATGTAACAGTTCAACCTAAGCGTTGGTTAGTTGGAGGGTCAGCCCCTAGGAAAGGGAAACCATAATGCCCATCCTAAAGACAAGCCCAAAAGCTCAGCTTGGTTCTCCAATCATTTGTAAAACAGTAAAATGATGTTTCTCCCCCTGCCTCACCCCAATATCAAATCAAATTTTTTCACCTCCCATGCAAACGACTGAAAACATTGTCACTACTCATTTTATCGTGTCAAATATTTTGTCTATGTTGTGACTGTTGTCTGAAAATACAAACATTTTATTTTTACAATTACTACAACTATGTTATATTTCATGTAAGGGCTTACATAAAAGGTGTAAAAGGAGGCTCTGCAACATGAAAAAGTGTACATGGGCATCCATTCCGTCACTCATCAACACGGGTGATGTCATTGGATTAGCCGCACTGACTGTATCAAACTTACCGGCAGCATTGCTCTCATCGTTAATTGAACACTATGACCAACATCAAGAACCGAAACAACTGACGATGATGATGGCAAATGATATCAGTAGTCGTGGCCTCGCAATAGAATTAGACGATTTCGTTGAGCGACACATGGTAGATCGCGTCATTATGAGTATTATGACCGCTTCTCCTCGTACAGCCCAAGCGATTCAAAACAATGAATTGGAAGCATACTTTTTACCACAAGGGGTCATCGCTACACATTATCGTCAAACGAATGCGATTACACCCGGTGTGATTACAAAAATCGGCTTGAACACAAACATCGACCCGCGCTATAAAGGGGGGCGCATCAATGACAAGACGACTGCATCTCTCGTTTCATTTTTGAACATTGATGGTGAAGATTTTCTGCATTACCAATTACCACCATTAGATGTCGCATTGCTTCGAGGCACTTATGCTGATGAACAAGGCAACATCTATATGGATGAAGAAGCCCATCTCGGTGAAAGTTACAGTTTGGCACTTAATGCAAAGTCCCATGGTGGCACGGTGATTGTACAAGTGAAAGCTATCGTTGATAAGAGTCAACAAAATCCAAACCACGTGTATATTCCTGGGGCACTCGTCGATTATGTTTACGTCGTTGAAGATGCATCATACCATCGTCAAGTTGTTCAAACGATGTATCAACCGACATTATCTGGGCAAGCACGCATGGACAAAATTCCGGAGTCCCCACTGCCATTTAACACACGAAAATTGATTTTGCGCCGTGCAGCTCAATTTTTAACTGTTGGGGACACCATCAGTATCGGCTATGGCATTAACAATGAATTGACGAACCTTCTGCATGAGGAACACGTCAATCATCTCGTTCAACCAATTATGGACATTGGCATTTTCGGTGGCTTTATCGGCAGTCGTGAACATTTCGGTATGAATTACAATTCCGACGTTCGTATGCGCCACGAATTGACATGGGATTTTATTTATAACGGCGGTATTTCCATCGCATTAATGAGTTTTGCGGAAGTCGATCAACATGGCAATGTCAACGTCTCCTACTTTGGCAATCGTATGAATGGTTGTGGGGGCTTTATCGATATCAGTCAATCAGTACAAAAACTGATTTTGACTGGCTCACTCATTGCAGGTGCCAAGCTCGATATTGAAAACCAGCAGCTCTCCGTGGTTGAAGAAGGTCATACACAAAAGTTTGTCTACACGGTCAGTAACATCGACTTTAACGCATCATACGCCAAATCATTACATCAAGAGGTCTATTTTGTGACCGAGCGCGCAGTATTTGAACTACAAGATGACGGTCTCACATTGATAGAAGTCGCACCAGGACTAGACATCGAACAAGATATTATCGCGCAAATGGGCTTTACACCAAAGATTTCACCACAATTGAAACAGATGGATCCCGCGATGTATCAAGTAGATTGGGGGCAATTACTACATACGATTCAGTCAAACAGAACAGTATAAACAAGGGGGTAGAAAGAGATGAATTTCGATTGGATTAAAACACGCGCAGATTTTGACGTTGAGAAACCTGCAGTCATTGATCACCTTAAAGGGACAGAATGGACATACCAGCAACTGAATAGTCGTGCAGATAATATGGCACATTACCTAACAAAACAAGGTGTTCAAAAAGGGGATGTCGTCGGTGTACTCGCACCCAATGACGTCGCATTATTAGATTTATTATTCGCTTGTTTCAAAATGGGTGCTGTTTATTTACCGATAAACTGGCGACTCAACCCAAAAGAAATTGCGGCGATTGTGGAGGATTCTACTTTAAAAATATTGTTTTACGCTGAAAAGCATTTAAGTTCGCTCAGTGAGGTTAATCCAGACTACTTGCATATGGACATTGATTCCGATGCATATAATCAAATAGTTGACCCCTCACAACATTCTGTATTCAAAGCCATTGCCGTGGATTCAACAGATCTTGCTGCATTGATTTATACGAGTGGAACAACAGGAACACCTAAAGGCGTCATGTTTTCCTATGAATCATTCGTGCATAATGGCGCCAATATTGAACTGACTTATAAATTCAACTCAGACTATCTCACAATTATTTCCACTCCGATGTTTCATGTTTTAGGTTTTAACGATACCGTGTTACCGACATTGATGGCAGGTGGCACATTAGTTCTACAACGCTATTTCAACGGCGAGGAACTGAATGACATGATTGCAAAGTATCACCCAGACTTTCTCATTATGATTCCAACGATGTATTACAGCACATTGACACAAGACAATTTTAACCCCGATGACTTTAGAGCGATGAAATACGTCATCCAAGGAGGTTCACAGCCGTTACCAAGCATTCAACAAGCGTTCAAAAAATACGGCATCAACATTATTAACGGTTACGGTTTGACTGAGGCGCCACTCGTCATGGTCAACACCCCTGACAACGCGCGCCATAAACCGATGAGTATCGGGAAAGCGGTCATGTTTGTCGATGCGAAAGTGTTAGACGAAGACAAAAATGAAGTCGCAAACGGTGAAATCGGTGAGCTGTCGATTCGTGCGAAAAATGTTACGCCTGGTTATTGGAATAAGCCTGAAGAAACAGCCAAAATTTTCCATGAACAGTATTTGCTGACAGGTGATTTAGCGAAAAAAGATGAAGATGGTGACGTTTTTATTATCGACCGTAAAAAAGAATTGATTATTACAGGTGGTGAAAACGTCCTGCCATCAGAAGTAGAGAATGCACTCGCCGAACATCCACTGATTGATCGTTGTGTCGTCGTCGGTTACGAACATCCAAAATACGGTGAATCCATTGCAGCCGCGATTATTTTAAGGGACCAACCTGAAGATTATGTGGATCAACTCGATCGACATATGCGTGAACGGTTAGCCGGTTATAAAGTGCCACGTATGTATTTACCGGTCACACATATGCCGCTGAATTCAACGCAAAAACCAGACAAAATCGCCATTGCGAAAATAATGAACGAGAAAGCACAACAACAAGCAGCTGAGCAATAACAAGCAAGTCACTCGAATCTAACTATTAGGAGGTCAACTATTATGACTACAGACAAAACAGCAGTATTAAAACAACTTTATCCAGAAGATATTTTAAGTATTGCGAAAGGGTTAACAGACGGAGAAGTACAACTGTTACAACAGCTCAATGACTTGTTAGAAAGCAAATATCGTCCAGACATCAATCAACATTGGGTCGATGCGACAGTGCCGGAAGACTACTTTAAAGATATTGGGGCACTTCAATACTTTACGAATCCCCTCCTCTACCAAGGTCGTGAAGATGCGAAAACACCGAGCCAACTGTTTCAATTTTTCATGTCTTATACGATTGCACGCTTTGATGTGTCACTCGCGACATTGCTTGGCGTCCATCAAGGTCTCGGCCATAATACATTTTTATTCGGAGGCAGTCCTGAACAAGTCGCAAAATATGTCCCTAAACTTCAATCACATGAATTGCGCACATGTTTTGCCCTCACTGAGCCAGATCATGGTTCGGACGTTGCAGGAGGATTAGAAACAGTCGCTGAACGTCATGGCGATGAATGGGTCATCAACGGTGCGAAAAAATGGATTGGTGGTGCACATGTGTCCGATGTGATCCCCGTCTTTGCGGTCAACAAGGAGACAGGCAAGCCCCACTGCTTTGTCGTCACACCAGATCAAGATGGCGTAGAAATTGATGTCCTCCAACATAAAATCGCGTTACGTATCGTGCCAAACGCTGAAATTCGACTCAAAAATGTCAAAGTGAAAGAAGCCGATCGTCTCCAAAACATTACAAGCTTTAAAGACATCGCTAAAATTTTATACTCTACGCGTGCAGGTGTCGCTTATATGGCCACAGGTGCACTCGCTGGAACATTACGAGCATCACTCAATTATGTGAAACAACGTAAACAATTTGGTAAGTCTATCAGTCAGTATCAACTCATCCAAGAAAAGCTCGCCATGATTCAAGGTAACTTAACACATGCCATGGCGATGAGTGCGCAACTCGCGCGGATGCAAGAAAATGGTGAGTACGATGAAGTAGCGACTTCGACAGCGAAAATGATGAATGCCCTTCGTCTCCGTGAATCTGTCGCGATGGGCCGTGGTATCACAGGCGGTAATGGTATTCTCGCTGGCGAACAAGATATTGCACGCTTTTTCTCTGACGCTGAAGCCATTTACACGTATGAAGGTACACACGAAATGAATGCCCTCGTAATTGGCCGTGCTCTGACAGGCGTCTCTGCATTCGTTTAAAGCAAAAATACGACCAGCCAAAAAGTGAAAAATGGGAGGAATTTACGATGACAATTCGAAAAGTAACCGTCCTCGGTGCAGGGACAATGGGCGCACAACTCGCCGCTGTCCTTGTCAATGCAGGACTTAAAGTAAAGTTATTAGATATCGTAATTGATGACAATGATCCGAACAAAATTTCTAAAGCGGCATACGATAAAATCACACATCCTAAAAAGCCATTACTGTTTGACCTTGCGCTAGCCCCGCACCTCACATACGGCAATTTTAGAGATGACTTAGCCGATGATGATGCAGACCTTTATTTAGAAGCTGTAAAAGAAGATTTAGAAGTGAAACATCAACTATGGCAACAAGTCGCACAAACCGCAAAACCAGAAGCCTTATTTGCGACGAACACATCAGGTATACCGATTGAAGCGATTGCGAAAGTGTTTGGTCCGGAAGATAAAAAACGCTTTTTCGGCTTACATTTCTTCAATCCACCACGCATTATGAAATTAGTCGAACTCATCCCTAATGCGAAGACCGACGAAAACATCGTTCAATACGTTCAAACATTTACACAAGAAGTGCTCGGTAAAGGTGTGATCGTTGTCAATGATGTGCCAGGCTTTGTGGCGAATCGCATCGGCACACAAACGATGAATGACATTATGTATCGCGCCGAACAACAAGGGTTCTCGATTACAGAAGTGGACGCACTGACAGGTAAAATCATCGGCCGACCGAAAACAGGAACGTATGCCCTATCTGACCTCGTCGGTTTAGACATTGCAGTGTCTGTGATTCGTGGCTTACAACAAGTGCCTGAAGAAGCGCCTTACTTCCATGATATTCAAGTTGTTAACACATTGTATGAAGCAGGTGCACTCGGTCGTAAAACGAAACAAGGCTTTTACAAAAAAGATTGCAAACAAAAACAACGTCTTGTGTATGATGTTGAAAAGCAAGATTACGTTCCCGTGACACAACCTGAGTTACCTATTCTTGCTTCTTTCAATAAAGACTTGGCACACAACTTAGACGTCATCTTCAACGCCACAGATCCAGCCGGACAATTTTTATGGGAGACGTTACGCAACAATTTTTATTACGCTGCAGTGAACGTCCCAAAAGCAACGGATGACTTTCGCGATATTGACCGCGCACTCGTTTGGGGCTTCAACTGGAAATTAGGGCCTTTCCAACTATGGGATTTAATGGGATTCGACCGTGTGAAGTCACGTATTGAAGCAGAGCTCGGCGCCTTACCTGACTGGATTCAACAAGTAGAAGCTGGCTTTTATCAAGACGGCCAAACGATTGATTATGTCACACCGATCGAACAACAACTGGATGAATTGCTCTGGCAGCGAAGAGATTCACAACTCGCTATCATCAATGAACAACAGTTATTGTTGAAGCTTCAAAGCCACAATAATGTCATTACGGACGCTTTTAACGATGACTTGGTAGAAGCCATTGATCTATTGGAAAATGAGCCTTATTCAAGCATGGTCATTTATGCTGATGGGCCACACTTTAGTGTCGGTGCGAACCTTTACGAAATGAAAAAAGCGCACGAAACCGGTCAAGTCGATGAACTGATTGCGCCGGCGATTGATCAATTGCATACGAGTTTTAACCGATTAAAATATAGCGAAAAACCTGTTGTCACAGCCATTCAAGGACGTGTGCTCGGTGGCGGATGCGAACTTGTACTTCATTCACCATTCGTCGTCGCAAGCAGTGAAACGTATATGGGCCTTGTTGAAGCGGGTGTCGGCTTGTTGCCAAGTGGCGGGGGTCTCGCAGAAATGAGCGACCGTATTTTACAAACGTCACATATGATGAATGACAAACAAGCATCGATGACACAATTTCTCATGACAGTCGGCTTAGCGAAAGTATCAACCAATGCGTTTGAAGCACAACGTTACGGCTATTTACGTCCAACAGATACGATCATTTTCAATCAGGAGCGCCGTGTCGAAATCGCATTACAACGTGCGCAATATGAAGCGGATGCACATTATATCCCAACACCGAAAAGACAATATATCGCGCTAGGAGAAGACTTCCTCGCACTCGCACAAGGCCAGCTCGATGCACAACGTCTCGGTCATTACATTAGTGATCACGATTATGACATCGCCTTACGCATTGCGACAGTCTTATCAGGTGGAGACCTTCCACGTAACACGTATATTAACCAACGTTATATTCAAAAATTAGAAAAAGTGCATTTCCTAGATCTCATCAAAACAGAAAAAACATACGAACGCATTGCCTATATGCTGAAATACGGCAAACCATTACGAAACTAATCTAAACAGAGAGGATGATTGACATGCGTGAAGCTTATATTGTCGCTTACGGTCGTTCTGCAGTCGCCAAAGCCAAAAATGGAGCACTCTTTCATGAACGACCAGATGATGTTGCAGCGGAAGTGTTAAAAGGTGTGCTCAACCGTGTAGACGGCACATTCCAACCCGACATGGTAGAAGATGTCATTGTCGGTAATGCGTTTCCTGAAGGGTTACAAGGTCAAAACATTGCAAGAACGATTGCCTTACGTGCAGGATTGCCGGATACAGTACCAGGTCAAACAGTGAACCGTTATTGCTCATCAGGATTACAAACCATCGCACTTGCCGCCAATCAAATTATGGCAGGTCAAGGTGATATTCTCGTCGCGGGGGGTGTCGAACTGATGAGCGCTGTACCGATGGGGGGCAATGAACCGACAAACAATCCAACGTTACAACAAGAAGACGTCGGGGCCTCTTATCCAATGGGGCTCACTGCTGAAAATGTCGCCGATACGTATCACGTCGCGCGCGAGGACCAAGATGCTTATGCCGTACAAAGTCATCAACGCGCAACAGCGGCTCAACAAAACGGCAAATTTGAAGATGAGATCATCCCGATTCGTGTCAAAAAGGTCACTTATGATCAGAACGGCCCACATGTGCATACAGAAATGTTTGATACAGATGAACTCGTACGACCAGATACCAATGCGGAAACACTCGCAAAATTACCGACCGTATTTAAAGCAGACGGCACAGTGACAGCAGGAACATCTGCCCCACTTTCGGACGGGGTCGGCTTTGTCGTCGTTATGTCTGGCGAAAAAGTAAAAGCACTCGGCGTCACACCTATTGCACGCTTTGTCGGATTTAAAGCGGTAGGTGTCGATCCTAAACTGATGGGAATCGGACCCGCATTTGCGATACCAGAAGTATTAAAATTAACGAACTTAACGATAGACGATATGGACTTAATCGAGTTAAACGAAGCATTTGCCTCACAAACATTAGCCTCCATGCGTGAAGTCGGATTGCCAATGGAGAAGACCAATGTAAACGGTGGCGCCATTGCATTAGGTCATCCATTGGGCGCAACAGGGGCGATTTTAACAGGACGCTTATTATCAGAAATGCGCAAACGTTCAGATGTACGATATGGCATGGTCACAATGTGTATTGGCGTCGGAATGGGTGCAGCAGGTATCTTTGAATTAGTGAAGTCATAACATACACGTCAAAACAGCAACGCCCCACTCTTCGTGAACGATAACACGTTGAGCGGGGCGTTTTAACATATTAATTTTTGATAAATTGGAATATTAATAATGTAAGTAACATCAAACTAATCGCAATGATAATCACATTTATAATGTTGATGAATCGTTTGAAACCTATTTTATTGTTATACTCAGCACTATGATACAACAAGATATAATACATGATTAAATTTGCAGTAAACATACCCAATATAGACGTAAATATCCCTAAATGTAATACCATAAAACCTGTTTGAATAAGAACGTAGGAAAATCAAATCATTAAAAACACTAAGATTTCATAAATACTCAATATTATGGTTTTATCACCTCAAAATAAGTGATATCTTATGTCTATCTAAACTTAATTTGAGAGGCGGTCGCAAGAAATGGACAATTTTGAAGAAGAACTCAAACGATATGCATACGTCTATTTGATGACGCTCATCCCGATGTCTTTCATCATCAAGATACTTCCAAAAAACACCTGGCCAGAATTTCTTTTGTCACTCATCATCGTCATGCTATCGTCAATAGGTTTATCTACTGTCATTATATATATCATCCATATCTACAAAAAGAAAAAGACAAATAAAGGAAACTAACCTTTAATATAGATAACAGACATAAACATCTCATCCAAGGAGCACTATTCATGCACAAAAACCAAGAAAAATACATCAAGTCTTTACCACTTATAGGCATGCTCATTTCCGTCATATTAGCGATTCTCTTCTTCTTCTTTTGGAAAGCAGAAGGACCTTTCTGGAAGATCATTCTATACTGTCTGCTTCCATTTTTCGTTAATACAGCTGTTTACCTTAGCTATGTCATCACTAAAAAATGGTGATGCCGTTCTATTTCACTGATATTGATTATTTATCCAATTTCTTTTTTCCTTTATACCATTGCTCTATTAAAAGTATGAGACCTAAAACTAAAAACGCTAATGATGAAATGAATCCTAATCTATCCGTAATCAATAAAAACAGTACAAATCCGCTAAAAACGATAGGTATGATAAAACCGAAGTATTTATTCTTAGACGAAAGAAAATACTGTATGGCCAACAGAATAATAAATGTCATGATAGTAATGAATTCAGACATTCACATTTCTCCCTTCTTTTCATTGTCTATGCATACACATTTCAAAAAAAGAGACAGCGCTAAACTGTCTCTTTCTACATTATGATTGGTATACTGCATTAAATGCTTCAACTGTTGTTTCATTCGCATGTTTTTGTTGATAGTCTTTACGCACTTTAAAGTAACGTTTCTTCAAGTGAACATCTTTCACAGCTTGAATCAAATCGGCAGCCTGATTCTCTTTTGTAAATAAGTTTTCTGGTGCAGTGTACGTACGGTTATGTGCAATATCTTCATAACCCATAATGAGCATGTCGTAATCGAACGCTTTTCGAACTGCATTCACAATTTCGCCGCCTTCATTAATATCCAAGTACACATCACACTTATGATACAACTTTTCAATCGTTTCGGTTTCAATCGTTTCATACAATTTTACATTTTTGTATACGTCTAACGATGTTAAGACCGTCGACATTTCAGTCACTGCGCCAATGTGGAATGTCGCAAATGGACAAGCTTCAATCATTGCAACTAAGTTTGTGATTTGGTCTGAGTTCGTCATAGTTAAAATGTTAGCTGAATACTCATTTTTAGATTGATATTCATACAGATAACCACTATACGCAATATGTTCTCGTTGTTCATCATTGAGTTGTTCGTTGATGATTTCATATTCTTTATGTGACGGAATTAACACGCGACAGTCACGGTTGATGTTGCCTTCCAAAATCAGACGCATGTTGCCAGGAATCTCACCTTGTGATGACTCTTGCCAAAATAGCGTGTCTTTACCTGGCACATCCAATTGATACAAGACAGCAAACGGCAAACCGAGTGAGTTGATCACAAAGCCACTCAAATCAACGCCGAGTTGTTTTAAGAAAAAGACTAAGAATGCTGTTTGACTGTTGAAGTGATAGTACTGACCTTTCCAAGTTAAAATAATACTTGAAGCGATAAAGTTTTCATAAATCACTTCGTTACCTTGTTGATCTAAATAGCGTCTGAAAATCATTTTCCCATTTAAATCATACACGGTTTGCGCAAAATGAAGGCCGTGTTGGTTATAGTGATTGACAAATTGGAGATTTCCATGTTGATCTAACCAGTCAATGTGACTAATGATACGACGATGCGCGCCTGATTGGAAATGAATGTGCGCACGTTTATAGCTCATGTCTTTAATCCATGCTTCTTCATTGTTCCCTTCAATTTCCCAAAAACGTGGCATTGGCACTTCGTTAAAAAAGCGTGCACGTTTCTTTTTCGGCGCTTTATAATCCGCAAAAAATGAATAAGGTGAAATGATGCCTTCTGGTAAAAAGCCATCATCAATTAAAACGATTGTCTCATCATCGTGGCCTGCGAGTTTCAATGTTTGATATAACTCTTGTGAACCGGCATCAAACTGTTCAAATAAATTAACCATGTAACACCTCTTCTACTAGTTCTTTCCATTTTTGTCGTGTATTTTCTAATAAGTACGGTTCTGCAATTTCATATGATTGATCATGTGGTGCAGCTGGGCCATCATTGAAGAAACGTACCATGGCTTCTGCTAAACGCTCAACGACAACCTCTCTACCTTCTTCTTTTTCATCAATTGGAATCAAGTAGCCATTCTTACCATCACGAATGAACGTTGGGTTACCATAGTTCACGTCGAAACCAATCATACCCAAGCCAGATCCGACCGCTTCCATCAATGTTAATCCAAAACCTTCACTTGTTGATGCTGCGACGAATAATGGATATTTTTGATAAATGTCATCTAATTTTTGGTGTCCTAACAACTTGATATAGTCTTTAGCCCCTAATTTTTCGATCCATTTTTCAATTTCTTCACGCTCGCCACCTTCACCGTAAATGTCAAAAGTCAGTTCAGGCACTTCTTTTTTTGCAATCGCCGCTGCACGAACGAGCCAGTCGATATGTTTTTCGCTCGCTAAACGTGACGCAGTAATCATCGAATATGGACGACGTTTTTCTTTTGGTTTCGTCAATTGGTCTAAGCTACCTACTGGAATCGTGAATATTTTCGGTTCTGCATTTAAATACTTCTTAAATTGCGCTCTTAAAATTTCCGTTTGACGCTCTGTTGCAGTAATGTAAAAATCAATTTCATTCACATTCATAAATTGATACTCGTAATAGTTGTTCCATAAAATGTAATCGTCATCCGTTGAGTTTTCACTGAAATGCTCAGCGTGAACAACGACGCCACCTTTAGCTTTACCTTGGTTTTGCAACATCGCTTGACCTACTTTAGAAGCACGATCATAAATCACAATATCGTTCTCTGTTAAGTTCAATTTACGCATGAAGTACGCTACAAATTCTTCTCGTGTATAAATCGTTGCGTCTTTAAGTACATAAACATTCGTATTTCCGTCGATGTACTCTGTATACGCTACTGAACCATCCTCATTATAGAAATGGCGCATATACAATTTCGCTTTATTATCTTCTGGCGCATAATACTCAGAAAACGTACGAATATAACTGTAATAATCTTTACGTACTAATTTACTATTGATGACGAATTCAGCGCAGTCGACATATGGTTCATTTTCATTTTTCAAATAACATGTAATGAATGAACCTGGCTCTTCTAAATGTAACCATCGTACTTCACCCTCTTGTTCTTCTTTAACAATCTTTTCATGCACTGACGCTTTGATATCATCCAATGTGTAAGTGGTTGGTGCAATTTTGACATCTGTAAAATACTGATACATCCAAATGACTTCTTCGTCTTTAAAACCAATATTTTCTGTCAAAGTTTGGAGGTTATCTCCACTCATAAATTCTAAAAACACAAATTTCAATGGCTCATCTAAGCCGCGTAAAAGTTTGGCACGATACATTTGAGCGTATTCTACACCACTGCTTGCCCAACCGATGCCAAAGTTAATATTATAAATTGTCACTTTGAAATCACCTCTTTAATTTGGAAAATGTACAATCAAGCGTTCACCTTTTTGAAAACTTGTGATGCTTTGACAAAGGTATTTAACGGTGTCTCTTTTAATGGTGTCTTTCATCTTTTCAAATGATTCGAGTGCCACTCTGTGATATTCAAAAATTGGCGCACGCTTCCCATTTTGACGTGTGTTCACGCTACTTTTTACCCTTTGTAAGTGATCGACTTGCTTAATCCAGTTGCTGTCGATAGATTTTAATATCGCTTTTTGTACAAAATTTGT
Organism: Staphylococcus intermedius NCTC 11048; assembly: GCF_002902385.1. Classification (GTDB taxonomy): domain Bacteria; phylum Bacillota; class Bacilli; order Staphylococcales; family Staphylococcaceae; genus Staphylococcus; species Staphylococcus intermedius. The sequence continues at coordinate 8,013 of NZ_PPQH01000012.1, read as the reverse complement.
ATAGTAATAGTCGTCTAAGTTTTCTTTCTGATATTCAAGTTGTTGTTGAAAAATGTCCATCAAATAATCGAGCACAGCATCCCGATTTCTTAAATCCAATGCATCTAAATCCCCTTTAAATTGGAAACTTAAATTTTTATAAATATAGTTCACCCATTCCGGCGCTGTGAAATTGTTGAAATCATATGCTTCTTCAAACACTTCACGTGCTAATCGCGTTAAGTGAACATCATCGAGATTTTCGAAATTCAGTACACGGTTACGCTCTTTATAAATGATTTCACGCTGAATACTAATACTTTTTTCGTATTCGTTCGCTTGCTCTCTAGCTTGAATCCCTTGTTCTTCAGATAAACGTTGTGCACGTTGGACAATTTTTTTCACACGATTTTGGAAAATTAAGCTCTTTTGAAGCGTCTCTGAATCTATTTCCCTTAAACGTTTTTCATCCATCGATTTCACCTTGCCCCAACGTTTCACAAGATAATCGTCTAATGAAATGTAAATTTGCGAAGTGCCTGGGTCACCTTGTCGTCCAGAACGCCCACGTAATTGTCGGTCTACACGGCTATTTTCCATATGTTCACTGACGATAACCGCAAGACCGCCTAACTCTTTCACACCTTCTGCAAGCTTAATGTCTGTACCACGGCCTGCCATACTCGTTGCAACAGTCACCGCACTTAATTGACCCGCTTCTGCAATCATTTGTGCCTCTTTAGCAACGTTTTGAGCGATCAGTAAGTTATTCGGAATATCGAGTTCAAAGAGTGTCGTCGAAAAATATTCAGCCACTTCAGCTGTACGTGTAATGACTAATACAGGTCGTTGCTCTGCATACAATTCTTTGACACGTTCGATAATCGCGAAATTTTTATCTTCAATGCTTCTAAAAACACGATCTGGATAATCAATACGTTGAACCGGTTTATCAGTTGGAATTTGTACCACGATTTTTGTGTATAAATCTAAAAATTCCTTCTCACCTAGGTGACTGGTAGCCGACATCCCCGAAAATTCTCTAAACTGTTTAAATAAGTTTTGGAACGTAATCGTCGCCATCACACTCGTGTCCGTTGACAGTTTGACGCCTTCTTTTGCTTCAATCGCTTGATGCAGTCCGGATTGAAGTTTCGTTCCTGGCATCATTCGTCCAGTAATACGGTCAATCAGGATGACTTCCCCTTTATAGACAAAGTAGTCCGTATTATTTTCAAATAAATATTGTGCACGTAAACATAAGTTGATGTTACGCACTAAGTCAAAGTACGGTTCGTCATAAATGTTATCGACACCAAAATAGTGATTAGCCGCTTCAATACCACGCTCTGTCAACCAAATTTCTTTTTTCGTTTGCTTCATTTTAAAATGTTGGTGTTCAACTAAAGTTTCTACAAACGTATTGACAACACCGAATAAATTCGACTGCACACGCGGAATCCCTGAAATAACAAGTGGTGTTTGTGCTGAGTCTAAAATAATCGAGTCCACTTCATCAATAATGCCGTAATTTAATTTCGGTAAAAACTTACCTTCGCGACTATCTGCTAAGTTATCGATTAAATAATCAAAGCCCAGGCGTCCACCTGTTGTATAAATGATGTCATGATTGTAAATCTTTTGTTTTTCACCTGGTTTATATTCGTAGTTGGGCTGATCGACAAACCCGAGACCAATCGTTAAGCCTAACCATTCAAACAACGGCTTCATCTCTAAATAGTCACGCTTGGCTAAATAGTCATTCGTCGTAATTAAATACGCACCTTTACCAGATAAGCCGTTTAAATATAATGGCATCGTTGCAGTGAGCGTTTTCCCTTCACCTGTCTGCATTTCTGCTATATTGCCTTCATGTAAGACAATCGCGCCTAATACTTGAACATCTTTAGGAAACATGCCGAGCACACGTCGACTTGCTTCACGAATGACCGCGTACGCTTCAGGCAACAAATCATCTAGTGTTTGACCTTCAGCGAGTAGTTGACGGAATTTTGCTGTTTTTTGTTGTAATGCTTCATCTGGAAGTTGTTCAAACTCACTTTGGTATTGATTAATGCGTCGTAAAATACGTCTCAGTCGCTTTAAGCGCAATTCGTTAATCGTTTGATGCATACGATTGCTCATTACAAGCCACCTCCATTAATCCATTGCGCATCTAAACCAAGCAAATGATGACTTTGATTTAAAGTCGGTGCCACCAGATGCAACGCTGGTGTAATTTCATCTTCATATGGCTGATAAAGCGCAACACCGTTAAATACTGTATCCGTAGTTCCAAGTTGTTTTTGGAATTCAGGATGACGCAATGGCGTTACAAATACGGATGCATCCATTTGAGCCCCCATCGCATAAGCCATTTCATTTGAACGCGCATCGTAACCGACAAACTGTAAAATATAGCGTTCGTGATAGGCTTTTAGTCTTGATTTCAATTCATTGATAACAGCACGCATATGCGGGTGCTGCCATTTCGTCACTAAAATACAGTTATGCATATGGCGTATCGCTTCCAGTTGAATCCCTTTATCCTCTACAAAAACAACCGTCGCAAATTGAGAACTCGAATCAACATTGTGCATATCACTCAATTCAACGATATGCGACGGATCCCTTTTGTATGTCACATCTTGAATGACAATTTGGCGAAATACCAATGATCGTGACGCCGCATTGATCATTTGCACGACATATGAAAATGCTTCAGCAGGCATCGTAATTTCTTCTTCATGTCCTTTAATGATTTTGTATTTACAAACGGTGCCATTCCGTCGTTTAAAAATAATTTTGAAATAAATACTGCCCACCGGTTTGACTTCATATTCAAACTTAAAGCGATATGTTTGGTTTTTCTTCAAAATCGGCATTGTCGGTATCGCCGTATCTTTTTCATAAGACGTCATCATTTTCCATTCGTGTAATACAATCCCTGAAGGCATAAGTTCATTTTCAAATAAAGTTTCGGTTGGTTTAAAACGCAAAATTGAACCATACATAAATGTGTCTTTCGTTATTTGAGTCCAGCGAATATTAAATTGATTTTTTTCTTTCATGTCTCACTCTCCCAAATCGACTTTCCATAATCATATGGTAAAAATTTGTAAACCAACTTGCGATGGTCGGTGTATCATCATTGTGACGCCCTGGTATGCTACGGCTCATGACACGTGCATGTTGCCGCGATAGTACAGGTAATAAATTTTGGTATGCAGTCAAATCATAGTCATCATTCTCCATGTATGCGACAGCGAAGACCGTGTTACTAATATCTGATTGCTTCAATGTGTCCCAAAATTTATTGTTTAATCGTTGAATCGCATCTTGATCCAGTGCCTTTTCGCTTTCTAACAATATATCTAATGATGTCCCAAAATCTTCTGGACGAATCAGTCGCATATTGTCCGCAATGTCACCTATATTGACAAGAGGTTTACCGACAACGACTGCAGCTGGATTTAGTTGGGCCCCATAATACAACGCGCCGAATGACCCCATCGATAATCCTGATAAAATCAAATCATCATCTTTGAACCCTAGCCAATCTAACTTATCTTGAATCACTTTTTTGATTTGATTTTCGTAAGTCTCGCCACCAAGGTAAAAGCCGCCCCCTTCAAGACGCGGATCACCGAATAATATAAATGGTGCTTTAAGATTACGCATAATATAAAAACCTTCAAAACCTTCCGCTGTACGATAACCACTAAAATACACATTCAGTGGTGGCTTAAGGTCGCCCGGATCAAAATAATGAATAAACTCGCCTCGCGCTTCATCATGAAAACGTTCGCCGCCTAAAATGAATTCGCCATACTCTATACGTGTCCAACGTTTATGCAAGTTACCCACTCTTAATGTCCCACGACCTTTCGCTTTCGCACTCACTAAGATATAGGCATCATAGTCTTTACGTGGTATATTGAAAGGCTTTTTGAGTAAATCACCTTCTAATACATAGGTTGCTTTTAACTCAGGCATGTCAGCCGTTTCATAAAAGCGCAACGTATAAGAAAGTTCCACGCCATCTGTTGCCGTATATTCAGCCCAGAATTGATTAACGCGATTACTATCGTTATACAAATACATTGACCACGAAAGAATCGGTTGAAAATCATCACCAAAATCGCCTGTCATAACCAATGTATGTTGACCTTCATAGTAATAGTCACCTTTAAATGACTGACTAATGACTGCATTCCTTGAGGAGATGTGGTCACCATATTGTCCAGAGAAAGCAAGTGATAACAACTTGTCTAATCGTTCTGCTTCATCTTCATACTTAAAAGGTCGAATCATACGCGCTCTAACAATATCTTCCGCTTCAAAAGCAGCATTCCAAAATTGATGGTCAACGTACGTATTGTAAGGTAAACTCACCAAACGAAAAACTTGAATTAAAGTTTCTGAATATGGGGCTTGGACAAAAACAAATTCAAATGACTTCTGCTTTTTCATCAACGCTTCAATCTCTTCAACATCTGCTAAAGAATTAAATGGCTGATGCACCCAATTGACATCTTTACGATCACTAAAATGATGCGCATAATTCTCGCCGCCGATTTGAAGCATATTATATTTCCGTGCCATGCGTTTCACCTTCCAACCAATCATCCAACTGTTTTAAAATTTCGTCTGAACCATACATTTTTGCAAGCTTCATGGCATAAGCATATGAACGGTTCCAGTTTTTCAAATGTGTTAAATAAAAGTTCATTGCAAGCGGTAATGACTCAATATCCGAAATAATATAACCATTTCTTTCATGTTGTACATAATCTGTCTGCATACGATTAATCTGTGGTAAACCTGCACCCATACAACAAATTTGAAGAAACAAATCTGGCTCTTCATTCATATCAATGACCAGCCTTAATGTAGAAATAGCTTCCACAATATCATTTTCAAACGGTACATTTTTCAATGAAGCATACACAATACGGTCATTGGAATTATACTTGCCCACATCTTGAACTAACTCAGGTTGTTTCGAACGATCATCAAAATATTTTTGAATTCTCAACACTTCTGCATGCATCCATATCGGTGTATGGTTGATATCAAAACGCGTTAACAGTACCACTCTTGTTAAAGGTTCTCGCTCGATTTCCTGAATCAACTGATTCGTAATTTGGCGTAAAGATGCTTCTGTCAATCCATCGACCCAAACACCAATATACGTTTCATGAAGCTGACTACTAATATTCGGTGTCATTTGCACATCGAATGGTGTAATACGCATCAATTGATTGTTAAATTGATATTGGTTTAAAAAATGGGTCAGATGATTTTCATTTTCTAAAGTATCCGCTAACCAGTAACTGCCATTTGTCATAGAAATCATACCTTCATCAGATCGCCATGTATCCCGCTTTTGAAAGACTGAAAAGCACAACTTTTGACCATTTAAATGTTCTGCAATCAGTAAGTTATGTCGTACATCTGAAGCAACTATCATCACATCATGCGGCTGTATCGTTTGCTGGATGTACGCACTTAAATATTCCTCGATGACAAAGCTCATTTCTTCATATTTTGTTTGCTTAAAACGATGTGCATATTTCGGATGGATTGTCACATGATTTGTGAAGATATTTTCTTTCATAATCCAATCGCCATCTGCAGTCATATAGTATTTTTCAAACCAGTAGCCATCCTCGTTCGCTTTGACATAACTTGATAAAAATCCTCGATCATCAAAAATATACTGCTCATAGCCGATATCATTTTTATACGTTTCAATCCAGAGCAAATACCCTTCTTGACTGAAATGAATATCAGAATACATGTCTTCAGATGTGATGGCCCGAATCATCACCGGTGAATGCACAAATTCCGTTTCTTTAGGCCAATTGAGTTGACGATAATCCACAGAATGCGGCGTTTGGTGAGCAAAACCTTGAATATGATCGAATACAGACCAATACGGCGCTTCAAACAATTCATGACGATGCAAAAACGATCGCAAATCAGGCATATAATTCAGTGTAATAATTTCAAAAGGCACTTCATTTTTTAAATGCATTCCCATTAAACTAATCAAATCATCAAATTCGTTAACAACAGCCCCTCTCATATAAAAGGGCACGGCTTGGTTCGACCACCAATCATGGTCTGTGTACCAAGCTGGTATAAAACGTTTCATAAAATACTCCTTACCAATATTTATTTAAAAACTGCCCATACTTATCGAAATATAAATACGTTCTTAAAGTTTCGGTAATATTCATTGCGAGATACACCATGATGATAAGTTGTACAGCAAGATAAATTTGTTGTGACAAATGCGGCACTAACAATGAGCTATACAACGGCACACCAATAATGACTGCAACAATCAACGTACCAAACCAACATAATCGTCTCGCCATTCGATTTAAATATGCTCCGGTTTCTTCACCAGGTTTGACTCCGACGAAATAGTGACCACTTTTCAAGAAATCTTTTGTATTTTGTTTCGTGTTAATAATTAAGCGAGACAAAAGGTAACCTAAAATCGTTTGCATAAAAAGGTAAATCGTAATTCCTATAAAATGGTTGAATGAAACCCACCTGATATCCGCTGTTTCACCCGTTGCCATATGCACAATAAGACTGATGGCACTGTTAAACAACACGAAAACAGACAAGCTGATCATGATTGAAATACTGCCTCCCGGATTAATTTTCCAAGCTAAATAAGTTAACTCATCAGCTCTAGAAATATCCGTAATGTCACGGTAATGTGTCCGATATTCAATCATTTCGATTAATAACAGCGTAAACATCGCCATGCCCATTAAAGCAATCACGATCATCAACATCACTGTACCAACCGACAAGGTAGGTAAACCTTGGGCGTACATGGATCGAATCACACTCATCATTACGATTGGCATAGGTCCAGCGATTCCGTAGCGTACGTTTTGATCGGCAAGCCACATCATTAACATCGCTCCAGTAATCAAGACGAGCAATAGTAACAACTCATTTGATTTTTGTAGTTGCTCGTGTTTAACAAATTGATTCAACACAAAGTAACCTTGAATCACACTTAAACCTAGCGTGAGAAACTTTTCTTTATAATGCTTTTCAGCCCGCGTTTGGCGCATCGCTTTCTCCATATTTTTGTAAGACATCAAACTGATAATAATCATTGCAGTTAGCCATGGCCCTAAACCGAGTGAAAAAACATTTAAACGATTAATGTCTCCTCCCATATTAGAAACAGCTAACTTATAAAATGAGCTATCGTGGTGGCGCATTGCATGATCGCCAACGATGGCAACTTTACTGCCTAATATGTATATCAATAAAATAAAAAGTGTGAATAATATGCGTTTGTATAAAATCTTATATTCATATTTATTAAAAATATGTGTAATAACGTTGTTTTTCACAATAACCCTCTTTTTATAAAACATGGTGTCAAAGAGGCTAGAAACGTCTTTGACAGGAAAATCCTTAAAAACTCTTGTTCTAGCCCCTCTAACCATGTTTGATCTATTTATTATTGATCAGATGATGTTTCGTCATCTTTGTCTTTTTTGGACTTTTTGAGTAAGCCCATACCTGTTAACATTGCTGCCACTGCACCAAACAATCCAGCTTGTGAAGATGTTTGACCTGTATCAGGTAACATATCTGCTTTATCTTTGTTTGATGGTTGTGCCATTGCGTTTGCAGGTGTCGTGCTCGCAGTCATTGATGTACTTGTTGCCATGCTAGTCATACTTGAAGCTTTCGCTGTTGAAGCTGAAGCTGATGACGAAGCTGACATTGAAGCACTTGTTGACATGCTAGTTGATTCAGATGCGCTTACTGATGCACTTGTCGATGCTGAAGTACTCATCGATGTTGACGCACTCATTGATGCGCTTGCTGAAACGCTTGCACTCATTGACGCACTTACTGATTCAGATGTGCTCATTGAAGCTGAACTACTCATTGATTCACTATTCGCTGCTGATGCGCTTAATGATTCGTAAGTTGATTTCGCTCCTGATGTTAAGTCGCTGAAGAATTGGCTTACTTCTTTCG
>NZ_PPQH01000117.1 GCF_002902385.1 Staphylococcus intermedius NCTC 11048 | reverse complement strand
TCAGACTGTAGACAAACTATCGTTATAACATTAAAAATATAACGGTAGTTTGTTTTTTATAAGCTTTTCAATAATATGTATAAAAATATTCAAAAATAGAAGTCCTCACGGACTCTTATGTAAGCCACGTCGCCACTTTTTTCAAATTCATCGCAGCACAAGTAAACATCGTATCCATTGTCACCTTTCCTAAACCTCGGAAACGTGTCCATCTCATACCATGTTGCTCTTTAGCATCACCAAATCGTCTTTCTATTGTTTGGCTTCTCATTTTATATATTTTTTTAATTGAATCCATAAATCTTAAGTCTTCAACTATATCTAAATCATCTTGCCATACATGCCTTTGAATTTGTTTTTGAAAATGTTTGTTTTCGGTACATTTGCTCAATAGTGGGCATTCGCGACAGATGTCAGAATTTGATATATAAAGCCTGTGCCCACTTGGCATTGTTCTTTTATAAGTTAAAAACTCATTATTAGGACATATATAACTATCATAATATTCATCGTAGATGAAATCTCGACTTTTGAAGAAACCTTCTTTCCCTTTTGGGCGAGTATACGGCATCACAGGTATCATAAGTTTTTCAATAAGGTAGTGTGCGTTAGATGGAGTCTTATATCCAGAATCAACTGCTACATATCTCGCTTTTAAACCTAATTTCTCCATTCTTTCTATCATAGGTTTCAATTGTGTACTATCATGGATGTTTCCTGGTGTGACATGTGAATCTAGAATGAAGCCGTGTCTATCGACACATGCATGTAGAGAATAAGCGAATTGCTTTTCTCTCTCACTCTTCACATAATAACCGGACTCTGGATCAGTTTTACTTTCTTTTATACATTTAGTTTTCACTTCCTTTTTCTTTTTTATAGGCTTTTTTCCATCGGCTTTTCTTAAAAGGTTTATTTCATCATCCAATTCTTTTTGATAAGCTTTGGCTTCAATTTGAACAACTTTCTTAATGTATTTATTTTTATTGGCATTGGCTTTAATATGAGTTGAATCGATAAAAATTTGCTCAGTATCAATAAGGTTATTTTCAAAAGCAACTTCTAAGATGTGTTGGAAAATTTCTTCAAATACCTTATTATCATAAAACCGTCGGGTGTAGTTTTTGCTAAAAGTACCAAAATGAGGAACTTTATCAAAGAATCCATAACCTAAGTACCATCGGTACGCTACATTAGTGTGAATTTCTTTTATAGTTTGTCTCATAGATTTAATGCCGAATAATTTTTGGATTAGAAGGATTTTCACTAGAATTACAGGGTCAATAGAGGGTCTGCCATTATCTAAGCAGTATTTATCTTTCACTAAATCATAAACAAAGTTAAGATCTAAGACTTTTTCAACTTTACGTAACAAGTGATCATCAGGAACTAATTGAGATATTGAAATTATTTCAAGTTGTTCTCTATTGTTGAAAGATTTATTTAGCATACTATCACCTCATTGTCTTATTACTATTATTATACAAAAAATGGGAAAAGGTTATTAAACAAATATTAAAGAAATAAAAAATGCCGACAAGTCCGTAGGACTTTGTCGACAGTCTG
>NZ_PPQH01000116.1 GCF_002902385.1 Staphylococcus intermedius NCTC 11048 | reverse complement strand
ACCTATTATTTACCAAAACCTATTACAATCTAATTTAAAAGCTACATTTTTACCTATTTTAGATATTCAAAGGTATCTGGAATCATATGATTAAGCCGAAAAAATCTGGTCTAGGTAAACAAAAGAGGTTTTTTAATGAAATAGAAAGTATAGCAATTAGTTTGAATTTCTTAAAAAATAAATTTGAGGTTATCTATGATGAGTCTTTAGATTTGATCAATGGGATAGTCAGAAACCTACACTCTTTTAATAAATATAGATGCAGAGAAAATATGGCTAAAAAAACTGAAGTAGCTATAATAAAAAAATTAGATGATTTCGAATTAAACCATTTTAAGTGGAATCATGCAGGACTAAAGATACATCTTCCAAATTTATCTAAAAAAATTAAAAAAATTGTTTATGAACTAGATACACTGAATGAGAGAGAAGTAAATGATATTAGAGGGTTGCTCACAGAAGCTGTTGCTTGTTCTTTTTTAGGAGATGTTAGAGCTCAGAATAATCTTATATGGGATTGTTCATTTTTTAATAATAATAAATGCATAAGTGTTGGTGAGACTAAAACTACTGATATTTATTATAAAGAGAATCATGTACACCTGTATGAATGTAAAACTAAACCTTACTTTAAAACAGCACAATTCGATTTTATGTGTAAAATTCAGGAAGAATATGCTAAAGAAGGAACACAAGTTAATTTGTTTACTTTTGTTTTACAATATAGCCAACATCCAACATTCGATGAAGAAATTAAAAAAATTCCTAATCGCTTTGAATTAAAAACATTAGAGAGTTTAAAACAGTGTCATTAATGCGCTATTTTAGATAACAGAATGGATTATATTTTGATGAATCCCCTCAATTTTTTGTTGAGGGGATTTTGCTTGTTTTGAATATGTGATTGATTAATGTGAAAAGCAGGATATAATTATAAAGCTCGCATTCTTAAAATTTAATAGCAATTCAAATAGCCACTTACTTCTTTTCTTTATGACTTTCTACAAGCCCCATATACGTTAATTCGATAAACCGTCTATATTTCGCGATCAATTGTTCGTCATATAAAAGGCCACGATTTTTGTTAATATCCATGGCAGTGTGATAGATGTTTGCGATAATTTCAGTTGGGCGATGGTGGTCTGTCGCATAATCTTTTGTTAAGAAGAGATACGCATGGTATAAATCTCCAATCGTTTTGAAATAGCCCTGTTTTGCGATGGATTGACAAGTGAATGCAGGGATATGAACGAGATTAAAATAATAATCATAAGGTGTCATCTCGTCTTCTGGTTTCGTTGGAGTTTCGAGATGCATCCGGTCCCTTAAATCTTCACCGTATTCATGAATTTGTTGATGTTCAGAGCCTTCCATTTGGGATTCTAACTGTTTCATATTCGTCAATAATACGCTGACTTTACCGGCACGGCCTTCATAATCAACGCCGCTGACCCGCGTCAACATTTTTGAAATATCTTTCCTAAACATGATGATAATGATTAAAATAAGCCAAGAAATACTGAAATGTTCATATAAGGATGTTAAAAAATGAGCGAGTCCACTCAAACTTTGAAGTGAAAAATCTAATAAAGCATGGTCACTGTGGTTCAAAAAATCACCGCCTCTATATCATTAGGGTGTGTCATTATTTTAACCTTTATCCATATAA
>NZ_PPQH01000115.1 GCF_002902385.1 Staphylococcus intermedius NCTC 11048 | reverse complement strand
AAATGCTGCAATAACAATAGATTATTTCTGGAGATGTGGTTATTTTCTCATTTCTCTGTATTTATATTATATGATTTTTAACTTTGCAACAGAACCCTTATTTTTAATTGTCAATTCTTTAGTGTTTAAAGCGAGGAGCAGCGATATAATTAAAATACCTAAATTTTCTTTTAATAAAAAGTTTATGCTAGTTTTAATAATTCTTACATGGTGCTTCTTTTATATTAGTATAGAAACTAATTTTTCAAATTTACTGCCATATATCAACTTAGTTTCTGATAAATTTAGCTATATGACTGTAAGTGTATTTTGGATTGGTATAATTGTAGGAAGGTTTTTATATACGTTAATATTGCCGATGATTAAATTCAGGCTTGAAACATTGCTATTAATGTATACAGTGATTTCTTTTTTTCTCTATATTATGTTGATATATTTAAATACCCAAGACGAAATTAGGTTAATAATCCTATTTTTACTCACCATATTTTTAGCGCCTATGTTCCCTTTAGGTGCTAGTATCATTAATCAACATAGTAGTAACAAACGTGTATTAACTAGTATTTTTATCGCTGTAGCAGGATGTGGTGGCGTAATTGGAGCGGTAATTATAAAAGTAGCTTTATACATTCATCTTCCAGTATATCTATCTATTTTATTTATATTAATGGTATGCTTAATTTTAAATACTGTGATTTTAAGAACAAAACTCTAAATAAGATTATATATAATAATATTTTAAAGTTAGCTATGAAGAAATCTGTAACATTTGATTTTTCCATAGCTATTTTTATATAGAAGTAAACCATTGCCATTAAGTATACTGCTCAAACTTACAGGTGAGTAAAGTAAGAATTGAGAAAAAAGGAAACGAATCACCCTAAATTCAATGTAAACGCTAGATTTAAAATACAAAAAAGGGGAATTAGAGAAAAGGTATTCAAGATAAAATATAAAAAGGAAGATGGAAAATGAGTGAATCAAATAAAGTTCAAACAATAGAAATCGGTATAAAGAATTCAAGTAAAGAAGAGCCTAGGCCGAAATAAAAACCCGCTTCAACAGGAGAAGTGGATAACACGCCAGGGCAAAGCCAAGCTGGGATACACCAACCCCGTCCGCAGTGTAGACGCCAAATAACAATAATAAATCAGCCACTCCATAAACGAATAGATATAGCGGCTTACATAAACGGACGCAAATAAAAAGAGCTATCTAGCCTCCAAACGAGTAAGATAGCTCTATTAACAGATAAAATTAATCATCGTTATTGTGTTGATATAATCTATCATCTAACGTTTTTGAATAAAGATGCCCGCTTCCCAAATATGCTCTATTTTACTGAGTTCAAAAGGCTCCTTACAATTAGGACAACAAGGATATTTTTTTGTCCCAAGCTCCTTATTACCTCTATTGCTTTCACGTTGGTATTTTTCTAGTGTTTTAATAGTTAAGAGATGAGGTTTATAAATTTTCAACTTCATATATTCATCTTGCATTAATTGGATTTGTTGATTGAATTCCGAGTATTTATTAGCCAAATTTGCTAAGTTCTTGAAAGGTTCAACACGGTTACCACATACATCGCTATGCACATCTGTACGTAGCGCATCAAATAAGATAATCTTATTAAAATCTCTAGTCATAATTAGCCCCCCTTATTAAGCGTATTAATCCGCGTCACGAAGAAGTTGAAAGTTAAAAAGCTTTTCTCCCGCTTCAAGACTCAAGCGTGATAAAGAGCGTTTACCGCTTCTGCTACGTTGAATACTAGAGGCATCAACCCTCGTTTTAAGTTTGTCATTCATTTACCTTTGATTTTGATTTAAGTATCGTCTATATGTCATTTATAATAAACTTTCTTATTCTGTTCTCTTCATAGTTTGGAATCTTATTTTCTCTTATAGATACTGCCTCTAATCCCTACATCGATAGCAAGTACTACAAGTTCATCATCTTGAATTTCCACTATAATTCTATATTTTCCAACTCTATACCTCCAAAGATTAGATAATTCTCCTTGTAAGGCTTTGCCATGCAATCTTGGGTTATCAGAATTATGAACATTATTATATAACCATTTCAATAGAATGTTTCTTGTTGGTTTATCTATTTTACTTAAGGTTTTGTTTGTTTTTTTACTGATTTTTAACGAATATTTCATTTTACATCCCACTGTTTCATTACATCTTCAATGTCTATGGATTCCTGGTATGTCTCACGATACTCTATTAATGCTTCATCTCCTACTTTTGCATCGTATATATCTTCTAACTCTTCAAAAGTATATTGCTTAAGAACCTCACTCAAACTCAATCCTAAAAATTTTGCCATATACTTTAAAAAAACTTTCTCGTCATTACTTATTCTAATGGTAATTGTAGCCATAAGCATTTCACCTCAACTATTTTTATGTGTTTTCACCTAGAGTAGTTGTACAGATTTATCACACCATAATTGTAACACATTTGTATTACAAATTGAAATGACGGATTACTGTTTATGCTTTAATAGAAAAAACTTTTCAGGATTATGAATACAAACTAAATAGATAAAATTGAAGTCTTGTCTAATGATGTAGGTTTCAAAGTTACGAAAACGCATAGTATGCCCCCTTTCTTTTATTGTTCTTTCAATACTAATATAACAGCACCATTCTGACATAGATGCATATATCTGAGGTGATGATTCTAGAGCATTTAAAAGAAGTTAAAGGGGCTATGATGTTACTAACTGTAATAGAATTAACATCTGTAGCAATGAGAAAATAGAAGCGGTTAATGAAGAATGAAAGTATAACAAAGCAATTGATAAGTATTTTATTATCCTCTTTTATGCGTCTAAAGCGTCTATACAGTAGACGCACATAGAAAAAATAAGTTAATACGTCTACAGTGCAGACGCAAAAT
>NZ_PPQH01000114.1 GCF_002902385.1 Staphylococcus intermedius NCTC 11048 | reverse complement strand
TTGTGATTTCTCAACTGATGTTGATGTGCTTGCTGAATCGCTCGCTACACTTTCTGATTGCGCCGTTGATGTTGAAGCACTTGCTTTTGCTTCTGACTCTGATTCAGATACAGATTGTGACTTTTCAACCGATGTTGATGTGCTCGCTGAATCACGTTCTACACCTTCTGATTGCGCTGTTGACGCTGATGCGCTCGCTGACGTTGATGTTGAAGCACTTGCTTTCGCTTCTGATTCTGATTCAGAGACTGATTGTGATTTCTCAACTGATGTTGATGTGCTTGCTGAATCACTCGCTACACTTTCTGATTGCGCCGTTGATGTTGAAGCACTTGCTTTTGCTTCTGATTCTGACTCAGATACTGATTGTGACTTTTCAACTGATGTT
>NZ_PPQH01000113.1 GCF_002902385.1 Staphylococcus intermedius NCTC 11048 | reverse complement strand
TAACCACATCTCCAGAAATAATCTATTGTTATTGCAGCATTTTGTTTATTGATTTTGTATAGATTTGTATACTAATTTAACTTTGCAACAGAACCACTTAATGCATATCTTAGATAGTAGCCAACGGCTACAGTAATGACATCTTTGTCAAATTGCTTATATCTGAAATAATTCATCCTCTGCACCTCATTTTTGTTGACTATTATACTATATTTCTAACTTTGCAACAGAACCGAACAAATCATTGGAAGTTTGACGGGGTAATTATCAATGGATAAACAAGTTAGAAATACAACAGAAATTGTACGTTTGGCGAAGCAGAAATCACAAAAGACAAGGGAAAAAGTAGACAAAGCGATTTCTAAATTTTCGATTGAAGGTAAAGCTATTAATTTTAATTCAATAGCAAAGGAAGCTAATGTTTCTAAATCATGGCTTTATAAGGAACACGATATTAGGCAAAGAATCGAATCCCTTCGTGAGCGTCAAATAACATCAAATGTAGTCTCAAAACCCAAGAAAAGTTCTCGTTCGGAGGAAATCCTTATAAAAACCTTAAAAAGAAGGGTTATGGAATTAAAAAAAGAAAATAAAAAATTACAGAACCAAATTCAAAAATTATATGGAGATCTGTATAATAAAGAGTAGTTTTAATTATTAATCTGTAGACAGATTGTGAAAGGATGCACTTAAACTAACGGGGCAGTTATGTTTAAGATACTTTAAAATTTGGTTAAAATCTCCGAAAGGATTGGTTTCTAACATTAGAAATCAATCCTTTTTAATATTAATTATATATCATTCAAACAATCATTTGACTATTTGTTTATGGTGGGATATATTATAATCATCAAAAAAACAGTCATTTGAATAAGGAGGATAATTATGACAAAAGATATGTGTGAAGTTACCTATATTCATGAAGATAAGGTAAACAGGGCTAAAAAAGACCTTGCTAAACAGAATCCTATGGATGTAGCGAAAGTTTTTAAGGCTCTATCAGATGATACAAGAGTTAAAATTGCTTATGTTTTGTCTTTAGAGGGAGAGTTATGTGTTTGTGATGTAGCTAATATCATTGAATCTTCAACGGCTACGGCATCACATCATTTAAGATTATTGAAAAATTTAGGTATAGCAAAATACCGTAAAGAAGGAAAAGTAGTCTATTATTCACTAGATGATGAGCATGTTAAACAGCTTGTAGAAAAAGCTTTCTTGTATCAAAGGGAGGTTGCTAGTATTGGATAGTTCAGCAAAAACATTAACAGAAGATAAACAGGTTTACCGTGTGGAGGGTTTCTCGTGTGCGAATTGTGCTGGGAAGTTTGAAAAAAATGTAAAACAACTAGCTGGAGTTCAGGATGCAAAAGTGAACTTTGGCGCTTCCAAAATTGATGTATATGGAAATGCATCGGTTCAAGAGCTTGAAAAAGCAGGTGCTTTCGAGAATCTTAAGGTATTTCCCGAAAAACTAGCGAATTCATCGATGCAAGCGGTCAAAGAAGACACTAAGGCTCCTAAAGAAGAGAAAATACCGTTTTATAAAAAACACAGCACATTGCTGTTTGCCACATTACTGATTGCTTTTGGTTACCTTTCTCACTTTGTAAATGGAGAAGATAACCTTGTAACTTCCATGTTATTTGTAGGTTCGATTGTAATTGGCGGATATTCACTATTTAAAGTTGGTTTTCAAAATTTGATACGCTTTGATTTCGACATGAAAACCCTGATGACCGTAGCAGTTATTGGAGCTGCCATCATTGGTGAATGGGCAGAGGCATCCATTGTTGTCGTTCTCTTTGCAATCAGTGAAGCACTTGAACGTTTTTCTATGGATAGAGCAAGACAGTCCATTCGTTCATTGATGGATATTGCCCCAAAAGAAGCACTTGTTATGCGGAATGGTCAGGAAATAATGATCCATGTGGACGATATTGCCGTGGGTGATATTATGATCGTCAAACCAGGGGAGAAAATTGCCATGGATGGGATCATTATAAATGGTGTGTCGGCTGTCAACCAGGCTGCTATAACAGGAGAATCTGTCCCTGTTGCCAAAACGGTAGATGATGAAGTATTTGCAGGTACGCTTAACGAAGAGGGACTACTTGAAGTAAAAATCACCAAATACGTAGAGGATACAACTATCTCCAAGATTATTCATCTGGTTGAGGAAGCACAAGGGGAGCGCGCTCCAGCGCAAGCATTCGTAGATAAATTTGCGAAATATTATACGCCGATCATTATGGTTATTGCGGCGCTCGTTGCAGTCGTTCCACCTTTATTCTTTGGTGGAAGTTGGGATACTTGGGTTTATCAAGGATTAGCGGTACTTGTAGTTGGATGTCCGTGTGCATTAGTTATTTCTACTCCAATCTCGATTGTCTCGGCAATTGGAAATGCAGCTAAAAAAGGTGTGTTGATTAAAGGCGGTGTCTATCTAGAGGAATTAGTAGCCATTAAGGCAATCGCATTTGATAAAACAGGAACACTGACAAAAGGTGTACCAGTGGTAACAGATTTTAAAGTGTTAAATGATCAAGTGGAAGAAAAAGAGCTGTTTTCCATTATTACAGCTTTAGAATATCGATCACAACATCCACTTGCTTCAGCAATAATGAAGAAAGCAGAGCAAGATAATATTACTTATTCCGATGTTAGAGTGGAGGACTTCACTTCTATTACAGGTCGGGGCATTCAAGGGAATATAGATGGAACAACCTATTACATTGGCAGTCCAAGGCTTTTTAAAGAATTAAATGTTTCCGATTTTAGCCTTGAGTTTGAAAATAAAGTGAAAGTTTTACAAAACCAAGGGAAAACGGCCATGATTATTGGAACGGACCAAACAATCCTCGGCGTGATTGCTGTAGCAGATGAGGTCCGCGAAACAAGTAAAAATGTGATTCAAAAACTTCATCAGTTAGGAATCAAGCAAACAATTATGCTGACAGGTGATAATCAAGGTACCGCAGAAGCAATCGGTGCTCATGTAGGCGTTTCTGATATTCAGTCCGAATTGATGCCACAGGATAAGTTGGACTATATTAAAAAAATGAAAGCCGAGCATGGTAATGTAGCTATGATTGGCGATGGCGTCAATGATGCTCCTGCACTTGCTGCATCCACTGTTGGCATTGCAATGGGCGGTGCTGGAACAGATACTGCCATCGAGACAGCTGATATTGCATTAATGGGAGATGATTTAAGTAAGCTTCCATTTGCAGTAAGACTTAGCAGGAAAACGCTAAATATCATCAAAGCGAACATCACGTTTGCCATCGGAATTAAGATAATTGCCTTACTATTGGTTATTCCAGGCTGGCTAACCCTTTGGATTGCGATTCTTTCCGATATGGGAGCCACTATTTTGGTAGCATTAAATAGTTTGCGACTGATGAGAGTGAAGGATAAATAGGTACTATATGTGTGCAATTTACGGAGAGGCTGGGACATAAATCCCTAAAAAGCAGCAGTAAGATAATTTTCAATTAGAAAATATCTTACTGCTGTTCTCTATTTATACAATACTTCGTAT
>NZ_PPQH01000112.1 GCF_002902385.1 Staphylococcus intermedius NCTC 11048 | reverse complement strand
AGATAACGACAAGTACACACCAGAAACAACGCCAATCACGAAGGATTATGGCACTGCCACAACAGAAGATGAAGTGAAAGGTGCAGTGAACATCCCGGGTTACCCAACAGATGGTGACCAACCGACAATTACAATTGACGATCCAAGTCAATTACCTGACGGCACACAAGAAGGTACAACAGATGTGAGTGTGACAGTGACGTACCCAGATGGCACAACAGACCACATCACAGTACCGGTAACCGTAGGTAAACAAGCAGATAACGACAAGTACACACCAGAAACAACGCCAATCACGAAG
>NZ_PPQH01000111.1:876-3382 GCF_002902385.1 Staphylococcus intermedius NCTC 11048 | reverse complement strand
GTCATCGGGTATTGTTTCAACTCGCAAATTGTCGAATGGTACAACACCACTTCCGATTGCTTCACCCATGTACTCCCAACGATACCGCATCTCATTACGTTGTTCCGCTGCTTCTGCTTCTTGTATAAATTGTTTTGATATATACGGATTATCTAAGTATGTCGAATGATGTACAAACGTGTTATCTGGTTGAAATGAAGTCTCGTACTTTTTGTTAACCCACGATTGCTTACGCTTCGGCGGATTGTAACTATAAAAGAACTTATAAAAAAGACCATCGTCCAGCTCCCCACGTAAAAGTGAGTTGGTGATGGTCGTAACCTCGTCTTCTGTTTTAAATTCCGCTAACTCCTCAATCCACATAATTGAGAAAGGAAAACGACTATCTTTCAACGATTTTAATCGCTCTGGGTTTTGCGCACCTCTAAAGATAATACGATTGCCACGAGGAATATATGTTACTTCCATAGGTGACACCTTAACCTTGAATAAGTGTGACACTTTTTGTTGTTCAATAGCCCACTTAATTTGTTCAAATACTGATGTCGCCAATGTATTATCCGTTTTACGTACAACAACTGCATTCATCGGATATCGCATGATTAACTGTGTAATGATGATGGATATATCTGATGATTTACCACTACCACGACCACCTTTTGCGATAATATTAAGTGTATTGGTATCTTTAGTAGCTCGCCATAGATCATGAAAGTGCTGCGGTATCAACTCAGACAAATTAATCGATGTCGTCATTGAATGTCACCATGCCATTTATATTCATGTCCTGTACATCAGTAAATAACTTGTGATGCTTACCTAACAATTCAAGCGCCTTGTTTTGGTCGCTGATTTTTGGTGGCTTAGATACCAAACGGACTTCCTCATCATAAACAAGTTGCATTCTACCAGTGTCAGGATTTTCTTTATAGTCACCTGTTTTAGTAACGATAGCTTCAACCTCAATATGCTCACCACGTGCAGTTTTAGTTAGTCGATACAACACTTCTTTGCCAGTCATAATGTTTTCGTCAAAGAGTTGTTGCTCAACCCCCTTGATGTATTCTGAAACCTTAGCATTACTTAGCAACTTACTACCTGTAACATCAGCGCTACCTTTAGCATAGCCCGCCTTAATCGCCGACTTAGTAGCGTTACCATAACATTCCGTGCCAGGTATCGCATAAGCCTCCGCAAATGTCCTCTGCTTTTTATTCAATTCGTTCATCTCATGTATCACCTTCTTGTCGCTAATTGCTTAATAGTATTTAAAAAGACACCACACAACCGTGCAGCGCCTAATGATTTTGTTTTGATTGTTTTATTTGAGTTGTACACTCATATCAGCACACTTCACACATGCTCATATCAATATACAAAAGACGCCTCAAGGGCGCCTTCACGTTCGATTAATATCAATAAAGGAGACTAAGCATCAAAACCAAAAGGAATAATCGTTGTACATTTCTGTACAATCAAATTATACAAAATGTCTATCGTAATTCAAAATAGTGTCATTTCTGTCATTTTTGTCATTTCTGTCATTTTCGTCACTGTAATAAATATATTTTTTCTGCCAATTCATCACGTTTAGTCAAAAAGTTATTGCGATTTATTTTTGAATTAGGCATTTTGCTAATAACCGACTCCCTGTTGTAACCTTTTTTTAGTAATTCAAGGAAGCAAAAATCAACAGTACCTAACTTTTGTTGTGACCTATTAATAAATTCAATTTCTTCCAACATCTGCGTATATCTCTTATTTGACTTTTCTAACTTTATAACAACATCTTCCACTTTGCTGCCATTCTCTCCTTGTGGTTTGGGTAACGTAGATTGTATACCGTATTGTGCTATTGAATTACTATCATATTCCGGCATAGCATCAGCAAGTACATTACACTTAATTTTATGTGTACCAATCATATTAAGTATTGCTTCTTTACTGTACATTACTTATCCCCCTCACGACCGAATAACTCTTTTCTTAAAATGTCTATCTCATAATCTTTTAACTTTAACTCACCTTGCAACTTCCCGTTTTCAATCATGCTGCCTACAAGCAAAAGCGATACGAATATTAGTATGATAACTAACCACATTACTTGTTCACCTCTGCACACTTTTTGAATTTTTCTAACGCTTCTTCGCTGTCATCAACTAGAACGTTTTCAATGACAGATGTTTGTAGAAAGTTTTTATGTCCATTAGAATCAATGACTTTGATGAATTTTTTATTATTCAAATCATTCAATACAATATGTTCAAACCCCGTGCTATAAAACGCATAATATGTTTTGTTATTTACTGTTTTTATAGTTAAAAACATTACTCACTCACCTCCGCACGCATATTATTTAAATGCATATGATCGTATTCATTAAATGTGTCTATGTCGTCGTTAGCAGTATGTTTGAAATAGTACTGATAAGCAATGTATAGAATCGCTATCGTTATGATGATTAAATTAAGTGTACGTTTAATCATTTGTATCAGCCCTTTCTATC
>NZ_PPQH01000111.1:0-776 GCF_002902385.1 Staphylococcus intermedius NCTC 11048 | reverse complement strand
CGTGTCGCTATATTTATTAATGATCGTCTTCAATTCATCATCTGTCGTATTTTTGTTTGGTGAAACATACATAGTTGAATGCATAGAATCTATAAACAAATGTATTGTTTTTCGTGATAATAATTTTCTTTTAACTTCTCTAATAATAAAAAACAGCATATAGATTGTAATCGGCAGATACATTGATGCTATTAAAACTAAATTCATTATTTCCGTTCCTCCTCATGTTTACTCAACGCCTCTTCTTTACTTCTTGCTTCCACAACCTCAAACGTTTGATTGTCCCGTGATTTAATCACTTCTGTGAACGTTTGACCTGTTGGGTCTGTGAATGTAGTGATTAAATACTGTGTCACTTCCTTAACACCTCTTTCACTTTAGTTAGTATGTCTTTAGAATCCACTACTTCCGAACCCTTTTGTTCCTCTTGCTGTTTCACTGTCAAACTCCTCCACTTGCTCTAACTCTGGTGTAATGATAGGCACAATAACTAACTGTGCGAGTTTATCGCCTTTGTTGATTTGATAAGTACCAATCATAACTTCTTCTTTGTAATCTGAATCCACTTGAATAGTTTCGCCTGCAATATCTAAAGCCAAAGGGCTAAAACTGTATGAATCATAACTTGCTAGTGCCTCATTATCATTTTTAATGTTAATCTTCATATTTCCATGAAACCCTGCATCAATTTTGCCTGTCTCGATAACAAGATGCGTCTTACTACTCACGCCACTTCTTGACGTTAATAGACCCACATATCCTTTAGGAATGTTTAC
>NZ_PPQH01000110.1 GCF_002902385.1 Staphylococcus intermedius NCTC 11048 | reverse complement strand
TCACACCTGTTCCCATGCCGAACACAGAAGTTAAGCTCTTTAGCGCCGATGGTAGTCGGACTTACGTTCCGCGAGAGTAGGACGGTGCCAGGTTAATACATAATCGGAGAATTAGCTCAGCTGGGAGAGCATCTGCCTTACAAGCAGAGGGTCGGCGGTTCGATCCCGTCATTCTCCACCATTTTTAGAAATGAATATGAGTAGCCGGCCTAGCTCAATTGGTAGAGCAACTGACTTGTAATCAGTAGGTTGGGGGTTCAAGTCCTCTGGCCGGCACCATGATGAGCCATTAGCTCAGTTGGTAGAGCATCTGACTTTTAATCAGAGGGTCAGAGGTTCGAATCCTCTATGGCTCACTTTGCGGGTGTGGCGGAATTGGCAGACGCACTAGACTTAGGATCTAGCGCCTTACGGCGTGGGGGTTCGACTCCCTTCACCCGCATATGCAGAAGTAGTTCAGCGGTAGAATACAACCTTGCCAAGGTTGGGGTCGCGGGTTCGAATCCCGTCTTCTGCTCCATTATTTGCCGGGGTGGCGGAACTGGCAGACGCACAGGACTTAAAATCCTGCGGTGAGAGATCACCGTACCGGTTCGATTCCGGTCCTCGGCACCATTGTTTCATTTCATATGCGCCCGTAGCTCAATTGGATAGAGCGTTTGACTACGGATCAAAAGGTTATGGGTTCGACTCCTATCGGGCGCGCTACATTACCTTACGGGAAGTAGCTCAGCTTGGTAGAGCACTTGGTTTGGGACCAAGGGGTCGCAGGTTCAAATCCTGTCTTCCCGATATCTTTTAAAATATTTATATGGGGGCTTAGCTCAGCTGGGAGAGCGCCTGCTTTGCACGCAGGAGGTCAGCGGTTCGATCCCGCTAGTCTCCACCATTTAAATTAATACTAATACAACTACATAAGGCGGCGTAGCTCAGCTGGCTAGAGCGTACGGTTCATACCCGTGAGGTCGGGGGTTCGATCCCCTCCGCCGCCACTAAATTTAGTTGAAAACATTATTAGGACCTTTAGCTCAGTTGGTTAGAGCTAACGGCTCATAACCGTTCGGTCGCAGGTTCGAGTCCTGCAAGGTCCATATAATTCGGAGGAATACCCAAGTCTGGCTGAAGGGATCGGTCTTGAAAACCGACAGGGGCTTAACGGCTCGCGGGGGTTCGAATCCCTCTTCCTCCGCCATTATTATTTTCTATTACCGCGGGATGGAGCAGTTCGGTAGCTCGTCGGGCTCATAACCCGAAGGTCGGTGGTTCAAATCCGCCTCCCGCAATATTATTTATAAGTGGTCCCGTAGTGGAGCGGTTTAACACGCCTGCCTGTCACGCAGGAGATCGCGGGTTCGATTCCCGTCGGGACCGCCATTATTAAAAT
>NZ_PPQH01000109.1:4015-7460 GCF_002902385.1 Staphylococcus intermedius NCTC 11048 | reverse complement strand
ATGAGTCGCTAAATCGAGAAGATGAACTCCTAAATCTCCTAAGGCACCACTACTTAACTTTGAACTTCCATCGTCTCTCCAAGTAAAAGTTTTTCTTCTATAAGCACTATTTTTTAGAAATGCCATACGAATAGATATGATTTCACCTATTTTATCATTATTTATTAACTCCATAATCTTTTTAACAACTGTCAAGTTTCTATAATTTAGGTTTATACTTTTTATATTTTGTAGATTGTTATAATGTCTAATTATATTTGTTTCAGAAAGATTGCTACTTAAAGGTTTTTCACACAATACATCGCAATTATGATCTAAAGATTTAACGATATGATCCACATGACAGAAGTTTGGAGAGCATATTACAGAAATGTCCACTTTTTCTAACATAGAATGAATATCTTTAAATGGAGTTGTATTAAATTCTGAACAAAATTTTTCTAAATTATCATCTACTATATCATGGGCGCCAAAAAGGCATACATTAGGGATATCGTTTATAATTTCAGCGTGTATTTTTGCAATACCACCTGTACCAATAATTCCATATTTAATCATTTTTACCTCCTACAAATTCACTGACATGTGTAAATATACCTTTGTAATAAGGATATTTTGTATTTTTAAATTTTCTTTTCATTTCCTCATCTTTACTATTAGACATAATAAATGCATGATCCAGGTATCGTAAGAACTCTTCATCGTTCCCACTATCCCCAAAACCAATAATTGAATTTCGGGAAATACTATACTTACGCATCAAAAATTTTGTGGCATATAACTTCCCAGCATTTTTAGGAGTAAAATCAATATCGTAAGCATTTTCAGGATCTCCCGCTAAAGGATTACAACGATTAAACCTCATAGTATAATTTCTTGTTTTAGAATACTGAATAAGGTCTTTTAGGATTTTTTTATCTAAATTAGTATCTCCTGTTGAATATAAATAAAAATTATACAATGTTTCGTTTTCATGAAAATCTCTTTGTGGTATAAACTCCACCTTATGTTTGAAAGAAATATTATTTAATATATCCAATATATCTTCCAATAGAAATGTTTCAGTTAACACTTCATTTTTATATTCATCCGATTCAACGTATTCATAGTTATTCCATGTGTACATTTTAGAACTTAAGTCAGAAAAAATATGCTTTGGTTTATATGACATATTAGCTTTTAACATTTTTTCAAGGACACTAACTAAAGTGCTTCCTGTTAATATCGCCGTAATAGCATTATTATTGATTGATATTTTCTGTAATAATCCTTCCATTTCTTTTAAAGAATATATATCAGTTTGACTAGTATTATGTTTGTAGTAAGTTTCATCAAAATCAAACAATATTAAATTCCTTGACACCTTAACCCCTCCAGTATCTCTCTTAATTTGCTAATAACATATTCTTGTTCTTCTTTTGTTAAACCAGGATATAAAGGTAAACATAGTAACTCTTTATGTATTCGTTCAGTGTTCGGAAGCGAAATTATTTTCTTGTAACTTATTTGTTTGTGGCTTAAGTATGGATAATATATCTCAGATTGAATGCCTACTTTTTCAAGTTCTGATTTTACAAAGTCCCTCTTATTATTTTTGATTCTGATAGGGTATAGATGCCACACTGATTTGTCATCAAATGTAGGAAGAATAATATTCTCCATATCGCTTAATTTTTCATTATATTTTTCGGCAATTTTTAGTCGTCTGTACTGATTAAAGGTTAAATATTCCATTCTAACAATTCCTATTAGTGCTTGTGTGTTATCAATTTTTGAATTAAAACCAAAATCGATGATTTTCTTGTTTTTTTCTTTTAAGTCAAATCCGTGATAACTAATTAATCTGCATTTATAATCTAATTCAGTATTATTAGTTATAATAGCCCCTGCTTTACCGCAAACCCCTAAATTTTTATACGGATTAAAGCTTAATGCAGCTAAATCAGAATACATACCTACTTCTTCTAAGCCAATTCCCTGACAGGCATCTTCAATTACTTTAATGTCATATTCTGAAGCTATCTTTTGAATTTTTAACATATCGCAAAAACGACCATATAAATGAACAGGTAAAATAGCTTTTGTCTTTGAAGTGATTAAATTTTCGATTGATTTGGGGCATATAGTAAAGTCATCTTTGACATCAGCATAAACAGGTGTTGCTCCTATAGATACAACAGCATTTTCTGTTGCTGCAAAACTGTTTGAAGGTAAAATAACTTCGTCGCCCGCTGTTACTCCTAGAGAGAGTAACCCAATTGTTAAAGCTGCAGTTCCACTAGATAGTGCAATTACATGGTTAATGGATAGATACTCCGATAAATAATGCTCGAATTCATCTATATATTTGCCGCTAGTATATTTTCCAGTAGGTAAAAAATCCTTTAATGTTTTAATAATTTTTTCTGTTTCATCTTCTCTTATCAAGCGATTAACAGGCATAAATTCTATTTTTTGAATATGCTTGTTCTCGGACAAATTTTGATTTGTAATATTTATTTCACTCGAAAGATATTTATTAGCGTGAATTTCATTTTGCTTTTTCAATTCTTGAATATTATTACGAAAATTAAAAATACTACTAGATCTCAATGTCATAGCTACACCGCCTTGTTTATGATAAACTCATCTTAAATTATGGGAACATTCCCATGTCAATATAATTTGTAGGAGGAAAATAAATGGATATTTTCGACGTGGCTAAAGCTTGTAATGTTTCAAAATCTACTGTATCTAGGATATTGAATAATCATCCTTATGTTAATGAGGAGAAAAGAAAAAGGGTCTTGCAATACATTGAAGAAAATAATTATGTTCCTAATAAAATCGCTACATATTTTAGAAACAGAACTACTAAGTCAATCGGTATTTCAATACCTTATATTGATCATCCCTTCTTTTCTAAAATCTCATATGAATTAACCAAAAACTTTTACGAAGAGGGTTATAAATCATTTATTCATCAAACATTTTGTTCACCAATTAAAGAAGAAGAGGTCTTGATATCTTTAAAAAAAAATGAAATAGATGCAGTAATTTTATGTTCGGTAGAAAATCAAGCTGAGATTATTGAAGATTACTCTAAACATGGTTTGATTATATCTAGTAATGACACCAACCAAACTAGGAGTATATCTAATTTTCATTTTGATGAGTTTAATATAGGGAAAGAAGCTACTGAATATTTAATTAAAAAAGGAATAAATAACATTGCTATATGCATTGATAATCCATTTAATGGGGCTCAAAAGTTAAGATTAGAAGGATATAAAAAAGCTCTTTTAGAAAATAACATATCTTTTAAAAAAGAATATATATTCTCATCAGCATTTACCATTAATGATGGCATCAAGATTGGTATGCAAATCCGTAAAAATCATAAAGAAATACAGGGAATATATACTGGCAACGACTACGTTTCAGCAGGTATTTTTAGAGTTCTAGA
>NZ_PPQH01000109.1:3420-4005 GCF_002902385.1 Staphylococcus intermedius NCTC 11048 | reverse complement strand
CGTCTTTATTAAATTGTTTACATCTGAAATAGTTCATGTAGAATGCTCCTTTTTATTAAAATTATACTACATATTTAACTTTGCAACAGAACCAGATGAAGTCTCTTTAATTGGAACTGACAATCATGATATATGTAAAATTTTAAATCCTAAACTTTCTAGTATTTCACTTCCTATAGAAAAAATGGCGAAAGATATAAGTAATCATACAATCGAATGTCTGACAATAAACGAAAAAGAAGTAATAGATAAATTATATTCATTTAACATTATTACTGATTCTGTTTCAAGTTTTAACAAAATGTAGCTAATTAATTTATCATGTAATCATTTACTTAACTAGCACATGACTAATTACATGGAACAGTGAAAAAGCGGCATTAAAAGATCTCACTGTACATATCTACAACCAAGAACATATCTTTTGGGACACATAAATTTGTGTCTCGTTTCTTATATAAAAATTCTGGTTGTAATACTTCCAACTACTTTATGAAATAAATTACACTTCATAAATAAGAACATATGTTCTATAATATGATTGAGGTGTTACTAATGGGTTCTGTTGCAAAGTTAGATATGTAA
>NZ_PPQH01000109.1:0-3410 GCF_002902385.1 Staphylococcus intermedius NCTC 11048 | reverse complement strand
AATTCTGGTTGTAATACTTCCAACTACTTTATGAAATAAATTACACTTCATAAATAAGAACATATGTTCTATAATATGATTGAGGTGTTACTAATGAATATAATTAATCCTAACCTTCCTGAACCATATAAATATGAAACTGATTTTCGCAATATACCCAGGGAATATTTAAATCCTCGTATTCCTCAAGGTCGTGGAATTATTAAGTGGCAACCTTTCGTTATATGTACTAATTTATAGCAAACACTTATTTTATAGTCTTTTTACGTATTAGTCATATATAATATATAAAATCTTTTATAATAAAATCGTGAGAGAACTTTGATATTCTCTCACGATTTAATGACTCAACTTAACAGCATCCATCATTTTTATGCTGATTTTTTTCTTTATTTTCTTTATTTTCTTCTATTTTCTCTTTTTTTTCCTCAATTTCTACAGAACAACAAGCTTGTTCTTTTGGTTTTAATTTAGAAATTGCTTTTTTAAATGCATTCTTTTCCATTGTAACACCTCCTTTAATTATTATTTAACATCCACATGATGTATCGCAGCATTCACTTTTATTAATTATTTCTTCGTTTTCATCTATAAATTCAAAAACATCTTTATATGGTTCTTGCTTTAATATATTAAAGGTTTTTTCACATACAAAGGTTCTTTCGCCTCGTTCAAAAATATGGTCATCATCATCTTCAATATGTTTAAATGGACCTTTGTATATAACAGATTGTCCTTTATCAATACATGGACCTTCTTTACCTTTGTGAGCTATAATCGTCATACTTCTAAAATCAATACCTTCAATAGTAGTCCATGTCTTTTCGCGTTTATCAATTTCTACACCATAAAATCCTACTTTTTCAAAAGCCTCTACAAATGATTTTTCTTCAATGGCTCCTGAATAACAACCACTCCATAAGTTTTCGTCTTGTCTCAACTTTTCAGGTACTTCTACATTAGAAACGATATCTGAGATTACTGCTTTACCACCATCTTTTAAAACACGATAAATTTCTCTGAATAGTGCTTCTTTTTCATCTGTTGAAACTAGGTTTAGAACACAATTTGATATAACCACATCTATACTATTATCCTTTATCATAGTCATTTCATTTTCTAAGTAATTAATATATTGTTTAATAGATTGATAAGTATCTAAGTTGTTAGCAGGATGTTCTTGTATATATTTATCGAGTTCTTCTAAATCTAATTTTAAGTTTTGAATTTTTCCTTTATGAAAAATAACATTATCATAACCAATTCTTTCAATCATTTGATTCTGATATTTTTTAGCAAGATTTAACATATCATCGTTCATGTCTATGCCAATAACTTTGCCTGTTTCACCAACAATTTGAGAAACTATATAAGGAACTTTGCCACCACCAGAACCTAAATCTAATACTGTATCTCCTTCTTTGATTTTACCTAAAGGATCTCCACAACCATAATCTTTCTCTATGATTTCATCTGGTATAATCTTTAAGTACTTTGTATCATATTCTACTGGGCAACATAAATTTTCTTCATGTTTTTTAGCAGCATTTCCATATCTATTGATTACTGAAGTTTCTTGATTCATTAATTTATCCTCCTTAAACTTAAACAATCGTATTAACTATTAATCCTGTAGCAATAGCTACAACTAAAATTGCGATTACGAATGAGACTACAAATTTTTTCTTGAATAATTTAGATAATAATACTACTTCTGGAATACTTGCACCAGCACCACCTATTATCAACGCAACTACTGTTCCTAAAGACATCCCTTTTGATACTAATGCCTCAGCTATAGGTAACATTGTTTCAGGTCTGATATACATTGGAATGCCTATAACAGATCCAATGAATACGGATATAACGCCATCTCCACTTGCGTATTTTGTAATAAATGTTTCGGGTACAAATCCATATATGAATGCTCCAATAAATACACCAATAAATAGGTAAGGAAGCATTGGATATAAAAATGCCCACGCATCATTTAATGCTTGTTTAAAACGAGATCCCGTTTTATTGGCAAAAAATCCATCTCCTTTAACATTTACGCCTTTATAACTTTCAACCAAATTCATTTTTGAAAACACAAGACCTGTAAAGATACTAAATATTGCTAGTACAATAAAATAAACTATTGCAACTTTCCAGCCCAATAAAACCCATAGCATAAACACCATTAATGGATTCATTAATGGTGAAGCAATTAAGAAACTCATCGCTGGACCAAAAGGTACTTTAGAATTTAATAGACCTGCAAGTATTGGAATAGTTGAACAAGAACAAAAGGGAGTAATCGCACCAAATATCATCCCAAAAAAATAATTGATTCCTTGGTTAGACTTACTTAACATGCTTTTGATTTTATCTTCCGAAACTACTTGTTGGATTAGACTTACAATAAAACTTACGATTATGAACAGTATTAATAATTCAAAAAATAGCATTAAAAATGTTTTTATGAATTCTATAATTGAATCTAACATCAGTATAACGCCTCCGAATTTCTTTAATCAACTTTTTTTGATTAATTAATCAAAAAAAATTGATCTGTTTTGTATTAAAAGAAGATACTCATAGTATCTTACAACAAGTATCTTTATTTAAAACTACCTGTATTTGTCGCTCATTAATTTTATAATAGTTCCATGT
Source organism: Staphylococcus intermedius NCTC 11048 (assembly GCF_002902385.1). Taxonomy (GTDB): domain Bacteria; phylum Bacillota; class Bacilli; order Staphylococcales; family Staphylococcaceae; genus Staphylococcus; species Staphylococcus intermedius. The sequence goes on along the minus strand of NZ_PPQH01000109.1, from coordinate 755 downwards.
ACCATACTTTTCAGCAATAAGAATATTCGCATCTACTAATTTTTTTAGATGATAAGAAAGTTTAGATTGCTTTAATTCTAATAATTCTTCCAAATCACAGACACACAAAGATTGTGTATCACTCTGACGTATTGAATGTAAAATTTTAAGTCTAATTTTATCAGCAAGTGCTTCAAACATCTTTTCATAAAAGTTTAATTGTTCTTCTTCATCTGCATCTGGATTGACCTTGATTACTTCCATTTAATCACTTCCATTCTGTTATCAAATAGTTATTTAAGTTCTTGAATTGCTTGTTTAAAGTTATGTGCTGTTATTTCACCGTATGCTTCAATATTATCTTTGAAGAAAGAACTTTTCATATATGCTACAGCTTCATTTAAATATATGTCTTTTGAAGTCATAACTAACTTTAAATAACCAATAAAATAATCTACAGATAAATTACCTGCATGATTTACCACCAAAGTTTTCCCTCCAATATTCCAAATAATACATCAACTTTTTTTGATATATTAAACTTAACACTTTTTTAGAATAATTTCAAATCCAAATGAGTAAAACCCTTGCTAAAATCGAACATACGTTCTATTATAATATTGAGGTGCTTTTATGTTACTCAATTCTAACATTCCAGATGAATATAAAGATGAAACGGACGGTTCTGTTGCAAAGTTAAATATGTAGTATAATTTTAATAAAAAGGAGCATTCTACATGAACTATTTCAGATGTAAACAATTTAATAAAGACGTC
>NZ_PPQH01000011.1 GCF_002902385.1 Staphylococcus intermedius NCTC 11048 | reverse complement strand
AAATAAAAGTTATAAATTCATTTGAGGATGAAGATAATAAATTAGAAACAAATGTAATTACCCCTATAATTAACAATGATAATAAATATGATTTTATATATAAATTCTTAAATGTAAATATGTATGATAAAGAGTATAATCTCAAAGGACTGTCTATGTATTCTATAATACCTAAAATAATAAGGACTTCTATTCTTTGGGTACCATTAGTATTAATATTACTCACTATTAATTCTATCATCCTAATAATTATTGTTGGTTTGATTATTGCATATGTATTAGCATCCCAAATTTTACAAATTTTTTTAACAAAATATGGTTATTCCAAAGTAAACTTGAATATAAAAAAGCGTGGTCTTTCATCTTCTCAGAGTTTGATACGCTTTACTGACATAAAAGAAATTATTCTAAGTCAAAGTTTTCTTCAACGTCTTTTTAATATAAATTCTTTAAAGATAGTAACTTTAGCAACACCACCTAAAAAAATAGTGTTGCATGATTTAAACGAGAAACATTCGTATGATATAGTTAATAGTTTTAAAAATAATTGTAGCATGTAATGAGACTCTTGAATATATAACTATATATGTTATGATTAATATGTAAGTTAACGCTTACATATTAATCATATTTATGGAGGTTTTTATTTTATGGGAGCATTATTAAGAATTGCTGCGCAACTAGGTAAAAAAGGTACACAATGGTTATGGGCTAATAAAGGAACAGTTTGGTCTTGGATTAAGGATGGAGTAGTTATCGACACTATCGTACAACGTATTAAAAAAATCGTTGGAGAGTAGAATTTTTTGCTAATCAGAAAAAAGGGAGGTTGCAGCCTCTCTTTTTTATTCTTATGAAAGGTAACTATAGTATGAACAATAATATAATAAAAAGAGATTTTGCACTTCCGTTTATTTATATTATTATGATATCTCTTATTAACTTTTTTAATGATAATTTATATATAAATTACACCGTAGAAATATTTATGATATTGTCTCTATTTTTATTATGGTGCATATTTCATAAAGACAACTATAAGAAGCAATTACTAAATGGATTTATGTTTGTAAAAAGCCACTATAAATATATATTGATATTATCTATATTAATGCTGACAGCAAAAAATTTATTTGTATTTATAGTAAAAAACTTTGCTCCATCAAATATTAGCTTCGTACAAACTCAAAATGATATTTCCATTCAAAATGAACTTTCTCAAAGTATATTAGCGGCCTCTCTAATTTTTATTACATCGGTTATCGGAGCACCTATTATTGAAGAATTTTTATTTCGTCATTTGCTAATTGGAGAATTAGGTAAAAAGTTTAATTATACATACATGTCCGTTTTATCACTACTAGTATTTAGTTCGTTGCATGTTGTTAGTTCTAAATCTTTTCTAGAATTAGGGCCGTACATAATTATTTCTTTATGTATAATCATTTCTTATATTAAGACAGGCAAAAAGCTTTCTATTGCGATTAGTTTACATTTTATTAATAATCTGCATGCTTATTTCATGCTTTTTATTAATAGTTGACACATAGAAAAAATTTAGTAAAACTAAGACAATTATTACAAATAAAGTACCATCAATAAGGATAGCTATCCTTAAAGGAAGGCATCGAATGTTCTGTATTACATAAAAAGGGCCGTAGATTTGAAGATATCTACGGCTTTTTTCCGTGTCTTGAAGTGAGGATTATATTATCGCGTTAATTTAGCTATCAATTTAAAATGCTAACCTAATGTTTTCTAATTTTCTTTGTAATAGAGTCCCCTATTTTAATATAAATTAGATATGTAAATTAAAGTACAACCTACACTTGTAAATATATAAAAGAAAATATATATATATGCCTCTTGCTTAATTACCAAATAGTCGTACCCAAAAACTTTTTTTAGATCGATTTTCTTTAGTTTCTACATCTTTTGAAACATTATTTATATCTCCAGTCTCTTGTGACTCACTATTTTGTTGTTTATTCTCGTTTTTACTTTTAATTACATCATTAAAATGGGAAACTATTTTTTCTTCTTGATTATCTGGATAAATATTAATAGAATCCGTATTGTGTTTTGTTTCTTGAATTTCAGTATTCTTTCTTTTATTAGCAGAATAATTAAGTTGCCTTTCTTCTTCTAATTCGGACTCCAGTCTTTGTATTTTTCTATTACTTTCTAAAGCTAATATTTGCTGATTTTCCAATAGTTTATTTAATGTATTAACATTGCTATTTTGTTAATCTAATTGTTTAGTTAGATTATCAATATATTTTTCATCATTTTTAGCCCTATTTTCAAAAATTTCTATTTGTTTTTCTAATTCATTTATTTTCGTCTGTAATATCTTAGAACTATTTGAATGATTATATTTATGCTTTTCAACTTCTGAAGAATTTTCGTTAAGTAGTTCTTTTTTTATTGAATCATTACTTTTCGTTTTACCTACTTTCTTGGTAATTTTTTCTACAATCTTCAAATAATCATTATCATTAATATAGTTAATTCCATTTTCTTTTTCAAAAGATATACTTAAGCTTTTTGCATTATTAACAATAGTTTGTTTAGTTACACCCAGTTCATCAGCAATCATTTTAATAGTTTTCATAACATCCATCCTTAGATACCTAATTTACCACCTAAATTTTATCACCTAATAGATTATAATTCATTTTTAGTGCCTAGTTAGGTGCTAAAAGAAAAACTTTGTTCACCTTAGATTATAAAGTTCTTCTAGCTATAATTAAATTCTTTATATACAACCTTAAAAGTGTTACTATTACTTTATAAATATTAAAAGAGTTGATGCTATTGGCGTAGCATCAACTCTCGGTAATAAAACGATTCGCACTCGTTTGTTTATATAATTTTTGATACTCGTATTATATATATCCACCCATGTAATTGCAAGCACAAAACATATAACATGCGTAAAATTGTTTTATTACCTCTATCTAAATTACAGAAAGAGGTTTTTATTATGTCTACTAATTTTAATATTAAAGAAATCCAAAGAGAAAAATTTTATCAATTACCTAAAGTGTTTTTTACTAATCCGAAATACACAAAATTATCTAATGATGAAAAAATTGCATATGCTATTCTACGTGACCGTCTCGATTTATCTATAAAAAATAATTGGATTGATGAAAATGGGGATATATTCTTTATTTTCACAAATGAGACTTTAAAAAAATACTCAATATAAGCAGCCCAAATAAACTTTCTAAAATCAAAAAGGAATTGCAAAATGCTGAATTATTTAGCCAAATAAGAGTGGGGCTTAATAAACCCAATAAATTATATCTAAAAAAACCAGTAGTAACTCAAGAAGATGTATACCTAATAAAAAATGTAGAAAACACCTTTGAGCCTAGTAATAACAAGGATGTATTAAATTCATACATCAAGACGTATCAAATTCATACGCAAATGATACTGATATAATTACTACTACTAAAAATTCACTAAACGGTAGTAGTAGTAAGAAACATTTAATTACACTTTTGAAAGAAGAACTCTCCATCCCACCTACTAAAGCATTTATAGAAAAAATAGCTGATTTAAGTAAAAATATGAACCCAGACCTTTTGGAATATGCTGTCAAGTATGCTTCTGAAAATGGCAATAACCCTAAACAATACTTAGCTAAAATATTAGAAGTATGGTCTAAAAACAATATATTCAATTTAGAACAAGCTCAAAATTTTAATGTTAAATCTAACATTAATCCACTAAAAAGTAAGGAAAAAACACCTAGATGGATAACTCATCCTGAAGAATTTAAGTTAAAAGAGGAAAATGATCAAGAACTAGCAGCAGAAGCTCAAGCATTTAAAGAGCACTTAACCAAAAAAAGAAGAAATTATCAATAATCACTTCTAAGTAAGGTATGAAAAAGAATGAGCTAGTTTTTCAATACATAAATGGACGCTCATTAATTTTCAAATTAGTATTACTAATTTGTATCAATCTCATTAGAAATGATTGGTAAAAGAAGGAGGGAGTTTATGAACTCTATCATAAACTCAAACTATATTAAAAGAGCTATAAAGTTATTTATCATATTAACGATTTTATTAGCCTTTACAACTATTGTAGCTTTCTTTTTTCATCCTACTGAAGAAATCATAAAACAGCTAGGTAATAAAGCGCCTAAGCGTGTAAGTGAAACTGATGGATTAATAAAAGTATGGGGGTTTATACAAACAAATGCATTCTATGTACCTTTACAAATGCTTATATTGGCATTAATACCTATCCCGTTTTTATACTTGGCCAACCTTATCGTGTCTGTAATTATACCAGGTATGATGTTTGGGTTTTTACTATCCTTTAGTCCATATAAAGGGATTACAGCTTTACTAGCTTATATTCCACACTATACATTTGAAATTATGGGACTTTGTGTTATAGCCAGTGGTTTATACATATTAAATCAAGCAATCATACGGAAGATAACAAATCTTTTTAGGAAAAGAAAAAAGGAAAATTATTCTTTAAAAAAAGCCATAACTAATTTAGCCAAGATGTATTTGCTAGTCTCTCTTCCCTTAATAATACTAGCTGCCTTTACTGAAACATATTTTGCTAATTTCCTTTTAAACTTAATGAACTAACTTGTCATAATTCTTTAATAATATTTTCCAATATGTTATGAGAGTACTCTAATTAAGTTCATTTATTAGAACCATGTTCTTTTGGAAACCAAATGACACATCTTAATTTAGTTATTATCAAGACAAGAAAAACCTCGTTTCTAAATCGTATTATTTTGTTAATATCAAACTATGAAATGTAAAAACACAATTAGGTTGGTAGTCCTAATGCAAAATATAAAGTTTTGTCAGTAACCTTCCTCCTCAGGTCGTCCTTCATTTCATATAAAAACAGAGGAGGAACAACATGAAACTTACAATTTTTCATGACGGTCAATTTTTTATTGGATTAATTGAATATAAGGAAAATAAAAAAACGGTTTTGGCTAAATATACATTTGGCTCAGAACCCGATAGAGAAACTATTTTAAAATTCATAGACAAAAAGCTTTTAACATTAATAAATAAAAGCAAAGCAAAAACTAAACATAAGTCATCTAACAAGAAAATTAATCGAAAAAGATTGCAACGACAGGTAGCAAAAGATCAAAAGAAAAAAGTAATCACAACACAATCATAAGAAGCATTAAAAAAAGAACAAGAGCTCAAGAAAAAAGTTCTAAAAAGAGAAATAAACAACAAAAAGAGGCAGAAAAAGCACGAAAACGTAGAATCAAAAAACAAAAAGCGAAAGAAAAACATAAAGGTCATTAAACCCTGATTACTTTATTAACAATGAGCCACTGAATCCTTAACACTCCCAAAACTTATCGAATCATCGGCTTAATAGCTCTTGCTATGCCGACATTCGTCTTCAAGTTTAGTTAAGGATTCTTCTCATTATCAATAAATTTTCTCGGCATAAATGCGTGCTTGTTTTATGTGCTCTTTTACCCCTCCATTATGTATTGGTTTATGGATTGATTTAACGCCATACCATAAACCACCCTATAAATCAGGTACATCTGAAGAAACCCAGAATTAAAGGCTATTCAATTTCTCGTGACTATCTTAGTTAAACTCTGTTTAATCAAGATTTTTATTTTTTCATTGCCCAAGGGCGCACTTACATACCAAAATGGTATCGTACCAAAACCAAAAAGTGCGTATGATATTCCGATACCTTTATTTTGCATTTTAAGGGGGTATTTAGAGACAACTCTATTTTATGGGGTTTTTAACACCTACCTACAAACACTTTTCGTCGCTTAGAAAGCAAATATGAGCTATATGAGATACATTTATCTATACAATTAGATTACAGTTATCCATACAACTAACATACATTTTTCCTGATTTTATACCTGCAAGATAAGTGTAAGAAAAATGTATAGATAAACGTTATAAAAATACAATGGCCATTTACTGATACAACGGTATTTTACAACTTCGCTTCGTTGTATTGTTCAAAAATCATAACTTGATTGGGACTCCCTAAAAATAATTAACAGTAACTGATATTTTTTAGTACGTTTCTAAAATCGAAAAAAACGCCAGCTTTTTAGCCGACGTTATGAATGTTTTAAATAATAATTCTGTTTTTCATAATTCCAAATTGCTGTGATTGAATGTGCTTTTTCTTCTTCCTCTGTCGTTTTCTCTTTATCACTTGTTTGAACTAAATCTCCGTCTTCCACATCATCTGAATTTAAAAGTTTATGCTTTTGTTTAAGCAATCCCCCATAACTTAACATACGTTTTCGATATAAACCTTGTTCTAAATCATTTACAATTTCTTGATTTCTTTCGTCATCATCAGTTAAAAAGTCAGATGACTTCACAGAGTATTTTGAAGTCTCTTTGATTGCTGCTTGAATATCTTGGTTCTGTTGCAAAGTTAAATATGTAGTATAATTTTAATAAAAAGGAGTATTCTACATGAACTATTTCAGATGTAAACAATTTAATAAAGACGTCATAACTGTAGCCGTTGGCTACTACTTAAGATA
>NZ_PPQH01000108.1 GCF_002902385.1 Staphylococcus intermedius NCTC 11048 | reverse complement strand
GAAGAACGTAAGTCTACAAGTAAAAACTTCGAATCATCTTTAACAGGAGAAGGAGATTCAGAAGTAATGTAATAAATGGGTGCTTGAAGCACCCTTATTTTTTTATACAAATTTAAATTGCGAGGTATTTAAATGACTAAAAATAACGTATTCCAATCAGAAAAATTCGAACCTATTACAGAATTAGAGTTTAAAGACGCAAAGTTAAAAGCAAAGGGTACATTTATGTTTGACATTCAAGCAGAAAAGTACGCAAAAGAAGATAAAGATGGAAATGTTGGTAGTGGTTACCATGAAATTCTACAAGGCATTTTAAATCGTAAGACGATTGCTATCGTACAGTTTTGGGACTGTGCGCTTGCACATCTTAAACAACGCCCGACCAAAGAAGAAATTCAAGAAGTCATTCAGGATGTAATTGAAAAAGAGGGTACTACACTTGGATTGTTACAAGGTGCTATTCAAGTGTTGGGGGAATCAGGTTTTTTCAAGGAAGAGTTCAAAATGTTTTGGTTCCAGATGTCGCAAGGCCCGAAAATGGTGAAACAGGAAGAAAAAGAAGGAGCGGCGAACGCGGCCAAATATATGAAAGAAACTTACGTAACCTTAACGGGCAAAGAACCTTACTAAATTACAGTGAGATACGTTCAAAAACTGCACAATACTTAGGTTATATCAGCTCTGATGAATTGTATCTAATGACACCCAAAGAATGGCAAGACTGGATAAGAGGCGCACGTGAGCGAGAATTAGACATGTTAGAACATAATGTGCACCTTGCCACAGCAAATGCAATGGCACAAAGTAAAAAAGGTGTAAAACCTATGATACAGCAGATAAAAAAAGCCCGTGAGAACTTATTCAAAGATGATATCCAAATTAGAAATGACAGACAGAAAGAAATTGAAAAACGTAAAATGATCAGACAAAAACAAATTGAAGAAGCAGAAGCGTTCTTTGGAAATTAGAAGGGAGGTAACTAATGGAGAAAAACTTTCACGCACGTATCAATGCGATTATCAAAAACTTTGAGCGTGGAGTACGTAAAGCACAACGTCTGGCCAAAACTTCCGTGCCAAACGAGATTGAAACAG
>NZ_PPQH01000107.1 GCF_002902385.1 Staphylococcus intermedius NCTC 11048 | reverse complement strand
TGTTATCGTACGTTCAAACAAACTTGAACAAGGTACATCCATCTTGGCTAAAAAAGGTGCGGTTAAGTTAATCACAAAACGTGAGTTCTTCTTAGAAACAGACCGCGACCCGTCTACAAAAACAACAGCGTTATACAGTGACAAACACTACGTAGCTTACCTTTACGACGAATCTAAAGCGGTAAAAATCACTAAAGGTCAAGTTGTTTCTAGCGATAGCGAAGATGAAGTCCTTTAATGAAAGGGTGATATAAATGAAGTTATATAAAGTTATTGAGCGCTTCAAAGACGGTCAAGATGACAACTATTTGTATGAGGTGGGGGTATTATACCCCCGACCAGATTACAAGCCGTCAGAAGCACGCATTAAAGAATTAGAGACAGATAACAACCGTCGTAATATTGTTGCTATCGTAAAGATTGATTTGAATGCTTACAAAGTGGCCGAATTAAAAGATATCGCAGACCGATACAACGTTGAAGTTGATTCATCAATGAAAAAGGCTGACCTGATTAAGGCGATTGAGGGTGCTACTTAATGTTACCTTTAGAAGTCAAACAACTTAACCGAACGCCTATCGGTGATGATAGTAATGATGAATTATTGCAATCCTTAATACTGTTTTATAAAGGGATAGCGGAAGAATATTGCAATAAGGTATTTGTAGAGCCGTACCCTTTTGGTGTTAGAAAGTTTATTGCTGAAAGTATCAAATATGGTACATCAGGCAATATTTCAAGTCGCTCGATGGGTACGGTCTCTTATTCATTTGTCACGGATTTACCCAAATCAACGTATCGTCATTTGCGACCGTTACGACAATTGAGGTGGTAACGTGTTCGATCCAATGAATGAGTATCCTCATAAAATCGAAGTCGGTCGTATGGCATTAGTTTGTAGATATCCTAATCAAAAGCGCGAGTATGTTCGAGAACGTGAAATATTCGGCTTTATAGACACGCCTACAACGTCTGAAACGCTCAACTTCCACCAGATGAACAAAACATTCGACCGCAACCTTTACACGCCATACAACGTCGAAATAAACGCAAATAACGTGTTTAAATACGAGAATAGGCTATATCAAGTTGTCGGCTACCCAGTTGACCAAGGTGGAATGCGTGAGGTCAATTTAACGCGATTGCAGGAGATTCCAAATGGCAAAAGTTAAATATGGCAGTTGGGACTTAGTTGCTGAGTTAGATGATTATCGAAAAGAAATGGAACAATGGGTTAAAAAAGGTATTTTAAAAACGACATTAGCCATTTACAATACAGCTGTCTCCCTAGCACCCGTCGACTTAGGATATTTGAAAGAAAGTATCGATTACAAAGTGACTGACGGTGGTTTTTCTAGCGTGATAAGCGTTGGAGCAGAATACGCGATATACGTTGAATACGGTACAGGTATCTATGCAACAGGACCAGGCGGTAGTCGTGCACATAAAATACCATGGTCCTATAAAGGTGACGATGGCGAATGGTACACAACCTACGGACAAGTAGCACAACCGTTTTGGAATCCTGCCATTGACGAAGGTAGAAAGGTGTTTGAACAATATTTCAGTTAGGAGTGTTGATATGTGGGTATCCGCTGAATCGCTACTATTCAACCAAATCATGAATAATTTAATTGATGACCCTATCACTGATAAATTAGTCGGCGCTAGGGTTTTTGATTGCGTTCAAAAAGACGTGAATTACCCATATATCATTGTGGGTGAAACTAACGTGACTGAAAGCGAACGTTCCCCTGGAATGCGTGAGATTATTGCTATCACGTTCCATGTTTATAGTCAGTACGAGAACGGGGCGGAAGCGCGTGAGTTGCTACGTTTTTTGGACATAGCAGTA
>NZ_PPQH01000106.1 GCF_002902385.1 Staphylococcus intermedius NCTC 11048 | reverse complement strand
ATTTGATACATTGTAGCAGGAACATAATATCTACCTCTACTATCTAATTTCAGACCAATCATCATATTAATATTGTTGTACTTATCGATAAATAACACAGATAGATTCTGAGGATTTTTACTGCTTTCTTTAGGTATAACACATAAACTAATTTCTTGGTTAATAAAACATTTATGTAAAAAATTATAGTTTAGTAATCTATTTCGAATCTCTCCAAAGTTATGATGCGCTTTTATTTCACTTATTGTTAGATTTCCCTCCAAAATTAATTGAAGTGTTTTTGTTGCATTAACCTTCTTATTTTGTATCTTGTGAAACCCTAACAAATGATGTATATCTCTCTTGTTAAATCTAATTTCGAATTGTTCAAGCTTAAAATAAGAAGTTTTTACTATTAGCTTTCGTTTAGTAAAGACTTCTATATAATCGTTAAGAAGCATTTGCAAATTAATATCATTAATTTTTTCAACTTTATAATAATCCTTCATTATACAAATGCTCCCCATAAATTTAATAAAAAAGCCCTACATCATTGTAGGGCAAATATGTATTGAGTGAAGGGCAAAAAGGGTATCAATTGCCGGGATAAGTGTTAAGTTACTAGGCCACTTAACGGGCTATATAGTTCACTCCTACTATATACTATTAAACGATAAGCATGTACATGGAAGAAAGAACGGCAAAGAGAGTTGACTTTCTTCATAAACAACTATAATATTTTTCCTTCTTATACGCAACAGTTATGACTAATTTTTTTCGCATTTTGTTAAATTTAGTTGGTTTTCGCTAACTTTAGTTAGATACAAAAACGCCACCCATTAACTAGTATAGGTGGCGGTAAATAAAGCCGGATTGGTTACCGGTAATCTATATGTATTATAGCATAAAAAAGAAGGGCAGTCGCAATGACCGCCCTTTTAACACAAAAAGAGTTATTGAACAATCTGCTTGTCCAGAATTAAAAGGTATTCACATAATGTGATGGAGTTTCTCCCCAGAACACTCGCTGCTTATACTGTAACATATTAATGTTAAGTTACACAACTATATTTGCATAAAAAGAGGGCAGCCAATACGGCCGCCCTCTTTTTATAACCATAGGGAAAATACATTATATCATACTTTATTTAATTTGTCCCCATAATTTGCCAACTTTTCCAGTTTTAGCGTCCCACGTTCTAATAGGTAAGTAATAACGTTTACCTTTGTACGTATATCCAATCCAAACATGGCCATCTTGTAACATCAATTCATCATAATCGACATATCCACCTTTTTTAAATGTATACCCAACTGGACAACTTCTAAAAGGGCCTTCTAAACGAGCGATGATATCAGCATTTGCAGTAAATCTAAATTTTTCTTTTTTATATAAAGTCCCATATTGATTTCGTTTCCATTCTCCAACTTTTGAAGTTTTAGATTTTGCTTTAGGCTTAGATGGTGTTTTTCCTGATTTGATTTGGTTCAAGTAATGTTGAACTTTATTCTCAAATTCTGCCCAAGTTCCAGTAGCACGCATTTTATGTGGACAATCCTTACCACTGTACCAGTAATGTTGATACATACGATCAATGCCCCATCCATATTGATGTAATACGTGAGCAGCATATAAAGCCGCATTATCTTCAGCTTGTTTATAACGTTCAGACTTTGCACCGCTGTATCCGTTGTCCATAGAATAACAAATTTCAATGCCGATGGCTGTTCGATTACCTGAATTTAAACCGACACCATCACCAGTATGGAAAGCGTTACGATTGAAAGGAATAGCTTGCACGACTTCTTTGTCATCTACTGCAACGTGATAAGATACGTAATTACGATTGCCATTCATATAAGCGACCTCATTACGTGCTGTCGCCGTGTTACCTGTGTTGTGAATTGCTAACTTATTAGGTTGCATATAGTACGGTGCTTTATATGGATATAAATACGATGGTGTCCACATATTAACTATTTTGTATCCCATAATGAACCCTCCTCAATATCTGCTTCTAATCCAATAAATTCATCTTTTTCATGATTTTGTAATTCAATGTTTTCAATTTCCTTTTCAGAAACATCGCCGATGCCTTCAAGTTTTTCTGTACCGTTTAAATTCATTCTTATTTCAGCCCTTTCTCTTTTAAATATTCCTCTTGCTCACGTGCTGACTTTTTAACGATGAATGTATTCTTCCACACGCCATACGCCACTAATGCTAATGGCACGCCAGTGTTTAACACATTAATCCATGCGTCTACTGCTTGCGGGTTAATCCATTCCGCACTAATTCCGCTAGCTTGTAATGCTAGGTATAATGCACCTATAAAACCACCAATCAAAGCGATAAATTGTTTAATTTTATCTTCCATATATAATCCTCCTTATAATAAAAAGCCGACACATCAGTGCCGACCTTAAATTAATTATTATTTGCATTGACCGAACCAAAAACATTGCCAAAATGAAGCTCCTAAAATCTTAAACATAGTCCTCACCCCCTTAAATGCCTAGTAAACTTCTTAAAAAGGCTAAGATTAAAGAACTGCCGACAGTTGCGACTGTACCTAATAATAAATACTTAACTTGTTTAAAATCTTTGCGACTTTCTTCGTCTTTTTCTTTATTTAATTCTCTTTCTCTATTTATAGAATCAAGCGTAAAATTCATTTTCTGATTTACTAACTCTTGAGAATGTTGACCCCTTCTTATTTCATCTAAAGAATCAAATATTTTTTCGTCGTTTTCTTCCAACCTCCGAATGCGTCTTTCTGTTTCTTTTTGATAAGGTTCCAAAATATTCACCTACATTTATTTTTTTTATACATCTTCCTTCACTGTTTCATACGTTGTACCATCTTGGTTATACTTAGTACGCGTCACATCTTGCTTAACATAATAAGTTTTTGTACCATTATTAAAAACTCCCGCAAGCATGTTTTGCATTGCACATACCTTTTTAACTTGTTCCTCATCTTTAAATTTATACGCGTTAGCAGGTGACGCACCACGAACGAAACTATTTGAATAATTTTGCATTAGCGCACTTTCCTCACCATTTTTATTAACCTCTACTAAGTAAAATTCTGTAAATTGTTCCATGAAAAATTCCTCCTAAATAATTTTATATATAATAAAAACGTCTAACGGTTATTCGTCAGACGCTTCATTATCAGTATTTTGTTCTTGAATGATTGCTTTCAGCATTGCATTTTCTTGCGAAAGTCGTGCGACCTCTTGTGTCAGATAGTCAATTGTTAATTGTGGATTAGCTTGCAGTTTGTTCATTTAATTGTTCCTCCAGTTTGTTTATTTTTTCATTCTGTTCCTCTAATTTAAAAACTAACTCTTGTATTGCTTTTGTGTTCCAGAACATAATTTCATTGCCGTCAAAGCCGTCGCCATTACGCCATTCGACGGGGAATTTGTCTAAATTACTATTTTCTCTCAAAACAATACCGTGGTGAATTCTTGCATAATCAGTTGATGCTTCTGAATTAACTTTATAAGAGTGCAATTGAAGACCATTCTTATATACATCTAAAACGTTATAATCCCATTCAGCAATGTCATACTTGTATTTCTCGTGCGACATTGCTGTCCAGTTTTTAAAACGTATGTCTTGGTATTGTGGAGTGCCACCGTTCCAAAAATTATTCGCTGTTATTCGCAATTCGCGATAGCCCACGCCAAAATAAACATCTGAGCCACTATGATTTGAAAATGCATAACTGTGTGTCGTTTTTATTTCACGCGCTCTTAAATCATTGTATATAGGATTTCCGCCGTTGTATCCTTTTAAATTAGTTACACGCAACTCGCCGTTATCTACCATTGCATAAACATTAGTATTCTTCGTTGTCCAATCACCATATAATTTATTGGCATAAAAACTACCCGAACCAATATCTCCGTTGTTATTAGTGGCATATACAAGTGGTTCCATTTCACTTACGTTCTCAAAACCTCTAACACCCTGTTTACGAAAACGTATACCTGCCCCCGCAACACGACTAGGGTCGCTCAGTTCACCAAACAACAAAACGCCATCAGTGTCTTTAGGGTTAGTGTTGTCTTTAACATAAAACTGAAATTCATTAATACCGGATCTCGTATTTGCAAAAGGTCTTAAATAAATCGAATATTTGTTACTACCAATGTTAACGGTATCGTCTGCTTCCATAACAATCTTGTTGCCCTCTGACCTCAAACCCAGAACACCTGCACCAGAACGAATAGTTAGACCTCTAATGTTAGGGTCATATAAATGGTCAAAGAATTGAATTGTTCCTGATGCTTCAGTCGGACTGCCATCAAGAAATGTGGAAATACCTAAATCAGATATATAGATTGACCGATCTTTATCGTTATTTCTAAATCGGATATGTCCATCCTTTAACCGAGTAAATACATTGTTAGTTTCAGTTACGCTTGCCCAGTCACGCGTATATGTTCCGTATAACGTGATTTCATCGTTTTTTATATGAACATACTCGCTACTATCTCCTCCGCGAATACCTACATTGTTTACATCAATTTCTAAACCCTCGCGTGATAGATTTAACTTATTAACAATGTTAGTCTCATCAGCTTTATTTGCCACATCGTTTACTAACACATTAAAGTCTTTGTTAACTGTAATGTCTACTCTATCACCTTTTAACTTGATGCCATCACGTCCAATATTCGCTGATTGAATATTACCGTTATCATCATAATTAAAGAACATACCAGTCGAAACGTTATTGATAAATTCTGATGTATATCTTTCTAAAGTTTTACTGCTTTGATTAAATACTTCTTTTGAAACACGGTTCGATGTTTGTTCAGCTTCAATCAATACTTCAGCTTTAGAATTAAAAAGCCTTTGTTCAACGTCATTTTCATATTCTGACCTTGTCACTCTATCCGCGATTTGATTAGAAAGTTGCTTGCGTTCAGAATCAGAATTATCTAACCGTTCTATAATACCGTTTTTATCACTCTGATATTCGGTAGAAGTAACGTAATCTCTTAACATTTCGTTTGTCATTTCGTGTACGGCTTCGTTAATTTGTTTGGAAACGTCAACCTCTCCAACAAGTTGATTATCTTCATTAACCGTTAATCCTAGTTTAGAAGCCACATTATTTAATGTTTCGTTAAACTTCTCATCAGTATACTGTGATTGTAGTAACTTAAATCGCTCATCAATCGCAATTTTTGCGTTTTCAATCGTGTTGTATAACGTTTGCATTTTCTCACGATATTCAAGAAATAGTGCTTGTGTATCAACCAATTTTCCAATCGTTGCCGTTTCTGATGTCATACTATCTAAATTTTGTTTGATCTCATTAAACACGCCGATAGTATCGTTCAATTTGCTATTTACTTCTGCTTTTATATCAGTGTCAACGAGATATTCAGATTCTAATGTTACGAACGCGTCATGCATTAATTTACTATGTTGAACATTTAGATTTACAAAAGTATTGCTTAAATCACTGTATAACGCTTGTTCTCGCGTAACAGCGCCCACATCTTCTGCATTTTCAGCTGATGACTTAATCCATTCACCGTTCCAATAACGACGCAACACAGCAACTTTAGGATTACTTGTGTCTAACCACAGTAAGTCATTGACTGGATTGTCCGGTGGCGTATCACCTTTTAAAATCTTAGGTTCAAAATACTGTAGTTCGCCCTCGAGTGACTCTTTAACGATTGTATTCACGTTAGAAAAACCATCAGTCAACTTTTGACGAATTGCATCTAATTTTCTGTCGAACGAACTTCTCAAATCGCTTTCTTTAAATTCTTTATACGTACCGAAACCGTACGTGACATCTTTACTGATTAAGTCATATTCTTCTGATATAACTTCAGCTTCTACATAAAGAGGTGGTGTAAAATCACGGTTTTTTATACGTACCATATCGCCCAGATTTATGACTTCGTGTTTGTATTCTTTTTCAATATCAACCGCAGTGACTTCATACGTAATCACTTCTGACTTACGTTTGTTTAATTCCGTTATACCTAACGTCCGCAATCGTGATTCTGTCATATTTTGGTCTTCTGTTTCAGGTTCGTAAACGCCCCAATTATATCGACCAGGTAGCCCGTATTTCGCTTGAGATTCGTCATCTTTAACAACTAACTCTAAACGCTTTTTACCTTCTTCCGGCTCAGGACCAACGCATAATAACGCCGTCTTGATTTCTGAGAAGTCAACAGTACGCTTCAAACCTGTTAAGTCTTTACCATATTCAATTTCTTTACCCTTAAAAAGTGGATTGCGTTTCCGTAAAACAACAAGGCGTTTATCCACACGATTCGAACCAACTTCTATATAAAAGTCAGCCATCATTTTATACGTCGTACACAGTTGTAACAATACATCATACCGTGTCTGATAAGATGTCCATGAAGTCGTTCGTAATCCACCGTATTCAGTAACGTCAGACACATCCCAACCTGTATCTTTCAACACATCAGATAACGCTTGTTTAGTCGTCATTTTTTCTAATTTTCCAGGCGTATATGGTCGTGCTTTTGTTATATCTTCTAAATAAGACGCAACTGTTTCAACCTCAGTATAACCGTCAATATCAGCGGAAATTCTATCGATAATAAATTCGCGGTACTGGCCATTTTTGTCCTGTATGATGATTCTGTTGCGCTCTTGAAGGTGTGTTGTACGTTCGGATAAAATTGTGAAGTCGAATGTTTCCATACGCTCGTTTATATCCCTTTTATGCACAGCATGAATCACTGCATTGTCTGCTTGTGATATAAAATCAACTATTTCACCTTTGAAGTTCATTACATGGATCAATGTATAACCTCCTTTCTACAAGAATCTGTCTTGCCATTTAACTGTTGTATCAAAAACACCAGGTGGATTAATAACAAGTTCTGTATGTCCTTTATCAACGTTAAGGTAGTTACTACCAAACGTTTTTTCGGACAAATATGATTCTTCGTTCACAAGTACATTTTTTGTAGACATGTCTATCGTAATTAAATCACCTTTTTTGATAACCATGTCACGTGCGTTTGTAGGTTTCGGCAATAACTCACGTGTGTAAGTTCCAAAGATATACAAAGGCATAACATTGTTATTGCCATTTTTAGCGCTGTATAACGACAGTGCCACGACTGGACGTTGGTAAAAGTTACCGCCATCTACAAACTGCCTTTCATGCTTGTCAAACGCTTTTTTTCTCAACGGATACGGAAACTCTTTGTACTTCCAACTTTTGACAGTAAACACGTTATCTTTACGCGTTAATCTGATATACACAACAAAGTCATCGAGTTTATATAGACTCGGATTGTTTTTGTATTTATATATCGTTTGTTGATTACCTGATTGGTCAAATAAAGTAACAATAATCGTACCTATTGCTTGTTTAGCGTTTGGATTAGTATAGCCGATTGAAGCGATAACACGATTGTCTGAATCGTAAATATATTGAGCAAATCTTACTGCACCTTTATTCTTTTGTCCGACGCCAATTTTCACAGTGGTCGTGAAGTCTTGTGCTTGCTTACTGAATGACCGTTTATACATTGCACCGTTCCAGCCGCTACCACTTACAGAATCACTGTTTAACACAAAACTTTCTTTTGTGCTCGATTGACTAAAACTACCGCCAACTTTTCCGCCGGTTTGATTGTCGGTAAAATCAATATTGCTTTGCTTGTTCCACCCTGAAAAAGAACGTGCTTCATCTTCTAAAATCAAAGGCGAATAATCTTTCAATGGCTTATCTAAGTCATCATCGCCAATCATAAAATAATCCTCATCACCTTTTGAAATCATGTAGTAGTTAGAGTTCTGTAATGCTCTAGCTTCCACAACAATAGGCGTGTCTGCCGTTCCAGTATTAACAACAGATACTGCGTCACTGATTGCTGTGTTTTGATTACCGTCGACTGCGTATTTGTATGGGTCAGTAAGAACAACTTTGATTGTGAAACTAACAAAACCATTATTCATACTCACTATTTCTATTGGGCCATCAAAATATGCATTCCAATACCAATTTTTATTAGATAACTGCAATTTAACCGAATCCTCATAATCAAATAACTTAACTAATTCATTAAGGATTTCATCATGACTCTTTCGACCTACCAAATAATCATTACGGGCAATCAATGGCAAATCAAATTCGTAACCATTTAAATCACGTCTTTTTTTAATATTTCCTGACCTACCAGGAACTTTTTCAACTTCAGTGACAAAATTAAACGAGGGTACTTTAAACCCTCGTTCAATAATAAGCCAATCTAATTTTTTGTCATTTACGATAATGGTTTCGTTTGTCATGTCACAAATGCACCACCTCTATATCTTTTCAGTTTATTTTCGTAACGCTCACGCTTGTCTTGATGTTTATTGTGCATACGCTCAATTGATGACTCATCAACAATTAATTCTTTTGCTGCAATCTGCATCAATACTTTCATTTGCTCTTGTTGCTGATTAATTTGTTGTTGTTGATTTTCAATCATTTGCATTAATAATGCTGCATTATCACTACTATTACCAATGCGTGGGAGTTGCCCAGGTCGTTTATTACCTGATGTTTTACCACTGTCAATATCTTGTGCTGCTAAATCAAGTAACTTCATCGAATCACTATATAAAGCAGGGTCAGTTGAAATTACATATTCAGGATAACCACCCTCAGCTATGTTATACCAACCTGTATTTTTTATAAGTCCTCCACTAGCAAAACGTCTATGACCACGCGGGCCCCAACCTGAACGTCCGTATTGAATATCGTTAGCCCAATTTGAGTTGTTAAAAAATGCTAATAATTGGTCGTAACCACTTTTGATGTTTGTGTGTCCTTTTACTGCAAAATTCCTAAACGTAGACGGTACATATTGCAATAAACCTTGTGCAAGATTACCAGTTAAAGCGTTGATGTCTCGCACTGATGTTGATTGTGTAATACCGGCGTCTCCGCCAGATTCACGTTGAATTTGTGCGATAATACCATTAATTTGTCGGTTTGATGGATTAACACCCATTCGTTTTGCAGCACGTACAATCGTTGAGCGCCATTTGCTTGGCGATTTACTTCTACCACCCTTACCTTTTGTTTGACTCTTTAAGAACGGCATTGGGTTAATTGGTACACCATTTTTGCGCATTTCATAATGCAAATGAGGACCTGACGACATACCTGTGTTACCTGATACCCCTAGATAGCTTCCTGGATGTACTCTTTTAGAACCTGTCCATGCCAATTTTGACATATGCCCATATATAATTTCATAAATACCGGATTTAATACTCATGTGATTACCAAAACCGCCATTATATCCAGTTTTACCTGTTGCGATACCGCTGTGCGTCGAGTATAACTTATCGTACACATAGTTTAAGTCAACACCCATATGTGGGTATGGGAAAGGATAACCTGGTGCACGACCATTTGGGCTAAATGGGAAGTTTACGCCTTTAGAAATATCGACCCAACCACCTTCGCCACCACCGGAATCTTCAAGCCAACCTGTAAAAAGATCGACTGTAGCTTTTCTAAGCTTTTTAAACATGGCAGTCATCATTTTAAACGGAATTTCTGCACCTTTTAAGAAATCAAAGTTAACACCAAAACCGTCTAAAATTTTATCAAGTAGCTTACCGGGTTTATCTATCCAATCAAGCACATCTCCAACTGTTTTAGATAACCAATTCTTACCTTTAGCAACCGCGCCTAAAGCTTTACTTACATAGGCTTTACCTGAATTAACAACTTGACCTAATAACGCTTGTGCACTTCCACCACCCGCTTTTGGTGCCATAACATCACCCGGCATATCGTCACCGTGTTTGTGCGCATGTGGTTTTTTCTTGTCTGATAATAAATCGAACATTGTTCCTGTTGAAAATTTCGGCATTTGCCCTGCGTTCTTTAATATACTATGTGTTTGTGCACCATTGTATACCGCTGATCCTTTAGGTAAGAACGCTGTTGTATCTCTGTTAGGTGTAAGTGCCATTTTACCGTTCGGATAACGTATCATTTCATGTCTGAATCCACCTGGACCATTACCACGGCCTTTGTCGCCAACAGTAGCAAACGTGTCTTGATTAATTTTACCTTTTGTTACAAGGTTATGTGTGGTAGTGTGTGTCGTACCAGTGTGTAGTTTTAATTTCGGCAATTCATCCATACCGATTTTACCTGCTACCCAATTGACACCATCAATTAATTTATTAAGACCTTTCTTAACAGAATTAACCATTCCATTAATATGACCTTTAATTTTGTCAATGATAGATTTTAATCCGTTCTTCATGTTATTGAAGGTTCGTCTTACGCTGTTCCATAATTTTGAAGCGATACCAGTTACGGAATTTTTAATCGAATTCCAGATATTCGTCATCCAATTTTTAACTTTATTAAAGATATATCGAGTTCCACTCCAAAGTTTTTGCCATGTTCCTTTGACTCTCGACCATAAGTTAGATGCTATACGCGTGATGTTGTTTCTTATCGAATTCCAAATACTACTTAGCCATGACTTCACTTTGTTGAATACACTTTTTGTACCGCTATATAAAGCATTCCAAATACCTTTAACACGAGACCAAAGCGATTTTACAATCGAAACAACTATATTTTTAATGCTTGTCCATATGGCTTTTATAAAATTACGCAAAGCAGTAAAGATACTTCGTGAAAACGATAATATACGTTTAAATATGACACTGATGACTGACCATATAAACTTTAATACCGTTCCTATTACTGTCTTAACGCCATTAAATGCTGCACTAATAGCGCCTATTAAAAGCGTTCCAAAGAACTTAACAACTTTTAATACCTTACCTATCAACCACAATTTGACAAGGTTCCAAATAAATGTCAGTGCGCCGCTAAAAACTTGTTTAACTCCTGACCACACTTTGCCCCATTGACCTGTGAAAATACCGCTAAATATTTTGACAATACCTAATATGATATCTAGTGCACCTTTTACAATACCTTTAATATTATTCCAGGTATCTACAATCAACGCTTTTATGAGTGGCCATAAAAACTTCATGACACTCCAAATAATACCCATAGCTACTTTGATTGTCGGCACGATTACATTTAAGAAAATCGTCTTAACTAAAGTACCTAATTCTTGCAAATTAGGACCTATCAAATTTTTCAACTCAACAAAGAAACCTTTGAAAAAATTGCCGATATTTTTAAACGCTTGTCTGATTTGCATTAAATTTGCTGTAACTTTTAACGCTGTCGCTTTAGGCATAATTTTTGAAAGCAAATCAATAGTAGGTAAGGAATTTCCTGAGAAGAGATTTTTTAATGAATTAAAAACATCTTTTGCTACATTCCAAAGACCTTTGAATCCTGAGACAACTGGATTGATTACCTTATTCACAATATTCCTGAACGTTTCTGATTTTTTATACGCTATAACAAACGCTGTACCTATTGCCACGACCGCTGCTATTGCTAATCCGACTGGTCCGAGCATGAATTTAAATGCTCCGCCTACTAAGGTTAAACCTTTAGCTGCTAATGGTGCTTTTTTTCTCAAGAAGTTCATTACACCACCAGCTTCAGTTATACCTGTCATCACAGGACCTAGCGTTGTCGTGATACTACCTAATGCTGCTGTAAACATTCCTGTGGTTAAAATTAACGGTCCTAACGCGGCTGCGAATATACCTAAGCCTATAGCTACACCTTTTATTGGCGTTGGTAACTCTGTAAATTTTTCAGCCCATTCACCTAATTTTTTAGTAATGCTTACCACCACTGGCGCTATAACATTACCAATGTCTATAGCTAAGGCCGTCAATTTATTTTTAAAAACTTGGAGTTGTGAACCCATCGTCTTATAACGCGTATTAGCTTCGTTAGTCAATGCTGTATTCTTTTTCCAAGCATCTGCACCTGTTTTTAATGCTCCGTCTAGCAATTTGTGGTTATTTGCCATACGACGTATCGTATCTGCTTCACGCACACCTTTTATACCCACTTGGTCTAAAGCAGCAATAACACCTTTAGCGCCACCTTTGGTTTGTGATAAACCTTTTACAAAAGCGCTTAACGCTTTACTTGGGTTATTTTCCCATGTTTGTGCAAATTCTTCTGCGCTCATTCCTGAAGTTTTAGCGAACGACTCTAGTTCTTCGCCACCATTGGCTGCCGCTTTAGTCATCTTATTCATTATTTGAGTCATTGCAGTACCGCCAGCTTCAGCGTTTATACCAGCACTACTCATTGCCGCACTAATACTCATAATTTGGTCTGCGCTAAATCCTGCTTGGGCTCCCGCTCCGGCTAACCTTTGTCCCATTTCAACGATTTCTTTTTCTGTTGTAGCGGTTGTATTACCTAGCGCAGTTACCGTACTACCTAATCTATCTACATCGCTAATAGGCATCTTTGCTGCGTTAGCAAATCGTGCGAATTCTGTCGCCGCCTCATTAGCCGTCAAATTTGTAGCAACGCCCATATCAAGCATAGTTTTAGTGAAATTAGTAATTTCAGATTTTTTTACACCAAGTTGTCCTGCTGCTTCAGCCACACCTGCAATTTCAGTTGCAGCGAACGGCATTTTTTTAGACATACCCAGAATTTTGTCACTCATATTATTCAATTCTTTACCAGACATGTTCGTAGTTTTAGCCACACCTGCAATAGCTTGTTCATAATCAACAGATGCTTTTACCGCTAAACCAAAACCTGCAACAGCTGGAGCAGTAACATACATCGACATAGAACGACCAACACTTTTCATCGATTCGCCAACACTTTTTAACTTAGGACCAATATCAGTAAACTTTTGCCCTAATCGACCGAAACTACTATTAGATACTCTAGCTGCTTGTTGTGCTTCTTTTTGGAATCGTTTAAAATCACCTACAGTTTGTTCTAACTCGTGTTCAAGACGATTTAATGTGTCTGCTTGCTTATTGTACTCTGTACGTAGCCTAACTGCAGCAGCGTTATTCGCTCCTTTATCTTTAACCATTTGTTCATATTGCTTGCGTAGTTCTTTCACATTGTTACGTTGTTGCTTTGTCGCAGCATCTAGCTCTCGTATTCTATTTTTATAACTTGCCATTGACTTTTCTGAGTATTTAAAGTTATTACTCGACAATTTCAAATCAGAATTTAATTGTTTAAAACTACGCCTAATACCCGCAAGTGTAGCACCAATGCCCATATCTTGCATAGAGAGGTCAATTTGTAAACCTTTTATTCTTTCTGCCATTCTTCCACCTCCTTACTTATAAATTGGTGAATGCATCTAACATGCTATCTTTCTTATCAACTTGTTTAACAGGCTTTCTACCGTCCTCAACAACGTCCATAAAAAAAGAAAAGGGCATGTCTAGGATGTCGTTAATATCCTTACCGCCCTCTTTCATCATGTCATATGCTACTTTTTTTAAATTTTGTTTGTGTTCAGCCCATGTGATGACTTTTTTATTTAAATCATCTTCGCTAATTGCTTTTTTCTTTGTTCATCCATCTGACCTTGTGCAATAAATTGTACTTGTGATTGAATTTCTTCGATTGCATCAGGGGCATGTAAACGATCTAACAAATCATCACTTGTGAATTGATTATTGTACACATCAACAACAAAATCAGTCATGCGTTTAAACATTTCTTTTTCTGTTAATTCGCTACCGTCTTCAGACGTACCTTCCATAATGTCAGTCGCTTCATAAATTTTACGGAATGGGATAAAGTTAGGTGTGAAATGTGTTTCAACCTCGAAATTACCGTTTTTATCCTCTTTAGCGTTACCTTCTTTATCTAATACTACTAATTTAATGTAATTGATTTTTTTAACCATGTGTAAAACTCCTTTTAATATAATAATTTTTATTTGCAAATAAAAAGAGGGCGCAATGCCCTCAAAATCAATCTTCAATCTTTTTGATTAGTGGTTTACGTTGACGATTGTCACTTGAAGAAAGTTCAAGAATACGTTCCTCGTCAATTTTTTTATTAGCAGGACGCGGGAATGTGTTCCCTTTTTTATATAACTTGTCATTGTCTTGCAAATCTTTAAAAGTTTTTAATACTTCATATTTAGCCATTAGTATACTCCTCCTTATTATGCGCCAATGTCAGATTCTTCTGTGTCTTCTGATACTGATTTGCTAGGGTGTTCTTTACCAAACACTTTTTTCCAAATTGCATCACGCATGACAGTTACACCTTTTTCATCACGACCGAGAAGCATGGTTTGTTCTTTATCAAATCCTTCAACTTCAGCAGGCATGAATTCAGCTGTAGATTGGTCTTGAGAGAATTCAACACCATCTTCTTTTGTTTGACCAGAAACTTCAGGAAACGTGAACATACCTTTTAATAATCCAACATATTCAGATGCGCCAGTTTCTGTTGTTTTTTCAAAGATAACAGCAACATAAGGTGGCGTGTTATTACCTACGCCAATGACACCATCACTTGATTTATCTAAACCGAATAATACTTCTCTGTCTTCGATTGGTAAATGATGGAATGTAGATTCTAATTCAACAGTTCCGTTTGAAACTGCTAATTCAGCTACACTGTTATCCCCGTGAGCTTTCTCGATTGATTGTTCCTTTGAAACTTGAACTTCTTGTAAGTATTTAATACGTTCAGGCTCTTTTCCGCCTAAAACTTCTTCTGTTCCTAAAGGCATATAGTAAAATCCTGTAATACCTGTAAATGAATTATATTTTTTTGCCATTCTTAATTCCTCCTATAAATTTAATTCAGTACGATAAAAGGTCCCCTCGTATCTACGAGCGGACCTGTACATTTTTAATTCTTCGTCATATTCCGGTTTTGCATTTGATGTGTTTTCCATTTTCAATTGTTCTTTCATTAACCGTGAAATGTGATAGCTAACTTTATTCCTTACAAAATATGCTTGATAATCGTCTGACTCAGGCACAAACACATCAATTTGTACTAAATAACTTAGTGCCATGTTGTCGTTGTCTGCATATTCGACTGGTAGAGAGTCATCAATTTCACTCATCACAATATATGGCTTGGTCATATCTGACGGTTCAGGGTATTCATAGAACTTAATACGATTATCAACATATCGTTGCACTAACGTATCTTTAATAAGAACGTTATAAATATCCATTAAAATATCTCTCAATCGTATCAACCCCTTTTTAACCTTTGTTTAATAGCTTGGAAATAAGCCTCACGACCACTTCTCAAAGCTCTTTCAACAGCCCCCTTACCACGTGGGTTGGGATTCTTGATTGTGCCAAATTCATTTAAATGAATAATTCTGTAACGTCCTTTAGGGCCTTTCCAGTGTATTTTAATCGTTCGAACACCATTTAAAGTGAAAGGTTTAGATAACGTCAATTCCGCCTTACTTGCACCTGTATCTTTAAAATCTTCGAAGTTGCTTTTGATTTTTTGGACGATTACATTACCACCAATAATTAAAGCTTCATCCACAATGCGTTTCATTTTCGCTTTACCATATCTATTTTCAAGTTCACGCTCTAACTCTTTCATGCCTTTTAACTTAATTGTCATTTGCTACGCCTACTACCTTAATCATTTCTTTATTACTTGAATTAGGCGCAAAGTCGATTATTTTAAATGTCGAGTTTTCATACAATCCATAAATCAGTTCGAACGTATCCGAATGATTGATATGATAATCGGCATGTGGATTTCTAAAATTAATAGTGATTTTATGGGTGCCAGTGATGCCGCTTGTCTTTTCTAAATCTTTTGTTGAACTTTCGTAGACTTCGCAAAGTGTCGTAAATGCTTTTTCCTTCTTTTTACTTCCAGGAAAAGGACCGTCATTTTCCACCATACGAAAAAAAGTAACGGGAATTCGTAAGTCACCGCTACTTATTTTAGGTGGTCTATAATTCTTGTTCATAATCAACCTCCTTCATGTTTTCTAACGCAAAAGAGGTGATTTGTGCTAGAAAGTTATCATGGAAAAACTCTAAACTGTCGTTATAAGCGTACCTTGTGCGCTCATAAACAAGTTCAGAGCCTCTTTTGTTCTTCTCCATATCAAACTCTTGGCAACGATGTTTAATATCCTCATATGATTGTTCGAGCAATGATTTTATATGCTCATCTTCGAAGCTGTGAAATATTTTTAATCGTCGCTTCATTTCTTCAACGTGATTTTGAGTGATCATTTAACCACCTCTTCCAATTACGCACCTACATCTGATTCTTCGGAGTCAGATGCTACAACGTCACTAAAAGAATAAACCTCAGCTACTTTGTTATCATCTGGCATACCATGCGCATATTGTTTCGCAATGTAAACATTAGCATCTTCAAGAGCCAATACTTCGCCGTATTCGCGAATTTGTGTAGCACCTTTATACATCGCATAATAACGCGATGGAACAAAAGCAATAATTTTACCTTTTTCAACAAACTCAGATGGTAAAATATCTAAGTTGAAAGGTAATGAAGTAACCCATTGACCATTAGCGTTTTGAATCGTGTATTTAGCTTGAATTGCAAATAATTGGTCAGGGTTAACAAGTAATGACACCTTTCCTGAAATGTTAATACGCTTACCATTTTCTTTAACAGACAGCGAATTCATAAGATTTGATAATTCAGTCACCGTCGTTTTAGCATCGGCGAACGTAAGTTTACCTTTTTCTGTTTTATCTTTAACAGAAGTAATATTGCCGCTTTCATCTTTTACCATATCTTTAATTAATCCAACGGGTTGATTCTGTACTGGGCCATTACCTTTTACAATACCTTCTTCTAATTTAGCTCCCATAGCTTCTGCTAGTTGCAAACGAACATAACGCTCTACCCATTCTGGACCAAAGTCTAATAAATCTTTAGGTACAATCGCAAACGCTGTTAGTTTGTTTTGAGAGAATGTGTATTCACGGAAATTAGCTTGAATTTGTCCTTGAATTTTACCGAAAATCTCACCCCACATTGCAGCTCCATCAGGATCACCTGCAATAATACGCGTTTTAATACCTGCGATTTGGAAATTAATTTTAGATAACAAAGGACGTTCACTTTGCATATCTTCAAACACTCGAGAAACTGTTGTCTCAGGTAAGATGATTTCTTCCTTATAAGTGTCTAAATTAGCATCATCTTCAACTAAATTTGTGAAAAATCGTTTTTCTTCAGATGTTAATACGTTTTGACCACGCTTCATTAATACTTGTTCGTCTGTATTAGCATTTAAAGCCTCTTCGCGCGCATCTTTTAAAATATTGTCATGCAAATTAGATGAGAAAGCAGCCATGTATTCTGCATATTTGTTCTCAATCGTTTCTGAGTCAGCGTCATTACGCACTGCCTCAAAATATTCGTTCTTTAAATTCTCAACATCTTTATTGATTGAATCTTTAAATTTCATTGTCATAATTTTTCCTCCTATAAATATCGTTTTTTCTTTGATTTATTCTCAATATTTTTGAAATTGGATAATTGAATTTTCAATCCCTCGATTTCATTCTTCATAGCAATCATTTCACTATTGTTTTCCACATCTTCTTGAGTTTCTTTAGGTGTTTCAACCGTATCTTTAGTTTTGTCCGCAAAACCTTTATCAACAGCATCTTTCGCTGTAAACCAAGTTTCAGCAGTCATAAGTTGCTCGATTTCTTTGTCATCAAGTCCCGTTTTATCTTTGTAAACTTCTACAATCGATGCATCTACTGTTTCTAAAGCACTTAATGTCTTTTTAACATCCGCTTTATTACCGATTGCAATTGTCGCAGCCTCATGAATCATTAATGCAGCACCCTTGCTCATGATAAGTTCGTCCGCTGCCATAGCAATAATAGAAGCAGCACTTGCAGCTAATGCAGTCACTTCAACTGTAATATGTGATGAATGATTCTTTAAATAGTTATAAATTTCAATCCCTTGAAAAGCATCACCACCTGGGCTGTTTAAGCGAATTACAATATCTTTATCTACACCGTCCAAAACTTCTGCAATATCATGGCTATTAATGGTTTCATCTGCAAAAATTGAGGCTTGTGCAACAGGACCACTAAGAGTGAGAACGACCTTATCGTCTTTCACTTCATTTTTAAAAGCATATTTAGACGTTGCTTTCATTAGCTCTTGTTTCGTCTTCATTTTTCATTCTCACCCCCTTTCAAGTCATCTTCAGTTTGATAGTTTTTAGTCAAAATAAAACGGTCTCCACCGTCAACAGGTGCAAGACCGAGCATTTCGCGTACTTCGTTTTGTTTAGCTGCGCTTGATGATATTAATTTATCTACTTTTTCAGCGTTCTTAATTGGGTCTACCGCATTGATGCCAACAACTTTTATACGTTTACCTTTTAAAAATTCAGTTTCTGTAAAAAATTTGCTATTCAACTCGTCTTCTATTTTTGCGATTAAAGGATTGATACAAAAATCAATATATGCAGTCATAGCATTACTTAAATCAGCGACATCACCATGTATCAAATTCGATGGAATACCTATAATTTTAGCGACATCATCAATAATCATGCGTTTAACTTTTTGTAAGTTTTCGCCACTGTTATCTCTACCTGATGAATTATTTTTAGAAATTTCTTCAAACTGAAATGGTGGTATTTCAGGAACAATTGCTGTGCCATTATTATTAAGCTGTCCATATATTTTGTTAATAAATTTTTGCATTCTCTGCATACTAACGTCGTCTAATTCCCCAGCACCTTTAGCAGTTCTTACAACACCTCTTATTTGGTTCATTCGTAGTTGTGTGTCCATCATACGACCAAATAATTCACCATAATCAGCAAATAAACTTTCAACAAAACGTTGTAATTTATCGTTGTTATAGTTCAAATAGATGACTTCATTCATCTTAAATGAACGTTCAAATTTGAAATCTTTTACTACAACGTCTTTAAAAATATCTTCGTAAACCGCAAATTCTTCTCTGTAAAAATCATCAGCTATCAACAAATCATCTGAATCAGTTTTAATAATTAAAACCTCATTATCGTAAACCAACCTATAAATAACTTTGTGCCAAAAATCTGATGCACTCGAATCTGTGTTAGGCCTAACATTCAACTTATAATACAATTTATCTCTTTTTAATTCCTGGCCATCTTTAACCCAGAACTCTGATTGACTAAATGTTCTTGCGATAAAATTAATTGATGTTTCAAGAGCCATACGTTTTAAATATGAACGACTTGCAGGGTCGTTCTCTAATTTTAAATCGAGCATATCTCTTACTTCTAAATTGCGTTTAAACACTACATCTAAAAAACCCAATTAACCACCTCCTTTATTACTAAAAGTTAAGTTGATCTAACAAGTCGAAAGCTTTATCTAAATCAATTTCTTGTATTTCATCTATGCTATATAAAGCATGTAAGAACGCATGGAAGCCATCAGTTTTACGTCTGTGTTCATCTTTTTTAATAAACTCTTTATTACCATCTTTTTTAACTTGAACAGCAACATTATTTGTATACCATCGCATTAGAGGATTATCTCCGAATATAATTCTATGGTTTGCAAATAACGTTTCTATACGAGGTGCTAGTTTACTATGTACAGCTCTTGGATTCCTTAACACTTCAATTTCAAATCCGGCTTCTTCGAATAAAGGACGCATTAAATCCATACGGAAATTGTCAGCCACGACTTTTTGAATTGCATATTTTTCGCGCATTTTTATAAACCAATTCACGATATGCGCCGGATTAATTGATGGTTCATCCACAATTGTTAAATGTCCCTGTCGCTCCCACTCTTTGATAGGAGGCTTTAACTGTGCTTGGTCCAAATACTCTTTACGCGCAAATGAGTGAGAGAGCCAAACAACGTTATCACCTTGTTTAAACAACAAACCTACAGCTGCAAAGTCTTTTATGCTCGCATAATCCACGCCACCTATAGCTGTTTTATTTTTTAGTGGTGGTATATCACGATTTGTGGCAAGTACCTCATCACGTGAAGCAACAATCTTACTAGAATCTTCTTCGGGCAAGTTCATACGTTTAGTCATAAAGTTTTCATAGCCACTTGGACTGTGTTTTAAATCGTGATATTGATTTAATACTTTACGAAAAAGACGTTTACCGTAATCACTCATAGGTTCTTCGAACATCGGGTTTGCTTTGGACCACGTATCAGGATTATCTTTTTCGTCTTTATGATCTAAACGACATATAAACGGAAACAAACGGTCATCAATCGCACGTCCTTCTAATATTTCTTTGGAACGCTCTTTCATCTTATCTAGGAATCCTTCACGCACAAATCCATCAGTGCCTATAAAAAACTCTCTAGGGTGCTTAACTTTACCTAAACCACTAGAGAAGACATCTACAATATCATTATTTTCATACCTGTGAATTTCATCATAAATAATAAATCCTTCACGACCACCATCTTTACTACCTGCATTGCTTGTAGCATATTCAAACTTACTTTGTGTTTGAGTGGAAGTTATCCTAAGTTTAGTAAGGTCGAATACCCCTTTACCTTCTACATCGTTTATCTTGCCTTCATATAGACCGTTTTTTATTATCATTCTATGCATTTCTTCAAATGACGTCTTAGCTTGTTTTTCTGTATTTGCAACAACTGTTCCGTCATAATTTTCGATACCATGTAATTCGCTAATGAAGTATGTTGACAATCCACTAATCAAACCATTTTTACCTGCACCACGAGCTACAAGCCAAAAGAATTGCTCGAAATATAATTCGTCTTCCTCATCAAATAAGAATACAAACGCAATCAAGAACTTTTGAAATGGTTGTAATTTAAAGTAAAACCGTTCAATAAAAGCGATACACAGTTCAATTTGTTCATTATCAAAATACAAATCATCTCTGTATAAGACATTATTTTCTAAATGGTCAATAAGTTTTACCCTATCACTATTAAGCCTAATTTCACCGTGCTTATATTTGTCGATATACCATTTGACGTGTTTATTTATTTCCATTCAACAAACTCCTTAAATTGCCAGTCTCTTTATCGACAACTACCTCTATTTCATCTGGGAGAAGTTTAGATAACTGCATGATTATTTTTTGATACGCCGCATCTCTTGAGTTGAACAATTTAGCAATAGGTCTTTCTCTTTCATAAGGTGGCGCATTTTCAGATTGAGTGAATAACTCGTAATCACCTTTTTCTTGAATATCTAACCAAGCATCATCTAATAAAACACGCATTCTTGCAGCTTGAACAATTAAACCTTGTGCAACACATTTTTTATCTTCTGGAATAGATTTGAATACTTTATCTAATCTCTTTTTCTCTTTTTCAACTCTCGCTTCATGTTGTTTAATTTCTTCTTGGTTTCTTTCCATTTCAATTCACCTCATTTCTGACGGGGAGGGTCGTATGTGAAAAATTTACAGTGAATGTCGGGAGAAGATTCCCCCTGCCCCGTTTCCCCTTTAGCAATTTAATTCAAAAATATTTAAGTGGGGGGGCTATTCATTTCTTACCACCACTCATCACCTGTCCATTTCGTTTCTTTCTTTGGGAATGGTTTACCTTTTTGATATCTATTATGCTTTTTATTGTGACAGCTCACACACAAAGTTACTAAATTATCCATGTCGAAAGCCAAATCAGGATTGCTATCTAACTCTTTAATATGGTCAACGTCAAGTGATTTATGTTTTGTATGATCTATAGTTTTAACAATACCTTGTTTTTTACACTCTTGGCACTCATAGTTATCTCTAACAAGCACTTGTTCACGCACCTTGCGCCATTCTTTTGACTTATAGAACCTCATTGTTTCTTTATCTACTTTACGGTCACTCGCCGGCTTACTTTGACTGCCATTAAACCATTCTCTTATCACTTGCTTTACTTTATCTTTGTCAGGTCTATCGCTATTGTTCACACGTTCGATACACGTGTCTATATCTGTGTTCATTCTAACTGTTTGATAGTTAGATATTCTATCAGTTATCTTCTTTGACAAATAAGTAGTAATAATATACAACTTGCCACCATCAATATGTTGTGCGTAATCTAACATCATATTGCGTACAAGCAAGCAAGTATCATGAGCTTGTGATATATGTTGTTGATAACTACTAAACGTTATCGCTTGTGATATAGCGTCATAATCATAGACCATATCATCATCAGTTATATGTTGTTTAACATATGTAGTCTTACCACTTGCTGGTGGTCCATATACGATTATAATATCCATCGCTAAACCTCACATAAAAATAATAATAAGACACACCACTTAGTGATGTGCCTCATGTATTCGTATCGTATAACTCTAGTATAAGCATTATTTAATTATATTAATAATAGTGTGTCATGTGTGGCATATGTGACATTTGTCCGACTATGTCTGAGCATTCATATAGATACTAACAATAATATCTAACTTACGATAAACTTCTTTACGATCAACTCTCATTAACATTGCAATAGTGTTTATCTTCTCACCCTGCTTAAGTAACTGTAAAATATGATAGTTCTTGTCATTCGTTATCTTATCCTCATGTTCATCGATGAATGATACCTTATCTATTAAGTCTTGTGTCTTTCGTCTATCTCTGTCATTCTGTATCACTCTAACTAACACCTTATCTCCAGTTGCACCTTTAGCTTTAGGCATTGCTGATTCAATACCATACTGCGCTATTGATGTGCTGTCATATTTATAAACTTGGTGGTCAATTAACCGACGCATCCAATGATAATCCATTATTAACTGCTTTACTTCAGATGGTGTGTACATTCGTTACCTCCGCCAAGAGTAATATACACTTATTATAACATTTAGTTATAAGTAAATCTATTATCTATAAGTTTTCGTTATCAATATTAGAGATGTTTTTTGCCATATTAATATAAGCGTTCCGATAAATCTCTAACTCTTTTTTTAGTCTTGAACTAATTCTCATTTCGATAAGTAACAGAATGCCGAGTATTACCGATATGATAATCCACATTAGTCCGACACCTCTGCACGCTTTTTGAATTTATCTAACGCTTCTTCGCTGTCATCAACTAGAACGTTTTCAATTACAGATGTTTGTAGAAAGTTTTTATGTCCATTAGAATCAATGACTTTGATGAATTTTTTATTATTCAAATCATTCAATACAATATGTTCAAACCTCGTGCTATAAAACGCATAATATGTTTTATTGTTTATTGCTGTTATAGTTAACATCATTAGTCTGTTACCTCCGCGCGTATATTATTTAAATGTGCATGATCGCATTCATTAAATGTGTCTATCTCATCATTCGCTGTTAATAATATGAATACTTGTTCTGTTACATACTTGCCTAACTCATATAGCGCTAGCGTTACTAATAAGTTGATTGTTCGTTTAAGCATTTATTTTCAACCCTTTCTATTTTTAGTGAAATCTACTACATATGTGTTGATGCCTTTGATTCTTGTATTCGGCTCAACAATTTTTACTTTGTACGTGTCGCTATATTTATTAATGATCGTCTTCAATTCATCATCTGTCGTATTTTTGTTTGGTGAAACATACATAGTTGAATGCATAGAATCTATAAATAAATGTATTAATTTTCGTGATAATAATTCTCTTTTAACTTCTCTAATAATAAAAAACAGCATATAGATTATAAGCAGTAAATGTGCTGATACCATCAAACCTAATTCCATTATTTCCGTTCCTCCTTATATTTACTCAACGCTTCTTCCTTACTATCTGCTTCCACAACAGTAAACTTTTGATTCTCACGGGCTTTCGTTGCTTCTGTGAATGCTTGACCTGAGCTATCGGTAAATGTTGTAATTAAATACTGCGTCACTTCCCCAGCACCTCTTTCACTTTTTGTAATATATCTTTATTACAAGTCTGATTCTTTGACGAATGTACCGTTTCTAGTTTCGCCTTTTCTGTCTTTGATTTCATCGTATGCAAATTGTAAACACTCCTGTAAACTCCACCCATGCTGTTGAGCTAAAATGATTAATGTAACTACTGTATCGCCTATACCGTCTTTCAGCGCTTCTAAATTCCCACGAGAGAGCGCTGCACCAATCTCTCCCGATTCCTCCCAAACTTTTAACGCTTGTCTGTTTGAGTCTGCTTTGTGTAAATCTTTATCAATACTCCATTGTTCTACTTGTTCGATTAATTGATCTACTGTTAATTGATTAGTCATTTTAGTTTTCCTCCTCATAATTTAATAAGGTGTCTCTAACATCGGTAAACCCGATTCCTCATCTATACCTGTTAAAATAATATCGCCACTTTCACTAAGTTCTACAAGCTCTTGTAGATTGTTAATGTCTATGCACCACTCTCTTTTTTGAAAAGGTCGCCCGTTATTATGATGACAGTCAAGCACTGATATATACACATCATCTAGTGGTGGCGCAGTACTGTCACTACCGTTCACTCGAGATTCTTTACTATATATAATAAATTTCATTTCGCTCGTCCTCCTGTTCATAATCAATCAAAATTTTAATTTCAACATGCTGTTCGAAAATGTAACCTATCTTTTTAATTCCTCAATAAATTAAGCACTCTATCGATGTCTATCTGCTTGCTTTCTGTTTTTCGCTTATTTAGCCAAAAATCGAGTTCGTTCCACCAATCCTCGTTTTGATTCTTTTCTTCTAGCAATGCGTCACGTTCTGATATGATTTCGAACATTTTACTCGCCCTCCTCTAGATCCATTTGTATTTTTTCTAACAGAAACAAACATGCTGCTAAGTTCTCGTGCTTCAACGTTTGTTCTATTTCAGTCGAGTATAGACGTCTCAGTCTAGTAGTTTCTACCGGATAACCATCTATAATTTGATTTAATCTACGTTGGACCACGTCATAATACGGATTGTCCGACCATGCCTTTTTGTGGTATAAGTGTGTATTGAACAGTTCAACCACATCTTCGAATTTCTGCTTTAGTTCGTCCCGTTCTTTTTCGAGTTGAATTATCCTCTCGCCCAAATTTACTAAACTATTCATTCCACCATCTCCCTGTCTTTCCAAAAAAGAGGCGGTAACGTCATTTCTTTTTCAGTTTTAATTTTCATCATCGTTCCTCCTCTAAAATTTCAATTACTCTTTCAGGTGTTAAATAGCCTTGAACGACATCGATGTTTTCGTCTGTTATATCTGCTAACTCATACAACCCTTGACCGCACTCATTACCGTGCGAAAATTTATGTCGAACTACACTTAACTTTCTACCTGTTCCTGTTTTGAAGATATACTGAATACCTCCAAACAAAGGTTTATGCTCGATGTATTCGTCTCGTTCTAAAAACACTTGTTCTAACTCTACACTCATCTCATACACTCCTTATTTCTTTTTACGTCTCTTCTATCGACTAACATCGTTACACGATTATGACTGACATTAACCACAAAACCACGTACGCCACGTTTTCGCAATTCTCGTTGTAATTCTGTCGGCGTTTTGCCTGCTGTGTTTATGCGATAGCGTTGTTTAATAGATTCTGAGAGATTCATTCAATTCAACACCCACTTTATGCAAAACATCACGATACTTCTCAACAAATTTATATCTGTCTTGATGCAGCTTTTTGCTCCACTCAGACACATCGTCTAATTGCTTCAAATCTGTCTTGTACGCTTCGATTTCTCTGTTGTAGTGTTCTACATCACCCATTGCTTTCCAGTAGCGTGACGTCCCGCATTCAGCGCTTAAATTAGTATCTAACGCTCGTTGTCTTTTTTTATGCAACGATTTAATATTTTTTAGTATTTCTTTCAAAATCACGTGTGAATAACGTTTAATCATGCTTTCACCTTTTCTAAATGATTTTTGTAGCGTTCTGCATAATCGATAATCTTATTGAGCTCCTTGACCTCATCGTCTTTATAACCTAGTCGGTCAACATATTTACTCATTTGTGATTTGAACGCCCCTCTCAATTCTTCTGACGAGTAACGTTCGCACCAGTAATCGATTAAATCACTATTAGAAGTTCCATAATGATCGGGACGTTCATGTGTCGCAATCTTTGTATTGCTCGGAATCTTGTACCATTCTGTATCTTTATCAAGCTCGCCCCACGTACCATCAACAAAGACAATTGATGCAAACAGACCGTCTTTATCCACTTCTACAACTTTCGCCGTTTCGAAAATAGGTTCGTAAACCCACTTCTCATCGTCTGTGTCTCTAAGTCGCTGCGAGCTAACCATAACGCTCACTTCATCACCAATTTTCAAGTCTTTAATCTCCATGTCTTTTTCCTCCTACTGGCGTACTGACAGTTTCATCGACTGACCACCCTAAATTAATTAATCTGTTATATACGTGTCTGCGTTCTACGTTGTTTTTATACATCTGTTGCACTTGCTCCTCAGTTAATATGATACGTCTGTCTATGCTTCTAATTTTCATATCCACGTCACCTTGCTTAATAGATAGTTGTAATAGTCGCTCGGTTTGACGTACTGCGGGTACTTTTCAAGATGCGATTTATCAACGCGACTGTTTTTATATTTTCGATAAGCACTTTTAGCTTTCAACTCATCGTAATAGTCGACTGTTGTATCTGTACGCTTCTGTGCTTTCTTACTGATAATGAAATTCACGTTTAACCCTCCTCAATAATTTTCAAGGCATCTTCCACACTGTATGCAACGCCTGCAATGGCACCGTTACGCTTAACAACGTCTATAAAGTGTTTTTGCACCTCTCTCACTCTGCCACCTGGTTTCTTTACTTCGATAAAAAATATTCTTCCATCAGGTCTAAAACCGAATAGGTCGCAAAAACCTGGTGGCAATCCTGTATCAAATATTCTTCCGTCTGCTGTTCTAACCTTTCCAACATTTGCCCGAAAGATCATATTATTTTTTGACACTGCAATTCTTATTAAGTTTTGTATGTCTTGTTCTGTCATTTGTATCCTCCGTAATAGTTGGAAGGGTTTAGGAGTAGTTAAAATATCGCTACTCCCTTACTCTCCCAATGGTTTGGAAGAGTTTTTATTAGTTGGAAGGGTTTCAGGAAACTTTTTAAATACTATTTCTATTTCTTTTTATCTATTTACTTTTCTTTTATTACTCTTCCAACTCTTCCAAATAAGAAATAAAAGTAATATAAAAGGCTTTATACCAATGTTTTAAGACTGGAAGGGTTTTTCTAAAACTCTTCCAAAACTATTCCAATAACCCTTCCACAATGTAAAATTACAAGTTGAGTTTTATAAAATTAGGGTTGTACTCTTTCAAAAGTTCTATTCCTAAATATTGAATTCCGTTTGAGGGCTTCCATTTTATTTTTTTCTTCATTTCTTTACCGAATTTAGTACTAGTCATACGGTACTGATGATTCTCTTTCGCCCACATATCGTAAGCCTGAAATAGTAAACTACCTTTGACTCTTGATGTTTCGCTTCTTTTTCTACAACACTCATCTAAAAACATTTCAATAGGGTCCATTTCTGTACGGTATTCTTCTCTCTGCTCTCTGATGATTTTAGGTTCAGCAAGTCCGAGACGTTGCCACTCAAGGTAACCGTCAACACACCACTTGATGATTGCAGGCAGTTCCTTTTTAAGTTTCTGTGTTAGATCCTTATCAACTTCATGAAGCGGTATTTGCTTTTCGAATGGTATAATGACGAATCTTCGCCATATTCCCTCGTCAGTGCCTCTAACATATGGCTTATGGTTCGTTGCCATCCAAAGTTTCAACTGTGGTGTAAACTCGAATTCGTTTTCGTATAATCGTCGTGCTGACACCTTGTCACCACCGGTTAATTGTTTTAATAATCCCTCGTCAAATCGGTCACCCTCATTCGGTTCTGTAGTAGTAACGAATCGAGCGCCATCGAGTTTGGCGATTTCAGGTGATGCGTCAGAATTATTTTTACCGGCCATGATTGCTTGTGGTCGAATGTTCGTTGCATAATCTCCAAAAACTTCATTCATGATGTCTAAAAATACTGATTTACCATTTCGACCATTACCGTATAAAACAAATAGCACTTGTTCTGATGTGAAACCTGATAATGAGTAACCGACTGCTCGTTGGATATAATCAATTAATTCTTGTCTTCCTAAAAATATGTCATTTAGGAAGTCTAACCATATTGGACAATCAGCATTATCTGTGTATTCTGTGTTACTCATTTTTGTAAAGAATTTGTTTTTCTCATGTTCGTGCAGCATTCCGGTAGCTAAATCGATATAACCATTTTGAGTATTAAAAAGTGTGAAATCCGTATCAAAATTATGATGATGAATCGGCAGCAAGTGCTGACACTCTTTCATCATGTTCACTTTTTTACTGTGATTGCGTGAATCTTTCCAATGTCTGTATCGATACTTCTTCATATCTTCTTCGTCGACATCGTCACTGATGTACAGTTTTTCATCTTTCAACTTATTCACAACTTTATCCACGAGATGTTTCATCTTACCTGCATCATCTTTTTTCCAACGCTTACCGTCGTAGTAAAACCATGAATTCGCTGTGTAGTTGTATCGAATATAATCGCCGAAATAATCACGTAATCGTTCAGCGTTTCCCGTATCGTCGTAAGAATAACGTTTATCTTTCTTTGCAGGTTTAACGTCTTGTTCCATCACATAAATCTGAAAATCGTTATCGGGTGAAATTTCAGGAATAAACTCGTTGCTGCAACTCTCGATTGCTCTTGAAATTGTGATATTGCCGTACGTATCTTCGCCACGAGTTTCGTCCCATTTATCACGGTATAAAACCGATTTTCTGAAAATACTGTCCATTTTCTGAGGATCTCTTGCGGTCCAAAATGCTAAATCATTACAGAATGCTAAATCTGCTTCTGATTGTGATGAGTAGAATTGTGACCAATCCCCCTCATATAGTGTGGTGAATCGAAGTCCGTTCTTAGATTTCTTTGCAATTTCGATAATTTGTTCTATAGATAAATCGTTGCCAAAACCTTTATTCGTATTGATGATTTTCTTTTCTGTATCAGGTTTCAAAATGTATTTACTGTGTAAGTAAGATAGCTTATTCATCTCATCATCGTTAACACGGTTATATCCACCAATGTGTTTGCCTGTCATTGTAAAGAATCGACCGTGATTATAAATTTCAACGTTGCCACGTCTGCGACCTTTTGCAGGTAATTCACCTTTAACAATTAAGTGAATTCCATTACCGGAAGGACTGATTTCTGCATAGGTTTCGAGTATCTCTATAAATTCAGAAACGATGTTTTCAGCTTCATCATTTTCTAAATATTCGGTAATCTCTTTACCCACACCATCAAGGTCAACACCGATGTAAGGTTCTTTGAAGAAAAAGCCGATGCCGTCATAATTGATAGATAGACTTGCAGCATCTTCAAAAGATACCCATGTATTTTCGTCGTTGGACTTCGCCATTTGGTTTGTAAGGGGGTTATAAGGGCGTTTTGTTTTACGCCCGTTTGTACCCTGCTCAATCTTGAAGCAACACCAACGATCTAATTCTTTCAATTCGTAAGGTATATTGTCGTACATAATAACCCTCCTTGTTTTTATTTACGAATTAAAATGGCATATCATCTTCGTCGACATCGATTCCACCTGCAAACGGATTACTACCGTCATCAGTTTTAAATTGATGTGTCATTTCAGGTAATGCTGTTTTATCCCAACGCTTAACGTTTAGATTTTCATAAGTTTTTCCGTTGTACTCAGACGTTTCATTTTTAACTGTTACTTTAACTGGTTTGCCTAAGTAGTCGTTGAATAATTCTTCAATTGACGAATATGCCTTACCTTGTTGCAACTGTGCTGCTGCACCGATTGTGTTGAAGAATCGCATGTCGTATTTACCAGTTGCTTTCGCTTTCCAAATTTTATGGAAAATAACGTTGTTTTTATATTTTTGATTTACGTCATTTCTGATTGTTAAGCGCATGTCTACGTGTTCTGCACCACCAGGCGTCACATTTTCCTCGCATTTCGTAATCACCGTTTCATAAGTCCCATCTTGGATACCTCCGTCAAAAGTATCTTCCATGTTTAAAGTAAAATTTGTCATTTATAATTCCTCCGATTTTTTATATTAGTCCTAAATGTTTGCCTTGATAATATGCCCAACCAGGCTTATATCCTAAATCTTTAGCTAGTTGGTACAACTCTTTCATATTTTTGCAGTCTTTAGGTTCCTTAAAATTTAATTTGATAAATGTTTCTTCTGTAATTTCTTCTAATTCTGTGTCTGAATCTTGCTGTAACGATTGTTCTTCTGCTTGCCACTCATGCCCGCAATATGGACATTCTGAATGTGTTGAAGCCACCACACTAAAACATTCAGGGCATTGTTTAGCCATGACAGTATTTTCTTCGCGTTTTTTCTTGTCAATGCCTTTAAAATGCTCATGCCAATCATGCTCGGTTGTAGGCAAACCATGTGTAAGATAATTTCCAACATGATCAATGATGATTGCCGTTTTGTTATTTTGGTAACGCATGGCACGCATCGTCTGTTGAATAAACAGCGTCAACGATTTTGTCGGTCGCAACAGTATCACACAGTGGCAATCCGGTACGTCTACACCCTCGCCGTACAACTCAGCGTTGACGAGTATGTTTACCTTGTTATTTCTAAATTTTTCCATTGCTGCATCACGTTCGGCTTTAGGTGTCTTACCATCGACTTGCAACGCCTTATAACCTGATTGATTAAACTTTTCAGCAACTTGCATACTCGATTCAACATTGTGTGTGTAGATGATAGTGTTCTTACCGTCTGCAAACTTTTTGTAATTTTCAACGGCATCACCATAAATCGTGGTTTTCATCGCATTTGTAATTGAATCAGCGCGATAATCACCTGTACTTGCAGTTTTTAACTGATTAGCATCGAGTAAATTCACCGAATAATATTTAAACGGTGCTAATCGTTTGTTATCGATTAACCATTTAACGGTTTTGCCTGGTATTAAGTCAGTGAACACGTCTGTAAAACCTCTACCGTTTAATCTGCATGGTGTTGCACTGAAACCAAACACATAAGCGGTGGGAAACGCTTCGAATATGTCAATATACGTTTTAGCTAATGAGTGATGTGCTTCATCGACTAATATGATTGACGGTTCAGGCTCAGCACCACGTTTGACACGGTTCTTGATTGTCTGAACCATTCCGACATGACATAGATCCATGTCAACATTGTTTAATCGAAACGTGTTTTTGATTTGGTTCACTAACTCTATTCTGTGGACGCAAAACAACACTCTGTTACCTTTATCGGTTGCACGTCTTGCCACTTCACTCATCGTGACTGATTTACCGCTTCCTGCTATGCAGGCGACTGTACCATAATGTTTTGATTACCTTTTGCAATCGAATCATATAATCCATTAATTAATTCGATTTGGTAATCGCGCAGTTGGAAGTTAGTCGCCATTGTTGACCACCTCCCCGTTAAGCTTTAACGCTTTAATTCTTTCAGGTATTTCCCAGTTAGATATGAACTCTTCAAGTTCATCTTTCATAGGTACGTCGTTTAGGATTGCATTATCTCCATAAAGGTAAAATACACATTTGTTGTAAATAAGAGCAGCATTATTGAGTGACTTGTCTCTACCAAAATGTACATAGCTCCCATTAAAATATTTACCTACATTAAAAGTATTTTCTTTCGAATCTTTGTAAACTCCTTTGAAAGATGAATTTGACAAAATCCGTGTGTCGTAGAAGTTTTGCGATTTATTTTTAGCTATAATCAGTTTATTGTTTTTATTTATTTCGTTTAAATAACCTTGACCGTCCCAATATTTTATTACAGCATCATTATATACT
>NZ_PPQH01000105.1 GCF_002902385.1 Staphylococcus intermedius NCTC 11048 | reverse complement strand
TGAAAGTGAATCAATTAGTGTATCAGAATCATTGAGCGAAAGTGAATCACTAAGTACATCCGAATCAATAAGTGAAAGTGAATCAATTAGTGCATCCGAATCACTAAGTGAAAGTGAATCGATTAGTACGTCTGAATCATTAAGCGAAAGTGAGTCACTAAGTACGTCCGAATCATTAAGCGAAAGTGAGTCACTAAGTA
>NZ_PPQH01000104.1 GCF_002902385.1 Staphylococcus intermedius NCTC 11048 | reverse complement strand
TAAAAATATTGAATGTAGAACTGTTTATTCAACTAATCCTATATTTACACAACAATATGATCCGTACATTGATGAAGAGGCATTCGTCTATGAAGATGAAACAGGTATGCCCTATTAATTATAACAATCGCACTAATACTAAAACGGCAAATTTTTAAAAGTATTCATAGTCGTAATTAGCGTACTTCATAACGTACCCAGAATAGGATTATAAAACCTAAAATGTGTACGTTATGGCAATTAAATCACCGTAGATTCGGTAAATCAAAATGATTGATGCAGCATACAAGAGATCTATACCTTGAATCTAGCTGATGAAATTAATTGGGTGAGCTTATTATGTACATCTGCCATATTTTGTTTTCTATGAGAGCTGCAAATGATTAAAAAATTAAAATGTCTCAACAATGAGAGCATTTTTAAATGTTATTAAAACATTAAAAGATGCTCTATAACCACCTGTGCAAGGTTTTAAAAGATTAGAATCTACAAAATCAGTTTGTTCATTCAAGGAGTCTTCATCATCAGCATAGAGTTTTTTATAAAGCTAATAAGGGACAAAAAGTTGTTTATATACTTTCAGCATACTTACACTATGAATGATTAGACTATTTCTGGTTCTGTTGCAAAGTTAGATATGTAATATAATTTT
>NZ_PPQH01000103.1 GCF_002902385.1 Staphylococcus intermedius NCTC 11048 | reverse complement strand
TACTGCTATGTCCAAAAAACGTAGCAACTCACGCGCTTCCGCCCCGTTCTCGTACTGACTATAAACATGGAACGTGATAGCAATAATCTCACGCATGCCAGGGGAACGTTCGCTTTCAGTCACGTTAGTTTCACCCACGATGATATATGGGTAATCCACGTCTTTTTGAACGCAATCAAAAACCCTACCGCCGACTAACTTGTCAGTGATAGGGTTGTCGATTAAGTTATTCATGATTTGATTAAATAGTAACGATTCAGCGGATACCCACATATCAACACTCCTAACTGAAATATCGTTCAAACACTTTTCTACCCTCGTCAACAGCTGGATTCCAAAACGGTTGAGCTGGTTGTCCATGCGTTGTATACCATTCGCCATCGTCACCTTTATAGGACCATGGTATCTTATGTGCACGACTACCACCAGGGCCGGTAGCGTAGATGCCGCTACCAAATTCAACGTAAATCGCATACTCAGCCCCTACGCTAATCACAGACGAGAAACCGCCGTCAGTAACTTTAAAGTCTATACTTTCTTTCAAGTATCCTAAGTCGACGGGTGCTAGTGCGACAGCTGTGTTATAAATGGCAAGCGTCGTTTTTAAAACACCTTTTTTAACCCAATCTTCCATCTCTTCGCGATAATCGTCCAACTCAGCAACCAAGTCCCAGTTGCCATACTTAACCTTTGCCATTTGGAACCTCCTGCAATCGCGTTAAATTGACCTCATGCATACCACCTTGGTCGATTGGATATCCAACGACTTGATATAACTTACTTTCGTATCTAAACACGTTATTTGCGTTTATTTCGACGTTGTATGGCGTGTAAAGGTTGCGGTCGAATGTTTTATTCATCTGGCGGAAGTTGAGCGTCTCAGACGTTGTAGGCGTGTCCATAAAGCCAAATATTTCACGTTCTCGAACATACTCGCGCTTTTGATTAGGATATCTACCAACTAATGCCATACGACCAATTTCTATTTTGTGAGGATACTCATTCATTGGGTCGAACATGCTACCACCTCAATTGCCTTAATGGTCGTAAGTGTCGATATGTTGATT
Source organism: Staphylococcus intermedius NCTC 11048 (assembly GCF_002902385.1). Classification (GTDB taxonomy): domain Bacteria; phylum Bacillota; class Bacilli; order Staphylococcales; family Staphylococcaceae; genus Staphylococcus; species Staphylococcus intermedius. The sequence continues at coordinate 782 of NZ_PPQH01000103.1, read as the reverse complement.
TAGGTAAGTCTGTAACAAACGAATAAGATACTGTGCCCATCGAACGACTAGAAATGTTACCAGAAGTACCATATTTGATACTTTCAGCAATAAACTTTCTGACGCCGAACGGATACGGCTCTACAAACACCTTATTGCAATATTCTTCTGCTATCCCTTTATAAAACAGAATTAAGGATTGCAACACCTCATCATTACTATCGTCGTCAATAGGTGTTCGATTAAGCTGTTTGACTTCTAAAGGTAGCATTATGCAACACCCTCAATCGCCTTAATCAATTCCGCCTTTTTCATTGATGAGTCAACTTCAACATCATACTGTTCGGCAATATCTTTCAATTCAGCCACTTTGTAAGTTGTCAAATCGACCTCGACGATAGCAACAATATTACGACGGTTGTTATCTGTTTCTAATTCTTTAATGCGTGCTTCTGACGGCTTGTAATCTGGTCGGGGGTATAATGCCCCCACCTCATACAAATAGTTGTCATCTTGACCGTCTTTGAAGCGTTCAACGACTTCGTACAACTTCATTTAAATCACCCTTTCATTAAAGGACTTCTTCGTCACCTGAATCTACTTGACCTTTAGTTATTTTTACCGCTTTAGATTCGTCATAAAGGTAAGCTACATAGTGCTTATCACTATATAAAGCTGTTGTTTTAGTAGATGGGTCACGATCGGTCTCTAAGAAGAACTCACGTTTTGTGATTAACTTAACCGCACCTTTTTTAGCCAAGATGGATGTACCTTGTTCAAGTTTGTTTGAACGTACGATAACA
>NZ_PPQH01000102.1 GCF_002902385.1 Staphylococcus intermedius NCTC 11048 | reverse complement strand
TGTTTGTTCTGTTATTCTTTTTGCATCAAATGGATTTTGTCTCAATCAACTAGTATAAAAAATAGTGTGTTTAAACATTACTCAATTAAAGTTGAAATCAGTTAAAATAATTTCGATAAATGCTAATTTAAGATAACAATTTGCATTAAAGACCCAAAATTAAAATATAAATTTTATTGTATTATGACACTTTTAATAACTTTTTAACTGTAAGCGCATACAAAATTTAGTGTAAAAAGCGTAATATTTACTGCTAAATTTATTCGAAATTGCACTTTGCTAATTTGTTTTTTATTAAGCTAATGTAAAGGAATTTTTAAGAAAGATGAAGAAAAATATTAAGCAGTCTCTTCAATGCTATACACGGCGAACTTTCAAGAAAAATGCGGTCAAGGCTAAGGCGAATGGGTTCAAGCGTATGTGTGCTCAATTGCGGCGTACATTCAATTGCGAAGTAGTTTAAAAGAAAATAATTGTGTCATGAATAATGAAAGTCACGAACGTTATACTATGCGGAAGGATTTGTATTTTAGGGTTGGTTTTAGAATATCGTGTGCTCCTGTTTTGTCGAACACATAATCAGTGAAGTTGTGAAGGAACCTATGATGCGAGATTCCTTCACGACTTTTTTAGTTATAGAACGCTTTAAAAACTTCATTTAAATCTTGTTGTGCATGTTCGAGTACCGCTTCTTTACTTAAGCGCGCTGTACCTTGAGCGCGAACGGTATAAAATTCATCAAATGCCATCATCTCTTTAAACATTGCTTTTAAATAGCGAGGCGCAAAATCTAAATGTTGATAGCGGTCATCGTTAGTGTAAATCGATCCACTCGCCTGGATATACAATGCTTTATAGTTATCAGTCATCAATCCAACTGAACCCTCAGATGTATATTTGAAAGTGTGACGTGCGATTAAAATGTTATCGATATAGTCTTTTAATCGTGAAGTAATATTAAAATTGTGCAGCGGCGAAATAATGACGATGCGTTGATGTGCTTTGAATTGTGCAAGCAACTCTGCAGTGATTTGCGCGAGATGCTGTTCTTCTGCCGTCATCGTTTCACCTGCATATTGCTTATTCCAAACATTGAGTAACTGCGTCGTTTCAATACGAGGTAATGCAATGTCATATAAGTTTAAAATATCAGGTGTGTCATTCGGAAATGTATCTTTGTATTTTTTTAGAAACCGTTCTTGCATTTGATTAGCAAAACTTTCCTTGTTGTTAAAACTTGGATGTGCATTAATAATTAAAGTTTTCATAAATTGATACTCCTCATTTTTTGTGTAAAACAAGTATAGCATTGATAGCTTTTCAAAATATGTCTTTTACATTCATTTATCGTGCTGTCAAAATCAATTTATCTCTTCAACATGCCCACGTCATCTCAGTGAAGACCAAAAAGACTGAGCGATATACCCAGCCTTTTTGGTGAATGAGCACAAAAAATTCAATCTACTTGCATAAATTGATGTCAGAAACTTTTCCTCGCTCACATCATCAAAATCTTTATTTTTGTAAAATCTTTTCAATATAAAACGCAGATTCTTCAATCGAGCGATATTCTGTATTAATCACTGTCGCATTGAGCTGCCTAAACACTTCTTCAGCGTATGCGAGTTCTGCTTTAATGCGCTGTAAATCATTGTAATACGCTTGTTTCCCCTTCATACCGAGCACTTTCACACGCTCTGTTCGAATGCTCATAATGTATTCAGGGCTTGCTGTGAGACCGATGACTTTCAATTTTTTGTCTTTCACGATGTCATAAGGGATACCGATTTCAGGCACTAACGGAATATTGGCGACTCTATACCCTTTGTTCGCTAAATACATACTTAATGGCGTTTTAGACGTTCTGGAAACGCCGACGATGAGGACGTCCGCTTCTTCAATATCTGTGAAATGTTTGCCGTCATCGTATTTAACTGCATATTCGATTGCGTCGATACGTTTGAAATAGTCTTCATCTAATTCACGAATTTTCCCTTTCTCTTTGACCGGTACGTGTCCTGTTGCGGCTTGAACGTGTTGCATGAGCGGCGACATATAATCAATGTAAGGAATTTGATGTTCTGCGGCATACGCTTGCCCCAACGCATTAAAGTGATCTGTCACAAGAGTGGTCACGACAATTGCCTGACGCTCTTTGGCAAGTTTTAACACGTTAAGGAGCGCATCCTCACTTTCAATCAACGAAAATTTCTTTATTTCGATCTGTGTCAGCTTTGGAAATTGGCTCATCACCGCGTGCACCATACGTTGTGCGGTCTCACCTAAAGAGTCTGAAATGATAAAAATGGTCACTTGTGGTGCGGTTGCCATATTATCCCTCACTTTCAACGACACTTTGTGCAGCGGCTAACTTGGCACCCGGTACACGGAATGGTGAACATGACACATAATCAATCGGCATGCGATGGAAATGATGAATGGATTTTGGATCACCACCGAGCTCACCACAGACACCAATTTTAATATTCGCATTTGCTGCTTTTGCTTGTTCTGAAGCATTGCGCACGAGTGCACCTACACCGTCAACATCTAACGTTTGGAATGGATCGACCTCTAAAATATGTTGATTCACATAGTCATTAATGAATTTTCCGGCATCATCACGTGAAAAACCGAAAGTGAGCTGTGTTAAATCGTTCGTACCAAAGCTGAAGAAGTCACATACTTTCGCAAGATCACCCGCAATCAAACATGCACGTGGCGTTTCAATCATCGTTCCAATTAAGTAATGCAGTGATTGATTCGTATCTGTCTCAATTTGCTGAATCGCTTCAAGAATTTGTGCTTTTAACACTTTAAATTCTTCGACAGTAGAGACAAGCGGTACCATAATTTCTGGTTGACATGCGATACCTTCATTTTTCAATTGTGCCACACTCTTCATCATCGCCTCGACTTGCATGACGTACAATTCCGGATATGTGATCGTCAGACGACAACCGCGGTGGCCTAACATTGGATTCGTTTCGTGCAATTCGGCCATACGTTGCTTCAGCTGTACCGTAGAAATGTTTAATTGTTGTGCGACACTGTCAATTTCTTCGTCAGACTTTGGTAAAAACTCATGCAATGGTGGATCAAGTAAACGCACAATCGTCGGACGTTCGCCTGACAAACGAAAAATTTGTTCAAAGTCTTCTGTTTGATATGTGCGAATGCGATTTAAAGCTTGTGTTCTTGTCTCATCGTCTGAAGATAAGATAAAACGACGCATTTCTACTAATCGTTCTGCACCGAAAAACATATGCTCTGTACGAACAAGACCAATACCTTGTGCGTTAAACTGATAACCGGCTTCAATGTCAGGTGTTGTTTCCGCATTCATACGGACGTTTAAACGTGCAATTTCTTCCGTCCATGCCATAAATTGTTCGAATGCCTCACTATGTTCAGCACTTGTCGTCTCCACGATACCTGCATAAATATCGCCTTGTCCCCCGTCGACAGAAATTTCATCCCCTTCAAACAACTGACCATTCGCATACGTCACTGTTTTCTCACGTGTATTAATTTCAAGGTCAGCACAGCCTGTCACACAACATTTACCCATACCACGCGCAACAACGGCTGCATGTGACGTCATACCACCATGTGTCGTTACGATCGCTTCACTCGCAATCATCCCTTCAATATCTTCTGGTGATGTTTCTGGACGCATTAAGATGACCTTTTCCCCTGCTTCAGCTTGACGTTTCGCTTCTTCTGCTGAAAATACAATTTTACCTGTTGCGGCACCCGGACTCGCTGGTAAACCGGCCTTTGAAATCACTGTCGCGGCTTCTAACGCTTGTGCTTCAAACGTTGGATGTAGGAGTGTGTCGATGGATTTCACGTCCACTTTGGTCATCGAATCATTTTTCGAAATAACACCCTCTTCGACTAAATCAACAGCAATTTGCATCGCGGCTTTCGCTGTGCGTTTACCATTACGCGTTTGGAGAATATAGAGCTTTTCATTTTCAATCGTAAATTCAATATCTTGCATATCTTGATAATGCTGTTCGAGTTGTTCGGCTACAGCGACAAATTGTTCATGAACATGGGGCATTTGCTCATGTAATGTCGCAATATCTTGAGGTGTACGAATGCCCGCCACGACATCTTCACCTTGAGCATTTAATAAATATTCACCAAATAATTTGGCTTCACCTGTGACAGGATTACGTGTAAATGCCACACCTGTCCCACTTTGAGGCCCACTATTACCGAACACCATTTCTTGAACGTTCACAGCTGTGCCGATATTGTGCGGAATGTCATTCAAATCACGATACACACGGGCACGATCATTATCCCAAGATTTAAATACCGCCTCAATCGCTTCTAATAACTGATCGAGCGGATTTTGCGGAAATGGTTTGTACACTTCTTCAATATAAACTGTTTTAAAGTGCTCACAAATTTCTTGTAATCCTTCAGCTGGAATATCCGCATCATTTTGATAATTGTGCGTTTCTTTGTAGTTGTCGAAATATGTATCAAATGCGGCCATCGGAATCCCGTACACCACTTCGCCAAACATTTGTAGTAGACGACGGTAACAATCATACGCAAAACGCGCATCATTTGTTTTACGTGCGAGTTTTTCAACGTTTTCATCATTTAATCCTAAATTTAAAATTGTATCCATCATGCCTGGCATCGAAATTTTAGCCCCACTCCGTACTGAGACAAGTAATAAATTTTCATCCGCAGAAAACGCTTTGTTCGTACGCGCTGAAAATGCCTCTAATTGTGCTTGTAATTGTGTTTTAACCTCGTCCGACAATTGTTCACCACGTTCTAAATATTCAATACATGCCGCTGTCGTAATCGTGAAGCCATCAGGAACCGGTAAACCTAAACGCTTCATTTCTGATAAATTGGCCCCTTTCCCGCCAAGTAAATCCTTCATATTTTTTTGACCTTCATCAAATGCATAAACATATTTTGTCATACTGGCACCTCTTTCCTTTTAATGTGTCATACTAATTAAATAAAAGTATGTCATAATAATTAGAAATTGACAATCAAAAATCGGTTCGTCCATTAT
>NZ_PPQH01000101.1 GCF_002902385.1 Staphylococcus intermedius NCTC 11048 | reverse complement strand
ATAACGTTTACCTTTGTACGTATATCCAATCCAAACATGGCCATCTTGTAACATCAATTCATCATAATCGACATATCCACCTTTTTTAAATGTATATCCAACTGGACAACTTCTAAAAGGCCCCTCTAAACGAGCGATGATATCAGCATTTGCAGTAAATCTAAATTTTTCTTTTTTATATAAAGTCCCATATTCGTTGCGTTTCCATTCTCCTACTTTTGAAGTTTTAGATTTTGCTTTAGGCTTAGATGGTGTTTTACCAGATTTAATTTGGTTCAAGTAATGTTGGACTTTATTCTCAAATTCTGCCCATGTTCCAGTAGCGCGCATTTTGTGTGGACAATCCTTGCCACTGTACCAGTAATGTTGATACATACGATCAATACCCCATCCATATTGATGTAATACGTGAGCCGCATATAAAGCCGCATTATCTTCAGCTTGTTTATAGCGTTCAGACTTTGCACCGCTGTATCCGTTATCCATGGAATAACAAATTTCAATGCCGATGGCTGTTCGGTTACCTGAATTTAAACCAATACCATCGCCAGTATGGAAAGCGTTACGATTGAAAGGAATGGCTTGTACGACTTCTTTATCGTCTACTGCAACATGATAAGATACATAATTACGATTGCCATTCATATAAGCGACTTCATTACGTGCAGTCGCAGTGTTCCCTGTATTGTGAATCGCTAACTTATTAGGTTGCATATAGTACGGTGCTTTATATGGATATAAATACGATGGCGTCCACATATTTACTATTTTGTATCCCATAATGACCCCTCCTCAATATCTGCTTCTAATCCAATAAATTCATCTTTTTCATGATTTTGTAGTTCAATGTTTTCAATTTCCTTTTTAGATACATCGCCGATGCCTTCAAGTTTTTCTGTATCGTTTAAATTCATATTATTTCAGCCCTTTCTCTTTTAAATATTCTTCTTGTTCACGCGCTGACTTTTTAACAATAAATGTGTTCTTCCACACACCATATCCTACTAATGCTAATGGCACGCCAGTGTTTAACACATTAATCCACGCATCTACCGCTTGCGGATTAATCCATTCCGCACTGATTCCGCTAGCTTGTAATGCTAGGTATAATGCACCTACAAAGCCACCTATTAAAGCGATAAATTGTTTAATTTTATCTTCCATATATAATCCTCCTCAAAATAAAAAGCCGACTAAAAGTCGACTTAATTTGATAATATAGTTTGATTATGTTACATTTATTTATAGAAAAAGGACCCACATAAAGTGAGCCCTAGTGAGCCCGTTAAAAAGACGGCAGCCTTTCAGTAAATTAAAAAATAACCATTCTACCTACTCGGTCAAAAGTTGGGAATGGTTATTTTTTATGGTCGTTATTACTGATTAATACTAAGCTTATGATTGAAATTACAACCATCAGCATTTCGAAATCAGACATGCTAGTCCTTTCTAGGAGTAACAACTATAACCATAGGCATCACCCCTTTTTCAAGAGATTAGCCACCATCTATCCAACTTGCTCATTTTTCTATTTTAACACATTTCTATTATTTATATTTATCTTGAATGTAGTATTTTCCTGACAGTTTTATTTTCTTATAATAACTTGCTATAATCGTTGCTTGGTGCGTACACCAGTTAATATCAGTAGCGTATTGGTGTGTGGCAGGTGCTTTAGGATTCCAACGCATACGATAAAGTGTGTTTTGTCCTCTAGCTATATAACCCTCTCTTACAAACTTAGCACCACCAATAATAGCTTTAGCTGGTGTAGTCCAACCGTTATTTCTAGCAAAGTTAATTGCGTTATTCGGGTTCGAATCAAACGCACCTATGCCGAAAAAGTTGTAAATACCGTAAGTCCCACTTGCAAAGTTCGATTTTCCGTTTCCGCTTTCTAAAATCGCATGAGCAATCAAGTAAATCTCGTTTAGCTTATATTTTTTACAAGCGTCAGCGAACGCTTTTCCTTGATTGTGTAACTTCCCTTTTCCGTCCAACAACTGATTTAATTTCGATACTGGAACACCTTGATATTTACCTAAATCCAACATTTGATAACGTTGTGTCGAGTTGTTCCATATCTTGGTGGGGTTCATAGCCTCACTTGTTTTGGCACGACTTGCGCTATACCAACCGCCACCTGTGTTGATTTTTGGAATGACACGCATTTGTTTGTCTAAAGCCTGTTTGAAAGTGTACTTACTCTTTTCGACAGTTATCTTAGGCGAATTAGATGTAACGTTCTTTTCACCCTTTTTAGACTCACTTTGTGCGACGACATCTTTGTTTTTGCCATCTACAACAACTTTAATTTTCGATTTTGTTACTTTTTCTTCGCTTACGTTAGCAAGTAACTTTTCGCGATTTTCATACAAGCCGTTTATCTTCTTGATGAGTTCATCTATTTTTTGTTCAGGTGGAAAACCGTCTTTTACAAAATCCCAATTAGCGTGCTCTTTCAGCGAACGCCATACTTTGTTTTCAATTTTTAAGTTTTTAAGTTTAGGTTCGATGTTATGATTTTTAAATATCTCATAAACTAACATGATAGCTTTTAACTCACTCAAAATGAACGCTTCTTTGTCATCTGAATAGTCACCACATATCTCGATGACTAAATTATTTGGGTCTCCAGGATATTCATACGCTTCATCGCGTGGCGACCACGACGAGATATAATCAATATAGTAATGTGGGTATTCGTTTGAATTGATATATTGATTCCTATCGTTATATAAGTCGCTCACTGAACGCATTGTGTGCGCGTTTTTAATCGTCACACCTTTGACTTTTCCATTGCGCCTTTTCCCCCACGCTACACGATGTTCAAATTTATCCCATGAACCAAAGTCACTGCGTTTGATGGTATAGATAACTTTTGTAACGTCTTTAAACCTCACTGTCGGCTTGTCTGGTTCTTTGTTTGGCTCTGGGTCAATCGCTGGTGGTTTA
>NZ_PPQH01000100.1 GCF_002902385.1 Staphylococcus intermedius NCTC 11048 | reverse complement strand
TAAAAATATTTGATGTTGTTAAAACTTGGGAATTTCATATTATTTAACCTCCTTAATTTCTGCAAACGCAAGCATCATTTGAGCTTGCTGTTCTTCCAACATTTTAATTCTATTTTCTTTTTCTGCATTATCTAGTAACGTTTGCGCTAACATTTTCTGTGTTTCTTTAAGTTGATGTGTGCTTTCGGCAACCGCTATTTGTGTTTCTGCTATCATCATTTCTTGAGGGGTGAGTTCAACCTCATCGTTTTTAGGCAAACTCTTTTCAAACTCTTCTCTTGTAGATCCGACCCATTCGTTTTTGTCAGAATTAAAATAAAACGGGCTATAAATACCCTCTGGCGGTGCTAACTCAGTCCAATCTGACTCGGGATACTGATATTCACCGTCAATATCTCTAAATACTAAATAAGGTGTACCATCGTACAAATAAACCTGTTTAAAGTCCATAATTGAACCTCCTTTTATAGTGGTAGTACAGTGTGAATTGGATACCAGTCTGTAGATTTCATTTCGGAAATAGCGAAAGATGCGCGTTCCATCTTTATTTCTCCGTTTTTTGATACTGTCCATCTCGCAGTTGTTGCTACGCCGTTTTTAATTGAAGAATTTTGAGTGAATGAACATGTTGACGTTATTAATTTGGAAATGTTTCCTGGCAGTGTAGCGATAACAGTATCATTTGTTGTGATGTTCGAAACTGCTCCTTTTAACTTTAACGTTATATCACCATTGTTATTTACAAGTTTGTAATACGGTATATATGTGTCTCCGTATGATTGAACTCCATTAATGAGGTTCAAAGGTAACCAACCTGTATCTGTTTGTCTATTGTTTATTTGTTCCCAGTCAGACCAAGTGTTGTAAAAACGTTTTAACCATATTTGTGTAGAATTGTAAGGTTGAAAGATGATACGTTTTACAATTTCTTCTCTTCGTTCAACTATCGCAAATCCG
>NZ_PPQH01000099.1 GCF_002902385.1 Staphylococcus intermedius NCTC 11048 | reverse complement strand
ATTGATGCAGATGGTCATACATTAGATATTTGGTTACGTAAGAAAAGAGACAATCAATCAGCATATGCGTTTATTAAGCGTTTGATTAAACAATTCGGTAAACCCAAAATGATAATTACAGATCAGGCACCCTCAACGAAGGTCGCCATGTCTAAATTAATTAAAGATTTTAAACTCAATACAGACTGTCATTGTACATCTAAATATCTTAATAACCTCATTGAGCAAGATCACCGTCATATTAAAGTAAGAAAGACAAGATATCAAAGC
>NZ_PPQH01000010.1 GCF_002902385.1 Staphylococcus intermedius NCTC 11048 | reverse complement strand
AAACTATCCACATTGTCTATAATTAAAATATAACTCAATCATCATTTTAATCTTTTGTTGTGATATATGATAAATGGGGTAATGTGATAAAGGGAATGTTTGTTGATAAAAATGAACTCAAAAGAAGTATTAAAGAATAAGGTGATGTGATGAATAGAACCATCTACGCTCTCAAAATAGGCGTCATTACTTTTTTAGTCCTTTGTACCGTTCGCTTTTTTTGGACAGAACTTGATCATTTTTTTGATACCATTTTGTTTGCTTTAATCGTTAGCGTTTTAACTGTATGTATGTCTTTATTTTTAATAGGTAAACCTGAAAGTTAAAACATTGATAACGCCAGTATAGGTGGAAGTTTCATTGACTCCATCTATACTGGCGCTTTTGTAGTCCTATACGTCCACTCATCTGAAATTTTTATGCTATTTTTTTACTGGTAATTTCAAAATCTCAATCGGTTTTCGAATAAATGATTTCGAGACTTGATCCGATATGAGCAACCCTACCGCAATCGCACCGGCAATGAGAGTGGCACGGACGAAAATGTCACTCGCTTCATTAAAATTGAGTGTTAAAAGTTGTTGCGTGGCTTTAAAAAATATACTTCCCGGCACTAACGGAATAATACCTGGCACCATAAAAATGATGACCGGCGATTTATATTTGCGCGCCATGATATGAGAAATAATCCCTAGAATAAAACTCCCATATAGACTTGCATAGATACTGTCGATAGCGAAAATTTCAAAAGCGATATGATAAGTTAAATAGCCGAATCCCCCACATAAGCCGGCTGGTAAAAATAACCGCTTCGGCGCATCATATACGAACGCAAAGCAAAAAGAAGTTAAAAAACTGCATATAAATATCAATACAATGGTCATTTTTACCACCTCCTACAAGATGAGAAACGCTGTCGTCACACCTGCGCCAATCGCAAATGAGGTGACAATGGCTTCTAAAAATTTCGCAGTAAACATGAGCATGTGACGCCCGAATAAATCTTGAATCGCTGTCGTAATTAAGACTCCCGGCACAATCGGCATCACAGCTGCGGTAACGGTGGCGCCGATATTAGGACTGTCTAACCAGTGATTCAATGGTATCGCAATTAAACCAATGACAATGGCCCCTAAAAAGTCTGGAATAAATAAAGTGAGCTCTTTACTTTTCATCCACTCTGTCACGAAATAGCCCATTGCACCGGCGAGCACTGCAGGTAGCAAGTCGACCCATGTCGCACCTTGTAAATATAAAAAGCCCATAGAGATGAGTCCTGCAAACAACATTTTGTGCCCTAATGCATAACGTTGTTGTTCATGCTCTAATCGCTTCAAAATCGCATAAGCTTCGTTAAAATCAATCGCCTGTCGAGCAATTTGACGTGACACGTGATTTACTAAATAAATATTCCTCAAATTCGTATCGTTCTTTTTAATTCTGACCATGCGGGTATCGTGATCTGGTGATAATGAGAAGTTAATAAAAATATTAAGTGCATAACCTTGTGATTCTTCATACCCATAACTTTGTGCAATCCGAGTCATCGTATCTTCCACACGCGTCGCCTCAGCACCACATTCTAATAAGATGCGCCCTGCTAATGTCACAATATTCATAACCTCTCGATCAGTGGGGATATACCGCGTCATTTCCGTCACCTACTTTAATGTATTTCTGTTTCCAACAAGTGCTACAACGACTGCTTCAATGTAGCCACATATTTGATTTGACTTAATTCAAAAATTATAACCGATTTAGGTCGAGATTGCTATGATAGATATTAAGCCACTCAGCCCTATCAAAATAGATGTATCGCTTATAGCATAATCATTTCCTCTAACCTCCCACTTTTTGTATTTACATCAGTAAGTACTTTTGTTATAATATGTTTATGGAGATGATAAAAATGACTCAAACATTTAACGATGTAAGTAAATCGACCGAACGCATTTTTAAAAACGGAAATAGTCAAGCTATGAGTTTAAGTAAAAAAACGATTCAATCCGTTGATTTTGAGATTGGCGATACAGTTGAAGTACAAAAAATAAATGGTGGGCTGTTTATTACTAAAAAAGAAGTATCTATTGAAGATAGTATCAAAAATTTCTTCCAAAATGGTGGTAAGTATCAAGAATCAGAAGTAGACTTCGGCGAAAGTGTGGGTCGTGAAATATGAGTATTAAACAATTTGACATCATTTACATTGATTTAAATCCAACTCGCGGTCGTGAAAAACAAAACATAAGACCTTGTTTAGTGATCAATAACCAAATGATGATTGACGGCACTGAATTTGTTTGGGTTGTACCTATCACAAATCGTGAGTTGCGTTATCCAACCGATATAGAACTTAAAACCAAAAAAGGACTGGTATCTGGCGTGATAGATACGATTCAAATACGTGCTTTAGACTTAAACGCTCGTCAACATAACTATAAAGATGCATTACAAGACAATCTAAAAAGTAAAGTTTTAAAAGCAATACAAACATATTTAAACCCAAACTACTAAAATGTGATATGAATTCCTAAAAAATATAGTAATAGTAAGCTGTAAACAATAAAACGTAATGACTGCTTTGATAATGCTTAAGCCTAATGGAAATTTCAAGCAACAATTCATTCACGAGAACAATGCAATCCAACGAAAATGAGCGATTGTCTTCAAAATCAAAAAAGACAGTGCCGTCCTCAAATCGACGTACACTGCCCACTTCTTGATTATTGTTCAATTGTCATTAATGCATCAAAACGTGTCGCATCTAGACGATGACCGACGAAGAAGCTGCCAAATTCACCGTAACGTGCTGTTGTTTCATCAAAACGCATTTCATATACGATTTTTTTGAATTGAAGTACATCATCTGAGAATAACGTGACACCCCATTCGAAATCATCGAAACCTACTGAACCTGTAATGAATTGTTTAATTTTCCCTGCATATTTACGACCAATCATGCCGTGATCGTACATTAACTTTTTACGTTCTTCCATCGACAACATATACCAGTTGTATGTTTCGTTACGACGTTTGTTCATCGGATAGAAACAGATGTATTCTTTTTCTGGTAATTCAGGGTACAATCTTGCTTTCACATGCGGATTTTCGTATGGGTCTTCATTCGAATCACCTGCAAGATAGTTACTCAATTCTACAACTGATACATAAGAATAAGTCGGAATGAAATGATCTGAAATCGCTAACTTGTTAATTTCGTTTTCAATTTCAGTTAAATCTTTCATTTCTGGACGTAACACCCATAATAGTAAATCAGCTTTTTGACCTGTTACATTATATAACACTTGGTCACCTTGTCCCTCTGATTGCGCTTGTTTTAATCGATCCATTAAACGATGAAATTCCGCAATCATCTCTGCTCTATCTTCTTGAGGCACTAATCGCCAAGATGCCCAATCTATCGCATAAAATAAATGTAAACTATACCAACCATCTAAAGTCTCTGCTGCATGACTCATTCAGAACACTCCTTAGAATTATTATTATCTGTACAAACTAAATTTTATCATAAAATATTCTGTCAGAACGATTTAAATGATTACAAATTAGTGTCATGGAAATCTCCCTTTAAATACCGTATAATAATAGGTGGAAAATTGATGAAGGAAAGTAGAGGAGGAGCATTATGTCTAGTTTATTAGATGTACTTAAAGACAAACTTTCAGGTAAAAATGTGCGTATCGTATTACCAGAGGGAGAAGATGAGCGTGTATTAACAGCGGCTGTTGAATTACAAGCTTCTGACTATGTTGCACCTATCGTATTAGGTAATATCGACAAAATTAAAGCACTTGCTGCAGAAAAATCTTTAAATATTGAAGGTTTAAATATCATTCAACCTGATACAAGTGACCTTAAAGCAGCACTCGTTGAACAATTTGTAGAACGTCGTAAAGGGAAAGCGACTGAAGAACAAGCACAAGCTTTATTAGATAATGTGAACTACTTCGGTACAATGCTTGTTTATGCAGGTCATGCGGATGGTTTAGTGAGCGGTGCAGCCCACTCAACAGCGGATACTGTACGTCCAGCGCTTCAAATCATCAAAACAAAACCAGGTGTTTCTAAAACATCAGGTGTTTTCTTCATGATTAAAGAAGACCAACAATTCATTTTCGGTGACTGTGCCATCAACCCTGAATTAGCTGCATCAGATTTAGCTGAAATTGCAGTAGAAAGCGCGAAAACAGCACAAAGCTTCGGTATGGACCCACGCGTGGCAATGTTAAGCTTCTCAACAAAAGGTTCTGCTAAATCAGACGACACTGAAAAAGTGGCTGAAGCTGTGAAATTGGCACAAGAAAAAATCGACGCTGAAAACTTATCAGACGTGATTATTGATGGTGAATTCCAATTTGACGCTGCCATCGTTCCTGAAGTAGCTAAGAAAAAAGCACCTGATGCAAAAATCCAAGGTGACGCTAACGTATTTATTTTCCCAAGTCTTGAAGCAGGTAACATTGGTTACAAAATTGCGCAACGTTTAGGCGGTTATGATGCGATTGGTCCTGTCTTACAAGGCCTTAACTCACCTGTGAATGACTTATCACGCGGTAGCTCTACAGAAGACGTTTACAACTTATCTATTATTACTGCTGCTCAAAGTTTACAATAATGGATTTAGCACACAAATATTTTAATGGTCACACATGGCGCTATGTGGACCATTCTTCTGGTTTAGAGCCCATGCAGTCTTTTGCATTTGACGATACCTTTTCTGAAAGTGTCGGTGCTGATTTATCCCCTAGCGTTGTCCGTACTTGGGTACATCAACATACGATTATTTTAGGCATTCACGATTCACGTTTACCTTATTTAAAAGATGGTATTCAATATTTAACAGATGAACGTGGCTATAATGCGATAGTGCGTAATTCGGGCGGTCTTGGTGTCGTCTTAGATCAAGGCATTTTAAACATTTCCTTAATGTTCAAAGGGAAAACTGAAGTGACCATTGATGAAGCTTTTACGGTCATGTATTTGTTGATGAGTAAGATATTTGAAGATGACTTTACGGAGATTGCGACACATGAAATTACGCATTCGTACTGTCCGGGCAAGTTTGACTTAAGCATTAACAATCAAAAGTTTGCCGGTATTTCACAGCGCCGAGTTCGCGGTGGAATTGCCGTTCAAATCTATTTATGTGTCGAAGGGTCAGGAAGTGAGCGTGCGGCTTTGATGCGTGACTTTTATGAACGTGCATTGAAAGGTGAAACGACAAAATTCACTTATCCTGATATTCATCCGACCAGTATGGCTTCATTAGAGGAGTTATTAGGTCGTCCGATAACCGTTCAGGACGTGATGTTTAAATTACTCTATGCGATTAAAGATTTAGGTGGTCAATTAAACATGGATCCGATGACACCTCACGAATGGGAGCGGTATGACCATTATTATGAACGTATGCTCGATCGCAACGCTAAAATGAATGCAAAATTGGATTAAATCAAAACCACCCGTGTGAACGGGTGGTTTGTTTTGCCTCTGAAACCCTCTGTTACTGCCCCTCCCTTTTAAGGGCACTGATACTATAACGGCCAATGCCAGTTTAAAAGAAATAAACGAGGTAACCAATGTATATAACTCCCGACGCCGATAGCCATAGTGGTGGAGCTTGGAAAGAAGCTAGCAGTATTAAGAAATTGGGCAATAAAAAAATACATAGTGGCACATATGATATTAATTTAAAGAGAATTGGAGATTAATCATGGATATTAAACTAAAAAATCTAGTAATTCAATTCGACTTAAACAGTGAAAGTCCTTATTTTCAAGTTGAAGATAATTACAAAATAAGATGGGATATTAACTCGATTCAAAAGAGAGACCTTGCAGAAATAATGAGATTATCATTTAAGTCAAAAATGAATAGTTCATTCCTATCAAAAATGATCTCACCTTACTGTAAAAGAGAAGTGACTCGGCTTGGATGGTATATTCATATAAAGAATTGGCGTGAACATATTCATTGTGATTATGAAAAATATGTCATTTCTAGTATATACGATATAGATATTACAGAAGTGTTAAATTATTGCATGTATATCAAAAACAGTCAGATTCAACCTTTTATCATTTTTTATGATGATACATCGTTATTAAAAATAGGTGCTGATACGATTGATGTAATTAGCGCTTCTGAAGAATTGATTAAAATGTTAAATACTAAGTTTAATTTTTAATTCATATATCATAAAAACACAATACAATTTGTAGCATCGTGTCAGACTGTCGAAAAAGTACTACGGAGCTGACCAAATATTATTCTAGCATGGTGAGGTGCCTATTTTAATACAACGGTAGAACCTTTTCGGAACCCTTTGCATAACGCATGATTTACTTTTAGTCAACTATAGAAAAGGCAGGTTCGGGAACATCCCTGGCCTGCTTTCCTTTTCGTCTATTGATTGTCTTTATGGTTCGGATAGGCCCTGTCTATTAGCCTCAAAGGCATCACTGTTCACATGATTCTAGCTTTCTGTACATGCATGAAACGCCTTAATTTTCTCACCGATTTCATCTCGCACACGTTGAAATTCTGACCACGCTTGATCTGCTGGATCATCAAAACCCCAATGTTCTTTTTTAACGTGTGATGGTATAGTCGGACAATTTTGGTCTGCATCACTACATAGCGTGACCACTAAATCTGATTGTTGGATGATTTGAGGATCAATCAAGTCTGAAGTATGAGACGAGATATCGATGCCGACCTCTTCCATGGCCTTAATTGCTTGTGGATTAACCCCGTGTGTTTCAATCCCAGCTGAATAGACGTGCCAATCATCACCTAGTATGTGCTTGCCCCACCCCTCAGCCATTTGACTGCGGCATGAATTTCCAGTACATATAAAATAAATAGTTTTCTTATTCATATTCAAACCTCTTCCTTAAAATAGAATCAATGTTAGGTATAATCCTAGAAGTGTCATCAATAATACAGGTATCGTTGTAATGATACCGATTTTAAAGTATGTCCCCCACGAAATCTTGACACCTTTTTGAGTTAATACATGTAACCATAATAATGTTGCTAAAGAACCAATGGGCGTCATTTTAGGTCCTAAGTCAGAACCGATGACATTCGCAAAAATCATGCCTTCTTTAATTGTACCTGCCACATCAGCTCGGCCAATTGCAATGGCGTCTATTAAAACAGTAGGCAGATTGTTCATAATAGAAGACAAAAACGCTGCGATCATTCCCATACCCATGATGCTACTGAATAAGCCGTAATCCGAAATGTGCGTCAATGCATCGGCTAAAATAGTTGTAATGCCTACATTTTTCAAACCAAATACAACGACATACATCCCAATAGAAAAAAGAACGATATTCCACGGCGCCCCTTTAATCACCTGTTTGATTCGCACAACTTTGGATTGGCGTGCAAACAAAATGAATATCAATGCAATACTTGACGCAATGAGAGATACAGGGATTTTGACAAATTCACTCACTAAATAACCTATGAGTAAGAGTGCTAAAACTATCCATGACGCATTAAATAATTTATGGTCTTTAATCGCCTCTTGAGGTAATGTCAGATTTTCAGTATTAAACGTTTGCGGTATAGATTTTCTAAAGTAAAGCCACAAAACGAAAATACTCGCAGTTAACGAGAATAGATTCGGAATGATCATGCGGCCTGCATATTGAATAAAACCAATATCAAAATAATCAGCCGAAACAATATTGACGAGATTACTCACGATGAGAGGGAGTGATGTCGAATCCGCAATAAATCCACTCGCAATCACAAATGGGAAGACTGCTTTTTGATTAAAACCTAAATGGCGTACCATAGCTAAAACTATGGGTGTCAATATGAGAGCTGCCCCATCATTAGCAAAAAATGCGGCCACCACAGCCCCTAATAACATGACAAAAACAAACATTTTCAAGCCATTTCCGTTTGCGGCCTTGGCCATATGTATCGCGGACCATTCAAAAAATCCAATTTCATCTAATATGAGTGAAATCAAAATAATGGCGATAAATGTGACCGTCGCATTCCATACGATACCTGTCACTTCAAGTACGTCAGAAAAGTTGACAACACCCGAAACCAACGCGAGTATTGCACCGATTAACGCAGTCACACCGATGTCTAAATTTTTAGGTTGCCATATCACAAAAACTAAAGTGAACAGAAAGATGACGATTGCTAAAAATGTCATGCGCCACACACGCCCGTCGTAATTTCGTTACATATACAGCGTTCGTGAGCGGTATTAATGCGGCTTAAATTTTGATTAATCGCTTCTAAAAGTGCGTGATTCAGTTGATGCATACGGTTATGACCTGTATAAACCAACTCACTCTCTACTAAAGTTTTCATGTGATAACTGAGCGTAGGCTGCGGAAATCGAAAGTGTTTCAACAAATCGCACGCATATAATTCTCCACCTGATAGAGTATCGAGTATTTCTAATCGACTCGGATTGGCTAAAATCTTCAATATTTTGGAAAGTTCTTGATATGACATCTGCATACCTCCTAAACTTTAAATAGATTAACATCTATATAGATAGTCGTCTACGTTATTGTTGTTTCTACTTTTGAAGTTTTAAATATGTTTGACCCAACCGTCCATTCCTCAGAAAACATCAACGCGTTGGTAGTTCGCTACGTAACGCGTACACTAAAGGACCAACTATCTAGTGTCGGACACATCATATATAAAAAAGGACCGATAAGATTTTCATCTCATCAGTCCTTGTTATGCCCGACGTCAATATCTACGTTGTCCACTTCACCACTGTGCTTCATGGACAATCGTTCATTTTCCCCACGAAAATAAACAACACGCATTCATTGACTATTCGTTTGAAATGTAATGTGATTTGCCTTTTAAGAAGAAACTTAAAACGAGTGCTAAACCACTTAAAGCCGTCGCAACCCAGAATGCACTGTTGACCCCATCAACAGAAGCAAGCTGATTCACGAATTTGATAATTGCCCCCATCGCTTGCTCTTGACCACCCAATTGTTGGGACAAGGCTTGCAAGCTGTCTTGTATCGTTGGATCTGTACGGTCTAAATCTTGTTGGAATGTCGCCAAATGTGTTTCAGTCTGTTGTGTCATCACTGTCACTAAAATGGCAGTACCGATTGAACCGGCTAATTGTCTCATCGTATTCACTAAGGCGTTACCATGAGAAATTAAACGTGACGGCAATGCGTTCATCCCTGCTGTCATAATCGGCATCATCACAAAACTCATCCCGAATGATCGGATAATATAAATCATTAAAATACTACGATATGGTGTATCCATCGTTAATTGTGTCAATTCCCAAGTGCCGTATGTTGTAATGGCCAAACCGATAATCGTAATCGGCTTAATCCCTATCGTATCAAGCAATTTACCAGCTATAGGTCCCATCACACCCATAATTAATGCACCTGGTAAAAGTAATAACCCAGAGTCTAGCGCTGAGAAACCTCTTAAATTTTGTAAATATAGTGGTAGTAGAATCATACCACCGAAAAGACTCATTGTGAGAATCATATTAATGACTGCAGTTAATGTAAATCCTGAATATTTGAGTACTTCAAAATTTAACATTGGCGCTTTCATTGTCATTTCGCGAACGACAAACGCAATCGTAAAACTGATTCCGATGATAAACATAATGACAATTTTTGTAGAAGTCCAGCCATCGTTACCCGCTTCACTAAAGGCGTATAACAATGCGCCGAAACCAATTGTACTGAAAATGATACCTGGAATATCTGCTTTTGGATTCGTCGTTTTTTGGTAAATTCCAAACCAGACAAATGCGAGCACGAGTGAAATGATACCGACGATAAACATACCGAAGAACATCGTGTGCCAGTCATAATTTTCTACAACATAACCAGATAACGTAGGACCGATTGCTGGCGCTAAAATCATCGCAATCCCCATTGTTCCCATGGCCATACCACGTTTTTCAGGTGGAAAGATGGTCATGAATACATTTGTACCTAAAGGCATTAAGACACCTGCACCCATCGCTTGAAGCACACGACCCACCATCATGACTGGGAAGTTCCAAGCGAAACCACAGACAAGTGAACCTATCGTAAATATAAACATCGCTATTAAGAATAAACGGCGATATGAATATTTATTAAATAGGAATGCACTGATCGGAATCAAAATACCGTTTACTAACATAAAGCCTGTCATCAACCATTGTCCTGTTGAAGCAGAAATATTAAAGTCTGTATTGATTCGAGGTAATGCCGTGTTCAACAATGTTTGGTTCAAAATAGAGATGAACATCCCGAAAATCATTGCGACTAAAATTTTGCCACGTGTGATGCCCTTTTTAAAGACATAGCCTTGTGTGGCATCCGCAGCCATTTCGTTCACCGGCTGACGCTTAGCTTTATCTTGGTCCGCTGTCGCATTTTGATGTGCGTCATTATTCTCAGCAGATGTTTCACGAGACATGTCATCTTCATTAGCATCTGTTGTTGAATGTTGGTTATCTTCATCTAATCGAAACGTATGCGTCGTTGAATGTGCATCACGTTCAGGTTGCATTGTGTCTGATGTGACGTCACGATGTTGTTGAGAAAGTGCTTTTTTCTTTCTTCCTCGTATCATCGTCCAGTTCAGTATGATAATCACAATAAGAGCAATTATGGTGTAAATCATCATAAACATGTGATGACCCCCTCTCTTAATTTTTGTGAATACTTACTTCAGCGTTCATGCCTGGAACCACACCGTTAGAAGGCTGGCTGTTTAATTTGATTTTAACAGGCACCACTTGTGTCACCTTTGTATAATTACCGTCACTATTCGATGATGGCATTAATGAAAAACTTGAGGCAGTCGCATGACCGATTTGGTCGACTTTCCCTTTCACAGTTGCGTCTTGGCCATCAATGGTAACATCAACATCTTGACCATTTTGAACATCTTTCACTTCTGTTTCATCAATATTTGCTGTGATATATAAATCATCAAGGTCGTATGCATAGGCAATCGGTTGACCTGCTTGTGCGATACCGTCCTCTTGACCATCTAATTTTGCAATTGTTCCTGCTTTAGGCATTTTGATAGTCATTGTTTGTGGCTCTTCACCTTGACCTGCACCTTGTACTTTCGCAACAGTGTCACCTTTTTTCAAAGTGTCGCCTTCACGTACATCTAAGCTACTAATTTTCCCTGACGCTGGACTTGCAATTTTAATTTGGTCCCCGTCCACTTGTGCGTTGTCTGTTTTAATATAGTTCACGGATTGATTGTAGAAATAAAATCCTACAACACCAATGATAATTAACACGATGATTGTAACAATGTTAATCATGACTAATTTCTTCATTTTATTACTCCCTTTCTCTTTCAATTCAACTTCTGTATTATAAGATAATTCTCTATTCAAAAATACAGACAATCTTTTCAAATGTGTCGGATTGAAAATTATATTATAATAACGATGGTGATCATATGGGAAAAACAAAAACAAAATCAAAAGCAAGACGTCGCATTGTGAAAGCGATGATTGAATTATTAAAAACAGCATCCTTTGATGAAATTACAATTAAACAAATATGTGCAGAGAGCGGCGTACATCGATCAACATTTTACGCGCAATTTGAAGATAAGTATCAATTGTTCGATGTGTTGACGACATATCATATGGGCAGGTATGAAAAGCTGATTTTATATACGTCAAACGTGATTGATTCGTATCCATTAGAAGAAGCGAAAACACGTATCATCAAAACATTTCGTCTGCTCTTTAAGTATATACAACGCCACCAAACCTTTTTCACGACCATTATTGTGACACAGCCGCAATTGAAGGCCATTCATCAATATTTACAATTTACGCATGATGCTTATGAAAAATTATTAAATCAACTACCTCAACTTCAACAATCCAACTACTTTATCAACTATACGATTGGCGGTGAACTTGCGCTCATTTACAGTTGGCTTATGGAAGGTTGTCAAGAATCCCCTGATGTCATGGCACAAATTTTGTATTCTAATATTGTTAAAATGGGAAGATAGTTTCACTGTTAGACATGATGCACATGTGATACAATCCAACTGACATACATGATACACAGCTTTGTCCAACCTTTAATAAAGAAAAAAGTGAGGTTATCCATCATGGTTTCCACCCCAAAAAAGCAACGTATCATTGAGTTAGATGCGTTGCGTGGGATGAGTTTGTTTGGTATTTTACTCATGAATATTTTAGTGTTTAGTTTTCCGTATGCGGATGTTCGCCTAGATGTGGCACTCCAAGGCATTAACGGCTTTTTATTTCGAGTTGTTTCGTTACTCGTTATCGATTCCTTTTATCCGATTTTCTCATTCTTATTCGGATTCAGTTTGATGCTCATATATAACAGCACACAACAACGCGGCATCGCTTTTAAGCCCGTGATGATACGACGGCTTATTTTTTTGGCATTGCTCGGCTTGCTCCACGGCTTTTTCTTATATTCAGGAGATATTTTATTTACATATGCAGTAATGGGCTTCGGTGCGATGTGGTGCACAAATGCGTCTGCCAAAAAGTTAAAAAAAGCCGCTATCATTTTATTTACAATTAAAGTCATCATCTGGGGCTTACCATTTCTTATCATGGGATGGATGACAAATGCGAAATTGCCGTTGAGTGGGGAAGGTCAGACAGCATTGAATGCCGTGTTACAAGCTCAAACGAGTACACATTATCTCGATTTTTTCCTTTATAATGCACAAGATAATCTCGGCAACATTGCTACAACACTGACGATAGATTGGCTCGATATTTTTCCTTATTTATTGTTAGGGATGGCGGCGATGAAAGGGAATTTAGTCGCATGGATCAAGGCAAACCCGACACCTACGACACAATGGGGTAGTCTTTTTGTCATTATCGGGGTACTCATCAAATTTTTAGGTGCTTATGCTATCACGAATCCTGGCTATATGATGTTCAGTTTTACAGTGGGTGGTCCATTATTATCTGTCGGAATCGTGTTGCTCTTTTTCCATATGATGCAATATCCGACAGCACAAAAGTTACTTCACCCGTTTTGTTATCCTGGAAAGATGAGTTTATCCGTGTATTTATCTCAAACGCTTGTCTGTGTACTCTTTTTCGCAGGATTCGGGCTTGGTTTTTATAATCAATTGCCACTTTATCAAACTTATCTTTTTGCGGTTGCCCTATTTCTCATTCAAGTCGTGATTTGCTTTATTTATCAACGCCAGTTCGCACAAGGTCCCATCGAATGGGTGTGGCGAAAAATCACGTACTTCGGCGTCAAAACGCAATCATCCAAATAAGCGCAAACGTTAAACAGGCCTGTTCAATCATTCGTAGTCGCTACGCTATGAATGTGAACAGGCCCTTTTATTGGAGAACTTTTTGAAAATGAAAAACACAAAATGATATGTTTACTGTCATATCTTTTGCTTACCCTTACTGTATCATGTTTTGAATCATTTTGGGATACAAATATTAGAAATTTATTGATTTTTTATGAATTGTCTCACAAAAGATGTAACATTTACACATATCGGGTATCTTCTCACTCTCGATAAAAATCACGCTTCAAACATTCATAATAGTTCATACTCATGTATTGGCCTCCATCTATGACATCTTCATGTTTGACGCCAACGAAACGAAATCCCGCTTTTTCTGCAACGCGATTACTGCCAATATTATGTACATTCGCACGCAATTCTAATTTATTGAGGTCGTAATCCGTAAAGGCGATATCACATAATTTGCGTACTGCAGCAGTTGTTATCCCTTGACCATTTTCACTTTTCGCAAGCCAATATCCAACTTCTGCCTTACGTGTTTTGTCATTCCATGCATGTAAATCAATCGTCCCAATGAGCTGATCTTTTTTATAAATGAGGAAAAATAATGCTTTCCCCTCTGCGACCAAATTTAATGTTTGTAGCATAAATGCCTTTTCTTCTTCCACAGAGGACATCGTTTCAGCCCATGGTAAATAGGTTTTGAGATGGTCTCGATTTTGATCAACGAGTTCATAAAGTGTTGGTGCATACTTAAGCGTTGGATAAACAAAATCAATGTCGTCATTCACAGCAAGTCTAAAATGTTGCATCCCGTCGCCCCCTTCAATTTAATTTTCAGATTATTATACACAAATGTCATCATTAAAACAATATTCCTTGATACAGTTTTTCAAAACCATTTTCATCAAGCACAATCAATAAAATTCATTTTTTTAATGCAATTTTTCATTTTTTAGGTTATCATTTATTTTCCAACTGTCGAAATTCGTTGTTACAAAAAATAAAACAGGGGTATAAGAATATTCAGGGGTGAAAAATAATGAACAAAAAGAATCAAAATCCTGATCGTGGTGACCTCCAACAAAATCTTTCTGAAAAATTTGTTTGGGCTATTGCTTATGGTTCATGTATTGGTTGGGGATCGTTCATCTTACCAGGTGACTGGATTCAATCATCCGGACCTATTGCCGCATCAATCGGTATTTTTATCGGTGCCTTATTAATGATTATCATCGCGGTAAGTTACGGCGCATTAGTTGAACGCTTTCCTGTGTCGGGGGGCGGCTTTGCATTTAGCTTTTTAGGTTTCGGACGTTATGTCAGCTTTTTCTCAGCATGGTTTTTGACGTTTGGATACATATGTGTCGTCGCGTTAAATGCAACAGCATTTAGTTTATTAATTAAATTTTTACTGCCAGATGTGATTGAATTTGGCAAGCTTTATACCATTGCAGGTTGGGATGTTTACATTACTGAAATTTTAATTGCATCTATCCTTTTACTTGTTTTTATGTTGATTTCGATTAAAGGGGCAAGCGTCTCAGGTTCACTGCAATATTATTTCTGTGTTGCAATGGTCGTTGTTGTCGTCTTACTCTTTATTGGATCATTCTTTGGTTCTAACTATTCATTAGACAATTTGAAACCATATAATGGAACGCATTATGGATGGTTTCATGCGATTATTATGATTGTCGCTGTCGCACCGTGGGCCTATGTCGGTTTTGATAATATCCCACAAACAGCAGAAGAATTTGATTTCCCACCGAATAAAACGTTTAAATTAATCGTTTATAGTTTACTTGCAGCAAGCATGACCTATATTATGATGATTTTATATACCGGTTGGTTATCTGGCGGTAGTAGCGATTTATGGTTAACAGGTTCTGTAACGCGAGAAGCATTCGGGACAATTGGACTTGGTGTACTTAGTATTGCCATCATTATGGGTATTTTCACAGGTTTAAATGGCTTTTTATTAAGCTCAAGTCGTCTGTTATTCTCAATGGGGCGCTCAGGCATTATGCCGTCGTTATTTAGTAAATTACACAAAAGATACAAAACACCATACGTTGCAATTATGTTCTTAGTTGCGATTACATTGATTGCACCCTGGTTAGGTCGTACGGCGTTAACATGGATTGTTGATATGTCATCTACAGGAGTGTCTATCGCTTACCTCGTAACATGTTTAGCAGCAGCGAAATTGTTTAGTTTCAACAAAGAAAGTCAAACTTATGGTCCGGTATATAAAGTATTTGCAATTATTGGCTCAATCTTTTCATTTATCTTTTTATTATTATTACTGTTACCATTTTCACCGGCGTCATTATCGATGCCATCGTATATTGCGTTAGGTGGTTGGACGATACTTGGATTGGTGTTCTTCTTTATTCGCTTGCCTAAATTACGTCGCATGGATAAAGATGAATTATCACAATTGATTTTGGATACAAGAAAACGTGATGTTGAAAAAATGATAGAAGAATAATTGATGAGTACAGTATTGATAACACTCCATTTTATGTTAATGTGTTTGTTATTTCGGTCTTGTGTTTCCAGGAGGCTTGTCCTTTTGAATGATACCATTGCCTCCATGGATTCGCTTTCCGAGGGGCTGCCCCTTCAACTAAATTCGGCTTGATTAGATCATACATGAGATTGAAGCCGAATTGGATTTTCCGGGTCAGCTGATCCCTCAGGAGTCTCATCCATTTTGGCAATCATGTGTCACCAACAAAGAAATTAATCCAACGACTTACATTTCATAAAATCAATAACATCAAGCATTTTGTAACACATGCAATACAGTTCACTCATTATTTCAAAATCAAATCATTTATTTTCATATAAGACATAGTTAGAGGCTGGGAATTGAGTTTTCCTAGCCTCCTTTTTGATTTCATCAGTACAACCAATGTGTTAGTAAAGTCCAATTCAACAAAAAAGACAGACGTTTTGAAGGGACTGGGAGATTATACTTTTCCAGTCCTTATCTTTTTATGGACACTTATCAATTAATGATGATAAAACAACCAAAAATGAGGATGAATGGAAGGTTATCATTGAATGTTATGAGGTTGTCTCCATTTCATAAACTTTCCCTAAGTGACTGCATTTGATGTCAGATTGCCCAGAAGGCTGAGACTCCCGAGGGATATAGTTAAAAACAAAATGTCGTCTTTTAACTTTGATAAAGGCTACTGTTTCACGCAGTAGCTGTCTGACTTCTCAATGTTTTACTTTTGAGAAGTCTAGTCAGCCTTGCGGGGGCAGTACGAGGAAATCTTTGTTGCACATCAGATTTCTGTACTGCTCCCAAAATCCAATTCGGCTTCACATCAATGTACACTTTAATCAAGCCGAATTTAGTTGAGGCAAGTCCCTGGGAACGCGAAGCCATGAGGGCAATCGTAAAAATCGTGTTCCATATTAGAGTGCAAGTTAAGTCAAACGCAACAAAAAAGACAGACGTTTGCCTGTCTTTTCCAACTTTATTTTCATTCAACTATAATTTAAATGCTGCGATGACAAGCATGAGCCAGCTAATGACAAACAAGATGCCGCCAATCGGAGTAATTGCACCAAGGACGCTCACTTGTGTTAAAGATAAGATATACAGTGAACCACTGAAGAATACGATACCGAAAAACATGAGCCAACCTGCCCAGCCCACGTTAATGTTAAGTGTCCCACCGATAATACCAATGAGCACAAGACCTAAGCCATGATACATTTGATATGTTGTTGCTTTTTCCCATACTGACATATAATGTTCTGATAATTTTCCGTCTAATGCATGCGCACCGAAAGCACCTGTACCAACTGCCATTAAAGCATTCAATGCACCTAAAATAATAAATACTTTCACGATATTTCCTCCTCATCAAAGTTACCATTAAAAATCAAAAATTGAAGCACCATTTCCGATTTCATCATCCGTTACCATACGTTGATCTGAAGTCGTTTGCGCTGTTGAACTAGAAGATGACACTTTACCGCCCATCAGTCTAATCTCTTCATCTGTCACTTGAGTCGCCGCTTGTCTTTTCGGTGTGACGGGTGAAGTTGAACGTGATGATGTACTTCCATCGTTCGACACTTCTTGTCCTGTATACAGTGCCGTTAAAGCATGAATAGCATACATATGTTTTTCAAAAGCTGCATCACTCGTCGCGGCATCTGCTTGAACCAATTCATGTTCCAACAGTTGAATGAGTTTGTCTTTATTCATACGCTTCCTCCTTTTGTTCACACCAATGGATTGGCGCTAAACCTTGTTCTTCAAGATAAGCATTCGTTTTGGAATACGGTTTGGAACCAAAAAAGCCTCTATGTGCCGACAATGGACTTGGGTGTGGTGATTTAATCACATAGTGGCGCGATGTATCAATCAACCGTTCTTTTTGTTGTGCAGGTCTGCCCCACAATACAAAGACGACGCCAGTTTTATTGTCAGATATCGCGCGAATAATTTCATTTGTAAAGGTTTCCCAACCAATATCTTTATGCGAATGTGCTTGACCTTGGCGTACTGTCAGCACCGTATTCAATAGCAGTACACCTTCTTTTGCCCAGTCTTGTAAATGTGGCGACGTTCGTTGACAACCGATATCGTCAGCCAATTCTTGATACATGTTTCTCAATGAAGGTGGAAACTTCGCACCCGGTTGTACTGAAAATGCTAAACCATGGGCTTGATTTGGGCCATGATAAGGATCTTGTCCTAATATGACCACTTTGACATTTTCGAATGGTGTGAGGTCAAAAGCTTGATAAATGTTTTTGCGTTCAGGGTAAACAATTTGCGTCGTATATTCTTTTTCTAAAAAGTCATGCATCGCTTTAAAATCATGCTTTTCTTTAATTTCATGAAATATTGTTGACCAATCCATCTTCTTCACCTCAGCCACATTTTAACATAATTTCGTCAGACTCACCGCTTTGATTCAATAAACATTTTTATAGCAGCCTTTCAACGCGCGTGCTAAAATGGGGAACATAAGCATATTGTAACGTACTATTGTTACCCACCTCATTATGATATGATGTAACAGATGTACAATTGAAGGAGTGAATGAACGATGGCTTTGAAAAAAGTATTAACGATTGCAGGATCAGACACAAGTGCAGGCGCGGGGATGCAAGCCGACTTAAAAACTTTCCAGGAGTTAGATACGTACGGCATGGTCGCACTTGCAGCAATTGTCACAATGGATAAAGAAACTTGGTCACATGATGTGAGCCCTATCCCATTTGATGTCTTCAACAAACAACTTGAAACAGTCATTAGCGTAGGTCCGGACGCGGTCAAAACAGGTATGCTCGGTAGCGAAGAAATCATCCAACGTGCCGGAGAAGCATACACAGAATCAGGCGCAAAAAGTTTCGTCGTAGATCCCGTTATGGTATGTAAAGGTGAAAATGAAGTGCTTAACCCGGGAAATACTGAAGCGATGATTAAGTATTTATTACCAAAAGCAACTGTTGCAACACCAAACCTTTTTGAAGCAGGTCAATTATCAGGTTTAGGTACGCTAAAATCTATTGAAGATATGAAAAAAGCAGCGAAAATCATCCACGAGCAAGGTGCACAACACGTGGTGATTAAAGGTGGTAAAGCGTTAGATCAAGATAAATCATACGACTTATATTATGATGGTAACAAATTCTATCAACTTACAACGGATATGTTCCAACAAAGCTATAACCACGGTGCAGGCTGTACATTTGCAGCAGCGACAACAGCCAACTTAGCGAACGGTCAAACACCAAAAGAAGCCGTGATTAATGCCAAAGCGTTCGTAGCTTCTGCCATTAAAAACGGTTGGAAAATGAACGATTTTGTCGGCCCTGTTGATCATGGTGCGTCAAATCGTGTTGAACAAATTGAAGTTGAAGTGACAGAAATTTAATTTTCTGAGCACGCGGATTCAAATGTGATTTCGCTCATTATCATAAGCATGACTCAAACCTTGATGTATGGTACTGTTGAGCCCAGTTATCTCGCTCACAGACAGGACATCAAGGTTGTTTTTTGTTTGATGATGGGCCAATGGCATTGTGCTCCTACGTCTCTTTGACCTCTATGACAAGTTTTAGCTGTTCATCCATTCCGAACACTTGAATTTGCATGTTGTCGCGGTACCAAGTGACCTGTTCATCGACAACAATCGGATTTTTATAACGTACGGCGATCGGTTCAACTGCTGCTTTGACACATATACGTTGCACAACGAGTTGGCCTGGAACAATATCCGTATGTATCGGGTTCGTGTCATTCACCAGTGCTAAATAGTGCTGCACGTCTTCTGTTGAAAAATGCATCATGCTGCCCTCCGACTAACAAAAGTTTGTATGATACGACAATGGCATGTGTCGCCTTGCTCGAATGATAACGTCATTTGATAACATTGAAATGCCTTGATTTGTTGGACTTTCAACACTGCCATCGTCACTTGATAATGCACGCCTACTTTTAAAGGGTGATGTGCTTCCATTTCTGTCGCTACAAGTTGAATTGCCGTCTCTTTAAACGGTTGAAATAGCGAAAAAAGTGGCCATACTCGTGCAGTCATGAATAAAGGGACAGTAGTCGTCTGTGGCATATTAAAAAATTGCTGATAACGCTGCACCTCTTTTTCGTCAAAACAGTAATCTTTAACTTCACGGTCGCCAACGTTCAAACAGCGCTGCATTGCCCATACCTCCTCCAATCCCCATTGTCGCAATCGTGCTTTGTGCATCTTTCATGTAAAACAGACGGGTCACTAAAATCGCACCACTCGCACTATATGGATGTCCGATCGCAATCGCACCCCCATAACGATTCAGTTGCGTCTCTTGAATATTCAACGCACGTGCAGATGCTATCACTTGCGCACTAAAAGCTTCATTCAATTCTACAGCATCAATTTGGTCAATCGTCTGTTGTTGGCGTTCCAAAATACGCTGCACGGCAGGTACAGGGCCCATACCTAAGACGTTCGGGTCTACTCCTTCAATCGCATAATCCACAAACATCAGACCTTCTGACATACCGAGTTCGCGTGCTTTTTGTTCAGACATAACCACAACTAAGCAGGCGCCATCATGTTTGAGGCAACAATTACCGACCGTCACTGTACCACCTTCACGTAACGGCTTTAATCGTGCAATGCGTTCATACTGAATATCCGGTTTGACACTTTCATCTACTGTCATTTGCTGACCTTTCACCATTAATGGCAATATTTCAGCTGACATCACACCCGTCGCAATCGCTTCACTCGCACGGTGATGGCTTTGAACTG
Source organism: Staphylococcus intermedius NCTC 11048 (assembly GCF_002902385.1). Lineage (GTDB taxonomy): Bacteria > Bacillota > Bacilli > Staphylococcales > Staphylococcaceae > Staphylococcus > Staphylococcus intermedius. Next base: position 21,942 of record NZ_PPQH01000010.1, on the reverse strand, counting down.
CGAAACGATCTTGATCTTCACGTGATACATCATACTGTTCTGCCACATTGTCTGCCGCTTCAATCATACTCGGATCTTGACCCGCTGGCGCAAATGGGGCACGATCATAAAATGTTGGAGGTACCGTTGGATAAAGCGATGTCGGCTTTTCCATTTTCCAAGGTGCACGACTCGTACTTTCGACACCTCCTGCAATGTAAAAGTCTCCCGCACCACTTTCAACAAGTCGACTTGCCAAATGAATCGCTTCAAGGCCCGAACCACATTGACGATCAACCGTGAGACCTGGCACAGACACATCTATCCCTGCCTCGAGCAAACTTTTTCGCGCAATATTGCCGCCTTTACCAACAATATTACCGAGAATGACATCATCCAAATCATTGAGCGAGCAAGGTAATGTCGCTTCAAAATGTTCGAATAACGGTTTGAGTAGATGTTCAGGTTCCCATTTTTGAAGTTGGCCGCCATATACTCCAATTGGCGTCCGTTTTGCTGCAACAATGACTGCTTTCTTCATTGAAAATCGCCCCTTTCATAGTAAGTTTGCGCCATTTTTCGTGAAACTTTCCCACTCGCAGTATATGGCAATGATGTGACGCGAATGAATTTGGAAGGTATTTCATATCTCGATACACGTGATGACAGCCAGTGGCGAATTGCTTGAACGTCCACCTGCTTCGGGCCAGTGTAAAGGGCAATCGCTAACTCACCTAGCTTGTCGTGTGGACGTCTTACGATGATCGTATCTACAATTTCTGGCCATTGCTTGAGGTGTTGTTCAATCACAGCAGGATACACATTCCTCCCACCAATAATCAAACGATCTTTGACACGACCTTGTAAATACAGCACATCTCCTTCAATCCGAGCGTAATCACCTGTCGCTATCCATTCATCTACTGCATCCTCACCGAGATAGCCTGAAAATGTCATCGGGCTTTTCACAAACAATTGTCCGATATCGGCATCGTCTCGTTCTCTCAAAGTCACCGTCACATTCGAAAACAAGCGACCCACAGAATCGAGGGGTGCAGTTTGATGACGATTGACACTAATAAAGCTCGCTTCCGAAGTGCCGAAAAACTCATCAATCGTACTTTCTGGAAACACTGTTTTAAGTTGTGTATGACGACTGGGTGGTAATTTGTCCCCAGAAATAAAAATGTGACGTACCCACTGTGACTGTTGTCCTAAATGGATGCCATCGTAGACCATTGTTGGCACGAGAAACAATGCACACGTTTGTTGAAGCTTTGCAATATACCCCAGACCTTTTGCCATATCATATCGATCTTGCCCCATAAACGTTTTGCCATTCCATAATGCATAAATCATGACGTATAACGTTAACGAATGGGCGTACGGACCGAGTGCCATATACGTCTGTGTCGAGTAATTTAACAATGTATCATTCACCTCAAAGGAAGCCATCCATGACGGTAAATCTCTCATAAAGCCTTTCGGTAAACCTGTCGTACCTGATGTAAAACCAATATGTAACAATTGCTGAATCGTCGGCGCTTCATGTGAGGGTTCATATGAAGTAGACGTCAAGCCTTCATCTCCCCATATATAAGGCATACGGTGTAATCGAATAAGCGCATCACGTTGTTCCGTTGACCACTGTGGCCCGAGCACACACGGCACACCTTGACGTACGAGCACTGCTAAATAAGCCACAATAAAGTCCGCCGTTTGGGTATGCATCAACATGACATTTTGATGCGCCATAGTCGTGGGTAACAGTTCACTTTCCTTTTGGACATCTCGCCATAAGGTTTCATATGTGACGGTCTCGTCGTCCACCCAAATCGCGATATGTTCCGGCCTTTCTAATGCATAGGTTTCAAGTCGCTTTAACAATTCCAAACTTCATCACACTACTTTTACAGTTTTGCTTTATTTTAACATAGCACGCACTTTCCACATATGCGAACTTCAATGATTATCTGTATAATATCATCGCACATCATGCCAAATGCAATACCATGAGAACGCATCCTTATTCGTGTATTTCCATATGAAAAGGCCGGGTCATCGTGAAATGCCCAGCCCGTTAAAATGATTCAGTTATTATAAATAATATTTATCAACGACTTTTAAATCATCTGTCAATTCGTAAATCAGTGGTGCACCTGTTTTAATTTCATAGCCGACGATATCTTCATCTGATACGCCTTCTAAATATTTAATCAAAGCACGTAATGAGTTCCCGTGTGCAGCGACTAATACTGTTTTACCGGCGAGGAGTTCTTGAGAAATTTGGTCGTTCCAATATGGGATCACACGCACCAAAGTATCTTTCAAACTTTCAGATTCAGGCATCACGCGTCGATCTAATAATTCGTATTTACGATCTTTTAAATAGCGCTCGCGTTGTGCTTCATCTTGTGCTGGCGGCGGTGTATCGTAGGATCGTCTCCAAATATGTACTTGTTCTTCACCAAATTGCTGACGTGCTTCATCTTTATTTAATCCTTGTAAACCGCCGTAATGCCGCTCATTCAAACGCCACGATTTAACAACGGGTACAAAGAGTTGATCAGACTCATTTAATAAATGAAACGTTGTCTTAATCGCACGCTTCAATAATGAGGTAAATGCAATGTCAATCTGAATTGCTTGTTCTTTCAATTTTTTCCCGGATGCGATTGCTTCATTGTGACCTTGTTCGGATAAATCGACGTCTGCCCATCCTGTAAATAAGTTTTCAGCATTCCAGACGCTTTGTCCGTGTCTACATAAAATAAGTTTTGGCATGTTTTACCTTCTTTCTATGTCGTGAACGCCAGTGTCGCAACATTTGTTGATCAAAAATAGACGTTCACGTACTTATCATTGAACTAACAAACTCACTTACCTTATTTTATAAATTGATTATAACAAGTTTATTATGCTTTTTCATGATACCAACATGATAACATTTGACTATATTGAGTCATTTGCTCCCTCGCTAATTCCAAAGAAGGGATGGAATATGAAATTTTTTGATGCTGAGGATGCAGTATTTTGTTTAACTTGCTCTCCCTATGATTCCTGGTTTTTGATTGCCTTCATGGCTTCGCTTTCCGAGGGGCCCTTCAACTAAATTCGGCTTAATTGAAACATACATGAGAGGGAAGTCGAATTGGATTCTCCGGACCAGCTGATCCCTCAGGAGTCTCAGCCTTCTTGGCAATCTTACACCCAACACAGTCACTTAGGGCAAGTTTATGAAATAAAGACAATCCATAGCATCAATTTTTGTACGCCATTCACCCTCATTTTCCGATTGCTTTAAAGTTATTAATGAATCATAAATTTTGGAATGGATTAAGGCTTAAAATTTTCTATATTTCAATCCCTTCATCACGTACCAATTGAATGGTTTTAGAAGCGAGTGTTTCTACAAAGTGTGCATTATGATCAATTACAATCATGGTTGGTCGTGATTTTGCCAACATGTCAATCAGTTGGTCCACAACATAGAAGGCCAGATAGTTGGTCACTTCATCCCACATCAACAGACTGTTTTGCTGAATGAGTGAATGCGCAATCAACACTTTTTTCTTTTCGCCATCACTCCAGCCTTCCGAATGTCGCGTCGCAAACTTTCTCTTATCGATTCCCTATTGATAAAGCAACTGTAGAAATTTCTCCTTTTGAGGGTGCGGTAAACATTGAAACCACTTGAAGTATTCATGGGACTGTACCTCATCAGATGAATCTATTTCATGAATCATTGAGATTGCTAATACATCAATTCTATATACCACGCTTCAATATTACACAAATATAGAGATATAACGAAACGAACAGAATCTTCAGGAATTTTACCGCAAAAAAGCAGGGTGATGCGCCCCTGCTTCCGTCAATATTTTCTTTTTCTATCGCTGTCTGACCTCATTTTGATGTGCTAACAACGTATATGTCGTTTCAATATAAGGAATGTGAAGTTGATGCTTTTGACCTTGTCTGTAAATATAACCTTGAATCGCTTCAACTTCTGTCACGCGTTCGTTCATCGTATCATAATACATGCTCGTCGCACTTTCATCAGAAAAGATGCGATACGCCGCAATGACATCTTCTACAAATGAATCTTCGTACGTAATCCCTTCCGCATTAGCGACTTGCAAACCTTCTTTAAGCAAGTTTTTACATAATTCCAGCATACGCTCGTCTTTCAACAGGCGTGCTGTGTCTCGACTTAATGCAGTCAATGTGTTCATACCGAGGTTGAAAATCAATTTAAACCAAATCGCCTTCTCAATATTTTCTTCAAGTTCTAACGTAAGTTCTGTCGTTGAAATGGCCGCTTTCAATTGTTCAGTGAACGTATCTTTCTTCAACTGAATGCGGTAATCCTTGTCATGTCTCACTTTGTCCTCTTGTTTTTCACCACTAATGTAAACGACAGCTTGATAGGCATCATAGCCCTCTAATTTCGGAAGTAAGCCACTACCATTTTGTGCTAAAATGACTTTCGATTGCGCGTGTGTGATGGTTTTCAGTTGTGGTAAAATCGTATCTATTTGATGAGTCTTCACCGCAATAAACACGACATCGAACGTCGTCGTTACAGATGACAATGCTTTGACAGGGATACTTTTACGTTCTCCTGTGTCGCGCTCTTCAAATGCCATCATTTTATCTTCTCTACCTAACAATGTCACATCGATGTTATCCAATGCCGAAGCGATCGCTGTGCCTACCGCTCCCGGACCAATGATTGCTATTTTCATCTCGTTCATCCTTTCAACCGCAAAGTTTTAATGCCATTTCTCGTCCTTTTATACATAACTCAATATATTCTTTTTTTATTTATAAGTAAAGCGAGTTGATTGTGTGTTTCCAACGTCGTGTCGCTCACATTTCTTCTTTAGCTCTTAAATCGACACCATCGTTTTCCTTTCAATCTTTCCATCTATTCAAAAAAGCTAGTCCCTACATTTTACTGTAGAAACTAGCTTATTCAGCGACTTTAATCTGTCATTTTATTCAATTCACTCTAAATTCGCATGATTGTTTTGCATCGTTGTCTCATCGACATTCCATGCGGTCATGAAGTCTAACACGACACCATCTAACATCAATTGTGCACTTTGTTCAAACAAGCTGCCGAGCGGTTGTTCAGAACCTTCAGCTTGATGTTTCGTGCCAGCTGGAAGGACGAGCGTCACTGCTGCCAATTCCCCGATTTTAGAATCTGCTGCTGTCGTGACTAATACGATTGTAGCACCGACTTCATGCGCTTTATCGGCCAATAATTTTAAATGCGTTGTCGAACCTGAACCTGAAATAACAACGAGTACATCATCTTTTTGAATGGAAGGTGTCGTTGTTTCGCCGACGACATGTGCTTTTTTGCCAAGTTGATTCAAACGCATCGCAAAACCGTTCGCGACGAAACCTGAACGGCCTTTGCCTGTCACAAACACCGCTTCTGCATCAGATACAGCGTGTTCAAATTGCGCTATCGCTTGGTCGTCCACTTGTGATAACATTTGTTCGATCTCACGGTGAATCAGTTCAAACTGCTGTTGAATAGCCATGTTATTTACCTTCAATCGCTTCACGGATTTGTTTAGCCGCTTCACGAGGATCGTCAGCGTTTGCGATACCGCCACCGACGATAATTAAATCCGGGCCTTCATCCGCAACTTCTTTAACTGTTTCTGGTTTAATCCCACCAGCGACAGCGATTTTAGCGTTTTTGATGACTGATTTTACTTTTCTTAAGCTTTCTAACGGTGATTGCCCTTCAGCTTGTAAGTCATAACCGATATGCACTGCGATATAGTCTGCACCTAATGCGTCAATTTCTTTTGCACGTTTTTCTAAATCTTGAACAGCAATTAAGTCGACCAGTAATTCTTTACCGTGTTTGTGCGCTTCTTCCACCGCATTTTTGATCGATGCATCTTCAGCTACACCTAAAATTGTGACCACATCTGCACCAAATTTCACAGCTTGGCTCACTTCATAGTCTGCCGCGTCCATAATTTTTAAGTCGGCTAATACTTTGACGTCTTCATCTTTCACGTTATCTTTTAAATGTTGAACAGCAGGTAAACCTTCATTAATCACGATAGGTGTCCCAATTTCAACAATATCGACATAATCCGTTACTTTTTTCGCAAGTTCTGCAGCGTCTTCTTTATTTAATAAATCAATGGCTAATTGTAATTCCATGATTCCATCAATCCTCCGTCATGTTTTGTCTCTCACAGTTGGTGGATTCCCCTTTCTAAAAGAGATTAAACATGTCGGATTTCTAATTCAACACTGCTTATTTGTCGATTTCAGGCATTGCCGCATCATCTACAAACACTTCAACATGGGGGTGACGATGTAAAATCGTAGCTGGCACATCTGTTGTCACTTCTTGGCTCATTAAATGACGAATAGCTTCACGTTTTTGTTCACCAAACGCCAACAAAATAATACGTTTCGCTTTCATAATGGAACTTAATCCCATTGAAATCGCTTGTTTTGGCACATCATCTATAGAATCAAAATAGCGACTGTTCGCTTTAATTGTGCTCTCAGTTAAATCCACACAATGCGTTAAACTTTCAAAAGGTGTCCCCGGTTCATTAAAGCCGATATGACCATTTTGACCGATTCCTAAAATTTGAATATCTAACGGTCCGCCTTCTTCTAATAACGCTTCATAACGCTTTGATTCCGCTTCAATATCTGCCGCTTCACCATTTGGCACGTGAATATTTTCAGCAGTAAAATGAGGATATGCGCCAAATAACACATGCTTCATATATTGGCAATAACTTTCCTTGTGATCAGAAGCTAAGCCAACGTATTCATCGAGATTAAACGTTTCCACTTGAGACACGTCGAGTTGATTTTTTTGGAGTAATTCCACTAAATAGTCATACACTTTGACCATTGTACCACCCGTCGCCAACCCTAATCGACTGTCTTTTTGGTATAACATTTGTTTAAATAATTCACTCGCAACATAAAAAGATGCGTTCGCTTCACTGCCTAAATTAATGATTTTCATCGTGCTTATTCCTCCTCAATCATTTTCACAAAGCGTTTTGTAATGTCGCGTGGTCTCGTAATCGCACCACCAACGACTGCTGCATACACGCCTAAATCCATCACTGTTTTTAACATTTCTGGTGTAATGACATTGCCTTCAGCGATCACTTTTTGAGATACGTTCGCTAACACGTCTTTCAAAAATGCAAAATCATTCGCGTATAACACTTGGCCCGTCGTTTGTTCTGTATAGCCGTGTAACGTTGTGCCGATATAGTCAAAACCGAGACGTTCCGCATTTTTCGCTTCCTCTACCGTCGCAATGTCTGCCATTATTTCGACATGGGGAGCTGCTTTACGAATGTACTGTACTAACGTTTCTAAATCTTCAGCAGGGCGTTCGCGCAATGTCGCATCCATCGCAATGACTTCACAGCCGCTTTCTAATAGTTCATCCACTTCTTTTTGTGTTGCGGTAATAAAGACAGAAGAATGGTCATAGTCCCGCTTCACAATACCAATGACGGGCAAATCCACCTCTTCTTTAATTGCTAAAATATCTTCTTTCGTATTCGCTCTAATTCCCACAGCGCCACCTTGTTGAGCAGCTAACGCCATTTTCCCCATAATAAATGATGAATGGAGTGGCTCATCTGGTAACGCTTGGCAAGATACGATTAATCCTTGTGATAAATTCATCTAATGACTCCCTTCTAATTGCTCTTCTACTTCATTTTTAATGGTCGAAACGTGAGGTCCATAGACAATTTGGACACCGTTTCCTTTTTTAATCATTCCTTTAGGGTCGGTACTTCGAATCAAGCTTTCATTTACTTTTTGTGTATCTTTTAACGTGACTCTCAGGCGTGTCGCGCAACAATCGACTATTTCGATGTTTTCGCGGCCACCTAAACCTTGAATAATGGTTGTTGCACGTTCATTCGTTTGTACACTTTGTTGTGTTGTCTCATCTTCGCGCCCAGGTGTTTTAAAGTTAAATATTTGAATGAGCACTCTAAATATCACGTAATAGAGAGCGAACCAGACGAGACCGATTGGAATAATCCATAAATAATTCGTCTTCGCTTGGCCTTGTAGAACACCGAACAAGATAAAATCAATAAAACCACCACTAAACGTCTGTCCTACCGTGATGTTAAAAATGTCTGCCATCATAAACGCCAAGCCATCTAATAACGCATGAACAACGTAAAGTATTGGGGCAACAAATAAAAAGCTAAACTCTAACGGCTCAGTGATACCTGTTAAAAAAGACGTTAAAGCTGCAGATAACATTAAGCCCCCTACTACCTTTTTACGCTCAGGTTTTGCTGTATGATATATCGCAAGTGCCGCACCAAGTAGCCCAAACATCATCGTAATAAAACGGCCCGACATATAACGCGAAATACCTTCATAATAATGTGTCGTTGTTGGGTCTCCTAATTGAGCAAAAAAGATATTTTGTGTTCCTTGAATGAGCTTGCCGTTCAATTCGAGTGAACCTCCGAGTGCGGTTTGCCAAAATGGAAGATAAAAAATGTGATGTAACCCGAAAGGCCCTAACATTCTTAATATGAAACCGTATAGGAACGTACCTATCACGCCGGTTTGTTTCACAAGTTGACCTGCTCCCATAATCGCATGTTGAAATAACGGCCAAATAAAGAACATCACCAAACCTAATACAATAGAGGCAAATGCTGTCACAATAGGAATAAAACGTGAACCACCAAAAAAGCCTAAAAACTGTGGCAGTGTGATTTTGTAGTACTTGTTATGAAGCATTGCCGTCATGATACCGACGATAATCCCCCCAAATACACCTGTCTCTACAGTTTGAATGCCTAGTACCATCCCTTGTCCCGCTTTCGCTAATTGGTCAGGTGCTGCCATTTGGTTAGTAATCGTTAAGAGCCCGTTCATGGTCGCATTCATAATTAAAAAGCCCAACATCGCTGCTAACCCCGCAGTGCCCTTATCCGCTCGTGCTATGCCGACTGCAACACCTATCGCAAACAATACCGATAAGTTTTGAAACACAATACTGCCAGCTGACCGCATCAATACAAACAAATGTTGCAACAATGGGATGTCTAAAAATGGATACGCTTCGATAGAGTTTGGATTACTCAGTGCGCCCCCAATACCAAGTAATAGTCCCGCTGCCGGTAAAATCGCAATCGGTAGCATAAATGACTTCCCAAATTGCTGTGCTTTATCAAAAAATGTATTCAATTTTGCCACCCTCTTTTTCCCTATTCACTTTCAATATATCACTAAGAAAATTTTCGTCAATAAAATACGTTGTTTTGGAAATTATTTTCAAATATACTAAGTTTAAAAGGAGGATGACGATGAAAATTGAAAATCGTATTCAACAAAATCAACATCTTTTCACGAAAGTCGACCAACAAATCGCTCAATTTATTTTATCGCTTGATGATGATACGAACTTAGGTGCCATTCATCACTTAGCTGATGCGATTGGTGTGTCACCTTCAAGTATTACACGCTTTGCCCATAAATTAAATTATGACAGCTTCCAATCGTTTCGTTTCGCAATCCAACACGAACTGCAAACTGAACCGATTCACAATAGTCCTTCCATACAAATTTTGCATCAACATTATCGTTCAATCATGGATCACACTGGCGAATTTCTCGTTGAGGATGATTTGATGTACCTCGTCAATACGATTCAACAAAGCGACAAAATCATTTTCATCGGTATTGGCAGCTCTGGATTAAGCGCACAAGAATTGTACTTTCGCACTTCTCGCATGGGATTTAATACCCTGGCCATTACGGATGCGCATTTAATGACTGTGATTGGGCATATGTGTCAGGGCAATACCACCATCGTCGCATTTACGAATAGTGGTGCCACGAAAGAAATTATGGACAGTTTGAGTCACGGTCGTGAAAATGGCGCGACAATCATAGCCATTTCTCATTTTCGAACACCCGCACTTGAACAAAACTGTCATCGCATCATTATGACGGCTGATCGTAATCAAACACATGATGCTTATTTTATTAATTCTCAACTCGCCAATCACTTTATTATTGATTTATTGAGTTATTACCTACTCCAAGATGAAGCGCGGTTGGCACATTTCACATCGAGCTACCAACAACTATTATCAAAAAGAGCGGCCGCGACATATTCGGCGCATGATTTTCACCGTCTACAAGATTAAACTGAGCAGAGGTATATTAATTTGGACTCTTTTTTAGTAAAATAGATAGATAATCATAATCAGGAAGGCAGTGAGTCTTTTGCAACCGATTACAGAAGAAGCGGTACAAGCATTACTTGACGAATACGCAAATCAACCTGTCTATCTCCACGTTGAAACGACAAATGGCGCTTATGCCAATCACTTCGATCAACGTGTGTTTAATGCAGGTACTTTTTTAAGAAACATCCAAGTCACTTACCAACATGCACAACTTAAAGGCGGACAAAAAGACCCTTACCGTGTAGGACTGAAGCTCGGCGAACATAGCTGGGTCTATGTTCAAGGTTTAACGCATTATGAAGTGACTGAAGACGGTATGTTTTTATTGGCAGGATTCAATTATGAAGGACAACTTGCGGCAGCACTTGAAATGAGCCACAAGCCTTTTAAAGCATAGAAAGGAGTAACGATAACTATGACAACAGAAAGCCATATTCTTGTCATCTTCCCACACCCGGACGATGAGACATTTTCTTCTGCAGGGACGCTTGCACGTTATGTTGATGAAGGTGTGCCAGTGACGTATGCATGTCTGACACTCGGGCAAATGGGACGTAATCTCGGCAACCCACCTTTCGCCACACGTGAATCACTGCCTGATATTCGTGAACGTGAGCTTGATGACGCTATGAAAGCAATTGGTATTACAGATTTACGTAAAATGGGCTTGCGTGATAAAACAGTAGAATTTGAACCCGTGGAAGAAATGGATGCGATGGTGCAATCACTCATCGATGAAACACAACCTTCCACGATTATTTCATTTTATCCAGGTTTTGCTGTACATCCTGATCATGAAGCAACAGCAGAAGCGGTCGTGAGAACTGTCGGTCGTATGGAAGTTTCGCGTCGTCCAAGACTGCAATTAGTCGCATTTAGTAATGATGCTGTTGAACAATTGGGCGAACCCGATATCGTCAATGACATTTCAGCTTATCGAGACCGTAAATATGCCGCATTTGAAGCACATCGTTCGCAAACGGGACCTTTCCTTGAGCAACTTGCGAATCCACAAGGTCAAGCTTCAGGCGTGCCTAAAGAAGCCGCAAACTTTTTAACAACTGAAACATTTTGGACTTATTCATTTAAATAAATAACGTATTGCACATGCATGTGACATTTTAGTGGAGGAAGATACATGACTGAATTCGATTTATCGACACGTGAAGGTCGTTGGAAGCATTTTGGTTCAGTAGATCCGATCAAAGGAACGAAACCGACAACCAAAGATGAAATGACCGACCTTCAAAGTACACATAAGAATTTTTTGTTTGAAATAGAAGAAGTAGGCATTAAAAATCTCGTGTACCCCGTATGGATTGATCAATATCAAACCGCTGGGAACTTTAGTTTTTCAACAAGCCTTAACAAAGACGAAAAAGGCATTAATATGAGCCGTATCTTAGAATCTGTAGAAGCAGAATATGACAACGGGATTCGTCTTGAGTTTGATGCATTAACACAATTATTAAACCAATTGAAAAGTCGCATGAAGCAGCACAGTGCTGGTGTAGATGTGAGCGGTAAGTGGTTCTTTAATCGCTATAGCCCCGTTACACAAATGAAAGCAGTCGGTAACGCCGATGTGACTTATGGTTTAGCGCTAGATAATGAAGCAGTGACTCGTAAAGAAATCACGATTGAAGCCGCTGTTACAACTTTATGCCCTTGTTCAAAGGAAATCAGTGAGTATTCCGCACATAACCAACGCGGTATCATTACAGTGAAAGCGTATCTCGATAAAACGGCAACACTTCCAGAAGATTACAAGGAAGTCATTTTAGATGCAATGGAAGCCAATGCAAGCTCCATGTTGTACCCGATTTTAAAACGTCCGGACGAAAAGCGCGTGACAGAACGTGCCTATGAGAATCCGCGTTTTGTGGAAGATTTAATTCGTTTAATTGCGGCTGATTTAGTCGAAGTCTCATGGTTAGAAGGCTTTGACATTGAGTGTCGTAACGAAGAATCAATTCATCAACATGACGCATTTGCGAAATTGAAATATCGAAAATAATGGGATAGCCCTCAGTTCCTATGATTTTTGGATTTTGACTGCCCTCACGGCTTCCCTTTCCTAGGGGCTGGTCCTTCAACTAAATTCGGCTTGATTGAAGCATTACATTAGATGGAAGCCGAATTGGATTTTGGGAGCAGTACAGAAATCTCATGTGTAACAAAGATTTTGTAGTACTGCCCCCGCAAGGCTGACTAGGCTTCTCAAAAGCGAGCGCATTGAGAAGTCAGACAGCTACTGCGATAAACAGCAACCACTATTAAAGTAAAGAAGTGACTGTTAGCAGTATGCACTTATTCCCTCAGGAGTGTCAGCCTTCTGGGCAATTTTACAATATACACAATGAAAATGAGGGCAAGTTTATGAAATCAAGAAAAACAATATCATCAATTTTCATGTCCAATTCATCCTCATTTTTTGACTATTTTTTTATCATTAATACATCATAAAACCATGATAAAGACTGGGAAAACCAATATCCCAGTCTTTTCCTATTTTAAACAGTAATCATCAATACAATAAACTTGCTTCTATCGTTGAATACCTGAAAGTAAGTTGATTCGCGACTAGCTCACTTTCTCATTCAAAACGTTAAGGTCAATCACACGATCAGCTTGTTTAGCTTGCTCAATATTATGTGTGACAAGTACGATGGTTTTATTATCGTGATCACGCAACTGTCGTATGAATTCGAACGCGATGTCTGCGAGTTTTGGATCAAGCGCACCAGTCGGCTCATCAGCTAAAATGATGTCTCCTGGTTTTAAAATCGTTCTCGCTACCGCTACCCGTTGTTGCTCACCACCCGATAAAGTATTAATTTTATCATTCAATAATGCATCAATTTCAAGTTTCTGTAACACTTGCTGAATTTTGTTGATCTTCTCTTTCTGGCTGATTTTGACATACTCCAACGCCAGTAATAAGTTGTCTTTAACCGTCATATCAGAAATCAGTGCATAGGATTGAAATAAATAATTAATTGTATGTCTTCTCAATTTTGTCGCTGCAGCTGAGTTAATGTTGGGAATGGTCTGATTGTAAATTTTGACTTCACCCGTTTCTATCGTTTCTAAAAGCCCTATCATATTGAGCAATGTTGATTTCCCACAACCTGATTTCCCAACAATGGCTACAAATTCTCCTTGATGAATATCAAGTGAAAAATCACGGATAATTGTTCTACTTCCAAATTTTTTCGTTATATGATTGATTTCAATTGCTTTCATTATCATTTCTCCTTAATTGTAAGAAGTAATTGTTTAATATCATTGCGCGACATATACAGGTAAAAAATGAGTAACTGAATCACGCCGTAAATTGTAATGGACACAACACCTGATGTCGATGACCAGAATAAAACGGCAAGCATATCCACCACCCATATACTGACTATCAAAATCATCGGAACTTTATACATTTTAAAGAAATTGAATCCTAAAAACTTTGAAATATAAAGGCGTTCATAATGAGTCAGTCGGTACACATAGGCTAATGAGATGAGTAAAAGAATGGATAGCACCAACGCACCAACAATAAAACTACCAAACCAAACGATGGTTTCTGCTAAGTCTTTTTGAAGTCCATCAATAAAGATTTGAATAGGAACAAATTTGGGTTCATTGTCTGCTAAATGATAGGGTTCCAAGTAGCTTTTTGCAGTATATTTTTCTGCTGTTTGTCGATCCTTAAATTTAATATAGCTGTTCAAATCATTACTTCTCATGCTTTCTGATTGTAAGTAGTTCATATTTTCTGGCGTAATGATATAAATAATAGGATTCTTTACCATCACTTCATTGTTCGGCGTATTGTTCCAACTAAATATTTTTTGCTCAAAATGGTACGTCACAAATTTAAAACGATTTTCCTGATTAAAGGCCGTCGTAATATCATTTTCATTTCGTTCAGTTGACTCACTTTCTTTAATCCATTGTTCAAACTTTTCTTTCTGTTGTTTCGTGTAAGTATCAGGTATTAAAAACACCTTTGTACCGCGCTCAGCAGTATCGATGTATTGCTGTGCTACATTGAGTTGAATCTCCTTTAAATAATTGGGTGAAAAAGTCATATACCAAAATGGCTTTTCTGGTACATTTTCATAAATCGCCTGCTGTCGATAATATTCAAGCAAGTCTTTATCAAAATATTCAGAATGTGCAATGAATACGTTAGCATCTTTGACAATAGATTGATACCAATGATAAATGTCACGATCTAAAGCATTAGATTTTCCAGTTATCGTTGAAAGATCTTCCCCTGTCTGGATATCTTTTAATGTATAGTAATGAGAAACACCTTCCCATTGTTTGGCAATTCTAAAATTTTGTACGACCTCTTTCATTGGTTCATCTAAACGAACACTACCGAATACCAGCAAAACACTTAGAAGTACATAACCTAACGCGCCCATCCCATAGAGTGTACGATGCGGCACTTTCCCTTTAATTGCATCTACTGGCTTCATTGAAAACACCGTAAACACCGCTATGCTAGTCATGAAGAGTATGAGTGTTAAATTGATTACGCCACCTAAAAAGAAATAAGACAAAACTTTTAATGTAATCGAATACCAACCACTCATATACCATAAAATAACTGCAAAGACCGGAATAATCAGGATTGAAAACACAACAAATTGACGCAACACTTTATTCGCAACTGCCCATTTTGACCACCCTAAAAGCGTTAAATGCCCTAAATTTTTAAGGTTCGCTACTGTAACAGCAATAAATAATATGAGCACTGCTAACATAGTCATGATCAATAAACATGACAACACAACCGTGACTGTATTGTCCATTTTAGCAACGCCGCCATTGACCGTTGTCAAAGCCGTTTCAGATTGATGTGTTACTACAGACAACGCTTTGATCAACTGATTGAATTGCTGCTCTGAACCATAAACTGTATATGTGCCATTGATACTTTTTGTCGTATTGATGTAAGTCTGCAAATTGACAATAGAATGCTTTTTAGCAAAGTAAGGCGTATTGAATTTTTTAATATTATTGATAGAACCATTAAAATCTCCAATCGTTGCTTTTTCATTTTTACTATTCAATAATTTTTTGATATCTATTTGAGACATAATTTGATGATCATACAGTTGAATTTCTGGAAATTGTTCCGCTTTACCTGTTACACCAATCAATTCATGCTGCGTCTCTTCATCAACTGTCGATGTCAGAATCAAAAGTTCAGGAAATTGTTTTAATACATCCATGACATTTTCTTTTTGCTCGATGGTGATACGATTTAAATAAAACTGATGCTGATCCGCCGAATTCTGTATCTCGTCCCATTTTTCATCATACACGTCACCTAATCGAAACGTTGTCATCATCAAAATAATGATGGCTTGAATAGCGACTAATGCAAAGATGAAATACCGTATCTTTCCTACTAATTGTATATTTTTCATTTATCTCCCCCTCTTTGTCCGTCATCATATGAAGCGTTTCCACTTATTATAATACTCAAAAGCGATACGAACGTAAAATTATTTAGTTTTATTTTGTATGTAGTATTACAAAACTCTTTTATTGGCATGCAGCACAATAAAAAAAGTGCAGGACAACGAAACCTTTAAAACAAGATTTCTGTCCTACACTTTAAACATTCATTTATTTATTTTCGTTTTATTCTTCTTTCCCCAATGCACGGTAGATGGCTTTTGCGACACCACTGTTTTCATTCGAATCTGTCACAAATGTCGCAATGTCTTTCAATTCTGGCAAGGCATTTTCCATTGCGACAGCTACACCAGCACGTTCTAACATAGATTTATCATTTAAGTTATCACCCACAGCCATCGTATCCGCCATATCGATACCGAGTTGGTCGGCAATGGCTTGTAAGGCTAGACCTTTTTGTGCATCGATATGTGTAATTTCAATGTTCCCGAGTGAAGAAGAGGAAACTGCTAAATTACTACTTTCTGATAATTGCTTTTTCACACGTTCAATTTTATCTAAATCTTTATCATATGCTAAAACTTTCATAATCAGTTCGCCTGGTACAGATTCGATATCATCATAATTATCAACGACTTTTAAAGTACCAAGGTCAATACGATGTTGGATATGTTGTCTAATTTTCTCTGCATCGCCTTTTTGACCTGAATGTTTCGCAATGTCTAAATATATGGCTAAGTCTTTCTCTGGGTCTTCTGTGTAAATACCAAAATTCGTATAGACTTGATAATACATATTTTCATTGTTTAATGTTTCGCGAATGCGTTGATACAATCCATGGTTCAAGCTCGACGTATGGACGATATCGAAGCTTTCATCGCGCACTTCCGCACCATTCAAACAAATATACGGTACCTTTAAACCTGTAGCCATAATCGGATCATTCGCCTCGTAAAATGCACGTCCTGTCGCAATGACCACCGTCACACCTTGAGACTGGGCATATTGAATCGCCTCGACATTTTCTTGTGATACTTCATGAGCTGCATTCAACAACGTCCCATCCATATCTGTTGCTATCAGTTTAACCATCTCAATCCCTCTCTCATTACTTTTCTTTAATCCATTGCCTCGTTTAAAATATAATCTCATTTTAACAAAGTTATAAAGGGAAGTACCGTAAAATGAATTCATGTCACACTTTTATCATTCACATATGTAGAGAAACCATATCATAATGACTTAATTTTTTTGTCGTTTTTTGTGCAAACGTAACGCTTTAAAAAATTGGCGTAAAATTTCACCACAAGAATAAGCCAACACACCCGTCACAACAGTTGCACGATGATTCATTCGACTGTCTTGAACGAGATTCATCAAACTACCGACACAGCCCCCTTTTGGATCCATCGCACCAAAAACAACCGTATCGACACGACTCATCACAATCGTACCTGCACACATCACACACGGCTCTAATGTCACATAAAGCGTGCAGCCTTCTAATCGCCATGTCCCTAAAGCTTCTGCAGCGCGCTCCATAGCCAAATGTTCTGCATGTGCGGTTGGACTTTGATCCGTTTCTCGTAAATTATGCGCACGTGCTATTATTTTTTCATTTTTGACAACGACCGCGCCAATAGGAACTTCGCCTTTTTTAGCAGCTTCCCTCGCCTCCTCTAGCGCAATTGACATATAATATTGATGACTTGTCATACAGAATTAGCCTCACTTATGTTAAAATTTTTAGTACTGGTTAAAATAAATGATATGGAGCGAAAAATATGAAAAAACCATTTATCGCAATTGAAGGTCCGATAGGCGTTGGCAAATCTTCATTAGCACATCAGTTGAGTCAATCTTATCACTTTTATGAAGCGAAAGAAATTGTCGGTGAAAACCCTTATTTATCAGATTTCTATACTGATATTTCAAAGTGGAGTTTTCAAACTGAGATGTTCTTTTTATGCCATCGTTACAAAGACTATCAAGACCTCGCAGAACATACTGATGGCATTGTCAGTGATTATCATATATATAAAAACAAAATATTTGCACGCAATACATTGAACGATACAGAATACGATAAATTTTCAAGAATTTATGACATTTTAACTGAAGATCTCATCTCACCGGATTTCACGGTCATTTTAGATGCAGATTTAAGCGTGCTCAAACAACGTATTGCGAAACGTAATCGTAGTTTTGAAGCCCATATTGAAGACAGTTATTTACTGAAACTCAAAGAAGACTATGCGAATTACTACAATTCTTTAAAAAATGAAGGACATGCGGTGTTGTGGATTGATACGACAAACCTTGATTTTGTCCAAAATGAAGCAGATTATGCGTATGTATTTAATCAAATTAATGAATTAATCGGAGGCCATGAACATGAATCAATATGATATACCGTCAAATGCTATTATTACCATCGCCGGGACTGTTGGTGTGGGAAAATCATCTTTAACACGTGCAATCGCTGAAAAACTCAATTTCAGAACATCCTTCGAAAACGTCGAGCATAATCCATATTTAGATAAATTTTATCATGATTTTACACGTTGGAGCTTTCACCTGCAAATTTATTTTTTAGCTGAGCGTTTCAAAGAACAAAAGCGTATGTTTGAATATGGTGGCGGCTTTGTCCAAGACCGTTCGATTTATGAAGATGTCGATATTTTTGCGAAAATGCACGAAGAACAAGGTACAATGTCTCCTGAAGACTTTAAAACCTACTCTAACTTGTTTGACGCGATGGTGTTGACGCCTTATTTCCCTAAACCTGACGTCCTCATTTACCTCGAATCCGATTATGATACCGTGATTGAACGTATTCAAACACGTGGCCGTCAAATGGAGATTGAAACAGATCCTGAATATTGGAAAATGTTATTCCAACGTTATGATGATTGGATTAATCAGTTCAATGCGTGTCCAGTTGTCCGCGTGAATATTAAAGAATATGACTTATTTGATGATCCTGATTCAATTGATGTCGTGTTGAAGAAAATTGAACATGTTATCCATACTTATAGACAAGTCGACCAACGTTCATAAAGATTTGGATGAACAGGTCTGTAGCGATGACACACTGAGGCGCTCCTCACTTTTGCCATCCGTTATTCTGCAGCATCGTATTGGGGTGTTGTAGTATTATCAAGTTAAGCACTTTTACAATCAACAACCAAAATCGCAAAATGAACAGGCTGGAAAATTCTCCGGCCTGTTTTTTATGCGTATGGTTTGAATGTGTATCTCACGACTTACGAAATGAAAGTATGACTTTTCCTCTGTCATTTCGCTTTGGGTAACACGTCTTCTAAAAGCCCAACATGGTCAATGACGACATCTGCCGCTTCAAACGCCGCATCTTCCCCTAAGCCTGTACGTACGCCTACATTCAGGGCACTCCCCATATTTTTGCCGGTCATCATATCATTATCTGTATCGCCCACCATAATGACATCTTCTCCGCGCACACCAAGTTCCCATAGTGGTTGAAGCAAACGAATGTCTGGTTTTTCATACTGGCCATCATTTGTCGAGATAACCATATCAAATGCATCGGTTAATTGCGTTTTTTCAAGAAATTGTGTCACGCCTGTATGATTATCACTCGTTACGATACCTAACGCATAGCCTCGTGCCTTTAAACGTTGAATTAATGCCGCCACGCCTTCATACAATTCAATTTCAGGGACGCGTTGACTGATTAAAGTTTGACTCCGTTGTGCGGTCCAATCCGCCACGTCTTCATCCGTAAACTGTTGAAAGACCGCAATCAAATCTTTCAGCGTTCCTCCATTCATCACGCTATCCTTTTCAAATCGACCGTCCTTAATACCAATCGCCCGATACACGGCTTGTCGATCTTCAAGTTGAAAATGGTCACATACATCATTCACGAGTTGAATTCCAATTTTCGTCCAACTTTCATCAAAATGAATCAATGTCCCATCTTTATCAAATAATATCCATTGGCTTGAAATCATTTGTATGCCTCCGTTCATCTTATTTTCTCTTTATATCAAACAAAAGTGGTAAAAGTCGCTCCGTTTTCTTTTAATAAGGTACTTTCATGAATCATTGTATCACGTGCTACTATTTCTTATGTTACAAAACTTAACTTCCATTGCAAATAGCCGATTAATATTTATTTATTTTTCACAAACAGTTAATAATCATTTAATTTTTTTATTCTATAAATGATGTAAAATATAACAGAAGGAGTGATGAGTATGAAAAAACTAAAAAGAAAAAAACGCTTAACATCACTAGTATTAGCCACTACGATGCTTTTAGGTATGATGAATACTGGCATTAGCCATGCTGCTTCAGACCAAAATCAACCGGAACTAAAATTAGCGACGCACAACGTTTATATGCTTTCAGGTCTCCTCTATCCGAATTGGGGACAAAACAAACGTGCAGATTTAATTTCAAAATCCAAATATATACAAGATAATGATGTCGTGATTTTCAATGAAGCATTCTATCCCTCTTCAGCCAATCAATTATTCAATAACTTAAAATCATCCTATCCGTACCAAACGCCAGTACTCGGTCGTTCATATTCAGGATGGGATCGTACGGAAGGCCATTATTCAAGTACGACTTTTGAAAATGGCGGTGTTGCAATCGTAAGTAAGTATCCAATTAAAGAAAAAATTCAACACGTTTTCCGACATGGATGTGGTTTTGACAACGATAGTAACAAAGGGTTTGTATATACAAAAATTGAAAAAGATGGGAAATTTGTTCACGTAATCGGTACACATACACAATCTGAAGACTCTCGCTGCGGCAGAGGTCAAGACAGAGCGATTAGAGCTGAACAAATGGGAGAAATTCGTGACTTTGTGAAAAATAAAAACATCCCTAAAGATGAAGTTGTTTACATTGGCGGCGACATGAATGTCAATAAATATGGTAACAATGGTGAATTCCAAGACATGTTGAAAAACTTAAATGTCAATGACGTCCTTTACGCAGGTCATTCAAGCACATGGGATCCTAAATCTAACTCAATTGCTAAATACAACTATCCTAATAGTGCACCAGAATATTTAGACTATATTTTTGTAGATAAAGATCATCGCCAACCCGGTCAATTGATTAATGAAGTCGTAGGTGAAAAATCACCAACTTGGGATGTTTACAAATTCCCTTACCTCTACGTATATAACGACTATTCTGATCACTATCCAGTCAAAGCATATAGTAAATCATAGCAGTCATTCTTAAAGACAATAGTCATATTTTTGAATCACTAGCTTTAAAATTTAACCTATGCTTCCCCTACAAAGAAACAAAAATTATAACATATCGACTTAAAACCGAGGCTTTCGTGATCCATTACGAAACGTCTCGGTTTTTTTTATGAATTTCAAAACTATACTTCGCTAATCGTCAAACACTGTTTAAAACGTCACACCATCAAATAGCACTGTCAAACAAAATAGAGCGCACTTTCACCATCAAGCTATTATCCATTCTAAGCGCACGTAAAAAACTAGAAACCCTTTCAATCAGGATTTCTAGCTTTTGATGTTCATTAATTCCACTCAATTAAAACGATGTGAAACTTTATTTTCAAATTCTTCATGAAAGTTATTATATAAACCAGATTGCAGTAAAACTATAATAGCAGTATTTTTACTAACATTTTCTTGTTGCATATATTTATTTATTTGCTTGTCTATATCTGATGGCAAACGTAACGTGAGTCTTGTTTGTTCTTCAGTTTTTTTAGTAATTGGTTCTGGTATAATTGTACCTACATTTAAATTTGCTTCAAACCAATCTTTTTTTATTGTTAAAAGGTCATTAACAGCTTTTATTTCTGAATCACCAGTACCAACAAGGCCATCCAACTCTTCATATTTAGCTATAAAATATTCACTACCATCATAATCTGTATCCTGCTCTACTTTTAACGTATAAGGCAATTTTAAATAGTAATTTAAATCTTTCATGCTATCACCTTTTCTAAATCTTTTAGTAAAGTTTCAATATGCTATTTGCGTATAGGATCTGTAATATTAACTGTTCTCACAGGGATTTCTTTATATAAGGGATGCCTATACATAATATGTCCAGCCTTACCTCTATGATTCATTATCTCAAAACCGTACTTGCTTAGTAGAGAAATAAAATCTTTTTTATTCACATTTCTTGGGTTATTTTTTATTTTCTCTAGTATTTTATCACGTTTAGTCAAATAAGTACCATCATCCTAGCGTCACCTATATACCATTTCATTAATAGCTGT
>NZ_PPQH01000001.1 GCF_002902385.1 Staphylococcus intermedius NCTC 11048 | reverse complement strand
GTGTCGAAACTTGAAGTACAATTGTTAATAATTTAATAAAAGACGGTGTAAAATAATATTATGAGAAAAACTTTGTATTGTTGATATGTAAGCGTCTGCAAAGAATGAGTTATCATTATTTTAAATTTACACCTCATTGATTAGCATCACTATATAAGAAATGAAAGGTGCGCATGCGTTTATGAATGAAAAAGATATACGTGTACAGAAAACGAATTTGAAATTATCAGAAGTATTTTTAGCATTACTTGAAGATGAATGGGTCACTAAAATCACGATCAACCAAATTTGCCAACAAGCGAATGTACATAGAACCACTTTTTATAAACATTTTAAAGACAAATATGACTTACTCTATTATGTAAGTCAAATGGCATTGAAACCTTATTTTTCTTTAGGATTAGACATGCGTTTACAAGAACCATTCAACAGTATTGATAGGACAATTGATCAACAAATATTAAAAATTTTACATACACAAAAAGAGGACCCGAGGTTTTATCAAGTGGTCACCAAAAGTTTCTATGATTATTTTCAACAAGAACTCATACGCTATGAAGCACAATTACCTTCAAAATTTCCGTTTCCAATCGAAGTATTTAGTTATGTTTATGCCGCCACTATTCGTTCAATTAATCAGTGGTGCACTGATTATGAGATACAATTAGATGCGTATTATAGGGATGAAATTTTTCGTCATTTAATGAATTTCTCCCAAAAATAAAAGGTGTTTTTGACACAAAGATATTTGCATATGATGTGTGCACAACTATATCATAATGAGTAAAAGAGATTAAATTTTGAAAGGTGTGTTCATGGTGAAATTTACTGAACGATTATGGCAACGTGTTCAACCGATATGGGAAAGTTATCTTGAACACCCGTTCGTCAAAGGGATTGGTGACGGGACGTTAGAAAAGGAAAAGTTTAAACATTGGTTGAAGCAAGATTATATATATTTGATAGATTATGCACGATTATTTGCGATAGGTGCGACCAAAGCAACCGATTTAGACATGATGACGACTTTTGGCAATTTAGTTTCTGGGACATTAAATACAGAAATGGATTTACATCGCCAGTACGCCGCACAATTTGGCATTAGTGAACAAGAATTAGAAGCAACCCAACCCGCGAGTACGACATTAGCCTATACAAGTTATATGTTGAATCTTGCCCAACGTGGTGGTGTGGAAAATGTGATTGCTGCTGTGCTGACTTGTACTTGGAGCTATCATTATATTGGAGAAGCACTCAGTCACATCGAAGGCGCGACCGCACATCCTTTTTATGGTGAATGGGTGAAAATGTATAGTTCTCCTGAATTTACAGTGTTTAAAGATGATGTGATGGCCATGATGGATCGTGTCGCTGAAGGTATGTCTGATGAAGCTTTGGACGCTTTAGAAGAGATAGTTGTAAATACGAGTTATTATGAGTATATGTTTTGGGATATGGCGGAGAATTTGGAGACTTGGCCGATTGAAAGATAGCTGAAAAAGTGGTGGGATGGAAGTCCTTTTGTTGCATGCGTCTTTTTTATGTCGATGTATTCATAAAAACGAGCATCAATCACATCACAACAAATAGAAACTAACGATTAAATGACATTGCTCAATGATTCTGATGTCTATGTTGTTGATAGCATATGACCTCAGCTAAACTTGTGTAAGATTCATGTGCAGCAATTGAAATAAAAATAGAAGTCACTATGGAAAATTTTGTTTTTCTACAGTGACTTCTTTAGTTTAAGTTGATTAAAGGTGTTTGTGGATTTTCGGACGTCTGTTTCTGAAAAATAGACTGATAAAATAAAGGACCGTCGCAATAGCGGTAAAAATAATTGCATTATGAAGTGCATTCGATGGTGAAAAGACTGTAGAAGGATCTACGTTACCGATATATGGTGCGAGTTTTTTTGTGACTTCTTCAGCTGCCTGATTAATATAGAATAAGAAAGCGATAGGAATGAGTGTAATCACTATAGAGATGATCCAATTGATGACTTTTAAAATGGTACGATTAAAGACGAGTGTCAAAATCGCAAAAATAATATTAACCAGTACTAAAATGAAGAAAATATTGAGTCCCATAATCACAAAATCTAGAGTTTGTTCGATTTCTGATGTATCGATGAACGATTGCGCTGTGAGTTGATTAGCAATCTCTTTAAGCTTATCGAATGTAACATTTTCATCAAGAAAGCTCATTTTAAATAAAGTTTCGCTATACATACTATACGCAGCAATCGCTACGAGTACGAGTGCGATGAGTGTCAAAATAAAGCTGACCCATGAGCGTCGTTTCTTACCATAATTTGGATTACGGTGGATAGGTTGGTTTTCAAATTGTTGTTGAAACTGGGGGTGTTGTCGTGTGGTCTCTTTCATATGTAACGCCTCCTATATCATTGAACAAGCATGATCAAAATCATTCGCTAATACAATTATGCATTATAGTACACCTAGAATCATATTCATAGTGCTTTTTTATAAAATATGATAGAACTGAGGTAAGTTTATAATGGGAAATGGAAAAGGAGGTTGCAAGATGGAAGTATTAAAAACTTTAGATGCCTATGAAGCGTTTGTTGCCAGCCATCAAATCGCAGTCGTTCATGTTTCGAGAGAGAATTGTTCAGTATGTCATGCCGTGTTACCCCGCATTCAAGAGTTAGTAGCGCGTTATGAGGGTGTTGCGCTAGGCAATGTGAATGCAGATGATGTTCCTGAAATTGCTGGTGCGCTTTCAATTTTTACTGTCCCCGTGGATGTGATATTCCTTGATGGTAAAGAAATGCATCGTGAAGGCCGCTTTATCGATTTAGAACGTATCGAATCACAACTCAATACAATTTATGAGGGCGTCAATGCATCAGATTTATGATAATATGAAGATGATTGATAGAAAACGGTTATTGCTATTTAATGAATAACATATAAAATAAATATATAAGCAAAGTTTGCAAATGATATATTATGATTGTTGAGAAAAAGTGAGGGATACAATTGAAACGAAATGTCATGAGTAATTTAATGGGAAGATACTTGTCACAACAACGTCATCTCAAATTTAAGACCCAAGCAGAAGTTGATGCGTTTTTAGAAAAAAGACGTGTGTTAAATCAAACCAAGCATAAACAGCCTGATCAAATTAATGTGAAATCCAATTTAGTCAAAGATATGTTTGATGAGATGCAGGTGTTTCGCTTTAATTTTGGTCACCATATTAAAAATAAAATCTTGTATATTTATGGAGGCACTTTCGTATTTCAACCCTCTGTTTTTCATTGGCGATTTATGGATAAGTTGGCGTATGAAACATTACATGAAGTCGTATTGCCGATTTATCCAAAAGCGCCTGAATTTACATATCGTGAAACACACGAGGCGATTGAGCAAACGTATCGTCGTTTATTAAAAGAAACAGAACCTGAAAATATCGTGATTATGGGAGATGCTTCGGGCGGCAACATGGCACTCAGTTTTGCGCAAAAATTAATGCAACAAGAGGAATTACCACTTCCTGGAAAACTCTATCTCATTTCACCATGGTTAGATATTTCATTATCCAATCAGGAAATCACTGAACAAGTGCAGAAAAAAGATCCTATCCAAAATATTTTTAGTTTACAATCGATTGCCAAAGTGTGGGCAGATGATCTTGAACGGAAAAATCCACGTATTTCACCGATGTATGGACCTGTGAGAGGTTTGCCACCTGTGTACATGTTTGGAGGGACTTGTGAGGTCTTTTATCCTGATATGAGAAAGTTAGCGGATTATTTTGAAGCGGAACAACAACCGATTCATTTTTATGAATACCGTGATATGGTCACAGCATTTCCGTTGTATCCCATTGCTGAGTCGAGGAAAGTGTTGAAGCAGATTCGAAAAACAATTGATTTGTGATTGAATGCAATTTTTAAATTACTGAACATGCCCTCGCGTTCCCAGGGGACTTGCCTCAACTAAATTTGGCTTGATTAAAGTGTACACTTGATAGAAGCCAAATTGGATTTTCGGCTACGTCTGATCCCACGGGAGTCTCGGACAGTTCTGTAATTTTTCAACCTACAAAATCACTCACATCAATCATTTTATACGAATCTTTTTGAGTGAGAGTTTTAGATAGATTAGTATTGATATATAGATTGCTTAAACCGTGCGACGCTTTCCTAGGGGCTGAACCTCTAACTCAATTCGGATTGATTAAAGTTTCCACTTGGTGGAAGCCGAATTGGATTTTCCGGTTCAGCTGATCCCTCAGGAGTCTTACACGGTTTTTGCAATCATAAAAATAGCACTGTTGATATTTAAACCGTATCACTTGTTTTTGAGGAATCTTTTGTTAGTGATAGTTAGAATATGAGCTCGCGTTCCCAGGGGACTTGCCTCAACTCAATTTGGCTTGATTAAAGTGTACACTTGATCGAAGCCAAATTGGATTTTCGGGAGCAATACAGAAATCTCATGTGCAACAAAGAGTTCGTTGTATTGCCCCCGCAAGGCTGACTAGGGGTTGGAACATTGATTTGTCCTAGCCCATGTCAATTGACGAACTTATATTCATTGTTAACGATAGCATCATAGAAAAATGAGGATGACATGGACTTAAAAATTGGATGCTATGGGTTGTCTTCGTTTCATAAACTTGCCCTTTTTCACCTGTATTTGGAGTAAGATTGTTCAGAAGGCTGAGACTCCTGAGGTATCAAGCTGGTCCGGAAAATCCACTAACGCCTCAACAAATGTAACAGTTTAATCAAGCGTTAGTTAGTTGAAGGACCAGCTCCTAGGAACGCGAAGCCTTGAAGGCAATCTAAAGCTACAAATCATAGCGAAAGGGCAAGTTAAACAAAATACTGTATCCATAGCATCAAAAATTTTCATGTCCTATTCCCAGACAGCTGCTGAGATAAACAGTAGCCATTATCAAAATGAAAAGTGATGATTCATTTTTACTTTCTGAACGGGGATTGTTGAGCGGGAAAAAGAATATATTTGACAGGGCTGGGGAGCAATGGTGTTTCCCGGCTTTTCCTATGTGTAATGATAAGCGGCGTGCAAAAAACAAAAATTTTTAGTAAAATGAAATACATGAAAAAATAAACTATAAAAATTACACAGTTATTCAGAAATTGAAAACATGAGCAAGACGCCTTTTTCGAATAACAAGAGGGGGGCATTATGGATTTACTCATCGGTACAGCATTTTTAGTTTTAGTACTCGTTATTTTTACACTATTTACATATAAGGCACCTAATGGTATGCGAGCGATGGGGGCACTTGCGAATGCAGCCATTGCGACATTTTTAGTTGAAGCTTTTAATAAATATGTCGGTGGTCGTGTATTTCACAATGACTTTTTAGAGCAAGTGGGTGCTGCAGCGGGTGATTTAGGTGGTGTTGCCGCAGCGGGTCTGACGGCTTTAGCCATTGGCGTATCTCCCGTTTATGCATTAGTCATTGCGGCAGCCTGTGGAGGTATGGATTTATTACCAGGATTTTTCGCGGGTTACCTCATTGGTTATTTGATGAAATATACTGAGAAATATGTGCCAGACGGTGTGGATCTTATTGTAGCTGTGCTCATCGTTGCGCCTTTATCGAGAGCGATTGCGGTTGCATTAACACCTGTTGTCAATAATACACTTGTTAGAATTGGTGACATTATTCAAAGTTCGACAGATGCAAGCCCAATCATTATGGGAATTATTTTAGGCGGTATCATTACAGTTGTCGGTACCGCACCACTCAGTTCAATGGCATTGACGGCATTACTCGGTTTAACAGGCGTTCCGATGGCTATTGGTGCAATGGCGGCATTCAGTTCTGCATTTATGAACGGTACACTTTTCCATCGATTAAAATTAGGTGACCGTAAAGCGACCATTTCAGTCAGTATTGAACCGTTATCACAAGCAGATATTGTTTCGGCCAATCCAATTCCAATTTATATTACGAACTTTTTCGGTGGTGCGACAGCAGGTCTTGTCATTGCACTTTCTGGATTGGTCAATGATGCGACAGGTACAGCGACACCGATTGCTGGATTTATCGTGATGTTTGGTTTTAACTCTTGGGTCTCTGTCGTCGTGTATGGTGTCATTATGGGTGTGATAGGACTCATTTGGGGCTATATCGGCTCTGTGGTCTTTAAAAAATATCCAATTGTCACTAAAGCAGACATGATTAAACGTGGCGCAACAGACGCATAATTGAATAACATGATAAAACACTACAAGTTGTGATGACTTGTAGTGTTTTTTGGATTTATGAGCGAGGAATACCAATGCGATGTCCTAATTGTTTAGGCCAGTTTATGGTCCCTTGTGAGTTGGCATAATGCTGGATCGCGTGATAAATATCATCAGGGAAAGCTGCCGGGCGTCCTGTTTTTCGATCCATGCCCATCATCATCGTTTCTGCAGTGGCCATGACGCTTTCTGTTTCTTGATGGATCAACTCTAAAAAGAAATGTGTGCGTTTGACATCATAATCATAAATTTGGACTTTAATTTGAAATGGGGCATGTCGTTTCAGTTCTTTAAGATATGTAATATGTGTTTCTAAAGTGAATACAGTGTAAGCACGACGTTCGCGTTCTTCTGTCGTTAAACCAATGGCGTCATGAAAATGATCAATGGCTAAACTGAAAAGTCTTGCATAAATGGCATCGTTCATATGACCATTCCGATCAATCCAGTTATTTTCTACGCGATATTTATCGTAAAATGGGTAATTTAACATAGGTACACCTCTTTACTTTATTTGTTCATAAGTATACCGCAAAAAGTTGAAGAGATGAAATAGTGTAAATTAGCACATTTCATCCTTTAAAGTAGAATGAATATAACAAAATGCTTTATGTCTACAGTGAATGTGATATAGTCAAATTAATTAACCAATGATGAGGGGTTTTAAAGGTAATGACGAATAAAAGAGAACAAAGAAAAGACGAACATGTGCGATTAGCACTTGCGCAAAACGATACGCTCCAGTCAGATTTTGATCGAATTCAATTTGTTCATCATGCGATACCGGAGATGGATGTTGATGAGGTGACATTATTGCCGAACTTTAATGCGCTCCAAATGTCCCACGTCCTTTATATTAATGCGATGACGGGTGGCTCTGAATGGACAGCAAAAACGAATGAACAATTAGCTCAAGTCGCAAAAGCTACACAAATTCCAATGGCAGTAGGAAGTATGCATGCTGCGTTAAAAAATCCAGCTGTACGTCATTCTTATACAGTGGCTCGTGAACAATATCCAGAGGGTCAAATTTGGGCGAATGTGAGTGCAGATGTGACGTTGGACGAGGCGCAAGCAGCCATTGAGATGATTCAAGCCAACGCGTTACAAATACATGTAAATGCGCCGCAAGAACTTGTAATGCCAGAGGGGAACCGACAATTCAAGCATTGGTTAACACGAATCAGTGAAATAGTTAAAGGCGTCGAGGTGCCTGTCATTGTTAAAGAAGTGGGCTTTGGAATGAGCTATGACACAATTCAACAACTCATCGATGTAGGTGTGGCATATGTGGATATTAGTGGTCATGGGGGGACAAACTTTATTTCAATAGAAAATGAACGGCGCCATTTGAAAGACATGGATTATTTGAAAAACTGGGGTCAGTCAACAGTGATTTCATTATTAGAAGCGCGCAATTTGAGTAGTCGTATACACGTACTGGCAAGTGGAGGCATCCGTCATCCGCTAGATGCAATCAAAGCATTACGTTTAGGTGCTGAGGCAGTTGGCATGTCACGACCGATTTTAAAGTTACTCCATGAAGAGGGTGTGGAAGCCGCGATTGCATATGTAGAAGATTTTAAAATGCAAATGGCATATATTATGACCTTATTGAATGCTAAAAATATAACAGAATTACGTCAGTCAGCCATTGTGTTTGATCCATATTTGAAAAACTGGATACAACAACGTCAATTATAATTTTCTAAGGGAACGAATGAAGGTGTGTAAGGAAGCCATCATTCGTTCTTTTTAATACTGTATACTGATGCCTTTTTAAAATCATTTCAAATTATCATTGCGTAGTTGGAAGTATTTATTATATACTGTAAAACGTAATTATTACGATTTGAAACGAAATGAGGAGGGCTATATATGGGGAAAATCCCAGTAACGGTATTAAGTGGGTATTTAGGATCAGGTAAAACGACTTTACTTAATCATATTTTAAACAATCGCGAGGGTCGAAGAATTGCGGTCATTGTGAATGATATGAGTGAAGTTAATATTGATAAAGATCTTGTCGCTGAAGGAGGGGGACTTTCGCGTACAGATGAAAAATTAGTCGAACTTTCTAATGGATGTATTTGTTGTACATTGCGAGATGATTTATTAAAAGAGGTTGAACGTATCGTCAAACGTGGCGGCATTGACCAAATCGTTATTGAATCAACAGGGATTTCAGAACCGGTACCTGTCGCGCAAACATTTTCATATGTGGATGAAGCGCTAGGCATTGATTTAACTGAAATTTGTCGCTTGGATACGATGGTAACTGTTGTCGATGCAAATCGTTTTATTAAAGATTATCAATCAGGAGACATGTTGTTAGATCGTGATCAAGCGGTGGGTGAAGATGACGAACGTACGATTGCGGATTTGCTGATTGATCAAATCGAGTTTTGTGATGTGCTCATATTAAATAAAATTGATTTAGTCAGTGAAGAAGAGGCGAATCGATTAGAAGCAATGTTGAGAAAATTACAACCGACTGCGAAATTGATCCGCACAGTAAATGCAGAAGTCAGCATTGATGAAGTATTAGAGACAGGTCGTTTTAATTTTGAAGCGGCGAGTCAATCAGCAGGGTGGTTGCAAGAACTAGAAGCCGGGGGTCATGCCACACATACACCTGAAACTGAAGAATACGGTATTTCATCATTCGTATATCGCAGACGTTTGCCATTTCATGCAGAACGTTTCAATGCATTTCTGGAAAATATGTCTGAATCGATTGTACGTGCGAAAGGGATTGCGTGGTTAGCACAATACAATGATGTTGCGTGTCTCGTTTCTCAAGCAGGAACAGCTGTCGATATTCACCCTGTCACTTTTTGGGTAGCCAGTATGCCAAAAGCGGAACGTGCAGCTATTTTACAAGAAAGACCGGACGTACGAGCAGATTGGGATCCTGAATATGGCGATCGTCATACACAACTCGTCATTATCGGAATAGATTTGGATGAAGCAGCGATAACTGAGGAATTAGATGCATGTCTTTTAAATAGTCAAGAAATTGATGCGGACTGGTCACAGTTGTCTGATCCGTATGGTTGGGAAATTCGCCGTCAAGAAGCATAATAAAAAAGAGGTGCGCGCACCTCTTTTTTATTATGGTTTAAATATGTTGATAAATGTCGTAATAATCGGTACACCCAATAAGTCTACTAAGAAAGCACCGACAATTGGAACGACCAAATATGCACGTGGTGAATTACCAAACTTTTTCGTAATCGCATCTAAATTGGCCATCGCATTCGGTGTCGCACCGAGTCCGTGTCCAATGAAACCACCAATCATCACGGCTGCATCATAGTTTTTGCCGAGTAAACGGAAGACGATGAAGATTGAGAATAATGCGACGAAAATAATTTGACAAATTACGATAATGATCAGTGGTAATGCTAAGTTGTATACTTCTGTCAATTTAATGCTCATCAAGGCAATAGATAAGAAAATACTTAATGAAATATCGCCAATTTGGTTTGTCAATTTTAAATCAATTAAGTTGAGATTTGCAAATTCTGAAATGTTACGAATAATCACCGCGATAAACATTGAAGCCACATATAATGGAATATTGATGCCTGACCAATCACTGAATAATTGGCCTAAATATGTGCCAAGTCCCATACAGAACAAAATGACTGTCGCTTGAATAAAGAATACTTCATTGACAGTAAAGTGCTTATGTAGACGACGGTTGATTTCCACATTGGAGTAATCTTTTTGAATTGATTCTGCATTGCTTGGTGCTAAGTCATGCTTTTTAATTAAGTAACGTACGACTGGACCGCCTAAGAGACCACCCGCGACAAGACCTAACGTTGCGGCTGCAAGTGCGGCTGTGACAGCTGAATCAATGCCGTAATTTTGAATCGTTTGACCATATGCAGCTGCATTCCCGTGTCCACCTTCCATTGACATCGCACCGGCTGTTAAACCTAATAACGGATCAATGTTCAATACTTTTGCCATAGAAACACCAATCACGTTTTGGAATGTCGCTAACACACCACAAAGAATCCAATAGACGATTAACACTTTACCACCGAGTTTTAGTAATTTAAATGATGCCCCCAAACCAATTGTGGTGAAAAAGGCTAACATAAAAAAGTCTTGGAAAAATTTACCATCAATTTTGATGTGTAATACCCCTGTAGAAGTTAACATCGCAGAGATAATCGCAAATATGAGACCACCTATGACAGGTGATGGAATACTAAGACGATTAAAAATGTCTACTTTATTTACAATAGCTTGCCCCAGAATTAATAATAGACAGGCAAGAAACAATGTTGTAATACTGTTAAGCTCTAACATTGTTACACTCCCCCCTTGAGTTAGTAAAAATAGAAAGGGCTTTCAATCCCGTACTAAGCTATTATACTTTTTTTAAACTCAAAAATCTATATAAAAAACAAATTGGATATAATGAGTCGCTAAGGATAGACACGTATCATTTAGTGGAAATGTACGGAATAACGTCATACCACATTTTGTTAATAATGGTCATATTTCTGATGTATCAATCGTTCCTTTATTGATGAGTTTCACGATATTGGGTCGCAGTGATACCAAAATGTTTTTTAAACGCTCTCGAAAATAGCAACGGGTCTTTATAGCCGACACGATCAGCAATTTCTTGACTTTGTAAATCGGTGTCTTTAAACAATTGTGACGCATGATACATCCGAATATGAATCAAATAATGTTGTGGAGATTGGTCGATATGCTTTTTAAACATTTTATAAAGGTAACTTCGACTGACATTGACGTGTTTGGCGACATCATGAATCGAAATGCCATGCATATAATTGTCATTAATATAACGTATGGCTTCTCTGACATTAGAATATTTTTCATTTTTAACAACATGAAACGGTTTAGGAAAGTGTTGATGTAGTGCATAAAGAAGGTCATATAAATCGCGCATATGTTGGATATCGTCAGAGTGCTCTGGATTATAATCAATAGAGCGGTGGCACATCTGATAAATGATTTGACGAATGGTGCTCGTTTGCTGATTTTGAATGACGCGTGTTTCATACAAAGTTGTACGATTTAAATAATCCATCGCGAGTTTTCCGCTAAAACCAACCCAATAATAGGTCCACGGTTCGTCCAAAGTCGATTCATAATGAACCTTCATACCACGACAAAGCAAGAAGAGATCACCAGGTTTTAATGTATATTTTTTTTGATTATAAGTTAGTGTGCCAGTCCCGGACATGACGACATGAAGTACAGCCGGCTTAGTAACTTCATACTGATATCCCCCTTGTGGCGTTCCAATTTCTATGCCACATTCATCAATATTCGCTTCAAATTGATTCTTTTTAAACATTTTCCAAAGTAATTGCATTTATCCTACCCCATAAACTTTAAATATGGAAACATTTTATCATATACAGTGACGATTGGTATATATTCTCTTAAGGTCTAAAGTGTTAAATTAAAAGCATAAAAAAATATATATTAAAATATTGGAGTGATGAAATGAACCTTCATTTGAAAAAGATTGAAATGCGAATGAATCAACATCAATTAACGAAAAGAACGCGTTATATTCCGTACATGAATCGTCATGTCTTTTCGATACCATATATCAAATTTTTAAGTCATGCAGTCACACCTTTAAATCAACAATGGAAGTGTCAAACTGCAAATAACATCATGAAGCCATTAATGAAAAATGGGGAAACACCTGATTTGAATTATGTACGTCCATTTGAGATTGAAGATTTTGATGACAGTAAAGATTATCATTTAAATATTGAACAAATACAGCAGCCTTTTACGATTTATATTAATCAAAGTTATATCGGAACAGTAGTAGGCAACGAAGGACATATTGAATTTGATATCACACATGTTGTCAATGGCGATACGAATAGGATTGAATTGGTGCCAACAGAAATAACGACCGAAGTGATGATGTCCCAACAGCAAAATCCGTTTCAAGACATGTATGTACTTGAAAGGGCCAATGATCGCATTGTGGACTACTCAGTCGACGTGAGTCACAATGCACGTGGTGACATCAGTGTGCGTATTCAAATTCAAGACATCGAGGGTGCGCCGCTCATCAGTTATGTCTTACAGAATGAACAACAGGCTACATTTGCTAAAGGAATCATGGACATCGATAGCAGTTACCATCTCGTGATCCCAGCACATTTAGTAGGACAACAAGGGAAACATTTTACATTGTTTTTAGAGACTGAAGATGAAACACTGGCACATGATATTGATTCAAGCGGATTCCATGAGCCTGTTAACGTCAAAACGATGTAACGTATTTTATAAAAATGTATCGCGATGATGCATACCAAGTACGCTTTCTTTATAATTTTTAAGAAGAAATATACAGACTTACAAAAAAACAGCACGCACTACCTTGTAATGTATAGTAGTGTGTGCTATTTTATAGTTAAGTATTATACATTAATTAGTACTGATTAATGTATTCATGGAGGTGCAACAATGAACATCCAATTCAAAAAAGGTGCGTTAGAGATGATTGTACTGTTGATTATTAAAAAGGAGCCCCAGTATGGCTACTCACTCGTACAAAATATTTCTAAGCACATGATGATTGCTGAAGGTACGGTTTATCCGTTGTTACGTCGGCTTGTTAAAGAAAACTGTTTGACGACATATTACGAACCGTCAACTGAAGGGCCTGCGCGTAAGTATTATGAACTGACACGTGAAGGGAATTTACGGTTACAACAATTAAAATCAGAATGGCATGAATTTGTCAGTATCGTAAAAATATTTATTGAGGAGAGTGAACGTGAATGACGAAAACAGAATATTTGAATACCCTATATCAATATTTAAAGGGGATGTCAGAGTCAGAAAAACAAGACATAGTAGCGGAATATGAAAATCATTTTATTGAAGGGTTACGCGACGGCAAAACTGAACAAGAAATCATTGGGATGTTAGGTGCACCCAAAGAGATGGCACGTGCTATCAATGCAGAAAGTGCAGTGAACCAAGCTGAAGAGCGTCAAAAAACGTCGAACATCACGCAAGCACTAGTGACTGTCATAGGACTCAGTGTACTGAATTTTGTTTTAATTACGGGTCCATTGATGGTTGTTCTTGGTATCCTTTTGAGTATTGTGCTGACGGGCATTGCCTTTCTGATAACGCCATTTGCCTTACTTTTTAAATATTACGCTTTATCAGAAGCCATCCTTATTGAAGATGTGTTTGCAGTCATCGGTTGGTTTGGATTAGGACTCATACTCATCGTGTTATTCATTGTCATCATTAAATGGAGTTATGTTTTATCTGTAAAATATTTAAAATGGAATATTAAACTTGTGAAAAGAGGTGTGAATAAATGAAACGTGCGTTAGGTATTGTCTTTTTAATCGGATGTATTATGTTTATAGTTGGACTTGCAGGCACGGTATATTACACATTTTTTCATGACCAACAAAAGCATACGTCCACACAAAAAACATATGAGACGGATGGAATTAAAAAATTAGCATTAGACATCAAAGGCAGAGACGTGACTTTTGTTAAAGGTGATACATTGAAAATTGAAGGGGACATGTCAGATGATCACCTTAAAACGACGAAAAACGGGACGCAAATGAACGTAGCGATTTCTAGTGACAGACGTCAAGCCAGCTCAATTCATCTCAATCCATTTCGTCCATTAGATAATAAGAAACTCATCATTACTTTACCGACTTCAAAAATCAATCAGGTGACGTTGAATGGAACGGATACGACGATGTCTGCAGACGCACTTGAATTTGTGAATTTCACATTGAATTTAACAAGAGCGGATTTATATATGGATGATAGTGCTGTTCAACAACTCAATATGATAATGGAGAATGGTGGACTTTATACTGAACATACGGATTTTAAAAATGTGATAGCACAGTCGGCAAATAGTGATATTTCTCTAGAAGACGTGCCACAAGATATTCCGATGTCATGGAATGTTACTGGTGGTACGGTAGATGTCACGTACAAAGGACCACTTTCGAACACGGCATTTCAAGTAGAAGCGGGAGAAGGAGATGTCGACTTAGATGCTGTGAATGAACTGAAAAACAACAAAGTAGGCCGTGGTGAGCATCAAGTGAAGATTAAAGTTTCAAATGATGGCGAAGCGACATTTAGCGCACTAGATTAAAGCGTCAACATATACTGAAATGATGAAGCGGTACGATTTCTTTATAAAAATGAATAGCAGATGACTAAAAATAAAAAATGTATCAATTTATAAAAAATGAATACGTGAGACTTGTCAAAGCAATATAAAAGTGTATAATCCTTATCATGATTATAAGATATAGAGGAGAAGGTCATGTCTAAAGAATTGAGAAGTCAAAAGCAATATGGTGCACTTGCGCTATTACCGTTAGTCATCTTTTTAGTCTTGTACATTGGTGTGGGGCTTGTCTTTACAATACTCGGTACAAAAGATGCATTTCAATTATTGCCGCGTCATGTAGCGATATTTATTGCGATTGTGATTGCATGGACGTGTTATGATCGTCAAACACCCATTACGCAAAAAGTAAAAATCTTTACGGAAAATGCAGGTTCTTCGGGGATTGCAGAACTTGGACTGATTTTACTATTAGCAGGTGGTTTTGCGAGCGCGGCATCTGCAATGGGTGGTCAAGATGCAATGGTCAACTTGGGCTTATCTATTATTCCACCAAGTTTATTGATTCCTGGTATTTTTGTGATGAGCGCTTTCGTCGCAACATCAATAGGGACTTCAACAGGAACACAAGCGGCGTTTATTCCTATTGGAGTTGCTGTGGCTCAAGCGGCAGACTTAAATGTAGCGGCTGCTGCAGCTGCGGTAATTGCAGGGGCTTATTTTGGTGATAATTTATCTATTATTTCTGATACGACTATCGCAGCAACGACAGGTGTAGGGGCGAAGATGAAAGACAAATTTAAAGCGAACTTTCTTATCGCACTCCCTGCCGCCATCATTACCTTTATTATTTATGCCATTGTTGGTGGAACAGGACATATTAAAGGTGATTTGAGTTTTAATTTTATTGATGTTATCCCGTATTTATTCGTACTCGTTGCGGCAATTGCTGGGATGAATGTCATGCTTGTGTTAATATCAGGGACGGTTTTAACTGGCGTTATTGGTGTGGCACGAGGAAACATCGGTGTCTTTGAATGGATTTCTAAAATTGGAGAAGGTATGGAAAGCACATTCTCTATTTTCCTTATCGCATTTTTAATTTCTGGTTTAGTCGCATTGATTCGCTATTACGGCGGTATTGACTGGATTGTAGAAACGATGAAAAAACGTGCAAAAGGACCGAAAAGTGCTGAATATGCGATGAGTTTTCTATCAGGGCTATTGTCAGCGGCATTAGTACATAATGTGGTTGCCATCATTATTTCAGCACCGATCGCTAAAGAAATCGGTCAAATGTATAAAATTGCACCGAAACGAATGGCCAGCTTGTTAGACATTTTCGCAGCCAGTGCCTTGATGGTGTTACCACATGATAGCGGCATGTTAATGGCTGAACAGTTCGGTCATGTCTCTTATTTTGAAGTATTGAAGTTTTCATATTATCCACTCATTTTAATTTTATGTACGATTATTTCAATTCATCTCGGTATGTTCAGAAAAGAGAAGAAACATGCAATAGATGAATAAAGCTCACAATTAAGTATGAAAAAGTCTCTCCTGACAACAAGAGGAGAGGCTTTTTTGTGCTTTAATCACATCATATTTCAATTTTACACAAGCCATTCTATTGAAAAAGCAAGAATAGTTCGAGACTCCCGAGGTATAAGCAGTAGCTAAAAGCGGTGATTTGATTGAAAGTATGAAACTGACTGACTTTTGAGCGCTATCATATTTTGTTAGAGCAGACGTATTAAAAAGGGCTA
The DNA here is from genome assembly GCF_002902385.1 of Staphylococcus intermedius NCTC 11048. Lineage (GTDB taxonomy): Bacteria > Bacillota > Bacilli > Staphylococcales > Staphylococcaceae > Staphylococcus > Staphylococcus intermedius. Next base: position 51,320 of record NZ_PPQH01000001.1, on the reverse strand, counting down.
GAAGGGTTCTGCACGAGATTAACGCAGTAGCATTTTAAAAGATTGCCAATCCAGGCGAGACTCCTGAGGCAACAAAGCGAAACTGAACATAGTTAAGCGATTGAGGAAAAAAGACTGTCGTTACATGATGACAGTGTTTGGGTGAATAATTTATAAAAAGCGCAGAACTGCCCGAGACTCCCGAGGGATTAGACGCAGCCGAAAATCCAATTTGGCTTCCTTCAAATGTACATCTCAATAAAGCCAAATTTAGTTGAGGCAAGTCCCTGGGAAACGCGAGGGTGCGTTCAGCGCTTTTAAAATAAATTAATTTAAAAGTGACAACAAAGTTGAGCCAAACGTCAGTCATTTACCGCCACGTTTCATCAATAGGCCACATGTCCTTTTTACGCGCGTGAGATACATATGGATTTCCTTTTACACTATAACGCAAATGCGCCTCTGTCCATTGTCCTTTATTCGGAATACCGATACGCGGTCCCACTTCAATCTCTCTTGGAAACTTTCGATTTTTCGTATCAATTTTTAATCGCCCTGTGTTCAACTGGCTACCGTCAATAGAACGCGGAATTTGCATCGCGGCAGTTAACTTCCCGGGTCCATTGGTTAACGCATAACCTTGTCGACCACGATTCTTTTTCATCATTTCAATCCCATCTTCAGGTTGAATGGCGCGAATGAGAACACCTTCTGGTACACCTTTTTCTTGTGTTACAAAGTTGATGAGCAGGTGACGGTGCATCACATGTGCGTAAATCGTACCTCCAGCTTGGTAGAGTGATTCAACTTTCGGTGTGCGTCGTCCTTGAAAGCCATGTGCAGCACGATCTTGAAATCCTAAATAAGCCTCTGTTTCAACAATATAGCCGCTATAAGTGATTTCAGGTGTCTCATAAATCAATTTGACACCGAGTAAATTTTGAGCAGTTTGAATGGTCGGTGGGTGAATAAAATCCATGGTTGCCTCCGTGTAACTAAGTATATGATTCTATTTTATCGGAAATCGACGCAGTATTCCAAATACGTCATCGTGTATCATTTGATTTTAAAAATATATATAAATGATTAATATATTATAGCAATAAAGTTGGAGTATGGTAGACTAGAAGAGAATTACAACTGATTTAAGGAGGTCATTGAATTTGGAGGCACCTAAAGTAGGATTTGTTGAAGCATTTAAATTATATTGGACAAACTATGTGAATTTTAAAGGTAGAAGCCGTCGAAGTGAGTATTGGTGGGTTATGTTATGGCATGCGATTATTATTGTACCATCGCTTTTTCTAGCCGTGCTTTTAATGTTTATTCCGATTGCAGGTTGGATCGTTGCTGTCATTTTGTTTCTCGCTGTGGGCTTATATGGCCTCGCAACCATTATTCCTAATTTGTCATTAACAGTGAGACGCTTTCATGATGTTGGTTTCTCAATGTTGATTCCAATTTTATCGTTTATTGTAGGTATTCTTTATAATGTCGCGAGTATGTTCACACAAAAAGATACGCTATACCAAGATCAATCAACAGGAGCAGAAGTGAGTTTTATCAGTGAATTTGCATTTCTTCCAAACTGGGTTGCGTACACATTGATGGCTGTCAGTATCATTTTGAGTTTAATTTCGTTTATCGTTTGTTTATTAGACAGTAAGGAACAAGATAATCAATATGGTCCATCACCGAAATATGGTCGTCAATATGTAGGGCGTTTTCAAAATGAAGATCATCGTATGGCATACGAAAATCCTTCGACAACAACACAAGATGCGTGGCGTGACGTTGAAGAACATCCAAAGAAAGACGATCCTTATCGTTATTAATTGAAATGATCTAAAGGCTTTTGCAGTTATTGTGCTGTGAAAGTCTTATTTTTTATGAATCATAGTAACGATGATTAAATTACCGTTAACAAGTGTATATAAATAAAAATCAGATTTTTTAGAAAATAATAGATAAGGACTGTTGAAGATGAAAAAGAAATGGAAAAACCTTAAAATGCCACATACATATGCTTTGTTAATGATGGTGATTGTTGTTGCGGTGATTTTAACTTATATCATACCTGCGGGCACGTTTGAGCGTCAAAAAATACATGGCCAAACGGTTGTCGTGCCAGATTCGTTTCAAATGATGACGTCCCAACCAGCACATTTTTTAGATATTTTTCGGGCAATTCCTGAAGGGCTTATCAGTGGTGCTGAAATTATCTTTTATATCTTTTTAGTTGGTGGTGCTTTTGGCGTCATTCATCAGACAGGTGCATTTGAAGCAAGTATTCAACGCCTGATGTTTCAACTTGGACGATTCAATATGTTGATGATTCCTTTAACGATGTTGATATTTTCAATTTTAGGTTTTTCTATCGGGCTTGCTGAAGAAACAATTATTTTTGTGCCTATTGGTATTATTATTGCAAGAACGTTAGGTTATGATGCCATGACGGGTGCCGCAATGGTGATTTTAGGGAGTGCGAGTGGCTTTATCGGAGGGATGCTAAATCCTTTTACTGTCGGAGTAGCCCAAACTGTAGCCGAACTGCCACTGTTTTCAGGTTGGGGGTTACGGACGATCATTTATATTTTTATTCTCTGTGCTGCAATCACTGTCGTCATGATTTATGCACGTCGTGTAAAACAGCAACCAGAACGTAGCATTGTTTATTCGTTAGAACAAGAAGTAGAAAAAGAGACCCATATGACCGAACAAAAAGCATTAACTAAGCGTCAACTTTTGAGTATTGTCATTATTGTTGGTGCGATTGCACTCAATGTTTACGGCATTTTCCGCTATGATTGGTCATTTAACGAGATGAGTGCGAACTTTTTATTAGCGGGTATCGTTGGTGGCATTGTTGGGGGTCTTGGCTTTAATGGAACATTTGATGCATTAGTCGAGGGAATGAAAAATATTTTGTTTGGTGCAATGATTGTTGGTTTTGCGAAAGGGATTATCGTCATTTTAGAACAAGGCCAAATTATCGACACGATTGTGTACGCAATGACAGGTTTATTAGAAGGGCTTCCACCCGTTATTACGATTATAGGTATGTTTATCTTTCAATTTTTCTTGAACTTTTTTATTCCATCTGGCTCAGGTCAAGCATTGACAACGATGCCATTACTTGTTCCTATTTCAGACTTGTTAGAAGTGAATCGACAAATTACCGTCTTAGCATTTCAATATGGTGACGCAATTAGTAATAGTCTATTTCCTACATCAGCGGTATTGATGGGCGCACTCGCTGTCGCACAAATCAGTTATGGCCAGTGGTTGAAATTTGTGTGGAAGCTTATTCTAATTTGGGTTGTAATCTGCATGATGGCGATGTCTATCGCATATTTAGTGGGGTACTGAAATCTATCATGAGGCAAAATACAATCAATATTTGTAATTTAAATGAGTCATTTTGACAAATATACTTGTCATTTTAATGAGGATAAGCTATATTCAATGTAAGGTTAATAAAGAAGGAGTGTGCATCAATGTCATTGAAAATTGAACAAGTCACGAAGAAGTTCAATCAATTTACTGCAGTGAATCAGATTTCTTTTGAGCTTGAAAAAGGTAAAATGTTAGGGTTTTTAGGACGCAATGGTGCGGGTAAAACAACGACTTTCCGTATGATTTTAGGATTGTCTGAGCCAACTGAAGGACGTATTACATATAACGATCGTGTGATTGACCACACAATGTACGATCATATCGGCTATTTACCAGAAGAACGTGGTTTACATCCGAAGTTAACAGTGACAGAGGAGTTGACGTATTTAGCGACATTAAAAGGAATGGACAAAGTTGCGATTCGTAAGGCGATTGATTATTGGTTAGAACGCTTCAAAATTACTGAAAACCGAGATAAAAAAATTGAAGCACTTTCAAAGGGAAATCAACAAAAAGTACAACTGTTAGCGAGTATGTTACATGAGCCTGAACTGTTAATTTTAGACGAACCTTTTAGTGGACTCGATCCAGTAAATATTGAGTTATTGAAGCAAGCGGTGAAAGATTTGAACGCAAAAGGGACAACGATTATTTTTAGTTCGCATCGTATGGAGCATATTGAAGAACTGTGTGATGCGGTGTGTATTTTAAATCGTGGTGAGATGGTCGTTCAAGGTGACATTCAATCCGTCAAAGAAAGTGTCGGCTATAAACGTGTCGTAGTAGATGCACCGTACGATTTATCGGAAGTCGCGTCACTTCCAGGGGTGTTACATCACAAAGTTGTTAAAACTGAAAATTTCTTCACTGTGTCAGATGAAACGGTCGCTGAAGCAATCTTTGAAGTTGTTCAACAAAAAGGTTATGCGAAAAGATTTCAATTGATGGAACCAACAATGAACGAAATATTCATCGAGAAAGTAGGTGATTTAGATGCGTAAATTTGCTGCGACGTTTAAATTGACGTATTTTAAAAAGTTAAAAGCAAGGTCGTTTATTATCTCAACGTTGATTATGATGTTAATCATTACAGGAGGTGCGAATCTCGATAAAATTGTAAAGTTGTTTAATGGTGGCAGCGAAAATGTTGCGATTGTGACACAAGACAAGGCATTGTATCAGCAATTAAAAGGGCAATTGTCAGCGATTAATAAAGATGTTTCTTATCAAAAATTGTCGGAAGATGACGCGAAAAAGCAAATCAAACAAGAAAAGATTGACCAAGCGTATGTACTTCATGAAAATGAGCAACATACTTTAGCGGCAACGATTTTAAGTACGTCGTCCCCTTCAGACAAGGATAAAGCGTCACTACAAGCTGTATTAACACAGCTCCAAACACAAAAAATCGCACAAGATCTCGGCTTACAAGGCAATGACTTACAAAGATTACAAAGTCAAAGTCAAATCGACAATACAATCATTCAAAAATCAGGGCAAGAAAATAGTAGCGCATCTGAGGATGAAGAAGCATTTGCCCAAGTTATAACGATGGCAGGCACATTTTTAATGTTCTTTATCGTCTTTAATTATGCACAACAAATTGCTACAGAAGTGGCTACAGAAAAAACGTCACGTGTGTCAGAAATGATTATTACGAGTGTCAAACCGACGACGCATATTATGGCGAAAATTGCAGGGATATTAGCGCTTGCATTCACACAAATCGTCATCTTAGCCCTTACTTTTGTCGCAAATTACTTTATTTTTGATTTAAAATCGATGATGGGTTCAGTCGACTTATCACTGACACCACACCTCATCAGATTGATTATTTTTGGCGTCATTTTCTTAATTTTGGGTATTTTAAGCTATGTCATTTTAGCATCGATACTTGGTAATTTAACTGCGCGTATTGAAGATTTAGCACAATCTTTAATGCCGATGACGTTCTTAATCATGGCAGCATTCTATGCAGGGTATTTTGGTGCATTCAATCCTGACAACATCTTTATTCATGTGATGAGTTATGTACCATTTTTCTCCCCATTCGTCACTTTTTCAAGATTAGCGTTAACGACGACGCCGACGATTGAAGGGATTATTGCAGTGGTCATTCATGTTGTCCTTATTGCGGTATTACTCTTCCTTGCAGCGAAATCCTATAAAAATGCGGTATTATCGTTTGAAAAAGGATGGAAGAATGTTTTAAAACGTGCGTTTCAACGTGAACAATAAAAATTGAAATCATGAAAGACTATCGATGCAACTTGTGTCGATAGTCTTTATTAGTATAGAGACGCAATTGTAAAGCATCATAAGAAAATATTACCCACTTGTTTGTCGGAAACTGATACAATAGAGTAAAAGTAATATGAGGTGAAGATGTGAATTTTTTATATTCCACAGCAATTTTTATCATAGCGGGTTGTGTGAAATTGGTGGTGGGTATCTCATATGGCTATGGCTACGTGCGGATCGTCCATTTTGGCTTGGATGGATAGGGGGCATCGCTTTGATTTTATATGGCATCATTGCGACTTTCCAAACATTTCCGACTTTTGGGCGTGTGTATGCAGCTTATGGCGGCGTTTTTATTGTCATGAGTCTATTATGGGCGTATTGGATTGATAAGGAGCCACCAGATAAATTTGATGTCATCGGCGGCGTGGTTTGTATCATAGGGGTGTTAATCATGGTGCTGCCGACGAGAGGGTAAACCTTGGGAGAGCGTAAAGGAGTAAAGAATCGCAATGAATATTAACATTGAACAACAATCTAACGGAATTGAACTGATTAAGATTGAAAATAGGGAAAGTAAAATTGTATTCATGAATTATGGCGCGCGCATTGTGAGTTGGAGAATTGGGGATAATAATATTGTACTCGGTAATGAAGTGGAAGCAGATGAATTTTATCCACACAATCCATTTTATTTCGGTGCAACTGTCGGACGTTTTGGGGGACGTATTGCGAGAGGTCAATTTGAATTAAATGGTCAATCGTATCAGTTGGTACAAAATGACGGTGACCATCACTTACATGGTGGATTGCAAGGGCTATCTGACCGTTTGTTTGATTATGAAGTGATTGAAAACGAAGCAGAGGACAATGTACAAGTGCATTTTTCGACAATCGTCAAGCAAGATGAAGATCATTACCCAGGAAATATTAAGGTTAAAGTCGTGTTCACATATGATGCTTCAAAAACATGGACAGTGGAATATTTCGCAGAGTCTGATGCAGATACATTGTTCAACCCGATGAATCATGTATACTTTAACTTGAATCGTGACAATAAAGTCGTGGATAATCACGTCATTGCTAGTGAAAAGTTACAGATGTTTCCTTTAGACGCGTCAGGAATGCCTGTGTTGGAACCAATTGATCTCGCCGCGACAATGGGCAGACATGACATTGATTTGGCGACATTATTCAAAACTGAAGATGCACGTATTCATCAGCAAGTGACTATGCGCGGCGGACTCGATCATCCATTTGAAGTAAAGGATGGCGAGATGACAATTTCAAACCGTGATTTAATATTACACGTCAAGACGGATGCACCACAAATTGTGATGTACACATTAAATGATTCTGAAGCTTGGAAAAGTCGTATGAATATTTTTAAACCACATTCAGGCATTACTGTAGAAACACAAAGCATGCCGAATGATATTAATCTTTTTGGCGCATCTGCACATTCAGTGTTAAAAGCGGATACACCTTTTTACTCTAAAACAAGTTATCAAGTTGAATTAAAGTCAAAAGACGTATAAATTTTCGAATATGAATGATAGGAGGCTGGGACATCATCATGTCCCAGCCTCTTTTAGTGCAATTTTCAATTATTCGTGGTTGCTTTTGAGAGCATTTTTTCTAATACACTTTTTCGTTTTACCGTGAGATATGGGTTGTTGAGTGCATTGGCAATCCGTTCTTTGTTTTTGCGATCGTTGTAATAAATATCGTTCAATTCTTGCACAGATAAACGAGTGGATTCTGGAGCATGTTTGATGAGCGATAGCTGACTATTTGGAGAAACGAATCCCTCTTTAATGACACGGAAATAACAGCCTGTTTTTCCAGATTTCGACATTTCTTTAACGAGGCGAGGATAGCCATATTTACTTTGAAGTTTCCAACACGGTTCGCGAATTTCTGATACTTCAATAATGGCGTCACCTAAACGATATTGATCACCGAAAAAGAGTTTTGTTTCATCTATTGCATAAACGGTAATATTTTCCCCGAATAACGCAGAATCAGGTAACGGATCAATGACGTCTTGCCACATTGCATAGTGCGCTTTACTGTATAAACAAACCGCTTTTTCTGGTCCACCATGATCTTTGTACTCTTGCTCGTCTTCAACAAAACCGGTACGAGACAGCCACATTTTTTCTTGTATCGGCTTTTTATTCAAAGCACTTTCCATCGGTCGCCTATCTTCATATTGTAATGATTCGATTTTGCCAGTTGAAATAGCATAAATTGCATAATTCATCGTCATCATCCTCCATGCGTATATTACTGTCATTTTAGCGTAAATTGTTGCGTTCGTCATGGTTTTTGTGTGTAAATGTTGTACAATAAAGGTAATAGGATAAGTCACAATAAAGGAGTGGGCTCATGAGTAATAAACAACTTAAACTAATGACGTTAGATGAAGCTGTAAGTCGTATTGAAGATGGTATGACGATTGGGATCGGTACAGGCAGTACAGTAGAGTTACTTGTGCCTAAAATTGCGGAGTTGATACATGACAAGGGGTACCAATTGATGGGGGTATGCACATCAGAGCGTACTGAAAATCAAGCGAAATCATTGAACATTCCGATTGCACATATTAACGACGTACAACATATCGATATCGCCATTGATGGTGCGGATGAAATTGATCCAAAATTGAATTTGATTAAAGGTGGAGGTGGCGCACTGTTCCGTGAAAAAGTAGTGGACACGTTTGCTGACCGCTTTATCGTTATTGCCGACCAATCGAAACTGGTTGATTATTTAGGTCAAACGTTTAAATTACCAGTTGAAGTGGATCGCTTTAATTGGAAACGGGTTGCGCAACTTATTGAAAAAGAATTTGATATTGAAGTGACACGTCGAATGCTTGAAGATACACCGTTTATTACAGATAACGGCAACTATATTTTAGATTGTGCTTTGAATCGAGAAATGAATCCATATCATGTGCATGAATATTTAATTCATCTTGTGGGTGTGTTGGAGACGGGCTACTTTTTAGATACCGTAGAAGAAGCCATTGTAGGGACTGAACAAGGTGTGAAACTGATAAAACTGTCAGAAATAAAATAAAGCATAAAATAGGCTGGGATAACGTCATTGTCATCCCAGCTTTTACTCTAAGTATTATCAAAGTTATACACTGACATCGAAATGAACACCTGCAGCTTTAGTATTTCAGGAACAATGGATAAAATGTCCTAAAAAGTGTGCAGCCAGCTTTGCCGTACGTTGATCGACATCATACGTTGGATTGGTTTCTGCAATACTGATTGATGTGACTTTGTCAGATTGTAAAATGCGACGTCCGAGTTCTAAAACAGTGTAAGGGGTGAGCCCTAGGACCGCATTTGCACTGACGCCAGGGGCATACGCACTATCAATAACATCCATACATATTGTAAATAAAATAACATCATGTTCATTGATAAAACGATCGAGTTTATCTTTGACTGGTGGACATATTTGCCCCGTTAACTCTTCTGCAAGGACGTATTGCGTATTCGTTTTGTCAGCGTAATCAAACAGTGCTTGGGTATTACTTGTACGTTGAATACCTAATACGAAATAATCTAAATTGTCATCTTCAGTTAACATTTGATGAAAACTTGTCCCTGACGTAGAGAAATCTTCTTGTCGATTGTCAAAATGTGCATCAATATTAATCACACCAATCGATTGCCCAGGATAGGCTTCACGCACACCGAGATATTGTGCGTAGGCAATATCATGTCCACCTCCTAACAAAAATGTACGTTGATGATGACGTAATAACTGTGCAACAGAGTGACCAAAAGCTTGTTGAGATGTCATTAAGTCATTGGCAGAGTGTGTCCAATTGCCATATTCTAAAATGCTTAAGTCTGTCGAAGCGGGCAATCCAGCAAAGGCACGTTTAATCGCGTCTGGGCCTTCTTTTGCGCCAACACGACCTTTATTCAACCTTACACCTTCATCAATTGCATATCCCAATAACGCGATGTCTCCATGTTGAGGTGCTTCGTTTTCAAGATCGATAAATTGGACAGTTTGAAAATGACGAAATGCTTGGTGGTCTGTCTCACTGTCTAGACGACCTGTCCACAATGTTTGGTTCGGTTTTTGATACATAAATTGGACCCCTTTCATATGCACTTACATATAGTGATAACCCATGTGTCACTTCCATGCTACTATTTTTAGAACATAAATTCCAAGAAAAAAGTAAGCGCTTTTATTTACAAGAGGAACAAACGCTCTGTTTTTTCGCTTACGCTATGCATCTGGGTGTTTCAGCGATTGATATGCTTGATTTTATCACTTTTATTTTTGAAAACGTTCTACAAATTATCTCGCTTATATTACAATTCAATGATATTTAACAGCTACTAATTTATTTCTATTCCATAAATGGTTATAATGTACCATAGATTCTATGACTTGATATTCGTCCAACAGACATTAACAGTACGAACCTTAACTGGACCACCTCATGCATACGAACATTAATAGTGATTGTTTAATATGGAGGATTTATTATGAATCGAACGCGTATCTCTGGCTTTCAGTGGGCATTGACGATTTTTGTGTTTTTTATCTTATCCTATGCAACGCCTATCATTTTACAGGATTTTCAAAAAGCGTCGGGATTCAAATCATTTGTATTTTCTTTAAATGCATTGGGCCCATTTATCGCAGCAGTATTTTGTATATTAATATTTAAAAATAAAAAAGAACAACTCGCTGGTTTAAAACTTACGATTAATTTAAAAGTGATTGAGCGACTGTTGATTGCTTTTACGTTGCCACTCATCATTTTTATGATTGGCATGTACAGCTTTAATACGTACGCCGACAGCTTTATTTTATTGCAGTCTAAAGATTTATCCGAAACAATTTGGACCATTTTAATAGGTCATTTATTGATGGCATTTTTCATTGAATTCGGATTTCGTTCTTATCTTTTAAACATGGTTGAGACGAAATTACCACACTTCTTCTCAAATATTGTCGTCAGTATGTTGTATTTAGTTTGGGACGTCAATACAGCTTTTGGTATGCCATACACGATGTACAGTGCGATTTACGTCTTTGCTTTTTCGATGATTGCAGGTGAATTAGTCCGTGGAACAGGTGGACGTTCAATTTACGTGGCTACACTATTTCATGCAAGTATGACGTTTGCAAAAGTGTTCTTTTTCAGTGAAGAAATTGGAGATGTCTTTTCCATGAAGGTATTGGCTTATTCAACAGCTGGTGTCGCTATTGTAGTAGTTGTATTAGGTTTAATCATGCGTTTATTTTCACCTCGTAAAAAAGGGGAAGATGATGATACACCAATGATGATGGATGCAACGACTGAAGAAGTTGAATCAGAAGAAAACCATGTAGCAGTATCTCAGAAAGAAAATGAGACTGTGGCTGAAGAGAAAAATAAGATCGTAACTGACAAAGAAAATGAAACCGTATCTGATGAAACAGTAGAAAAGGAAGATAAATAGTTTGGTTGAAGAACACCTCTTGAGATAGGGGTGTTTTTTGTTTTGATACATCCTGATTCATTTTATAAGAAAAAGATGGACAATTTATCGATTGCTTGAACTGGGCTGTGCTGATTCTTCAACAGGAGTCTTGCCCAGTTCTTGCAATCGTATTGCGCTTGGTTAACATTTTTACGTTTGACCTCTCACCCCAAAACAAAACCGCTATATCAAGGTAGGGGGGGGATGGGAAAAGGTGATGGATTGATTATGCTTTAACGTTCATTAATTTGTTATATTATTCAAAGCTCTACCTAAAAGCACGATATCAATATATAGGCAAAAAGGCCAATCTTTATATGGCTTTTCTCCGTATTGCCCGAAAATTTCTCTCACATTTGAACTTCCTCGTGTTACGCCTTTCTTTTCATCTCCACCACAATTTGTTAGCCTTTCCATTTGACGTTCCAATATTGGCAACATGCATCGACTAAATCAAAGACGTGTTGATTATATTCACGTTTTTTTGAGTAATTCAGATAGATTGTTCTTTTTATATTTGGTCGAATCTTAATGGCACTCAGTTGGAATGTAGAGTAAGACTGATAATACATTTGTGGAATGACCGCAAAGCCCATCCCCTGGTGTACGAAGTTAGTCGCTGCTTCAAATCGGTCAACTTCCATAATAATATGGGGGCGTTCATCCAAACGCGTAAAATAGTCATCGAGATGTTTACGAACTTGATAGCCACGGTTTGGGACGATGAGTGGCAAATTTTTGATCGACACTGATTTTTGATTTCCAAAGGCATTCTGTGGTGCGAGAACGACATAATCTTCTTGATATAAAGGAAGCGAGATAATACCATCGTGTCGAATTTGGTCGTTCGACAAGCCTAAATGAATATCAAAGTTGATCAATTTTTGAGCTAATTGGTGAGGATCCAATATTTCAGTGATTTGATAATGTTGTTCTGGATGTGAATTCTGATGGGTTTGTATGACAGTCGAAACCCAACGCGCAGTGGATTCAATAATTGCCATTTTAATTTTAGGTGTTTGACTCATTTTCAAATCATACATTTTTTCGATGGACTGATGATAATGTTTTACTAGCTCAATGGCTTCGTTATAAAACTGAATCCCTTTTTCTGTGATTGAAATTTCTTTTGTCGTTCTTTTTAACAGTTGATAGCCTAAATCGTTTTCCATTTTTTTAATTGTTGCAGTCAAAGAAGGTTGGCTAATGTGTAAGGCTTGCGCAGCTTTAGTGAAACTATTTTGATGTACGATTTCGATAAAGTATTCCAGCTGTATAACTTTCATGATGGCCTCCTTATTATAAGTTGAAACTATAAGTGATTAGTTTATTTATATTAGTTATTAATAGCTTAGCATATTACAATGAAGTTAGTTAGTAACAGCATATGGTTAAATGACAGAATAATGAGAATTAATGCAAAGCTAAGGGGAACAATCATTATTTTGTGTAGGATTCACAGTTCAAAGGGGGAGAAATGTGGGATGAAGCATCAAACTGTTAAAGGTAACCAGATGTGGCGCTTTTGGGTTTTAAGTTTGATAGGTGTGATATGTTTCTTTGTACCTTTTCAAATTAACGGGGTGCAAACGATTATTGTCGATCATGTTCATTTAGCAATACGTGCAGGTCTCAAAAATGTGATGCCTTATATTGCTTTAGTCATGATTTTAATAGGCGCTATCTTACCCATCTATCGCAAAGACTATCGAAAAACAAAGACAGATTTTGTGATCGTTGTGGCAAAAGTATTGGGGGCCGTAATCGGCGTCATGTACGTATTTCATATCGGACCAAAAATATTATTTGAAGCCCAATATGGACCGTTTTTGTTTGATAAGTTGATGTTGCCACTGAGTATTTTAATTCCGGTCGGTGCCATCGCCTTATCATTGTTAGTGGGTTATGGTCTGTTGGAGTTTATCGGGGTATTGATGCAGCCTGTGATGCGTAAAGTGTTTAATACGCCAGGTGAATCCGCGATTGATGCGGTCGCTTCTTTTGTAGGCAGTTATTCACTCGGTCTGTTAATTACGAATCGCGTGTACAAACAAGGTGTATATAACTACAGAGAAGCATTAATCATTGCGACAGGATTTTCAACAGTATCGGCAACATTTATGGTCATCGTGGCACGGACACTTGATTTAATGGCGCATTGGAATTTGTATTTCTGGAGTTGTTTAGTGATCACATTTGTTGTCACTGCAATTTCAACTTATTTGCCACCGATTTCAAAAGCGTCGAAAGCGTACTATAACAATCAACAACCACCAGCAAAACCTAAAGAAGAAGGCACACGCATTCAACAAGCATGGCTCGCAGTGAAAAGACAATCACATCAAGCAACACCATTGTTTAAAAATATGTGGACACATTTTGCTGAAGGCCTCGAAATGACAGTGGCTATCTTACCGTCTATTTTGTCTATTGGTTTTATCGGTTTGTTGTTAGCGAACTTTACACCCGTGATTGACATACTGAGTTACATTTTCTATCCATTTATTTATATTTTCCCGATTGCAGAAAAAGCGTTATTAGCAAATGCATCTGCTATATCGGTCATTGAAATGTTTTTACCGTCATTACTTGTCGTTAAAGCAACGATCGAAGTCAAGTTTGTCGTTGCAATCACGAGTGTATCAGCCATTATTTTCTTTTCAGCACTTGTACCATGTATTTTAGCAACAGAAATTAAAGTGCCGATTTGGCAATTGTTATTGATTTGGTTTGTGCGTGTGACATTAACATTATTAATTACAATTCCGTTAAGTCTAATTATTTTTTAAATGAAGGGGAGAAGTCTTATGGTAAGAAATATCCAAGCAAAAAAAGGTTTAGAAATCGAATGTAAAGGTTGGGAACAAGAAGCGGTTTTACGAATGTTATACAACAACTTAGATCCTGAAGTAGCTGAACATCCTGAACGTCTTGTCGTGTACGGAGGTATCGGTAAAGCAGCACGTAACTGGGAAGCATTTGATGCGATTGTGAATACATTACGCCGCTTAGAAAATGATGAGACAATGTTAGTGCAATCAGGTAAACCGGTCGCTGTATTTAAAACGCATGAAGAAGCGCCACGTGTGCTTTTGTCGAACTCAGTGCTTGTACCGAAATGGGCAACATGGGAGCATTTCCATGAGTTAGATAAAAAAGGATTAATGATGTACGGACAAATGACAGCGGGAAGTTGGATTTATATTGGTTCACAAGGGATTGTCCAAGGTACATACGAGACATTTGCAGAGTTAGCGAACCAACATTTTGATGGGTCATTAAAAGGCACAATTACTTTAACGGCTGGATTAGGCGGTATGGGTGGTGCGCAACCACTTGCTGTGACGATGAATGGCGGCGTTGTTATCGGTGTAGATGTGGACCCTACACGTATTCAAAAACGTATTGATACACGCTATTGTGACACGATTACACATTCATTAGATGAAGCGTTAGAAAAAGCGGAACAAGCGAAAAAAGAAGGGCGTGCACTCGCTATTGGATTAGTTGGTAATGCTGCAGAAGTGCATCATGAAATTTTAAAACGTGGCTTCAAAATTGATATCGTGACAGACCAAACCTCTGCACACGACCCGCTTAATGGTTACGTGCCTGAAGGATATAGTTTAGAAGAAGCAGCTGCATTACGAGAAAGTGATCCTGCAAAATATGTCACATTATCAAAACAATCAATGAAAAAACATGTTGAAGCGATGTTACAATTCCAAAAAAATGGTGCAGTGGCATTCGACTATGGGAATAACATCAGACAAGTTGCATTTGATGAAGGGTTAGAAAATGCGTTTGATTTCCCTGGCTTCGTACCAGCATACATTCGTCCATTATTCTGTGAAGGTAAAGGTCCATTCCGTTTTGCTGCATTGTCTGGGGATCCAAAAGACATCGAACGTGCGGACCAATTAATGCGTGAATTATTCCCTGAAGATGAAAAATTAATGCGCTGGTTAGACATGGCAAGTGAAAAAATCGCATTCCAAGGCTTACCGTCAAGAATCGCGTGGCTCGGTTATGGCGAACGTGCAAAAATGGGCTTAGCGCTTAATGAACTCGTCCGTAATGGCGAAATTTCTGCACCTATTGTTATCGGTCGTGACCATCTAGATTCAGGTTCAGTAGCATCACCAAACCGTGAAACAGAGTCGATGTTGGATGGTTCAGATGCTGTAGGGGACTGGGCGATTTTAAATGCATTAATTAACACAGCAGCGGGCGGTTCATGGATTTCAGTACACCATGGTGGCGGTGTAGGTATGGGCTATTCTTTACACGCTGGTATGGTCGTTGTTGCTGATGGTTCAGAACGTGCTGACAGAAGATTAGGACGTGTATTAACAACGGATCCGGGTATGGGTGTAGTGAGACATGCAGATGCGGGCTACGAAAAAGCGATTGAAACTGCGAAAACACGTGGCGTTGATATTCCTATGTTAACTAAGGAGGTAGAAACAGAATGACTTATGATTTACTGATTCAAAATATTAAAGAATTGATTTTACCTGTATCAACTGAACGCCCTTTAAAAGGGAAAGACTTAGATGAATTAAATGTCGTGAAAAATGGTACAGTCGTAGTACACGAAGGAAAAATTGTTTATGCAGGGCCATATACAGAAGACTATGAAGCACGTGAAACGATCGACGCATCTGACCGTGTTGTCTCACCCGCACTTGTAGATGCACATACCCATTTAGTGCACGGGGGCTCACGCGAACATGAAATGGCTTTAAAACGACAAGGCAAATCATATTTAGAAATACTTGAATCAGGTGGCGGCATTTTATCTACGGTAGAAGCGACACGCCAAGCAACTGAAGATGAACTCTTCAACAAGGCTGAGTATGATTTATTAACGATGATACATCATGGTGTCTTAGCGGTTGAAAGTAAAAGTGGTTATGGCTTAAACAAAGAAAATGAATTAAAGCAGTTACGTGTATCTAAACGATTAGAAGAAAAATACGGCTTAAAAATGCGTCACACATTTTTAGGGCCGCACGCCATTCCAAAAGAGGCTTCATCACAAGCTGACTTCTTACAAGAGATGATTGATTTATTACCAGAAGCTCAAAAATACGCAGACTTTGCAGATATTTTCTGTGAGACAGGCGTGTTTACATTAGAAGAGTCCAAACGTTATATGGAAGCAGCCAAAGCACTCGGCTTAAGGGTGAAAATTCATGCTGATGAAATCGATCCATTAGGTGGCTTAGGCTTAGCGATTGAGGAAGAGGCAATTTCTGCGGACCACCTCGTTGCTTCAAGTGACAAAGACAAAGCCAACTTAAAAGATTCAGATACGGTGGCGGTATTATTACCAGGTACAACATTCTACTTGGACAAAGAAAGTTATGCAGACGCAAGAGGTATGTTAGACAACAATGGTGCCATTGCAATTGCGACGGACTATAACCCAGGGAGCTGTGTGACAAACAATTTACAAATGGTCATGGCGATTGCAGCATTAAAATTAAAATTATCACCAGCTGAAATTTGGAACGCAGTCACAGTCAATGCAGCGAAAGCTATCGACGTGGACGCGGGTACAATCAACGAAGGCGATGATGCCAATATCGTCATTTGGCGCGCACCAAATCATGAATACATTCCTTATCATTACGGTGTGAATCACGTTGAAAAAGTCATTCAAAACGGACGTGTCATCGTTGACCGTCAACCGGGATTATTAACAAATGCATAAATAAATGAACAGAAGCGGCGTAGGGCCTTGAAAAAGAGGTGCACGCCGCTTCATCTTTTTTCTACAGTGCATAAATAAGATGAATAGGTTGGAGTCATATCGTCTCCCTAAAAAGCATGATAGTTTTTAATGAGCCACTGATGTCATTGAACGAGGACAAAAATAAGATTGCAAGAACTGGACAAGCCACCCTCCGTATATCACCACCCCAAAAAGCGAGATGAAATGTATTAAGCCATGGATATCAATAAACGAGGACAAAATAAGATTGCAAGAACTATGCAAGCCACTCTCCGTATACCACCACCCCAAAAGCGAGATGAAATGTATTGAGCCACTGATGTCATTGAGCGAGGACAAAAATAAGATTTTAAGAACTGTGCAAGCTTCCCCCTGTATATCACCGCCCCCAAAAGCGAGATGAAATGTATTAAGCCATTGTTATCAATAAACGAGGATACAATTAATATTGCAAGAACTGTGAAAGCCACCCTCCGTATACCACCACCCCAAAAAGCGAGATGGAATGTATTAAGCCATTGTCATCAATAAACGAGGATACAATTAAGATTGTAAGAACTGTGAAAGCCACCCTCCGTATACCACCACCCCAAAAAGCGAGATGGAATGTATTAAGCCACTGATATCAATGAACGAGGACAAAAATAAGATTTCAAGAACTGTGCAAGCTTCCCCCTGTATATCACCGCCCCCAAAAGCGAGATGAAATGTATTAAGCCATTGTTATCAATAAACGAGGACAAAATAAGATTGCAAAAACCATTCGACACTCCCGAGGGAACAAGACGCAGCCGAAAATCCAATTTGGCTTCCAACAAATGTATCCTTTAATCAAGCCAAATTTAGTTGAGGCAAGTCCCCTGGGAAAGGGAGAATGGTAGAAGCAATCGTTAGATGCTCTGTTTTATTATTGTCAATGTCATAGTATGCTCCAAAAACAAAACCATCACGCAAAACCTAAAATAATCAACAAAACCCGATTGCTTTGATATAATATAATGAAATAAAAGGGGATTCGGGGGAGAGGCGGATGGGTCACACAATCCAAAATTACCTCACAAGTTGGAAAGGACACACTTTCCAAAACATCACAGCTGGCTTGCTTGTCGCTTTAGCCATGATGCCAGGTGCCATCGCATTCGCATTCATCGCAGGCGTCAGCCCGACAGTCGGCATATTCAGTACCGCGCTCATGCTCATAGGTATCAGCTTTTTAGGATCACGCACATTAATGGTTTCGGCACCGAGTAGTGGCGTTTCCATTGTTGCTGTAATTATCACTTCGATGTACGGTCAGCAGATGCTCATTGCAGCAATGCTTGTCATGGGCGTCTTTCAAATCATATTCGCATTTTGTCGTGTAGATAAAGCCATACATCAAATTCCAGTACCCGTTGTCGTTGGATTTATGAATGCGTTAGCTTATTTATTATTCACTTCGCAATTGAAACATATTTTTGGACATAATCTCTGGACGTATCTTTTTGCAATACTCAGCTTAATCATGATATTTTTAATCCCATACATAACCGAGCGTATCCCAGCTGCACTCATTTTGATTGTAGTGTTATCGATAGCAGCTAAAATATTTCATGCGGATTTAATAGAGGTCCAAGATTTAGCACGTATTCATCTCGAAATACCGATGATGGGGCTGCCTCACGTTGATTTAACAGGATGGATGGCTGTAGAACTCATCTTTTTTGGTTTAATGTTAGCAATTGTTGCAACGATTCAAACGAGTTTGACAGCACGAATGGTTGATCAATTGACAGCCACTTCTAGCAGTCTCAATCGTGAATCATTCGGACAAGGGCTCACAAATTGCATCATTAGTTTGTTTGGAGGACTTGCGGGAAGCGCGCTAGTCGGACAGTCTAAATATAATATTAAATTAGGTGCAACATCACGACTTTCAACTTTGGTAGCAGGGATCGTAATGTTGTTATTTTTATTCGTATTAAGTCCTCTTGTAGGCAGCATTCCGATGGTCGTTTTAGCCATCGTATTGACACGTATTGCGATGAACGCTTTTGATCGTCAAACGTTGAGATATATTGTCGAGCGACGTTGGTCAGAATTCATGATGATGCTCATTACTTTTCTATTAATTGTCATCGCACATAATTTAGCACTCGGGGTATTTGTAGGCACAGCGGTTTATTATAGTTATCAACGAATTCAAAAATATCGAAAAGGAAGGGATCAACATGGCAGCTGATTTAAATCAACTGATTGCGTGGAGAAGATGGTTTCATCAAAATCCAGAACTTTCAAATGAAGAATTTCAAACAACAGCACGAATACGTGAAATTTTAGAAAATCACGATATTCGAATACTCGATCTACCATTAAAGGTGGGGCTCATTGCAGAAGTCGGTGCAGGAGAAGACTTGCTTGCCATTCGTGCAGATATCGATGCGCTTCCGATTCATGAAAAAACAAATGTAGCATATCAATCGCAAAATGATAATGTGATGCACGCCTGTGGTCATGATATTCATATGACATCGATGCTCGGTACAGCAGTGAAATTAAAAGAGATGGAATCAGAACTACCAGGGCGCGTCCGTATCATCTTTCAGTCTGCCGAAGAAACCGGAGATGGGGCACCTACAATAGTCCAAACAGGCGCATTAGATGGTGCGTTAGCGATACTTGGTTTTCATAATGATCCAACGTTAAAAGTTGGTGAATGGCGAGCAAAGGCAGGGCATTTAACGTCGAATGTAGATCGTTTCAATATTCGCATTCAAGGTCGTGGGGCACATGCGGCTATGCCACATAATTCGATAGACCCACAAATCGTTTTAGCTCAACTCATTTCAAGTTTACAAACCATCGTAAGTCGTAATCTTGCGCCTTATGATAAAGCTGTCGTTACAATCGGTCAAATTCATAGCGGTCACACGTGGAATGTTATCCCACAAGAAGCCATGGTAGAAGGGACAGTCCGCAGTTTTAAAGCAGAAATTCGAGATCAAGTTGAAGAAAGAATGACACAGATTTGTGAAGGCTTAGAAAAGCAATTTAATGTGAAAATAGATTTGGATTATCACCGTTTAACTGCCTCTGTCGTCAATGATGAATCGTTACAACATATGGCGTTAGAAGTGGCTCAAGCTGTTGGTTATCAAGCAAAAGTGTTACCACGAGCATTGACGATTGGTGAGGACTTTTCGGGCTACCAAGCTGTGGCACCTGTTCATTTTGCGATGATTGGCTCGGACAGTGAATATCCGCTTCACCACGAACAATTCCAACCGAACGAACAAATTTTAGACAAGGTACCTGAATATTTTATAGCTTTCATCCAACGTTTATGGGATAACTATTTAAGTCGTTGACGGTCACACGGTTTTCATGTATTGTTTAACAGTAAAATTCAATAATTCACATGTAATGACTTTTTGTTTTTATAAAAGATATAAAAATTAAGTGAAGGAAAGCACATCATATTGAAAGGATAGGCTTTTCGTTAAGGAGATTATATATGTTAAAACAAGAGCATGAGCACAGTAGTCCATGGGCGCTCATTCCGCTAGTCGTATTTATCAGTATCTTTTTAGGTGCCGGCATCATCACGAAAGACTTTACTTTTATGCCATTAAATGTTGCGGCAATCATTGGTGTTGTTGTGGCATTAATGATGAATCGACAGGAGACATTTGCGTCAAAAGTAGAAGTTTTTGCACGTCAGGCAGGCCATGCCAACATTGTGCTAATGATGTTTATCTTTTTATTGGCAGGAGCCTTTTCAAAAACAACTGAAGCAATGGGGGGTGTGACCTCTATTGTCAATTTAGGGTTATCATTTATCCCGCAAAACTTCCTCATCGTCGGACTTTTTATCATTTGTATGTTCATTTCTATTTCAATGGGAACTTCTGTTGGAACCGTTGCAGCGATTGCCCCAGTCGGTTTCGGTATTAGTGAAGCAATTGAAATACCAGCTGCACTTGCGATGGCCACAGTCGTTGGAGGTGCCATGTTTGGTGATAACTTATCCATGATTTCGGACACAACGATTGCCGCAGTTCGAACGCAAAAGACGCAAATGAGCGATAAATTTAAAGTCAACTTTCGTATCGTTGTGCCGGGAGCAATCATCACGATCATCATTTTATGGTGGCTGACGCATGGTTATGATGTGACGCAAACGAAAACATATGACTTTGAGTGGGTGAAAGTGATTCCGTACTTACTCGTGTTGATTTTGGCGGTCATTGGTATCAATGTCGTGTTAGTCTTGTTAGGTGGGATTCTGTTGTCGTCTCTGATTGGTTTAATCGATGGCTCATTTAACTTAGGCGGTCTATTAAAAGCGGCGTCAGAAGGTATACTCAGCATGCAAGATATCGCGATGATTGCTTTGCTCATTGGTGGTATGATAGGGCTTGTGGAACATCATGGTGGGATCACTTGGCTACTGAATTTCGTCAAACGTCGTGTCAAAACAAGACGTGGTGCAGAACTTGGCATAGCAAGTCTTGTCAGTGTTGCTGATATCTCAACAGCAAATAATACGATTTCAATTATTATGGCTGGCCCACTTGCGAAAGACATTGCAGAAGAATATGATATTGACCCAAGAAAATCGGCGAGTTTGTTAGATATATTTGGCAGTGCATTTCAAGGTTTTATCCCCTATAGTCCGCAGCTGATTGCAGCAGCAGGCGTGGCGAGCATTTCACCTGTGGCGTTGTTGCCTTATTCCATTTACCCTGTGATGCTTGCGATTTGTGGAATAATCGCCATTTTATTTAATCTGCCGCGCTTACGTTCTCATCGCTAAAGAGGTTTTAGATAAACGCAATGATGAAAACACAACTTCATTTAGTTCTTGATGGATTTAAGTTACAATGGAAGTTAACCGAAATGAACGAAAAGCATGGAGAATGGAAGTGAAGCATATGCAAAATGAATGGGTAGAAATAAAACTTGTTCGTCTGATGAAAACGTCGCCATCCAATGCGTATGATGCGTGGCTTGATCCTGATCAATTAATACACTGGTTTATGACTTCACGCCGAACGAATCAAATCATCGACAATCATCCTGTTGAAGGTGGCCATTATCAAATTGTCGACCTACGTAAAGGCAAACGAATTGAAGTTATCGGCACGTACCAAACATTAAAGGAAGGCGAACAAATTGTAAAAACGATTCAGATGCCGGAACTTAGTGAACACGTAGATGAGATTGAAGTCTATTTTGAGGAACGCGCACCAGGTATGACAGAGATGACGTTTCATTATCGAGGCATGGTGCCTAAAGAGCGCCGATTGACCAATCTTGAATATAAACAGAAAAAGAAAGCTTATCACGACCATACTGCACATGGTTTTGAACTGATGTTTGATGTGTTACAACGTGAATTAGAAGCAGAATTTGAAATGGAATAAATATCATAGATGAAGATGAAACGGTACAGGCAAATGCGCTGTGCCGTTTTTTATGCATTCAATCAAGCAGTGGGATGACATCAACGCCATGCCACTGAAGAAGGGTGCTGGAAATACTACGAAATACGCATTTTGTGGAAACTTCGTGCAGCTGTGTTCGCATGATAAATATCAATATTGCGCGTTGCTAAAGTGCTAATTAACGCACTCATGATTTCTGCGGTTGTCGTCACTTTCAAAATGTCTTTTGCAAAACTATAAATCACGCGTTCGCTCTGAAAGCCGTTTAAAATATCAATCACTTTATCTTTAATGAACAGATCGTCCAAACCATCAATCATTAACTCAAAGCGATGTTCTTCGTGAGGGCGTTGTTGCAATGGTTTAACAGCATCAAGTAATTGGAAAGGGACGATTTGGTATATACGGTAATGATGGAAGCTCAAAAAACTAATCAAATAAGGCAAAGCTTGTTTAGGTAAATGAATTTTGAGTAAGTAATTGTGCTGATGTTTTAGCCATTCCATTTGAATTGTAGCGTGGAGGTTCATTTCATGTAATAGCTTTAATAATTTTCGTCTGGCAAAGCGGCTTGTCATATGATCTATATTTAAAATAAATGTCTCTATTTTATCGATTATCATTCTAATTCCCCATTATCAATATTGTTGCATTTATTGTATCACGAGTCATTTGTATTTTCAGTAAGACTAAAGATGTAAAGTGATAATGATTGATGTGAATTTAAACTATATATTTATGGAAAAAGCGTTGTGCACGACTTCTAATTATGGTAATATTCTGATTATTAATTGCATTGGGGAGTGAATGCCATGTTACAACGATTAGGTCGATTTGCATCTAAAACATTTTTATTATGGATGCTTTTGGCAAGTATTTCCGGATTTTTGATTCCGGATATTTTTAAAAGTTTCGGAACGTTTGTACCGTATTTGTTAGGTATTGTGATGTTAGGGATGGGTTTAACGGTGTCAGTTAATGACTTTAAATTAATCCTAAAAGAACCGAAAGCAGTTTTAATTGGGGTCATTTTACAATATACGATTATGCCTCTTTCAGCATATGCAGTCGTAAAGCTATTTCATTTACCAGCCGATATTGCGATTGGCGTACTGTTAGTAGGATGTTGTCCAGGAGGTACGTCGAGCAACGTCATTAGTTATTTGGCAAAAGGTAACGTGCCATTGTCTGTGACGATTACAACGATTTCAACAGTACTTGCGTCGTTCATGACACCATTTTTAATGTTTGTTTTAGCACAGGAATGGATGGATGTTTCTTTTATGGCGATGCTTATTTCAGTCGTTAAAGTTGTACTTGTTCCATTAGTATTAGGTATTTTGATTCAAAGATTTCTTAAACCTGTGGCGCATGTGGGGGAAGATATTTTACCACTCATTTCAGTTATTGCGATTTCAGTCATCCTAGGTGCTGTCGTTGCGGGGAGTCGTGAACTCATTATTCAAACGGGTCTACTCATCTTCTTAGTCGTAGTGATACATAATGCGATTGGTTATTTATTAGGTTTTTGGTTCTCGCATTTATTCAAATTAAACTATACTGATCAAAAAACGGTATCGATTGAGGTCGGTATGCAAAACTCTGGCTTAGCCGCATCATTAGCAACCGTTCATTTTAATCCTTTAGCTGCAGTACCAGGCGCAATATTTAGTATAGTCCATTTAGTAACAGGACCAATATTAGCAAAATACTGGGCAGCAAAATCAAAATAGTTGATAGAAAGAATAGACATATCTTGTCGTTAAAAGCGATAGATAGTGTCTATTCTTTTTCATTTCAAGATGATGTACTCAAAGATTGCTAGCTGTTTTACTTTTTTATTAGGTTATGCGAAAATAATGTTTAAATATATATAACAACGAAGCCTAAAAAAGGGTGTGATGTAAAAATGATGATTAAAATGCTACAAAATTACTTTATCACGGTCTCAATATTTTTTATGATGTTAGTGCTTTCAGTAGGTTTTTTGATGAATTTTCCGAATGGATTTACCCTGTTACTTTCGTTGACAGTGATTTTGACAATGATTAACTTTAGTATTGAAACGTGGCTCTTGCGCGCAACATTACCAGAACGAAAAGTACGTTTTATTCAAACACTCGTCTTTCCATTATCGATCATCATTATTGGTGTTGTCTGCTTCATACTCCTACCAACTATGTCCTAATCATATCTATTGCAATCTCTAGATATAAAAAATATACTTTATGTAAATCATAGTTAGTTAATACTGGAGGGATTATCGTGAACATTACAGGACATCATCATATCTCAATGTACACAAAAGATTTAGATCAAAACAAAGCATTTTATATTGAAACATTAGGCTTACACTTAACTAAAGAAACAGTCAACCAAGATGATGACGGTATGGTGCACATCTTTTATGGTGACCAACAAAACACGCCGGGTACATTACTGACATTTTTTGAAATTCCAAATGCTGGTGCGATGCGTAAAGGGACGAATATGATTGCAAGAATAGGGCTACTTGTTCCGAATGAAGCGGCATTGGATTTCTTTGAATCACGTTTACAAGGAAAAGCGACAAACATTTCAAGAGGCAGTTATATGGAACAACCGGCACTCTATTTTGACGATCCAGATACATTGTCGTATGTCATGATGGTGAATGGTGATGCTGTAATTCCAGAAGGATGGCAAAATCCAGTCGATAATGACATCCCAGCAGAGTATCAGATTTTAGGATTAGGACCGATTGAAATTCACGTTGCAGATGCACAGAAAACGTTAGACTATTTACGGGACACTTTAGATTTTAAAGATAAAGCGCAATTTGGTGAGCAAACTGTTGTAGCAATTGATGATAAAGGATATTACTCTGACCTTGTCGTCATCGAAAAAGATGGACCGAACGTAAGACCAGGGCGTGGTTATGTGCATCATCATGCGCTCGCAACAGAAAATGATGACACATTAAACCAACTCGTCACATTACATGATGATTTAGCAGGCAAACATTCAGGTGTCATTGATCGAATTTGGTTTAAATCACTTTACTATCGTCAGAATAAAATCATGTATGAATTTGCAACGTTAGCACCAGGGTTTTAACAATCATTGAAGAAAGCGTAACCAAGGATTTAGGAGGAAGTAAGCATGTATCGCGCAGTCATTTTTGATTTTGATGGTACGATTATCGATACCGAGCAACACTTATATGAAACAGTGAATCGTTATTTGAATGAGGCAGGGCATGATAATATGAGTGCAGATTTTTATCGCTCTAACATTGGTGGTCGTGCTTTAGGGATTCACCAGCATTTACTCACTCATTTAGGAGAAACGTTAACAGATCAAGTTTATCAAGAACATTATGGAACAGCAGGACAACTGCCTTTAAGACCTGGTGTACTTGAACTCATGCAACAATTGCATCAACGTCACATTCCGATGGGGATTGCTTCAAGTAGTACAAGACAGCACATTGAATCATTAGTTCAGAAGTTAGGTATCGAAAAATATATTTCAGTGATTAAAGGTCGAGAAGATGTTGAAACAGTGAAGCCAGCACCAGATTTATATTTAGCTGCGGTACAAGCATTGAATTATAGTCCAGCACATTGTTTAGCGATTGAGGATTCAGTGAATGGTGCGACAGGTGCGATTCGTGCAGGACTTGATGTGATCGTAAACCCAAATCCATTTACGGCTCAGAGTGATTTTTCAGAATTGGACTTGCTTGCCAAAGACGTGGATTTGAGTCAAGTCGTCGCTCAATATTTTGATGGAGTACAGCCATGAGTTTAGAAATGATTTTATTTTTCATCGTGGCGCCTTTAATCATCATAGTTGGTAATTTAGTATTAGCGCCCCGTTTTCAAAAACATATTCCGATGCGCATTCATGTGTTATCAACTGTAACGGGATTGATTGTTTATGCAGTGCTTGCTTCAATCATGTATTACTTTTTCTTACAAGGGAAAATTTAATGTTTAAGCGTAGGTTTCATGCTCATTTGAGAGGATGTGATCTGCGCTTTTATTTTGGAAGTCGAACTGTGGCATTTCTTACAAAGCGGTTGCTTCAATGTGGGGAAAAGTGATTACGTTGCCTATGGTGTATAGAAAAGAGAAAGTTCATGACACCGCAAGTTCGATCAAAGACACATCAGTTGCGATGTCATGAGGTTTGATTATGTTAATAATAAGATGGCGGCAATAATTAACACTAATAGCATGGCATCTACACCAACCATTAATTTATAGCGTGTGTTTTCAGTGCCATCTTTAGAAGTTTTATACAACATATAGGCATTAGGAAGAAAACTAATTAACAGAATTATTATGACAATGATACCAATCATCTGTGTTGACATCTCTCATCACTCCTTTGTATAACGTTGTCGTATAACACCGATTATAAAGCCAAGCATGACGCCGATAACAAGTCCTAGCAATGCATACCCGAACCACTGCCCAACTAAAATGCCTAGGATGATACCAATGAGCAAGGGTGGGCCATAGATACGTTTTCTTGTGTCATGACTTAAAATCGTGAAGATGCCGAAATACAATACCGCAAAGACAATAGCAACAAGCATTGAACGTAGCCATAACGTACTTGTCGTATATGTGGACTGTGATTGATTTAAGAAGAAAAAGATTAAGCCTAACATGATTGAGATGAAGACACCTCTAATGATACGTGCGCGATCCATAATATGCTCCTTAAGCTTTGAATTGTCCCTATTATAACACAAACCGCTATCAATGAAGTCGTGTATTTAGTCGATCAATGATTGCTTTTTGTTTTCTTTTTTAATCACTTTAAATTGACCATGATCGTTAAGATACGCATAGAATAGGCCGATGATAAGGCCACCTCCGATATAGTTTCCCAGTAAGGCACCTATCACATTTTTTGTCATCAGGAGCAAGTTCACAGCATCTGTTTGATAAATGGCACCTGCGATAAACAGACACGCATTATAAACTACATGTTCAAAACCCATAAATGCGAAAATCGTCACGCCGAACATCATGACAAATATTTTAGCCAGTACATCGTCAATTTGCATAGCAATGACTAACGCAATGTTAATAAAGAAATTTGCGAAAATTGCACGAACTAATATGTTTTGAAAACTATAGTCATAAATTTTTACTTGTATTGTATGTGCTAACATTTGTAGCATGTCGGGTGTCATCACATTAGAGAAGCGTAGTAAACTAAATAATATGACAGCCCCAATCATATTCCCAACAAAACATAATGTGAATATTTTCAGTACACGTGTAGGGTGGATTAAGTGATAGTATAAACCAACAGTAAAATACATGAAATTACTCGTCAGCAGTTCAGAATTTGTGAACAATATTAACACGAGCGCAAAACTAAAAGTAAACGCACCAGCCATATTCACTATACCAGGTGCGACATCAGGTGCAAATGTTGTTTTAACGGTTAATACAAAAACGGTAATAATGCTAATAATAAATCCTGCCATCATTGCTCTTAATAAATAACGCCTCAGGTAAAAGCTTTGTAGTACATCTTTCTTTTGAATCGTCTCAATAATATTTGAAACCCACTTGCGACCATAAAAAATTGTATCCCATTTAATATTAGTATCTTTCATGAATAAGATTCCTTTCTTAAATAATAAACTTAGTATAAGCAATCTAAATATAAATGTGAATATAATCACAAACAAGCAATGTGACAATATTTTGACGATTATAGATGTAAACGCTATCATATCAAAATACGTTTTCGTATAAAACACTTAAGTGATATATGCGTTAGTTTTTAAGGTAAGCGTTGAATGAGTATCCAATAAAGTGTATCGAGGTTAATTTTAACTTGAAAATGAATGGGTTAACATTTGTAATTTTTTCTTCAAATTCTGATAGTTTATAGTATAATAGCGACATGCACGGTTCAACATCAATTTGATATGAGTAGGGGTACAAAAGGAGATGGAACGTTGTCATGGAAGATAATCAATTACACAGAGGACTAAGTTCTCGACAGATTCAAATGATCGCACTCGGAGGTACTATCGGTGTTGGTTTATTTATGGGGGCATCAAGTACGATTGCATGGACAGGCCCCTCTGTAATTTTCGCATATTTAATTGCAGGTTTGTTTTTATTTTTAATCATGCGTGCAATGGGAGAAATGGTCTATCTTGATCCGTCAACTGGTTCATTTGCAAACTATGCAACAGATTACCTTCATCCTGTTGCGGGTTACGTTACAGCATGGGCCAATATCTTTCAATGGATTGTTGTAGGTATGTCGGAAGTTATCGCAGTCGGTGCATATATGAAGTTTTGGTTTCCAGAGTTACCTACATGGATTCCAGGCGTGATTGTAATTGTTATGTTAACAGTTGCCAATGCAGTGTCTGTAAAAGCATTTGGAGAGTTTGAATTCTGGTTTGCGATGATTAAAATCGTGACTATTATTTTAATGATTATTGCAGGTTTCGGTTTGATTTTCTTCGGCTTAGGGAACGGAGGCAATCCGATCGGTCTGAGTAATCTTACAGCACATGGTGGTTTTATGCCGAACGGTTGGCTAGGATTTTTCTTTGCTTTATCTATTGTTATCGGTTCATATCAAGGGGTTGAGTTGATCGGTATTACAGCAGGTGAAACAAAAGATCCTCAAAAAAATATTAAAAAAGCAGTCAACGGCGTTATTTGGCGTATTTTAATCTTTTATATCGGTGCCATCTTTGTCATTGTAACAGTATATCCTTGGAATGAATTACATGACATTGGTAGTCCATTTGTTGCTACATTCGCAAAAGTCGGGATTACGGTTGCTGCAGGTTTAATTAACTTTGTTGTGATTACAGCAGCGATGTCTGGTTGTAACTCAGGTATTTTCAGTGCAAGTCGAATGATTTTCACTTTAGCACAACATCGTCAATTACCAGCAGTATTTACAAAAGTCATGAAAAATGGTGTACCGTTTTACACAGTATTAGCAGTATCGATTGGTATTTTTATCGGTGTGATTTTAAATGTTGTATTACCACAATTTATTGATGGTTCTGAAAATATTTTCGTTTATGTGTATAGTGCATCTATTTTACCAGGGATGATTCCATGGTTTATGATTTTGTTTAGCCATATTCAATTTCGAAAGAAATTTCCAGAAAAATTAGAAAACCATCCTTTCAAAATGCCATTTGCACCAGTAACGAACTATCTGTCTATCGCATTTTTACTATTGGTGTTAGTCGCAATGTTTATCAATAACGAAACTCGAGTATCTGTTATTATCGGTTTCTTATTCTTAGGTTTTATGGCTGTATTTTTCTTCTTACGCGGTTATCATAAACGTGACAAAGAAGATTTTAAATTATAGAAGTAACAAGTATCGTGCTGTATTTTGGGAAAGAGATACATAACGATATCATAATAGTCGAGCTTATATTTGCATTATTGAGATGAATCCGTGCTTCAATATGCGTGTCCGTTTTTAATAGTAAAGCGTGTTAAGTGGGATGGCTGATGTCATTCCGCTTTTTTATTTTAATGTAAGGGGATATGCGGTGTTTCAAATGTCATCTCACATATTTGAAAGTATGCGCGTGCTTGTATTATTTGCTGAATAAAACATTGATTCAATTTGCTTTGACTTCCAAATTCAATAGGGACCAATGGATTGTGGTACAAGTTGTAAAGGCAAATATAATAGAGGTCGAAAGGACAGAGATGATAGGCATGCAGTTGAAGCGGTTGAGATGATTGCTGATAATACGAGTGGACTCTGGATTTTAAAATTGTTAATATGCCTTGAGATTGTTCGTTATTTCGAGCGTAGTTTAAATCATATGCAATGATTAAGTCTAACAATTCATTGAGTGCTTTGAGTGCATGTAAATAATTAGAGGGTTCAAAACCGTTCATCAGTAGCGTCCTTTCATGAAATAATATATATTATAACAAGAATCATAAAAGTGCGTAAGTGTTGTATAAAACTGTAAAAAAAGTCACAGGTCTGTGATATGTAGACAGCCTTTCGTTCATTTTTAAAGGAAAGAGAGTATTCAAATGTCAAAATATAAATGGAAAGATATTGCTTGGCGGGACTTATTATTAGTTCCTATTGTTCTCATTGCAACATTCGTATTTGGAATATTAGCAGCTGTCATAAGTATTGTATTTTTCAATGTCAGTGAGACATCGCTATTAACTGATTCTCATGCACTTGTCGTACAAGTCATTGCGACCGCAGTTGCCTATTTGATTGTGATCCTCAGTTTTTACTTGTTACATTATAAAACGATGGGACAACGCTTTATGAAAGGTCTTCAAGGGATACGTCAATATCTATTCTGGATTATAGGCGCTTATTTCGTTGCACAAGTTGCATCCATGCTTTATGGATATTTACAACAGTTTTTGCCCGAACAATTTCAATATGACACGACGCAAAACGGGATGCTTATCGACCAACTTTTTGCTATTCCATGGTTTACTCCAATCAATTTTATGATGATTGTTATTTTAGCCCCAGTCGTTGAGGAAATTTTCTTTCGTCATATTTTAATTGGAGAGTTAGGTAAGAAGTTAAACTTTAAAGTTATGGCCGTCATTTCAGTCTTATTATTTGCGGGGGTACATGTCCTTCAAGCGACCTCCCCGTTCGAAATTGTTGATTACTTAATTTTAGCCATTCCACTTGTGTTCCTCTATATGAAAAGCGGGCGCAATTTAGGTGTGTCGATTGCTTTTCACATGTTAAATAACTTTATTTCATTCATCATCACACTCTTGTTGTAATGAAATTTATGCATAGAAAAACCAATGTTACGCTTTGTAGGCATGACATTGGTTTTATTGTTGTTCTATATTTTTTAAATACGTTTCGTAATTATCCAGTGTTATATCGTTTGTCTGTATTGATTTTTGGAAAGAATATGAAATGTCTTCAATGGTAGCAATATCGACATACTGTGTATAATCACCACCAATATGATAAACAATCGCTTGCCAACCGTCATGACGTGCAATCAAGCCGATAAAAATGACGTTTTCAAAGCGCAGTTCGCCATTAGCATCGATCTTATAATCAATGCCCATCACTTTGCGTTCTTGACAATAAATCAAAATATCACTAAATTGAACGGGCAAACGTGGGTGTTGACGTGTTTCGTATAAAACGTATTGGTCCAGTTGGCGTAATGTACGTCGAATATGTGTATAAGGTTGTTTTAATATTTTTTGAATAAGGTGATTCGTCGCTTCTTCATACGGTAATGTCGACTGTGTTTGGCTCTCTTTCAATATTAAATAGAGCGCTTGTAATTCTGTTTGTGTCAAATTCAGTTGATAGTAATGTTGACTTTCTTGAAGTTGGTAGCCCCCATACATCCCTGCATGTGCGACAATTTGAACCCCTTTATTTTCTAATTCTTGCATGTCACGTAAAATAGTGCGTTTAGAAACATGGAGAGCTTGTGCTAATTCAAGGGCAGTCATTGGTTTGTCTTGTTGAATCAAGGCCAACAGTTTCTTTTGCCGTGCTTCTTTATTCATACGAACACCTCCCAAACATGTTTAACAATATTATAGCATATCGATAAAATAATTATAGTGAAAGACTTTTTGAACGTACTTGCAAGACGGAGTGAAAAATGTAAATAAAAAATACGAAAAATTTCTAGAAAACGCTTACATTTATGGAAAGTATATGTTATAGTGTAGTTAGCTACTAGGGGGGATGGTACAAGAAATGTTCAAATAAAGGGGTAGCTATCAAAGTTGATAGTAATGTTTGAATCATGGTTGTACTAATTCTAGTTTAACATCTTCAATATTTATTACTTACTTTCCTTTCTATGCCGGTTGGTTTACGCCAACCGGTTTTTTTCATTCACATGATAGATGTTGTCTTCAATCATCATTTTAATTTTTAACTTCGTATGTTTTCCCAAAAAGCAATCTTTCTTCTGTATAATAGAACTAATATAGATAAAGAGGTGATACATATGTTATCTGAATCACAACGTCATACGATAGATCAACATGTTCAACAATGGATTCATCAAATGTCTCAAGAAATACCTGAACTGATTCAACAAATTCAAACCGATACGAAGTCAAGTCGTTTTGATCTTGTGACGAATGTTGATCGAACGATTGAATCGAGATTTGA
Organism: Staphylococcus intermedius NCTC 11048; assembly: GCF_002902385.1. Classification (GTDB taxonomy): domain Bacteria; phylum Bacillota; class Bacilli; order Staphylococcales; family Staphylococcaceae; genus Staphylococcus; species Staphylococcus intermedius. The sequence goes on along the minus strand of NZ_PPQH01000001.1, from coordinate 18,861 downwards.
ACAATTTTTAAAAACGCATTATCCAGATCACCACTTATATGGAGAAGAAGCACATCATGAAACGCATCATTTAAGAGAGGGCCATACGTGGTTGATTGATCCTATTGATGGGACAGCAAATCTAGTTAAACAGCAAGATGATTTTTGCATGATCATTGGCTATTTTTTCGATGGGGAGCCACAACTTTCGTATATTTATGATTATCCAAGACAAAAATTGTATCGTGCTGTAAAAGGGAGCGGGGCATTTTTAAATGACATCCGGATGCAACCTGTAACACCGCAGTCACTGAAAGACAAAATTATTTCATTTAATAATCGTGTACTGAATGATGAGACAATGCATGCACTATTAGATGCTTCATTTGGTTATCGTCTCATCGGTGCGTGTGGGCTTGATTCAGCGCGTGTCATGACAGGACAGTTCGGGGCGCATATTCATACGAATGCAAAACCTTGGGATATTGCGGCTCAATTTTTATTTGCGCAAGAACTTGGTTTGAAGATGACGGATTTCGAACAACAGCCGATTGATTTTGTTCATGGTGGTCCGTTTATTATCAGTAATCCAGGTTGCTATGAAACGATCTTAGACATATTATTATCCAATGGTGGTTATCAAAAGTAGTGTTGCGTCTAAAGACCGATTTCAATAGGTGAACTTTTCTGTAAAATAACACTTAATATGTGACGGGATCATATTTTCATGTATCTCCATAAAGCTAGACCAATACATTCGGAAAGAAGTGACTTTGTTGGAGTATAAAAGAACGCAAAAACGTAAAAACCCAATTCTAAGATTTTTATTATGGTTCATAGGTATATTATTTATTTTAGCGCTCATCGCAGTGGCCTATCTCGCATTTAAAATTTTTGCAGTAGGAGGCGCTATTCATAATCCTTTAGATAGAAATCATTCGGAATTAAGATCAGGTAAGGTAGATTTGAGCAAGGGTGAACCTTTCTCTATTGCATTATTTGGTATAGATTCAGATGCACAACGTGAAAGTGCTGGTGGTGGTGAACGAAGCGATACCATCATGATTTTGTCAGTAAATCCAGAAAAGAAAACGACAGAAATGATCAGTATTCCTCGTGATACACAAGCAGAAATCGTTGGACGTGATACGACAGAAAAAATCAATCATGCCTATGCCTATGGTGGTCCAGATATGGCGGTAAAATCTATTGAAAAATTAATGGGTGTGCCTATCGATCATTACGCCACAGTCAATATGGATGGCTTGAAAGATACGATTGATACAGTTGGTGGCATAGACGTGACAAGTAATGCGACGTTTAATGCTGGTGGTCATCAGTTCACACAAGGTCAAAAGACACATCTTGATGGTGACACAGCGATGGCATTCATTCGTAGCCGTAAAGAAGAAGGCGCAGGTGGAGACTTCGGTAGACAAGAAAGACAACAACTTGTACTGCAAGGTTTAGCTGACAAGTTAACAGGCATTTCATCGATCACGAACTTTAACGCCTTAATGAATCAATTGAGTGATAATGTGAAAACAGACTTAACCATTGGTGAAATGAATCAAATTCGTAGCAACTATAGTGATGCTAATGATCATGTTCAACGCCATCAATTAGACGGTTCGGGTGGTATACAAAGTGATGGTATTTACTACTTCATTCCAGACGAATCGCAAAAACAATCATTAGTACAACAATATAAGCAGAACTTAAACTTATAACTGCACGCCTAGTCATGAGACAAGTATATCAACCATGACAAATCAACGAAATTGTCTGTCTTAGTGCAATAGACCCATAGTTTAATATGCCTTGCAATGTATAACGTCAACCGCGTTCGCATTGCAGGGCATTTTTTTGATTCTCTAACTAAATCGCTTTCTCATGCTTATTTGAAACAATATTCAGATAACGATAAAATGAAGTGACGATCTACATAAGGGAGGGATTTGATGGAATGGCTTAAACTTATAGGCATCCTCATCATTGTTTTAGGTTTTTACTTCAAATGAGATACGATTGGAACTGTGCTTATTGCGGCAATTGTAACGGGTCTCGTTTCCCATATGGATGTGATGACGATACTAGAAACACTCGGTAAAGCATTTGTCGATAATCGCATGGTGTCATTATTTATTTTAACATTGCCTATGGTGGGATTGATTGAACGCTATGGTCTGAAAACACAATCGACACGTTTAATCAATCGTATTCAAGGCATTACTTCTGGACGTATTATGTCTGTCTATTTATTGATTCGCGAAGTGGCCGGTCTTGCTTCAATTCGAATTGGCGGACACCCACAATTTGTTCGTCCACTCATGAATCCAATGGTCCAAGCAGCGGCTAAAGCGAAATATCAACAAAAATTAGAGACGACAGACGAGGAAAAATTGAAAGCACATATTGCTGCAATGGAAAATTATGGTAACTTTTTCGGACAAAATTTATTTGTCGGCGCATCAGGTGTCCTGTTAATCGTTGCAACATTTCAATCATTACATATGGAAGTCAAAGCAGTTGAAATCGCATTATATTCTGCACCAATTGCAATTGTTGTCCTGATTATAGGTGTCATTCAAAATATTTTATTTGATCGAAAAATGAATCGTAAGTACGGTGAAAAAGGGGGAAAACAAGATGAGTCCTCAAACGATTAGTCATATTTTAGAAATTTTTTATGTGCTTATCGGTTTACAGTTTATTTATACTGCTTTTCGTGTATATCGTGAGCCGAGCAATATGAAAAGAATAGGAACAGCACTGTTTTGGTGTGTCTTAGGCTTATTGTTTATTGTTGGGCCTTATATTCCGGATTGGATGAATGGTCTCCTCGTATTGTTGATGGGCTTTTTGACGATAACCAAAAATGTAAAAATTGGAAAAGTGGTTGACGTTGAACATCAAGAAGAAGAAATGGGGGCGACACGCTTTGGCAATTTGTTATTTATCCCAGCTGTTGTGTTAGCGATTGTTGCTGTCATTGTCTCAACTTGGACATCATTAGGTGGCGCAATAGGGATTGGTATTTCTTCTGTTGTTGGACTTATCGTTGCGTATCTCATTATTCGCCCGAAAGCAAAAGTCGGTTTGTACGATAGTGATCGTTTAGTCCAACAAATTGGCACAGTCGGTATCTTGCCACAATTCCTCGCTGCACTTGGTATTTTGTTTACAGTGAGTGGAGTAGGTACAACCATTTCAAAAGGAATTTCGAGTTTCTTACCTCAAGATAACGCGTTACTCGGTGTTATTGCATACATTTTAGGCATGGTCCTCTTTACAATGCTAATGGGGAATGCATTTGCAGCGTTTACAGTCATTACCGCAAGTATTGGTTTACCTTTTGTGATTCAAAATGGGGGTGACCCAACGATTGTCGGTGCATTGGCGATGACAGGCGGCTTTTGTGGTACATTGTTGACACCTATGGCTGCAAACTTTAACACCTTACCTGTTGCCTTGTTAGAAATGAAAGACGAACTGGCTGTCATTAAAGCACAAGCTCCGATGGCCATCATACTCATCGGCGTGCATATTATTTTAATGTACGTACTCGCTTTTTAAATGAATTAAGGAGGTTTTAAAGCAATGAAAGTTTTAGTGACTGCATTTGATCCATTCGGTGGAGAAAAGGTGAATCCAGCATTGCAAGCTGTACAACAACTCCCTGACACCATTGACGGACATGTCATTGATAAGTTAGAGATTCCGACAGTGTTTAATCAAAGTATTGAAGTCGTTCGAGAAAAACTTGTGCAAACTGATTACGATATCGTACTTGCTATAGGACAAGCAGGGGGACGATTTGAAATTACACCAGAACGCGTGGCGATTAACGTAGATGATGCGCGTATCCCTGATAATGAAGGACAACAACCAATCGATCAGTATATTCAACAAGATGGACCACCTGCATATTTCACGCAATTACCTGTCAAACGTATGGTAGAAGCAATGCAAGCTGAAGGTGTGCCTGCAAGTCTGTCTAATACTGCTGGAACATTTGTATGTAATCACATCATGTACCAACTCGCTTATGAAGCGGAACGTCATTATCCAAAGATGAAAACAGGCTTTATCCACGTTCCATTTGCACCTTCACAAGTAATAGATAAACCGGGGAAACCCTCAATGTCCATTGAAATGATGGTGAAAGGATTAACGGCTGCCATTCGCGTCTGTCTCACCTATGATACAGATGTTGCGACCGTTCATGGTGCGACACATTAAAGTTGTCAATATGAAACGTTTCTGTGATTCAAAATAATATGGAGCGTGTTTGAACCATTTTTTAATTCATTTAAGATATATAAAATTGAAAATGTGTTAACTTTTGGTTACTAAAGGTATAAAATGGAAATAACTAAGTATGTGGGGGCATCTTAGGCATATAAAATAATAAGCAATTTATAGGGGGGATATTTATGCAAGAACATCTTATCGTAACTTTAGATGGTAAAGATTATCTTGTGGAACCAGGCAAAAATCTGCTTGAATTCATTAAAGAGCAACAAACGTTTGTACCTTCCATTTGTTATAACGAATCATTAGGGCCAATCCAAACATGTGATACGTGTGCGGTTGAAATTGATGGCAAAATCGAACGTGCATGTGGAACGACAGTAGAGCGCTCAATGGTTGTTAATACGACTACGCAGCCGGTACAAGACAGTCAAAAAGAAGCGCTAGATCGCATATTAGAAAAACACCAACTGTATTGTACAGTGTGTGATTATAACAACGGTAACTGTGAAATTCACAATACGATGGACCAATGGGGATTGGAACATCAAACGTATGAATACAAACCGAAGCCGTATGAAGTGGATTTTGGTCCATTTTATCGTTATGACCCGAATCAATGTATTTTATGTGGACGTTGTGTCGAAGTGTGCCAAGACGTTCAAGTGAATGAAACATTGTCTATTGACTGGGACCGTGAACATCCACGTGTCATTTGGGATAATGACGTTTCAATTAATGACTCATCATGTGTAGGCTGTGGTCAATGTGCGACAGTTTGCCCATGTAACGCGATGATGGAGAACAATATGGTCGGTAATGCAGGCTATATGACGGATATCGAGCCAGGTTCACTTGCGTCGATGATTGATTTGACGAAGAAAGCAGAAACAGGCTATGGTCCATTATTTGCGGTGTCTGATTCAGAAGCGGCAATGCGTGAAGAACGTATTAAAAAGACGAAAACCGTTTGTACATATTGTGGTGTCGGTTGTAGTTTCGAAGTTTGGACGAAAGACCGTGAAATCTTAAAAGTACAACCTTCTCACGATTCACCAGCAAACAAAATTTCTTCTTGTGTGAAAGGTAAATTCGGTTGGGATTATGTTAATTCAGAAGAACGCTTAACGAAGCCACTCATTCGCCGTGGTGATCAATTTGAAGAAGTGGAATGGGATGAAGCAATCAAACATGTGGCGACACGTATGCAAGAAATCAAAAACCAATACGGCCCAGATGCATTGTCATTTATTTCATCTTCAAAAGCAACCAACGAAGAATCTTACTTAATGCAAAAGCTCGCACGTCAAGTCATCGGTACGAACAATATCGATAACCGTTCAAGGTATTGTCAAGCACCAGCGACAAAAGGCTTATTCCGTACGGTGGGGCATGGTGGAGACTCCGGTTCAATTGATGATATCGGCAAAGCAGAAATGGTGATTACGATTGGTACGAATACAGCTGAAGCACATCCTGTTATCGCATCTCGTATTAAACGTTCTCACAAATTGTTCGGCACAAAACTGCATGTATTCGATATTCGTAAACATGAAATGGCACAGCGCGCAGATGAATTTTACCAACCTTATCCAGGTACAGATTTAGTATGGTTATCTGCTGTGACAAAATACATCATTGACCAAGGATGGCATGCACAATCCTTTATCGATGAGTGGGTTGACCATTTTGATGAATATTATCAATCACTTGAGCCATATACTATGGAGTTTGCTGAAGAACATACAGGAATTTCAAAAGAACGTCTCATTCATTTAGCTAAAGAAATTGTAAGTGTCAACTCAGTTTCAATTTGTTGGGCAATGGGTGTGACGCAACAAGAGACAGGTTCAGATACAAGTACAGCGATTTCTAACTTGTTATTAGCAACTGGTAACTACATGAAACCAGGTGCAGGTTCTTATCCATTACGTGGTCATAATAATGTTCAAGGCTGTTCTGACTTTGGTAGTATGCCAGATAAATTACCGGGTTATCAAGGTGTTGAAGATGATGAAGCACGTGGTCGCTATGAAGCGAATTGGGGTGTGAAATTACCAAGTCATCCGGGTTACGACAACCACCAAATGATGGATCATATTCATGCCGGTGACGTACACAGTCTATTCATTTTAGGTGAAGACACAGGGATTGTGGACTCAAACATTAACTATGTCCAAGCCGCACTTGAAAAAGTAGACTTCCTTGTCGTTCAAGATGAATTTTTAACATTTACTGCTGAATATGCAGATGTCATTTTACCAGCAAGCCCATCATTAGAAAAAGATGGCACATTCACCAACACTGAGCGTCGATTCCAACGTTTATATCAAGTGTTAGAGCCGCTGGGTGATTCAAAACCAGACTGGCAAATTACACAAATGATTGCGAAAGAACTTGGCTTTGATTGGGGTTACAAACATCCAGCTGAAATTATGGATGAAGCATCAGACTTAACGCCAATGTTTGCAGGTGTGAAATACCATCGTTTAGAAGGCTATAACAGCTTACAATGGCCAGTAGCTGCAGACGGTACAGATTCACCATTATTGTTTACAGAACGTTTTAACTTTGAGAATGGTAAAGCGAAATTCTTTGCATTGGATTTCAATAACTTCTATAAAACGAATGAAACGTATGACTTACATGTTAACAATGGACGTGTATTGGAACATTTCCATGAAGGTAACATGACGTATAAAGTACCAGGTTTAAAATACAAAATGCCGACTGCGTTTGTAGAAGTATCGCCGGAACTAGCCAAGGAACGCGGTATTCATGAAGGGGCAGCAGTGAAATTGATTTCTGAATATGGTGAAGCAACGATGCATGTGCATATTACAGAGCGTGTATCTGGCAAACAAATTTATTTACCATTGAACGATAACAGTGCAGCAGCGATTAACTATTTAACAAGCAGCGTGACAGACCCAGCAACACATACACCTGCTTATAAATCTACAAGTTGTCGTATGGAAATCTTGAGTAAACGCGGAAAATCACCGCTGAATCCAACTAACTTCCGCAATCAAACGAGAAATCCACAATACAGTGTGCGTGTTGATAAAAAATGGGCAAGACCTGATTACGTCTTCCCAGGGAATCAGGTGATGAAATAATGGCTGAACGTATTAGAAAAATTAAACGTCTTGAAAAAAGTGAAGCAGAAATCAAAGCAGAAAGCTTAACGCAAGTGACGGATGCGATTGCCGAAAATAAAGACAGTATATTAAAGGCGATTGACCTGATTCGTACTTTAGATGATGCTAAAATTTTAGACGCATTGACTGGTGCAGTGAAACAACGTGGTGTCATTACTGAAAAAATCACTTCTGAACTGAATAAAGATCAGTATGCAGGTGTCATTCATAATATGGGACAGATGTTGTTTTTACTGGGTGATTTGCAGACTGATGAACTGCGCGTATTATTGAATAAAGTGAATCGTGGTTTACGTGTGGCGAATCAGGCAAGTCCTCATGCGCGGACGTCTATGACGGGATTAATGCGTGTATTGAAAGATGATGAGATGAATCAAAGCTTGACTTACTTTTTGAATTTGTTGAAAGGGATGTCTCGCGATTAATTTTTGGAACATTTCGGAGTGGAGTGGCAGTTGATGTCATTCCACTTTTTTTGCGGTTTTTAAATCCACTTCAAAAACACTGGATAAGTACGCATCTTTCAGATTGCTGTGAACGATTCTGTGTCATTAAGGCATTGGACTGATTGAATGGACGCTATGGGCTCGCGTTCTTAGGGGCCTTGCCTCAACTAAATTCGGCTTGATTGAAGTGTACATTTGAAGGAGGCCGAATTGGATTTTCGGGAGCAGTACAGAAATCTCATGTGCAACAAAGATTTCGTCGTACTGCCCCCGCAAGGCTGACTAAACTTCTCAAAAGCATGCGCATTGAGAAGTCAGACAGCTACTGCGTTAAACATTAGCCACTGTTAAGCTTCAGAAATCATATTTAAACCTTTAAATATGCCCCTCAGGAGTCTCGTCTAGAGTGACAAACCAACCTGTCTTTTTATATTGGGTATGCAGAATCGTTCATGCAATCTTAGAAAGTGAACAGTGTTGTAAAAGTGTGACATCCATCACAAAAAAGTGGAAGTGTATCAAGTTTGCAGGTACACTCCGAAGTTTGTGTTCCCCTAAAAAATAATCTGAGACACCCGTTTAAAAAGTAAGTGTGCTGATGTGTAAGATGAATATTTTCTGATTGATTTCACGCTATAGGCTCGCGTTCCTAGGGGACTTGTCTCAACTCAATTTGGCTTGATGAAGGTGACATCGTGTTTGAAAACATCACTTAGAAAGGTGCAATCACCCGAAATGAATCGGAAGCATCCGTTTGAATGGAAGTTACGTTTGATTTGTGGCTATCGTTTTTGAATATAGAAGCGTATTGGTACATCTATCAAAGCAGATACTTCATGACTTAAAGAATAAGTGCTGTGTCGCGATGATGTGCGTTTCATGATAAAATAATACAGGTATGAAAGAGGTGGGAAAATGGATACAAAAAAGATTAAAATATTAGGAATAATTTCCAACGTCTTTTTAGTTTTAGGATTAATCTTGCTTGTTTTTGTGAGTGCATGGATTGCACTTGTATGTTTTTTAATATCGTTAGGTTTAAGTCTCGTGTTGTTCAATATGCTTTATCACGGTAAACGATGGGTGAAGATATTGGTGAATCTTGCATACTTTGTCGTGTTATGTGCTGTGTGTGTGATGATTTTTATGTCGAGGTAACGTCAATAACGTAAAGGAGTTTATGAGATGAAACGATCGCGTAAAGTCAAACCTTTGAAAGTCATTATTGTTTTTTTATTCGCGTTATTTGTGATTTTATTTTTAATGAATGAAACAGCGCTTTTCAAAAATGATAAAACACATACATTTGATGAGGCTTTTGCCAAACAAATACAGGGGGATACGTTACATACAAAATCTGAAGGTAACCAGTTCGTCAATGCTTCTCAACAAGATGTCAAAGCTGCAATGACAGTGGACCGTAAAGATTCAGAGTTCATGTATATGGATTTATCTGAACCGGTTGAAATGTCCGAAGATGAAGTGAATGAAATGCTGAAAGGCAAAGGTATTTTAGAAGGACATGGGAAAGCATTTTTAGAAGCACAAAAAGAAAATGATGTGAACGTCATTTATTTAGTAAGTCATGCACAGTTAGAAACAGGAGAAGGGCGTTCTGCTTTGGCGAAAGGTTTACGTAAAGGCGATCATCGTTACTACAATTTTTTTGGCATCGGTGCGTTTGACCGTGAAGCTGTTAAAACAGGGGCAAGTTATGCTCAAAAAGCGGGATGGACTTCACCAGATAAAGCGATTAAAGGTGGCGCAGCGTTTGTAAGAAATCAATATTTTGAAAATGGCCAGCTCAATTTATATCAAATGCGATGGAATCCACAAAATCCAGCGACGAATCAATATGCGAGTGACATCGATTGGCCAGCTAAAATTGCTGAACGTATGGAAGCGTATTATCAAAAATATGGCATTAAAAAAGATGCTATTCGAAAAGAATTTTACAAGAAGTAATTAATGACGGGGTGATGATATGAAAATCGGTATTGTGGGTGCAGGCATTGGCGGTCTTACTGCTGCCATTATGCTTCGAGCACAAGGTCACGATATCTCAATTTATGAAAAACAAGATTCTATTCGTGAGGTAGGCGCGGGCATTGGCATTGGAGACAATGTGATTCAATTGCTCGGTGAACATGATTTGGCTAAAGGTATCAAAAATGCAGGGCAAGTACTAACGGCAATGCGTATTTTTGATGAGAAGGGTAACACCTTAAATACATTACCTTTAAGTGAAAAAAAGACCAATGTAACGTTAGAACGTCAAAAATTAGTAGATCTCTTAAAATCATATTTGACCGATGAATTATTTCGTTTTAACCATGAAGTGACAAAGGTCGAAAGTGATGGTACAACTGCGACCATTCATTTTAAAGAACAAAATCCTGAACAAGTCGATTTGATTATTGGCGCAGATGGGATGCGTTCAAAAGTAAGACAATCCGTTCATCCTAAAAGTAAATTACAGTATCAAGGTTACACGTGTTTTAGAGGTATTGTAGACGATATGGACTTGTTAAAACCAATAGCAGATGAATTTTGGGGACAAAAAGGACGTTTCGGTATTGTGCCGTTACTAGATGGCCGTGCATATTGGTTTGCGACGATGAATGCGAAAGAAAATGATGTTCACTTTAAAAAGTTTAATAAACCTTATTTACAAGCGTATTTCAATCATTTTCCAGAACCAGTGCGTAAAGTGTTGGATTTGCAACCTGAAACAGCGATTTTGCATCATGATATTTTTGATTTAAAATCACTATCGACATTCGTGTACGAAAAGAATATCGTCTTGTTGGGTGATGCAGCACATGCGACAACACCGAATATGGGGCAAGGTGCAGGACAAGCAATGGAAGATGCGATTGTTTTAGCGAATGTCTTAAAGAGAAATGACACGCTTGAAAGTGCACTCAAACGATATGACCGATTACGCGTGAAGCATACGCAAAAAATCACGAAGCGGTCACGTAAAATTGGTAAAATGGCACAAAAATCCAATGGGTTAAGTATTAAATTGAGAAATCGATTCATGCGAATATTGCCAACATGGGTGATGAAACAACAAACGCGTATTTTGTATCGTACTAAAAGTGAATAACAAAAAACGGGATAGCTACCACAGTCGACACTGTGTTATCTATCCCGTTTAGTTTCATGTTAATTGACTGCGTTTATTTTGCTTCGTTGACAATATAATCAGGTGTTTCACCATTAGCTTTTTTAACCAAATTATTCGCAACGATTTCTGCCATCATATCACGTGCTTCAAAAGTGGCATTACCGATATGTGGTGTAATAACAACATTATCTAATGATTTGAGACCTTCTGTAATTTCTGGTTCAAATTCATAAACGTCAAGTGCAGCCCCTTCGATGGTTTTGTTTTGAAGTGCTTCTAATAATGCTGCTTCATGTACGATAGGGCCGCGAGAAGCGTTGATAAGATAGCTCGTCGGTTTCATCATTTCAAGCTGAGGGGTATCAATCATATGACGCATTGACGGCTGATATGCGGCATTTATAGCAACGAAATCAGCTGTTTGCAGTAATGTGTCTAAATCTAAATATTGAGCACCCAATTCACGTTCTTTGTCAGGTTTTTGATGCGGACCTGTGTACAGGATATCCATATCAAAACCTTTCGCACGACGCGCAACAGCCGTACCAATTTCACCTAAACCGATAATCCCTAATTTTTTACCAGACACTTCACGTCCGCGGAAAAATAACGGTGCCCAACCATTGAAACCTTCATGACGCATTAATCGATCACCTTCAGCAACGCGACGGGCTGCAGCAAGTAAAATAGCCATTGTTAACTCAGCCGTAGAGTTAGTAGAAGCTTTAGGTGTATTCGAAACATCGATATTTTTTGAACGTGCATAATCGACATCGACATTATTAAAACCTGCACCATAGTTCGCGATAAACTGTAATTCTGAACCGCTATCAATGACTTCTTGATCGACTTCTGTAGATAATAAACTTACAAGTCCGAAAGCATTTTTAACGCCATTTTTAAGCGTTTCTTTATCAATAATGCCTTCACCTTCGTACATCTCTACCTCAAAATTTGCTTTTAATATTTCAAGTCCTTTTTCTGGGATAGGACCTGCGATAAATACTTTTTTCATATGCGATTCCCACCTTTCTTCTCTAGTATATGAAACCCCTTTCTAGATTACAAGGAATGCAAGTTAGACGACTAATTTCAGACCAACTGCAGAAATAATGATTAATAAAATGAAAAAGATTCTAATAAACTGTTTCGATTCATGATAAACGACCATACCTAAAATCGTGCCGCCTGCTGTACCAATTCCTGTCCAAATTGCATACGCGGTCCCCATTGGAATGTCTTGCATTGCCCAAGATAGACAGAGTAAGCTCAATGCAAAAGTGATCGCGAGCAATACAATATACCGTTTTTGATGCAGACGTGCATATTCGTTTAACCAGAGTACGCCTAATATTTCGAATAAGCCTGCGAATAAGAGAGCGAACCAACTCATTGCTGTTCACCTACCTGATCTGTTGTTAATTTCAGACCAATCACACCAGTTAGTAATGTGAGAATGAAGAGTATTTTGATGAAGCTGACTGACTCATTGAAGAACAGCATGCCGACAATGACAGTACCTAAAGTGCCAATGCCGACGAATACAGCATATACAGTGCCGACAGGTAAGACACGTGAAGCGGATATCATCATCCAAAAACTTAAACAGATTAGTGCAATGGTCAATATCCATTGGTAAAGCTGATGCGCATGTGTTAAACCAATGACCCAAAACACTTCCATTAAGCCAGCAAAAATCACTTTTGTCCATTGCATGAGAAATGCCTCCTTAAAAATAGATAGTGCCATCATATAACGATTCGTCGGGAGAGGGCAAGGGCACCAATTTAAAAATTTTTCCTGAGTGACATCAAAAAACCATTGCTGTATGTTGTTACAACAATGGTTTTTTACTTTGAATATTGATTTTATCTTATACGTGAATGTAATTGTATGAAGCAGCCTCAGAAGCTGAAATTGTACGTGTACTTACACTGAATGGTCCGCCGTTATAGTTCATTTCTGATACTGTGATTGAACCGTCTTCATTTACTGATTCAACATAGGCTACGTGACCCATTGGCCCTGCATTTGATTGTAAGATTGAACCTTCTTCAGGATTGTTGTCTACTGTGAAACCTGCAGCTGATGCTGAGCTCGCCCAGTTATTTGCATTACCCCAAGTTGAACCAATTTTACCGCCAAATTTGTCATATACATACCAAGTACATTGACCTGGTGTATATAAGTTACCAGCACTAGTTACACCTGTTGATTGTGTTGAAGTAGAAGTGCTTGTTGTATTTTCACCGTATGAGTAAGTTTGATTGCTGTTTGCATTGTAGTTATAGTTTGTATTTCCTTGTGCATTTGTGTTGTAGTCATAGTTGTAGCTGTATGAATAGCTGTAGTTACCTTCAGCAGCATCTGCGTTATCGTGTTGTAAGCCTACCGCAGCGGCAGCTCCTAATCCAGCAGTTAATGTAGTTGTAGTAGCGAATTTTTTTAACATAAATAAAAGTCCTCCTAAAGTTTTTGTTGTTTATTTTAATTTGAGAATTGTAAAAGTTATTTTGTTTTATTGAATCGTTCTTTTAACGACAATATGAACTGTACCAAAAAATGAGCCGTCTGTGTGGAATGTTACAGTTTTGTAATTGAATTAAAACTCGAATGGGATACGACGTAATCTTATGACAGTCATGTGTATCCTCAGTAAATGTAGATTTTTCGGGCTATTTAGTTTCGTTTTTAAACTTTTTGACATTCAAAATGTTACAGTGCATGTAATATTTAAAAAGTTGACTTGAAGTGATTTACTTTGAAAAGTACAACGCTATGAATGGGACAATGTGCTCCAAGTTGTAGCTGTTCAAAAGTAGGACATGTTCAACTGATAATATTGAAAGGGTTCACCAAAGTAAACACATAATAGAAATGTTTGTATCAGATGAAGCCTGTGAGGAAGCAAGGTGCATGCTATTAGGTTAAGTAGGGCTAAAATATAAAGGAACGCAACATAATTGTGTGTATATAGGGTATAAGTTAACAACATGACGATATGAATATATTGGTATTCAAAAAATTGTTTTCTTTTTATAATCGTTCTGTTACGATTCATGTTGAGTCACAATTCGATGACACGACATCAAATAGAAAAAAACAGAAAGAAGGGTCAATCAATGAAAATAGCAATTGTAGGATCAGGTAACGGAGCTGTGACAGCAGCGGTTGATATGATGAACCAAGGGCATCAAGTTAAACTGTATTGTCGTAACCAGTCTATCAGTAAATTCGATTATGCCATTGAACAAGGTGGTTTTAATTTTAATAACGAGGGCGCAGAAAGTTTTGTCCCATTCACAAATATTAGTGACGACATGGGCTATGTCTTAGAGGATGCTGAAATTGTTATGTTATGTATCCCTTCGTCATTTATCGAATATTATGCTGAATTAATGTCATCACATATTAATGAAGACCAAATTATCTTCTTTAATATGGCAGCAGCAATGGGATCTGCACGTTTTATTAAAGTTTTAGAAGAATATAAAATTGAGACGCGTCCGATATTAGCAGAGGCGAATACTTTAACATACGGCACACGTGTCAACTTTGAAACAGCTTCAGTGGATCTCTCATTAAATGTACGAAAAGTTTATTTCTCAACATTTAATGAAAAGGACTTAGCAGAAACATTTAAAAAAGTAGAATTGATTTACCCATATATTGTTAAAGAAGAAAGTTTATGGCGAACTAACTTAGAGAACGGAAATCCAGAAGTACACCCTGGACCAACGCTTTTAAATGTAGGACGTATTGATTACAGTGGCGATTTTGCATTATACAAAGAAGGGATTACAAATCATACCGTGCGTCTTTTACATGCAGTTGAAGTGGAGCGCTTAACGTTAGGGCGTAAGTTAGGTTTTGAGTTAGAAACAGCGAAAGAAGCTCGTATTGAACGTGGCTATTTAGAGCGTGAGATGGAAGATGAACCGCTCAACAAGTTGTTCAATCACAGTCCAGTTTTTTCAAGAATTCCAGGACCGAACAAAGTCAATAACCGTTATTTAACTGAGGATATTGCTTATGGTTTGGTACTATGGTCAAGTTTGGGTAGAGAAATAGGGGTACCTACACCGAATATTGATGCGATTATCGTGATTGCTTCAACGATTTTAGAACGCGATTTCTTCAATGAAGGTTTAACCATTGAATATTTAGGAAGAGAAAACGTAGGGTTAACTTCTTACTAATAAACAAAGGGGAGTGTGTTGTGTATGAAAAGAAAACCTACTTTAATCGAGTCGCTTTCAACCATTTTCGTGATGATGATTGTAGTCTGCGTAGGTTTTATCTTTTTTGAAATACCTGTACAACCTTTATTAATTATCTCAGCCGCTTATGCCTCATGGATTGCATGGCGTGTCGGCTTACGTTGGAAGGATCTAGAGGAAGGCATTACAGATCGTTTAGCGACTGCAATGCCCGCAATATTCATTATTTTGACGGTCGGTATTATCGTTGGTTCTTGGATGTATTCAGGCACTGTACCAGCCCTGATTTATTACGGATTGCAATTTTTAAGTCCGAGTTACTTTCTCGTTTCGGCCTTTTTGATTTCAGCAATGACATCCGTTGCAACAGGGACGGCATGGGGGTCAGCTTCTACAGCAGGTATCGCATTAATGGCAATCGGTTTACATATGAATATTCCAGCAGGCATGGCAGCCGGTGCAATTATTTCAGGCGCGGTATTTGGAGATAAAATGTCACCGTTATCGGATACAACCAATTTGGCATCGTTAGTGACACGCGTGAATATTTTCAGTCATATTCAACATATGATTTGGACAACTGTTCCAGCCTCTATCATTGGGCTCATCGTTTGGCATATTGCTTCAAGAAAGTTTTCCGTTCATGGAAATACGACACAAATTGACGCGCTATTAAAAGACATTGATGCCATGTACCATATTAACTTTTTCGTTTGGCTTCCGTTAATTGTCATTGTACTATGTCTATTAGCTAAAATTTCAACCGTGCCATCCATGTTGATTTCAAGCGTCGTTGCCATATTAGTGGGATGGTTAAATAATGGTTTTGAACTTAAAGATGGTTTCATTGCAACATTCAGTGGCTTTACATCTCAAATGCTACTCGGTCAAGAGGGCTTATCTCAAAAAGCACTGTCATTGATTGAACAAGGTGGCATGATGAGTATGACACAAATATTAGTGACGATTTTTTGTGGCTATGCTTTCGCGGGAATTGTTGAAAAGGCAGGATGTTTAGACGTAATTTTACAGAGTATCTCCAAAAATATTCAGTCACGAGGTCAACTGATACTCGTGACTGTTATCGGAAGTTTAATGATGGTACTTGCTGCTGGTGTAGCTTCAGTCGTCATTATTATGGTCGGCGTCCTACTCATGCAAATGTATGACAAAATGGATTTAGATCGGGTGAATTTATCTCGAACACTTGAAGATTCTGGTACGATGATTATCCCACTTATTCCGTGGGGGACTTCAGGGATTTATTATACGCAACAACTCGGCGTCGGTGTCGGTCAATTTTTCATTTGGGCAGTGCCATGTTACCTCTGTGTAATCATCGCATTGTTCTATGGCTTTACTGGCATCGGTATTAAAAAGAAAACGCATGTGTCATCATAAAAAATAGCGATGCATTGTGAAAAGTATATATTCTAAAATCAACAGCGACAGATTTTAGGTATATACTTTTTTTTAATCATTTAGATCGAGATTAATGATAGATTTAAAGAGCAAGAAAACGCAAGTAATCGTTGTGAAGGTGGGAACGAGCATCCAAATAAAAGAAAATAGTAAAATATTGAATCGTATATGTTTTAGTAAGATAGAAAAGGGTTATAGTATACATATGAAGAGGTGATTCCATCTTATACTTAATAGTTCTAGTAGCGATGATTCTATTATGGTTTGGGATTCACCGATACATCAATCACGATCAACAACAACTCAAAAGTCCTTCTGTAATATCTTGGGTTATCAGCCTTTTACTGTATTTTGTAGCGATTGTACTGTATCAGACTGATGCCCTTCATTTATATGAGCGAATCCATGAAATTGCACTTGTCACAGTATTTGGTTTCATTGTGGCTTGGACTTATTCGCATCTTTATCGCTCTATAGATACGGTTGTGTATACAGTGATGATTGTATTGTTCACACTTGTCATTTTTGCGACAAGTAGCCCAAACTTACTCGTTTTTGGTGACATAACGATGATGCTCCTCGTACGTCTGATTTTAACAACGGCATTTGTAGGAATAGGTGTGCACGTCGTCATTATACAACTTAAAGCTAAAAACATGGAAAATTTCCCATTACTCTACTTTTTTGCATTTGGTTATTGGATAACGATTGCTTATTGGATTTAAAGTGTGAGGAAGTTCGGCCGTTGAGATACCATGTATATGAGGTAAGTAGCGAATTTGAAGCGTTAAAATTGTAAAAGAGAAACTGGTCATTTAACTAGAAATTATAAAAAAGCCCTCTGCACATGAATGCAGAGGGCTTTTTGGTATGAATCATTTTTATTAGTGAATGTAGTTGTAAGATGCAGCTTGTCCAGCTGAAATTGTACGGCTTGTTACAACACCAGGACCGTAACCGTAGTTCATTTCTGAAACGCGAATAGAACCGTCAGAGTTAACACTTTCAACGTATGCTACGTGACCGAAAGCACCTTGAGTTGTTTGTAAAATCGCACCTGCTGAAGGGCGGTTGTTTACAGTGTAACCTGCTGATGCTGCTGCACTTGCCCAGTTATTTGCGTTACCCCAAGTTGAACCGATTTTACCACCTACACGATCAAAAACGTAATAAGTACATTGACCTGCAGTGTATAAGTTCGCGCTTGATCCACCTCTTGATACTGAACGTGTAGACGTTGAAGTCGTAGTGTAAGATGATGAGTAATCACGTGAACTGTATGAGCTAGATGTAGTTGTTGTTTGTGTTGAGTATGATGGTGCACTATAGCGTTGTGTTGGTGCGCTGTAAGTACTTGTTGGTTGTGTATATGAAGCACCTGTTGTTGCATTGTATCCAGTGTAGTAAGAAGCTGATGCATTACCACCGTTGAAGCGTTCTGGTGACCAGTTACCTTCCCATGTGAAGTGGTAGTTACCTTGTTGATCAATTGTATAAGAGTAGCTGTAAGATGTTGGATCTTGTGGGTTATATCCACCATTGTTTTCTGCCGCTTGTGCGTCATGGCCGTGAGCTAATGTAAAAGCAGCAACTCCTGCTGTAGCGATTGATGTTGTAGCGATTAATTTTTTCATTTTTAAAAATCCTCCTAGATAATTTGTTTAAGATTATAATGTAAAGTCACTAAAGTGTGATTTGATTTAAGAATAACTGTAAACCAACTTGCTGTGGTTTAATAACGATATATACTGTATCAGAAAAAAAATCACTTGTGTAGTGATTCTTTATTTTGTAATGTTTAACTATTTTGGTAGGAATGGATGTAATATTAAGGTGGGCTAAAAACCGCTTTGTTAAGGGGTTTTTAGGAGGAAATAAAAAAGTTTGAAAGTAGTTTAAAATATTTTGTTACATAATTGTAATATAGTTACAGAAACATTTCGGCAGGCTCATTTTAAGTGTTTTTGTGTTATGGAAACAAAAGGGAAAAGATACACAATTCAGTGAGAGTGGCATGTTTGTGTATATTTAAATGGATAAGTGGGTATATCGTATAGGTGCATGTCACTATTATTTTGCATCAATGTTTAAAGCCAAAGAAATGCATGGTTATTTTGAATAAATTTATTTAATTGAAAGTTTATGTCCTTCTTTTTTCCTATTATAATAGAAGAAAATAGAATAATGTGTGATTCATTGTCTATGAGAATAAATAGAAGAAACATGTTATTTTGGTGTTTATACAT